>JAYZBV010000098.1:0-15672 GCA_036338595.1 Planctomycetota bacterium | reverse complement strand
CGGAAAGAAGCCACTCGGAATCGCCGATCCCCATCGATCCGGCGATTCTCGCCATGCCGGTGGAGAACACCATCGCCGCCATCCGGCAGCTGGAGATGGCGATGGGTCGCCTGGGCCTATCCACCGATCAGGATCGAACCTGGCGCAGCTTGACGAAGAAGTTCTCGGGGGAAGGACTGCGAGTGATCCTGCAACTGCTGGCGAGAGCACAGCAGGCCGGGGCGACGCTGGCGGCACTGTGCGAGGCGCTGGAAAAAAGCAACGGAGACATGGTCCAGGCTCTCGGATCCTTGTGATCCGGGGGCACGACTGAACCAGGTCTCCGTCGTCACTTCTCTAGTTGTTGCAATCGAGCGAATCGGCGGTCGGATCTGATCCCGGCGTCGGGTACGGCGGAGGCGGGGCTGCACCCCCAGCAAACAGGAAGTTGAGTGCCGAGATCGCATCGGCGATGTTGTTGGAGCCGTCATCATTGACATCCATGGCATCGAGACAATCCCCTGGACCACTGCTGAAGAGATAAGCCAGGATGAACACGGCATCGGCGACATCGACGGTGAGATCTCCGTTGCCATCTCCACGCAGGAACAGACTGGTTCCTACCGAGATCAGACCCCCTTCGAGCAGCGGTGGCACTGCCACCCCGGCCGGCGTACTGAGTAGATTCTCGGTGGGAGGAATACCGACGCCATCGACCGGACCCACGACAATCCGAGTTCCCACGGGAACGGTCGGTTGCACGATGTACGAGGCGGTGCAAAGGATCGTCTGAGCTGACGGCGGAACCGTCACCGTTCCGTTGAAGGTGAGCACCACGCCGAGAGTCCACCAGCCACCACTGGCACCTGCATCGTTATTGAGGGTCGCCTGGAAGAAATCGGCGCCATCGGCGACCGATCCGCTATCACCCACCGCGACGATGACCAGATCGGCAGGATCGAAATCGATGGCCAGCGAGTAGCCAGAGATGATGGTGTCATGATCGGCACTGACCGTGACATCGGCCGAGCCTCCAGGAGCTCCGCTGCCGCTATCGTGAATGATGAATTCCTCGGTGTAGAGAAAACCAGGATCGAGCAGATCGCTGCCAGAAGCCTGACTGGCGATCACCGAGATCGGTCCGGGGGAATTGGATGAGGGAACAGATCCGATCAGTTCAGTGGCACTGATGTAGGTCAGGTTGTCCACGATGGAACCACCGAACAGCACCAGGATGTCGGGGCTGAAGAACTGTCCCGTGATGGTGATGAAGGTACCTCCGGTGGTCGGCCCACTGGGAGGAGTGATGGACATGATCTGGGGTGGGTCTTGCTGAGGTGGAGGACCATCGGTGATCGAAACATTGTCGATGTACCAGTCGTCGTTGGTCTCGTTGGTTGCGGTGAAGAAACGCAGGCGGAAGTTATTGTGGCGTGCATTCACCGGCAGCGAATAGGTGTGGACGCTGAATCCGCCCGGGTTGCTCCCGTCAGAAACGATGCGATCCAGTTCGGTCCAGTCGAGTGCGCTGTTGAGATATTCGACGACCAGTTCCTCGCCGTTTTCGACTCCGGAGTGGTTGCTGTAGAACTGAAGCGTCGGCACCGTTCCCCCGAGCAGGATGGTGTTGGTGCGAATCTCGTCATACTGATAGATTCCGGTTCCTGATCGATCAAGATTCAGGGAGTAGGGCGAACTCGGCTCACCACTGGCGATGGTGGTCGCCAGACCACCCTCGTTGTAGGTCCAACGGCCTGAATCGATCGCACTGGTCGTGAACTCATCGATGAACGGCAGCGACAGTTCAGGAACCTGGCTAGAGAGACAACTACGAGAGTTTCTGTGGTTGACGATCTGACCGATGGGACCCGTGGTGAAGGTGAGCGGATTGATGCCGCTGCAGCCTCCCAGACCCGAACACATGATGCGGCAGGTTCCAGAACTATCACAATGCTGCGCCGACCAGTTGTGTCCCAGTTCGTGAGCGGTCAGTGCCACTCGACGGTTGTAATTGTTGGTGAAGCGCGACTGCGATAGACCGAAACCGTTGCCGGTGCAGATGACAGAGAGGCTGGCAATGCCGATGGTGCCGCCATCGATGTTCACTCCGGTGAAGAAGTGGGCCACATCTCTCTGGATCTGGTTTTCTGGTGAAGAGCTCCAGACATTGCCAAATGTATTCAGCAGAAGTCCTGGAGATGTGATGGAACCGTAAGGATCTGCGCTGGTGGTTCTGACGATGATGACGGTGATCTCGTAGGAGATGACGATGCTGGAATCTTCATACACCGTTTCGACACCGTTCATGACATTCTCGATGTCCCCCACGGTGTTATTGATGTTGGAGCCATTGATCTGGTAATACTCGAAATCGGAATCGATACCGATTTCAGTCAGATAGTAGGTGGTTCCAAATGATTGTGTCGATCCTCCTGTGCCACCACCGGGAGGTACCGGGACATCGGGAGTTCCGCATTCATATCCAAGATTCAGTTCATCGACCGCCTCGACGATGCCGTGCCAGGAACCGGAGCCTGGAAAACCCAGATCCACGGTGGGAGAGATCGACCAGACCTGATCGCCGGCCAGCACGATGGCGCTCAGCCGGCCGTCATGAAAACTGCCTCGGACCCTGGATCCGGGGATCTCCAGCACTTCTCCCTTTCGGGTTCTGACAGGGGGTGCCGGGTGTGGCTCCAGCGATGTGCCGTCATCGACGAGCAGCTGAAACTGATCACTTCGCAGACTATGCGGGTAAAGGCTGAGGGTGGCAATTCCGAAGCGAGGAAGATCGACCTCGACGACCAGTTCGCCGTCGGAGAACTCGGTAAAGTCGAGATCCACAACATTGGCCCTGATCGCATCCATCGCGGCAGCAACCTGGTCCTCTGCTGGAGCCGCTGGCGAGACCACCGACTGGCCGTAAACAGGGAGTAACCCTGCCACGGTGAGCAATGCGATCAGGTGTATGCGCAACAGCCATCCGCTGCGCTGCGTGAGTCCATTCATCGATGGATCCCTTTCCGGAAGGCGCCATTCCCTCGGCGTATTCCATGCGTTCGTACATACCTGGCGGGCACATACCGAGGAACCCCCGCGATCACAGGAGGTTTCTCCGGTGATCCGATCGGATTGCCCCGGGGCTGCGCTGAAATCACGGCCCTTGCGGTTTCCCGGCAAGCGACCAGATCCCGAGCATTCTTGATCAAATAGTTCGTCTAGAAAAGCCCACTAACGATGCTAACAACGGGATTTGGGCCTAGCAAGCACCGAGAAGGCCCAGGATCCGCTTTCCTGGCGGTTTTTCGCGCGCATCCCTTGCCACTTGTGCCAGTACTGGACTCACGTGGCAAGATCCAGTGCTGCCTGCTCCATCACCTCGGAAAGCACCTGGATGGTGTATGGCTTCGGCAAGTTACCGACGATGTTGTCCTCAAGGTCCGGGTCGATCGATTTGATCAGATTGCCACTGGTGAGAATCACCTTCACATCGGGATTGATGAGCACCAGCTTCTTCAGGCACTCCGAACCTGACATCCGGGGCATCTTTTGATCGAGAAGTACAAAATCGATCTGGTCCCAGATTTTTGCGTAGAGTTTGTACGCGTCGACCCCATCACACGCCGTTTCGACCTGGTAGCCAATTGTATTGAGAAGCATCATGCAGGTGTCTCTGACCAGCACATCGTCATCCACCAGCAACACCCGGCCTTCACCCGGTATCACTTCCTTTTCTGAACTGGAATGAGAACACTCCAGATCAACTTCGAGTGGCCATTCTGTGATGAATGTTGCTCCGTGATTTGTGGATTTTACTTTCACTTTTCCCCCATGGTTTCTGAGTATCTTCTTTACTACCCACAGACCGAGTCCCGTTCCCTTTTCAGTGGCGTCTTTTGTTGAGAAGTAGGGGTCAAAGATTTTCATCAGGTGTTTCTCATCAACACCAGTGCCCTGATCTTCGATACAGAGTTCAATAAACTGGCCATTATCCAGGTTGTACCCTGAACGCCTTCTGAGTGCAGAGGTGATGGTGATGGTGCCATCAGGGCAAGTCGCCTTCATCGCCTGGCTTGCGTTCAAGATCAAGTTCATGAAAACCTGGTGTGCCTGACCCGAATCCCCAAAAACGATATCCGAGTCAGCACCGAGACGAAGTTTAATGTTGATTTTTGGATCGAGAATCGGCTTCAGCAGATCAACCACCTCACCGACCTTATCGTGCAGACGGAATGCTTTCTTCTTTCCCGATGGTTTCGATAGATCGCGGATGGTGGTGCTCAGACCAGCGCCTCGGATCGCAGCCTCTTCGACACAGAGCAACGATTTTTTGACGCCTGAGGGGAGCCCCTTGATGCCCAGTAGAGCAGAGGTGTGACCGAGGATGGCGGTGAGTAGATTCTGGTAATCGTGCGCGATTCCTTCGGCCAGGTTGTTGATAGCGTGTGTCTTGTCTTCCTGAAAAATGTACTCGGCATTTTTTGATTCGGATCGTCGATTGAAAGCTGCCGCGAGCATGCACGCCACCTGATCAGCGGTCCTTGTGATCATCTGGCGATGAAACTCGGACTCTCTGCCCTTACATTCCATCATCTCGTCGATCACAACGACCATGATCCCAGAAACTCGCTGGTTGAACTTGATAGGAAAGGCAATGTGTCCAGTTTTTCGCTTATTTCCGATCAGACATCGCAACTGGTAGCAGGCTTCCTTCCAGTCCTTCAGGTCTACCTCGGATGAGGTGTCGATCTCAGGTTTTCCACTTTCGAAACAACGGATGATTTCAGGCACACCACAGGAGCGAGCATCCTCGCCATCTATTGAGATGGATCGCGTTCCCGATGCCCAGGCATGTCTGAGATTGACCTTGGTTTCATCTTCTGCTGAATCATCCTTGCAGTAGATCGAGATGGACTCGATTCCATCGAGGAGCATCCCCATTTCTTCGATCGCTGCATCGATGTCCGGATCGATGTTGGACGCATCCGCATTGAACAGGTTGATCAGTGTAGTTCCGATGTATTTCGAATGCTCCAGGCTGCGAATCTCTGAAAGAGTGAGGATCTGACCAGGTAAGTCTGGAACTTCTACAGACCTTGCACTGACGACCGCTGCGAATTTTGTACCATTCGCTTTCTCGAACTCGGTTTCGAACTTGAGTTTCTTGTGCTTCAGGTACTCCTCGTAGTCCCTTTGTCTTATATCGGTCATTCCAGTGGGATGAAGTTCGCCAATTTTCATCGTCTTCAAGGTATCTCGGTCGTATCCAAACAACTCTGCAGCAGTGGAGTTTGCGAGGATGATTTCCTTGTTTTGATTATGGATCAAACAAGCATCCAACCTACCATCGAACAGTTGCCCGTAAGGATTATTGATTTCTTCAATAGCAGATTTTCCGATGTTGGTAATTAGCTGCTCTTCAAGAACGATTCTTGCGCGATTCCGCCGAGCACTGAGACAACGATTGGCAATTTTGGTTGCACAGGCTAATGGGGGCAAACAGTCGATGGCCCCCTGAAATAACCATTTACGAATTCGTTCATCGATGTCCTGGCCGTCATGGTCTGGACCTCCATCCAGAAGAACCACCAGGCCCGTGTATTTGGCCAGCTTTTCGGTCTTGATTCCAAGTGCATCGATCAATCGCTCATCGATGACGAAGACGCCACCCACCTTGGTGATGTTGGCGATATGATTCTCTTCGAACTGGATGGCTTGTTGATGGTGAGTTCTGAACAGATCATGAAGCTCATCAAACAGTCCTGCTCGATGCGTATGAACGATGATAGATGGTTGAATCCTTGGTCTGCTGCTTTGCTTCAGCGCTTGTATCGCCACCGATTCAATATCGTATTTCACATCTTCGATGAGGATCATCTGGTCCGCATCGACATCGATGCAAAACTGAGTCAGATCTGCTCCCAGGAGATGTGGCGTGACGACGACAGTGGATACCGACTTGTTGGGATGATCTCTGGATATTCGTCTTTTCACCCAGCGATTCAGGCCAGCAGCTTTGATTGAAGGGAAATGGAGGTGGGATACGAGAAGATCAGGGACGGTGTTGCTTTTTCGATGATTGTCCAGGATCTGTTTTACTTCGCTGACCGTCATCGCGACCTCGACCGTGACCCCGGCTCTTTCCAGTCGTTTTCGGATGAGTTCAAATTCCTCCCCCGGTTGCTCGGGCTTCCAGGCCAGAATGGCCCGTTTCCCCGTCAATTGATTCGGAGTGCTCTCCCTCGCCCTCATCGGTCGCCTTCCTGCTTGGCCCCTCGCAGAAGTCCCGCTTCCGACAGGCCTACCCCAGAAGGCTGATGGCCGGAACCCTTTGACTTCACTTCCCATCTGCATGAACGCTTCAGATCGGGATCAGGTTCCAGTACGAGCGATGAGTAGGATGCTCTGGTGTAGAATTGACACGAAATAGCGCATCAAATTCCCGTTCAGGCGAGCTCAGGATGGAAAAGGTCCTCGAACAGCAGTTTCTACCGCAACACGGTTCGCAAGATGCAGATCACAGGAACATGATCACTGAGGGCTGAATCTGGCCAACGGTCACGATCGATATGAAACTCGCTATCGGTCAGCGGATGGGAATCCACGATCTGGTTCGCCAGTTGACCAGCCACCCAGATGTAGTCGATTCTCTCGGTCAGTGAAGAACTGGGACATGTCAGGCCTGCCTCAGGATCTCCTCCCGAAGCAAGATATGCATCGACAAAACCGGCCTTTCCCCAGGCCAGATACTCCGGAGTATCTGGCGAGTGGTTGGCATCTCCCATGACGATCACCGAACGGTTTCGTTGCAGATGCCTGCGAGATGCTCGCTCGATCGCGGCGATCTCGCGCAATCGGATTTCCGTGGTGTTCTTCCACGATGGGAGCATGTGAGCAGTCATCAATACCACCGGCTTTCCTCGGTGAATCACGATGACCTCGCCCAGAGTTCGCGAGAATGTATCGTCCATCGAGTATGGCGCCAGATCTGGACGATCTCGGCTCTCGAGTATCGGAAGGCGAGTCAGGATGGCACCTGGAAAACCTTGTTTCCAGCCGTCGCCTGTCCAGCCGCCTCGAAACCAACGGACATTCCATCCAAGCCGGCGCGCCGCTTCCATCACATGTTTCCTCGGGGTGGCTTCCTGCAAGGCGATGGCATCCAGATCGTGCCGTATTGCCGCCATGACGATCCCATCGATGACGGACCTGGCTCCTCCGGCAGCAGCAACTGTCTTCCCCTGCTCATCCACCGCCACCGGAACGAAGTAATGCACATTCCATGTCATCACACGAAGTTCATCGCCTGCGGTGGGATTGCCCAGACACAACACTATCAGAGCCAGTGAATACAAATTCATGCTTCACGATTCAGGCGGCGATAGATATGCCAGCTGCGAACCGAGGCGGTCAGCCAGAATAGTGATCCCACCATCAGCGACCAATCATCATAGATTCCCAGTAGTACCAGTAAGCCGAGGATGGAAACCAGATAGGCGAATACTCGAACACCCTTCGGTGAGCCCCAGTACTTGAGTGCCAGGCCGAGAAGAAACCAGAGCAACACCATGCCCGACAGGAGCATTCCCAGCATCATCAATAGCAAGGGCAACATCTCGCCAGACCCGAAACTGGCAAGGGTGGGAACAGTGCTCATCTTCAGTGGCTTCGCAATCCGGTCATCAACTTGTCCACTACTTCCTTGGCATCTCCAAACAACATCCGGGTGTTGTCCTTGAAGAAGAGTGGGTTCTGAACTCCGGCATATCCGGTGCCCATGCTGCGCTTCATCACCACCACGGTTTCCGATTTCCACACCTCAAGCACCGGCATGCCGGCGATGGGACTGTTCGGATCTTCCAGTGCATCAGGATTGACGATGTCATTGGCACCGATCACCAGTACAAGATCGGTGTTGGGGAAATCATCGTTGATCTCATCCATCTCGAGAACGATGTTGTAATCAACTTTGGCTTCTGCCAGCAGCACGTTCATGTGTCCTGGCAAGCGGCCCGCCACCGGGTGAATGCCGAAGCGAACCGTCTTTCCCTTTTCCTTCAGAAAATCGACCATCTGGCTCAATGAGTGCTGCGCCTGGGCAACGGCCATGCCGTAGCCCGGAACGATGATGACATTCGTAGCTTCTCGCATCGCCTCTACCGCTTCATCGACATCGAAAGTGGTCACCTCGCCCTGATCCTCGGATCTGGTGCTAGCAGCACCCCCACCTCCATCGGTACCGAAACCACCGAGGATGACGCTGACGAACGATCGGTTCATGGCACGACACATGATGTAACTGAGGATGGCGCCGGAAGAGCCGACCAGCGCACCGGTGACGATGAGCAGATCGTTCTTGAGCATGAATCCGGCAGCAGCCGCGGCCCAGCCCGAATAGCTGTTGAGCATCGACACCACCACCGGCATATCTGCGCCGCCGATGGCAGCCACCATATGAAAACCGATGATACAGGCAATGAGAGTCATCCAGAGCAGTGGTTGCACCGCCGTATGGCCCTCGGCAGTCACGAACCCGATCGACAGATAGACGCACGCCACGACCATCAGCAGGTTCAGCAGGTGTCGCCCGGGTAAGGTGAGTGGCTTTCCGGAAACGCTTCCACGCAACTTCAGAAATGCCAGCACCGATCCGGTAAAGGTGATCGCTCCGATGAAGACAGCGAGATAGATCTCGATGTTATGGACAAGTTCACCACCTTCGGGAACGGGAATGCCCGATCCGAGATAGGTCGAGATGCCCACCAGTACCGCTGCCAGGCCCACAAAACTGTGCAGGATGGCGACCAGCTCCGGCATCGAGGTCATCGCGACTCTTGCGGCCAGGATGGAACCGATCAATGCGCCGATTCCGATCGCTGCAGCGAACACTGTAGATGTGGTCGAGTTATCCAGAAGAATGCCGCTGAAGTTTTCAGCGAGTCCTTCCGGAAACTGAACCTTGCCAAGGATCAGCAGGGCCGTGGCACCCACGGCGAGCGCCATACCGATGATCCCGTACAGGTTTCCACGGCGTGATGTTTTTTGATGTGACAGACCACCGAGACTCAGGATGAAGAGCACCGCAGAGACAAGGTAGGAACTGACAATGGCTCCGTATGGAATCATGATCTCCCCCTCAACCCTGGAACATCTTCAGCATGCGCTGAGTGACGAGAAAACCACCGGCGATATTGATGGTGGCAAACAACACCGCGATGACACCCAGAATCGTTGCGGGTTCTTCAAGCGGACCACCGAGTTGCAGCATGCCACCGACGATGATGATGCCGCTGATGGCGTTGGTCACGCTCATCAGTGGGGTGTGAAGTGATGCACTGACATTCCAGATCACCTGGTATCCGATGAAGCAGGACAGCACAAACACCGTCACCTGATGCAGGAATCCAGTATCCCCCGACCAACCCACTGCGATCAGCGCCAGGCCGATCAACAACAGCGCCAGAGGACCTCGGTCCTTCTTCTCGGCTGGAGCAACCGCTGCGGCTGGGGATTCCTGTGGAGCGGAATCAGAGTCTTTCGTTTCCTCCGCGAGTTTCTTGACGGGGGCGGGCCATCTCATCTGGCCCTCGTTGAGAACCAGCGATCCTCGCACTACCTCATCATCTTCATCCACCTGGTAACCTTCGGCACCTCCCATGTCGTCGAGCAGGTGACAGATGTTGTTGCCGTAGAGATTGCTGGAGACATTGGCCATTCGGCTGGGAAGATCGGTGTAGCCGATGATGGTCACTCCGTGGCTCTCGATCACCTGATCAGCGACAGCACCGGCAGTGTTTCCACCCCGCTCTGCTGCCAGGTCAACGATCACGGATCCGGGTTTCATGTTCTTCACTGCCTGTTCGGTGATCAGTAGTGGTGCCGGTTTTCCAGGGATCAGTGCGGTCGTGATGATGATGTCAATGTCATGTGCTTGGTCCTCGAACAGTGCATGTTCGGCATCGATGAAAGCCTGGCTCATCTGCTTGGCATAGCCCCCGGAGCCGGTTCCATCTTCTTCCATCTTCACCGTGAGGAACTCGGCGCCCATCGAGTGCACCTGTTCTTCCACTGCTGGACGGGTGTCGAAGGCACGAACGATGGCACCGAGGCCACGTGCGGCACCGATTGCGGCAAGACCTGCAACGCCGGCTCCCACCACCATCACTTTCGCCGGTGGCACCTTTCCTGCTGCGGTCATCTGCCCCGTGAAGAAGCTGCCAAAGTGATGGGCTGCCTCCAGAACTGCGCGATAGCCAGCGATGTTGGCCATTGAAGAGAGGGCGTCGAGCTTCTGGGCGCGGCTGATCCGAGGCACGCAATCCATCGCCAGCACCGTGGCCTTTCTGGATGCGAGTTTCTGAACCAGATCTTCCTCCTGGCCGGGCCAGATGAAACTGATCAGGGTGCCGCCTTCACGAAGAAGGTCGGCTTCATGAGTTCCAAGGTCTGGATGCGACATCTGTGCGCGCACCTTGATGACGATATCGGACTGCTCCCAGATGGCTGCGGCGCCATCAAGGATCTCGGCCCCTGCCTTGCGATAGCTGTCATCATCGAAACTGGCAGCGATTCCTGCGCCCGACTCGACCAGCACCGAGAAGCCCAGCTTCTGGAGTCGTTTGACATTGGCGGGTGAGGCAGCCACACGGCATTCGCCGGGCCAGACTTCCCGCGGAACTCCGATCTTCATCGACCATCTTTCCCTGAGAGCAACTTCATGTACCCGGAGCCACAGCGGCTGGAGTGTCGCAGGCCATGATGCGAGTTCGCGGTCACAGATTGAAGCGAATCTGGCGGATTCGAGACCCTCCGGACTCGATATCTCATGGCGATGATTGCGTGTATAATGGAGACGCCCGCCAATTTGAATCTTCCGTGAAGAGTTCTTCAGTTGAAGGGAAGGCTGGCCATGAACCAACGCACTCTGAAGTCTTTGATGTCATATCCAGTTGTCTTCGCCTTGCTGATCGTGGCGTTGCTGTTGGTCTCGTCCCCTGCGGCAGCTCAGCCTCCGCCACCTCTCTTTGAAGAGTGCGGGGTCTTCGAAGACGATCCCTTTGGAACCGGCTGCATCCTCTTTTCTGCCTATGCCTTCCCGGGCGAGACTTTCATTGTTGACCTGGGTTCCACAGCGGCTCCTCCGGATGGCACGGAAGCGTTCTTGACCGGATTTCAGGTCGGTTGCGTCGGGATCTGCTTCCCGACCAGTTGCATCTTGAATGCCACCTTTGAGCTCAGTTGCAGTGTAAATCCTCCCCCTCCGGAGTTCATTCGCGGCGATTGCAACAATGATGCTTCCTTCAACATCGCTGATGTGATCTTCCATCTCTTCTGGCTCTTCGCATCGGGTCCTCCTCCCCCGTGCCAGAATGCCTGTGATTTCGACAGTGGTCTGAGTTCAGACATTGCCGATGCTGTGATGATGCTCTCGACCCTGTTCACCAGCGGCCCGCCGCCGGCTCCACCGTGGCCCTCCTGCGGAGTTGATCCCGTGGCTCCCATCAGCCCCGATTGCCTCAATCCCATCTGTCCCTGATTTAATACTCTGATGTATACTCCGCCTCCCGGAGAGGCGGGGTGGATGAACAGCGATCGTAAGCCAGATTTCGATTCCCAGGATCCGAGAGACCCATCCCCCCATCCGGAACTTCTCGATGGCAGGCAGACGCTCCGGAAGTTCGTCTTCGGTTGCATCGGTGCCGTTCTGCTGCTGTTCTTCGTCGGCTGGTACATCGTGCTCGGTATCATCTTCGAGGAAGCCAACGATGGCAGGGATGCAGTGAACTGGCCCACAACTTCTGGACAGGTTGTGGAAACGAAGGTCTCTTCCCACACGTCCACTACGAGCAGTGGCAGTGGTAGGCGCAGAGCCACATCGAGGACCACCAGCTATGTACCCTGGGTGCTCTATCGCTACAGCGTCGGCGGTCTGGAGCTGGAAAACCACAAGGTCCAGACGATGACCTCGTATGATACCCGTGCCGAGGCGAAACAGGTGATCGAGCAGTATCCAGTCGACTCGACGGTAACCGTCTACTACAAGCCTGACGACCCCGACAAATCGGTACTGGTACCGGGTATCCCGGAAGATACGTATCTGGTTCTGAACCTCTTCACCTACATACCTGCCGGCATCATCTCCATCCTCCTGCTGATCTGGGTCGTCAGGAGGATGAGGAGCAGCCTGTAGTTTCTCATCTGTGCAATACGCCGAGGGTTCGATCCACGAGGGCCGGAGTTGCGGTCATGGCATCGATACATCTGACACAGGGTCCACGGCGTTCTCGGTTTGCAAACATTCTGCATAATGCTGGATTCTACTGTCCGGCGACCCACCGAAATCGGATGTCGATGGAGATAGGAGGATCATCATGCCACAACAACAAACAAGACGCAGGGTACGGTCAAATCGTGGCCCAGGACTACTGACTGCAAACCTGAACGGGAATTCCATCCCGGCGTGGGGACCTTTCGTCTACAAGGTCGCGATCATCCTGACCTTGATCGCCGTATCGATCGCCGCAATCTCAACGATCTCAATCGTGGTCACGATCCTGACTACGTCCAATGCGCTCAATATGCTGTCCGTCGTCACAACTCTTGCGGCGTTAGTGACTCAAGTTCTGGTGAGCATCTGCTGTCTGGTGCTACTCAAGTTCGTCCTCGAATACCTGAGCCGATCGGCCAGGATCGAACAGAAGATGAATGAACCAGTAGTGGAGAGCTTCCAGTAGCCCACACCTACGGCACCCAGATTCCCGTGTCCGAGGGGATCCCCTTTCCGGATGTCCCCATCCGGGGGTGATCGGCACTTCCCGTACTCGCTGGCATCCACGCCGTACGCGGTTGTTCACCGCCTCTGAAGCAAAGGGACGCACTTTGAAGAATCTCTGCCGGAAATCACTGGTGCTGCTCTCCATCGTGTTCCTGAGCAATCCGCTCTCGCTGGTACTGCTCGGTCTCATCAACAGGTTGTTCTTGCGCCCGTTTCGCTCTTTCTTTGTCATCTACCCGGCCAGCCAGCGATATGTCGATCACTACGGATTCAAATTCCTGCAGCCTCACCTGAAGAAAACCCCTGTGATCTGCGGTGTGTACTTCCAGGGTGGAACTCCCGGATTGATTCTTGGCATCACGGGAACCGAGTCCGACTTCAAGAAGCCAGAGTTCCTCGCAGACCTGAAGAAGAAATCGGATCAGATCGCCCGCTGGCTCGGCATCGCCAGCGTCAAGTACTCCGGCATCCTGCCCAGTGCCATGCACAGAATAGGTGTGCTGGAGCCGCTCGAGTTGAAGAGGAGATCGAGTCGAGTCGCTCAGGTAGTCTTCCGCGCCGAGAAGGAGTTGCGACAGCAGCTCTCCCTCGAACCGGAGACCCCGGTGATCTTGCTGGGCGGACACGGCAGCGTCGGCACCCCACTGAAACAACTGCTACTGGCAGAAAACCGAAGTGTCTACACGGTGGACTGCGATGACCCGATGCCGGAAAACCTACAAGGAAAGAAAGTGATCCTCATCGACGTCGCCAGAAAAGGCGCACTCGAACAACGGATACCACAGATGTGGGAGGGGATCGTCATCCTCAACGAGACCTACCCCGCACCGCGCAGGAGAACCCTTCAACAGCTGGAAGAGATGGGAATCCCGGTGTTTCACATCGCCGGAGTGAAGGGAATCGCACTACCCCGCTTCCCCGGTGCCTACAGCGGCGGCATCCCCTGTTGCGGCATGAACGACAGCGACGACCACCAGCCCCTCATCCAGTACCTCAGCTCCGAGGCCCTGAAAGAGAAACTGGCACAGCAAACTGCGTCCAGCGCCAACAGCATCGCCGCATGAGGCCCCTTACGGCATCACCTGCTCCAGGATGGCGATTCGGCCTGGATTCCAGCCGCTGGCGATGATCATCACCCTAGGGATGCCGAGGTGGCCCGGTTTGCTGAGGACGCGGATCGCGGCGTTGTGTACGTGTGTCCACCCCTCGAGACCGAGATCTTCCTGCAGGTTCAGCGTGGCGGCGATGTTGCCGTCTCGCAGCAGGTGGATCGGTGCCGGGGTTTTCCCGCCTGCGCCCTTCAGACAACCGACCACTGCCAGGTTCCCGGCGTAGTCGACATCGCAGGGCATCGTGCCCGCCTCGAACTGTATGCCACCGATGTAACGACCCTCTCGGGTGTAACTCTCGAGGCGCGCGTTGGCTCGATCAGCGATGGTGAATACATCGGTACCGGGCACTGCAGTGATGCCGTGGGCGGTTCCGAACTTTCCGTGGGCGGTGCCACGACCACCGAAGGTCATCGGTGCCCAGACACCCACATCGGGTTGTTCTGTTTTTCCTTCAAACGGATCGGCGATGAAGATGATGTTGTCGGCGTATCCGTTGGCGGCAAACATCAATCCTTCCACCACCTCGATATCGCAGACACGGAAAGCTCCTCCATCATCTCCGTAGGGATTGGGGAAGGTGCGCATCACCTTGCCCTTGTCGTCGACGATGTAGATCTTCTGCGCCTCGTCCGATGGCAGTACCAGCAGCCGCTTGTTGCCCTGGCGAAGGATGCAGGTGTTGTGAACATTGACGTTGACGATCGCCTCGTCGCCGCCGATCACCTTCATGCGCGTGAGATCGGGATCGATCTGAACCAGGCCCACTCCCTTGAGGCAAAACCATGTCGAACCATCTCCGCCATCGGCGATGCGATCGACCGCAAAACCACCGTGGGCCCCCTTGATATTCTGCTGCACCAGTTCCGGTACATGCACCACCCGGTGCGCAAAGCGATAGAACTCGCCCCCTGTACTGCGTCTGGGCGGCAGACCGTCCATCCCCAGCAGTTCCTTCATGCCGTGGCCCATCGCCCACCCCATCAGATAGTAGATCTTGCCGCTACCGAGGTAGTGGTAGGGACGATCCGATGCGATGCGGTAGAACTTGTGACGCTCCTCTTCCTTCTTCCAGACATCGTCGCGGTACAACTGATCGGCATTCCAGTCCCAGTAGGCAGAGGTGTGGGCAAACTTGACAGTTCCACGGAAACGTTCGACGGCAGCCACCGCCGCCTGGGCAGCGCGGAAGTCAGCCACCTTGCCGGAAGCCTTGAAGCCGCCGGATCCGAGTTCGCCAATCACCACCGGCAGGTTTTCGACCTTCCAGTGCTTGCGGATGTCATCGATGAATGCGGTGAATCGTTCGGCATAGGCAGCGGTCTTGTCCTTGTCGACCATGTCATTCCAGCCCTGGAACCAGACGAATCCGCAGATTTCGTATCCTTGATCCTGATAGCCGGGATAGACCGACTGGATGTCGCCCAGCACACGATCGACATTCTCCATCATCTTGTTGTAGAACTCGCCGGGCCCGCCCATCGATGGCGGCAGGAAATCCTTCGCCACATCCTTGCCGCCCCAGGCGGTCTTGATCAGCAGTACTGGTTCATCGAAGGCGTCTCCCAGCACGGTACCGATGGCCAGCTCGGGGCCAATCCTGGGGCCGTGGGCTCCGGGATTCGATCCAAATCCGACCGTCAACGGACCGCTTCGACCGAGGTAATCGATGAACACATCGTCTCGCACGATCCACTCGCCATCCTTCTGGATGTCCGCGAGCAGGTGGCCGTATTCCGGGTCCTCCCCGAGATACTCGAGGGTGTTGACTGCCCCCTTGCCCTCCATGTTGGACTGGCCGGCAAGGAT
>JAYZBV010000097.1:0-5375 GCA_036338595.1 Planctomycetota bacterium | reverse complement strand
GTTCCCCATCCGAAGTACATCTCGCATGCCGCCATATTGTTCGACGAGATCGTGACTACCGGCGCAGCCGCAAAGAGAGATGCCAAGGATCAAGAAACGAATCAATCTGAGATCTCCTTCGATGAAGGATGAACGAAGAGGAGAGTGATTCTCTCCTCAAACATTGAACAGGAAGTGACACACATCCGCATCTTGCATGATGTATTCCTTGCCCTCGACGCGTAGCTTGCCTGCCTCGCGGATGGCCTTCTCCGATTTGTACTCTTCCATGTCGGCGATCGAGTAGATCTCGGCGCGGATGAAGCCGCGCTGGAAGTCGGTATGGATGACACCGGCGGCTTCCGGCGCCGTGGCTCCCTTGGCCACGGTCCAGGCGCGGATCTCCTTCTCGCCGGCGGTGTAGAAGGACTGCTGGCCGAGCAACTGGTAGGTGGCGCGTGCTAGCTTGGCGAGTGCCGGTTCGTTCATGCCGTAGTCGGCGAGCATCTCGACGCGATCGGCTTCTTCCAGTTCCGACAACTCCTCCTCGATCCGGGCGCAGACTGGCACCGCCTGACTGCCGCGTTCCTTGGCCAGTTCTCGCACGGAGGTGGCCATCGCTCCTTCACCGTGTGCATCATCATCGGAGACGTTCATGACGAACATCTGCTTCTTGGTGGTGATGAGTCCGAGCCCCTTCAGGACACCGGGTGTACGCGGATCTGATCCCATATCGGCTTCACGGGCGGGGCGGCCTTCCGCCAGTACCGGATGCAACTTCTCCAGCAGGGCCAGTCGTAATACCGCTTCATCTTCGCGACTGCGGGCCGCACGCTTCGCCTTGTCGAGGGCGCTCTCGACCGTCTGAAGATCTGCCAGCACCAGTTCGATCTCGATGGTTTCGATGTCTCGCATCGGGTCGATGGTGCCATCGACATGGGTGATTTCTTCGCCACCCGGGGCTTCCTCGAAGCAACGCACCACCTGGATGATGGCATCGGTTTCACGGACATGGCTGAGAAACTTGTTCCCGAGACCCTCCCCGGTACTGGCACCTCGCACCAGGCCTGCGATGTCGACGATCCTCAACGAGGTGGGAATCAACTTCTGCGTCTCGATGTGGTCATTGAGGATGGCCAGTCTGGGATCGGGAATCGCCACGACACCGATATTGGGTTCGATGGTGGCAAAGGGGTAATTGGCAGCGTGCGCCCCGGCGGCGGTCAACGCATTGAAGAGGGTCGATTTGCCCACATTGGGCAGGCCAACGATGCCGGCTTCCATCGGGTGGCTACTCCTCGTGACTGGATCCAGTTAGCTGGTCGATCCTGATCGATCAGAAATCGACGGTCTGTGTCGGACGATGAAGTGTCAGGATAGCGTGGAATCGAGTCTTTGGGTGCCAAATCGGGCCGTATTGCTCGATGAACTGCGCGACCTTCAGTGTCTTGCCGAGCGCTGGATCTGTCGCGGTCGGATCTCGGGGACCACTTGCTGGCCATCGATGACCCCCGGTTTATTGGCGACTCCCACCTGTTCGGGAGATTTTCCGACCCACTTCGTCTTCTTGCCTGAGAACTGCACCGAGCCACTGGTTGGATCGAAGGTCAAGGTGGTGAAAAGGGAATCCTGATAGGGGCAGGTGTATTCGATCCACGGATGGGCTGCGTGAACTTCTGCGGGGTAACTGATGTTCTTGTGACTTCCTCCGACCCACTGATAGGAGGCCGAGTTGACATGCAGGTGGCTGACGTCACCGGTACGAATCAGGTCGTCGATGTGTGTGTGGCCATTGATGACGAGAACGATTCGATCGGTAGCAGTGTTGAGAATCTTTTGCACCTGCTCGGCATTGTCGATGCAGGATGGCCCCGCCAGCGGCTGGTGGCAGACGACCAGCATCGGACCCGGGTGGCTCTCGAGTTGCTTCTTCAACCACTCCATCTGCTCCTCGCCGATGTGAGATGGATAACCACCCTTGTGTGCGGGATGTCGCTCGTTGCCATCGAGGACGATCAAGCGAATGCCCTTCACATCCCTGGTGTAGTAACGACTCTTCATCTGCCACTCCTCGAGCAGCTGATCAAAGCTCACGCCGCCGTCGGTGTCGTGATTGCCGATGACATGGAGTGCCAGCGGGTGAGCCTTCTGGAACTGCTCGACGATGGGACGGTTCTGCTTCTTTGCCTGGGCGAAGTCTCCCAGTTGAAGGATGGCATCGGGCCCATCGGCCGCCATCGCCTCGAGAAAGGCATCGAGCCTGGCGGGGGCGTCATGCATCACATCGTGGTGAAGATCGGCGATCAGGCCGATTCGCACCGGTTTGGCCAGGCTCCGGGTGGCTGCGTGTGCCGACGACGGCAAGGCGAGCGAACAGGCGGCGGCTCCCACCACCTGGATGAATCGACGCCGAGGAAGCAGCCGGCTCGCCCGCTTCGGGATGCTGGATGGATCGTTCATGTAGGCTCCCAACAGCTAGTACAAGGCACACCGTCAAGTTAGCAGAGGGAAGTGCTCGTAACGAGGATGGACTGGCATGATCGGGTAGTCTCCAGCATCCTGGAGAGCAGTCGACAGGTAGATGGCCCGAGGAGATCACGATGAGATACCATTCTGAAGGATGTTACGCGCTGTTTCGCTGCTGCCTGTGGTCGATGGTCCTGCTGTTGGCTGCTGGTTGCGCTCATCCGATGCCGGTGTCTGATCGATCTGTAGAGGAGAACGAGATGAGTGACCGGAACCCATCTTCTACCTGTACCCTGATGGTGCTTCGACACTGCGAAAAGGGTCCGGGGCGCGACCCCTCCCTCACATCCGAGGGTCAGGAACGTGCGAAAGAACTGGCGAGTTTGCTCGGAGAAGAACCGATCACGCGCTTGTTATGCACCGAGTACCGGAGAACTCACGAAACCCTCGAACCGCTGGCGGCCAGAGTGGGCGTCGAAATTGAGACGCTCCGAGCAGGAGACTCCGCCGCATGGCACCAGGCACTGGCAGACATCGCAGCTGGAGATTGCGTGGTGATCTGCGGCCACCAGAACACGGTGCCTCTGTTTGTCGAGGCGGTCGGCGGCTTCATCGACGGCACGGAGCAGGTATCGGGCCAGCAGTGGATACCTGGAAATATCTTTGATCGGCTGTATGTAGTCACCTGGCCGTCAATTGAGGCGATTCCCGCTGCATCGGCGCTATCGAAGACGCGCCAATATGGTGCTCCCTGCGACTAGTTCGCGATTTGAAGCCTCACCATGTTGCGATATCCTAGAAGATGCTGAGGAATCGCCATATTGCCGACTCTTCAGCAGATTGTGCTCCTTTTGGTGGGGGCACCTCGCTGAGTCATCTGCTGGATGCGGTTCGACTTGCGCAGAGCAGAGGGATCAGACCGTTCACCGTATTTGGATCGAGGTGTGAAATGAAGAACAGGTTCCACCAGTCACTACTGCTGGTTTTATTTCTTTCGACCAGCCTGGGTGCGGCACCATCTGTTCCTGGCTCCCATCTGTGGGATCTCAACGAGGTCTTTTCCAACTCGGATGGAACGATCCAGTTCATCGAGATCTACCAGCCGACCAGCGCCTGTTGCGAGAACAACCTGGGCGCCAAGTGGATCGAGAGTGCTTCGACCGGCGGTCTCTTCACATTTCCAGCAGGAATCGTCGGGAACACGGGCTTCAAGCACATCCTGATCGGGACTGCAGGGTTTGCTGCACTGCCCGGCGCCCCCACACCGGACTTCGTCTTGCCCGATAACTTCCTGGGACTCAGCGGCGACACCATCACCTTCTACTTCTATGACGAGTGGGTGTACGCCACCAACGAGTTGCCGCTCGACGGCGTCAATTCGCTTCAGGTGAATCTGGGTACCGGATTACTGGAAACGGGCCTGAACTCGCCGACCAACTTCAGCGACGCTACAGGAAGTGTCGATGCCGGAGGACCTCCTCCGCCGCCGATCTCGATCTCTTTTTCCGTCGCCAGTGACACAGCTTCAGAATCTGCAGGAACATACAATGCGACGGTGGTCATCTCCGAAATTCCGACTGCAGACATTCCAGTCGCGATCTCCTTCAGTGGTACCGCAACTTCAGGCGTCGACTACTCGGCTTCAGCGGCGCTGCTCATTCCGGCAGGCCTGGATCCCCCGACCATCGATTTGCCGATCACGCTGCTCGACGATGGCGATGTCGAAGGTGACGAAACGGCGATCCTGAGCCTCCTGGTACCTACTGGAGTGGTTCTGGGCACACCGTCGAGTTTCACCCTGACCATTGGCGATGACGATGCACCTCCCGTGATCGAATTCGTCAGGGGAGATACCAACGCCGATGGAACCATCGATATCACCGATCCCATCTACGCCCTCGGGTACCTCTTCTCCAACGGGCCGTCCACCTGCTTGAACGCACTCGATGCAAACGATGACAACGGAGTCGATATCTCCGATGCCATCAACTTGCTGGGGTACCTGTTCGGTGGCAGTGCCGCCCCCCCTGCCCCGGTGATCTGTGGACCCGATCCCACTCCGGGGGCCCTCGAATGTGCAGGGTTCGCCGCTTGTCCCTGAGATCGATCGCAACCCTGTTGCTGTCGATCTGTCTGTCGCTTGGTTCAGGGTGCCATCTCGGCGCCGTGCGGGGAGAATCTGCACGCGATCCCGCTTGCCTCGGTTGTCAGGAGGCGTTGCCGATCAACGGCTGGTGTATCTCTTGCGATCATGGTCTGGTAGCGGGCCTCATCGTCTCTTCTCAACAGTTTCACGAACTCCTCGATGCCCATGGGCATGATGTGGAGATCGCCACCTTGCAATGTGGAATGTGTCGCATCGTCGCTCCCGAGGATGAGTTCTGCAGTCGCTGTCGAAACGGCTTTGTCGCCGGACAGCTGTACTTTTCGGAGTTGACCTGGTCGCTGGCTCGTGGCGTCCATGATGCATCGGGTGGCGGATGCTCCGGTTGCCAGAAACTCGTCGGCACCGTGGGCCAATGCCATCGATGTGCCACTCACTGGGTTGGAACGGTTCGTTTCGAATCGGGGGAAGCGGCAGCGGTTGCCAGCGGCCAGTATCGAAGACTCCAGCTGGCGCTCGATCGCCTCGAGAGTTGCGAGGAGTGCGCGATGGCCGGATTCTTCGGATCCGCCTGCCGGATCTGCGGCCGAGAGCCAATTCCGGACCGCCTCAAATAGCCTGATACTGCCCGAATTGGGCGAAAATCAGCGATTTCTGAATATTTCCCGTTTTTCCTGTCCGACTCTCCGTCTGTCCCGGATCCAAGGACAGGGAAGGGGGGGCGCCGAAGGCGGGCTGGCGATCCCCCCGACCCTGGCTTGAAAAACTAGAACACCTCCTCACCGGAGCCTCTGGGCTTGTCGCCCGGGGGCTCCGCGTCTTTTTT
>JAYZBV010000096.1:0-3388 GCA_036338595.1 Planctomycetota bacterium | reverse complement strand
AACAGCCGGATGATGAATGCAGGAACAGGTGGTGCGACGGGGCGCCTGAGAGCTGCCGCGAGAGTTGTCGTGAAGTCGACATTTCTGACCGCAGCGGGGGCCACGCAATTGATGGGTCCATCTATCGTCTTGGTGGTTGTGACAAGTTTCACGATCTCGACAAGATCGTCCAGATCAATCCAGCTCATCCATTGCTTCCCCGACCCGATCCGGCTACCCAGGCAGTAACGAAATAGCGGTACCAGGCGCTCGAGAATTCCACCTGCAGGGGAAAGCACGATCCCGATGCGAAGTTTCACAACCCGAACTCCGGAAGCGATGAGTGAATCCGAGGCGGATTCCCAGTCTCGACAGACTTCGGCCAGGTAATCGTGTCCAAATGCACTCTGCTCGGTCAATACTTCATCCGAATCTGCAGGATACCCACCGACTGCGCTGGCACTGATGAATTCAGACGGCCGGGAGGAGAGCTGGCCAAGCAGGGCAGCGAGGTTGGTGGTCGCATCGACGCGGCTGGACCGGATCTCTTGCTTGCGTTGTTCGGTCCACCGATGAGAGGCGATGTTCTCCCCGGCAAGGTGAATCACTGTATCGAAGCCCTCGAACGCTTCGCGCTCACTTGCCGGGAGTTGCTGGGGACTCTCCAGTGGTCGCCAGCGAATTTCGTCATCTCGAGCGGGTTCGGTACGGACCGCGCGGAACACATGATGTCCCTGGCGATGGAGTTCCGGGATCAGGGCGGAACCGATCAAACCGGAAGCACCTGTGATGAGAATACGAGTTCCAGCAGCATTCATTGGAGCTACTCATCCATCCACAGCAGCGGAGAGGAAAGCCACGGTTTCACGCTGTTGTCTCGCCACGGACCAGTGTTACCGATTTGATGTAGCCGGGAGATCCATAGGATTCGTTGAAACTGGTCGGGACCGAGTCGAGGCCGGTCTCGACATGAGTGACAAGCGTGCCGACATCGATGGTGCCATTTTCGATCAGGTGAAGTGATTTTCGATAAATCGATGGGCGACCGTCATCGTCGAATCCGCCCGAGGCTCCGCAGGGGCACAATAATGTAGGGACACGGAATTGAACGGCGTTCATCGCTTCCATTCCGATTCCACCATGGCCGTGGGCATACATCAGAACTGTCGCCTGGTTCCGGATGAGCGAAGGGATTTGTTCGAAGATGATGCCGACTCCTGCAGCGTCGAGAAAGAACTCCACTCTTCTTCCATCTGTGAGAGTGAGGATCTCGTCGACGAGATCAGTTGTGGTGGGATCTATCGTCTCTGCGCCGAATTGCCGCGCGAGTTCTCGTTTTTCCGGATCAGGTTCACTGACCACTAAAGTTCCCTGATACCCGTACAACTGTCGTAACGCCTGTATGAAGAGCAAGCCGGCAGGACCTGCTCCACAGATCAGCGCACATCGGACACGGTTCGCAGGATCCCTGGCATCAAATCGATAACGAGAAGGAGCAGCCATCACTGTCTCGAGGGCGTGGAGGACACAGGCGAGTGGCTCCGTCATGACCGTCTCGATGGCAGGTCGATCCGATGTGATCTTCAGCAGGTTGACCGCCGGCACCGATATGAACTCCGCAAGACCTCCTGGCAGCCCTGTGATTCCGAACTCCCGGTACCACTCGCACTGGTGCGAAAATCCGGTGGCGCAGTACTCGCACAGGTGTTCCTTACCCTCGCTGACACAACTGAGACCCTGATCAATCACGACGCGGTCACCGGGGGCCAGATCCAGCACCTGATCTCCGACCTCCACGATGGTGCCGGTGACCTCGTGACCGAGGATCTGCGGATGCTTCTCGAGGGAGATGGGAAATCCCCGTTCATCGACGTTGTAGTTCGCCTCTCCGGTGTAGATGTGGTAGTCGGAGCCACAGAGCCCGACGGCATCGACCTGAATCATTGCGTCTGTAAGACCCAGATGTGGCAATGGTACATCCCGGATCACCATCGATCTGGGTGCTTCAAGGACGCTGGCCCGCATCATTTTTGAATCTGCCATCTGCTGGCTCCTGCTTCAGCGATCAGAGTGAGACGGACTGTTCTGCCCAGATCTGGAATTCACGGTGCTTGTGAATCTCTGCATGTGCCAGCTTGTTTCCTGTCGCTACTTCCACGACCCGATCGAATACTCGCTGTCCCACTTCCTGTATCGATTCAGTTCCATCGATGATCGATCCGGCATTGAGATCGATGTCGTCTGGCATCCTCTCGAACACCGGTGTATTCGAGGCCAGTTTCAGGACAGGACAGATCGCATTGCCGATGGTGGTTCCCCTGCCGGTGGTGAAAACCACGACATTGGCTCCGCCAGCGACCATGCCCGGGACCGATTCCTGGTCGTAGCCGGGCCCCTGCATCAACTGGAGGCCTTTACCTGTGGGAGGCTCAGAATAGTCGGTGGTGCCCTCGACGCGGGTCGTTCCTCCCTTGGCGATGGCGCCCAGTGACTTGATGGTGATGTTCAGTAGCCCACCTTCGATGTTGCCAGGACTGGGATTGTCGCCGAGTACAGTTCCCACGGTGGCTGCATACTCTTTGTACCAATCCACGAGTCCGTAGACCTCATTGGCCACCTGAGCATCCCGAGATCGTAATGCCAGTACATGTTCGGCACCGCAAAACTCAGGCACCTCGCTGAGGATCACGGTCCCTCCGCAGCGGACGATCAGATCGGCAGCATGTCCCAGTGCGGGATTAGCAGAGAGTCCGGAGAATCCATCGGAGCCACCACACTCGAGTCCCAGCACGATTTCACTGGCTGGGATCTGCTCGCGCATCGCCTCGTTGACCTGAGGCAATAGTTCTTTCACGGCGGCGAGCCCCTTGCTGACCACCTGTGCGGTTCCGCCTTCCGATTGCACTCCGAGCCAGTGAACAGGTTTGCCGAAGCCCTGGCTACCGCGCCGACTGAGGTATTCCTCCATCTTCGACAGGTTGGTCTTCTCGCATCCGAGTTCGATCATCACTACCGCCCCTACATTGGGATGAGCTGCGTAGTTGGCCAGAGTCCTCAGCGTTACATCGATGTTGCTTCCATCGGAGCAACCGCATCCCTTGTTGTGGGGGATCCCCACGACTCCATCGACATTTGGATGCAACTCGGGGTCGAACAGGGTGTGCTCGGCGATGATGGAAATTTGCTGTGCCTCGTGACTGGCACACATGCTCGTCGGAACAATCAGGATGTAGTTTCTTGTTCCTACAGCGCCATCAGTTCTTCGGAAGCCCTGGAATGTCGGGATTTCTGATTCTGGAAAGTAATCCGGCGCCTCGGTGTTGAACTGCTCGGGAATCTCTCGGATCACCGGAACATCGTTACTCATGTTGTTCCGGGTCACTACCTCTCCTGCTGCTATTCCGAGTGA
>JAYZBV010000095.1:0-58756 GCA_036338595.1 Planctomycetota bacterium | reverse complement strand
GCACTGGAGTGCAAGGGAAGCGGGGTTCATGTCACATCGCTCTGTCCAGGATTCACCTACACGGAGTTTCACGATGTGACCGGAACACGGGAGAAGATGTCGAAGATGCCCGGTTTCTTGTGGCTGCAAGCGGATCGTGTCGCCAGCGATGCGCTCGACTGTTGCGAGAGGGGCAAGATCTACTGCGTGCCGGGTCTCGTCTACAAGACGCTGCTGATCATCCTGTGGATGACTCCCGCTCCACTGCGCCGCTGGCTGGTGGCGAGACAGGGTTCTTCGTATCGCGACTCATCCGAGACGCCGGTGAAAACAAACTGAGCCCGCTTCTCTTCCGTCACTTCTTGTCGAGCAGCACGCGGTCATAGAAGAGCCCCGCCGCAACGGCTCCCAGCACCGGTCCCACCCAGTAGCACCAGTGAAACTGAAAGTCACCCTGGATCAGGGCAGGACCGAGGGAGCGAGCAGGATTCATCGAGGCCCCCGTGATCGCGCCGCCAGCGAGGATGTCGAAGGCAACGGTCAGTCCGATGGCGAGTGCTCCGAACTTGACGGCTCGACCCCTTTCATCGACGGCTGTTCCGAAGACCGAGGTGACGAGCAAGAATGTGAGGATGAACTCGCCGAGGATGATCGTGGTCGGGTTGGCAAATGCCTCGCCCGGCAGTGGGATACCGAGGTTGGCTGCTGCCACCGCATCGGTCCCTGCGAAGAGAACCGTGCAGAGATAAGCAGCGATACTCGCCCCCAGGATCTGGAAGACGATGTACTTCAGGGCCAGCGGCAGCGGGATCCGCCCTGTTACTAGCATGCTGATGGTCACTGCGGGATTGAGGTGCCCTCCCGAGATCCCTCCAGTGACCGAGACGCCGATCGACAGCGCCAACCCGTGAGCCATCGCAATGATGAGCAGACCACCTGAATCTCCACCCCATCCGTTCATCGTAACGACCAGGATGGAGGCGATTCCGGCAAAGCAGAGGTAAAAGGTACCCACTGCTTCTGCGGCACACTTCTTCATGTCTGTCATCTTTGAGCCCCTGTTTCATGCTGAAGAGAGATCGTGGAGCATTCTTGCCACGATGTCTCTGATTTCGACTGCGTTCTTGGTCTCTGTCGAACTCAGCCGGAACACGCGATCCCGGCGCTCTCTATCCTCGGGTGCCAGAGCCTCAAGCGGAGACGACGCTCAACACCGCATCGAAGTCGGGTTGATCTGCCACTTCCTTGACATACTCCACATGTGTGAGGATTCCCTCGGCGTCGACAACAAACACTGCCCTCGCCAGGCAACACGCAAGTGGCCCGTTGCTGATCTGAACCCCGTAAGCTTCGCCGAAAGCGCTGGAACGATGGCAACTGAGAGTTGTGACATTCTCGACTCCTTCAGCCCCACACCAGCGTTTCTGAGCAAAAGGAAGGTCTGCACTGACGACCAGTACTTCTGTCGAGTCATTGCCACCGATGGCATCGTTGAAGTGCTTGGTTTCTTGCTGACAGACCGGAGTATCGAGGGAAGGTACCGTTGCGATGACCAGATTCTTGCTGGAGAAGGAAGATCTGGTGACTTCCTCCAGTCCAGCGTTCAGTAGAAGAAAATCAGGCGCTTTGTTTCCCACCTCAAGTAGCGGGCCCTTCACATCAAATGGAGTTCCCTTGAGTGTGATGGCTTCGGATCGAGTCTCGGACATTTGTATTCCCCCCAATTATGCGTCGGCTGGATGAACCGGGGTACTCTTGCGGATCCTGGATTCAGAATCAAGAGATCAATACCCTCCAGGGAACCAGATGGTCCGGGCCACGGGCTTCGCACGGCGGCTTCGAATCGGAGGCAGCCCCAGGTACCTCGCTCTTGATGTTGAAATATCTCGTTTGATTACACTAGACCAGCTGCACTGGTCGGGAACTCGCCACATCTCCAGAGATGTCATTTGTGAACAAGCGGTATCAAGGAGATTCAGGTGGAGGAGACGCATTCCCTGTTGTCGAATCATGCTGTGTGGGAGAGGTTTGGATGGCTTGTACGGAGATTACTTGCTGCCGTTTCAGTCAAAATCTGATAACCCCCCCCCCACAGCATTTCTCGACAGCGCCTTCAGATTGCTGGAGGCCGTCGAGGTTGTGAATTGGCCAGTGGTAAGTTTCACAATGCGAGGAGTCAGCAGCAAATTAACCTCCAGGACGTTCTGTCGGGTAATACCGTCTCTGGTATTTTGCGACGGATTGGTCTGATCAACGAGTTACAACGATAGTCGAAATTGTTTCAACTCCTGATCACCAATCGAGAGGCGGTATCCCGCAGACGTTTTCAAGTCCCCCTATTTAGCAGGGACCCTGGCTTCGATCCTATGCTGGTTGTAAGAGAGTTTGTTTTCTTACGAATTCAGGGTACTCGAAGCCCTATTCCGGGGAGCCTTTCGATCTAAGTCGAGAGGCTCCCATTTTTTCATGCAATGGTCAGTTGTGGACGAGCTGCTGGATTCTGAGGTTTCTGAATGCCACGGCATCTCCATGTCCCAGAAAACCGATGTGACCCGATGAGTTGGTCAGTCCCGGATGCTCTCGCCCATCGATGGTTCCACCGCGGATTACTGCGTCGAGATCTGCATCGATGATGACATGGCCATTGAGAACGATCTTCACGTGGCGTCCATCGCAGCGGACTTCCTGCTGATTCCACTCTCCGACCGGTTTCTGGAATCCTCGCCGCGATGGGACAACTCCATAAATGCTCCCGTGATACTGATATGGTTTCAGGTTGGCCCATTTTTCGGCGGAGTCGTCCAGTATCTGTGCTTCCATTCCGGAATAAGCAGCATCCCCGGATGAAGGAGTCCTCAATCCCAGGCCGTTATTCGCTCCTGGAGATAACTTGAACTCGAATCTGAGAATGAAATCACCGTATTGATCCCTGGTATAGATGTTGCCACCAGTCCCGGCAGTACAGTGGATCTCACCGTTTGAGAATTGATAGCCGTCTACAGCTCCTATCCAACCATCGGAGCTGGATCCATCGAAGAGCGATTTCCAGGCACCGCAACGCTGGCGAAGCCTGGTTGCAACAACTCGTCGTTTATCCGGGACTCCCGGCGTCAGCAGCAATGCATCGAGTAGATTCCGGGCATAGACCTCGTGCTGGTTTTCATCGAGTTGATGCGCCAGCTCCAGAATACGCTGAGCATGCATTCCCTTCTGCTCCGGATCACATTGCAGTAGCAGGTCCACAGCGGGTTTCATCGCCTGTTCTGCACCGTGCGAAACCAGCGCATCGAGCGCGGCGATCTGTATCGATTCATCAGGGTCCTTGAGGGATGTGAGGAGCACGCCGATCAGCGAGCTAGAGGCAGTTCTTGTCGCAAGAGCCGTTGCAATGGCAGGTTTCCAGCGAGAAGGAGCCTCTAGCATCAAGGAGATGAGAGACTCCCTGGCGTCGTCACCAGGTATCGATCCGAGTGACCGAACCGTTTCATCGGACCAATCTTCATCGGCCCGAACGGAAGCCGATAGCGCTTCTACTGCGATCGGGTTGCCCAGATCACCGAGCATCCGGATGAGAAATCTCTCGATTCCTTCCTTCGACTTCTCGGAGAGTTGCTGGGTGAGGAGGCCGGCGAGAACGGTACTGTTTTTCTGATTGCCGGGTGCGGCTGCAAGCATGACGAGTCCACTGATGACCTGACGAGCAGTCACATCCGAGTTCAGTTGTTGCTGCCACTCTTTCGGGGTTCCAGTGGAATCGGTTCGATCGACTACCAGGGACAGCACAGCAAGAATCTGGTTTGAGCCTTCTGCGAGAACATCATCCAGCACCTTGCCCTTGCCGGCTGCATCGGTTCCCTCCAGGCGAGCGAGCAGTACTGCAGCGGCATCTTCACCCGAGGCCTCTTCCTGGATTCCGAAGGCGTGTGAAGATGGTACCAGCACCGAGAACAGCAGCAGTATCCAGAATATCGAACGCATCTTCCCTCCAGGACTCACCGTCGGTGAGAGGTCGTGAATGTTGATGTGCAACCCAGTTCAGAAGACTGGAAGCCACATGTCCACAGCGATCCATGCCATCCGCCCGAACTGAACGGTAATATACCCCTCTCGATCAAGTCAGGTACATGATCAGTCAGAATCCAGGTTGCCAGATCATGCACCGGGTGCCCGGTTCGCACACCATCTTGCCTGGTCGGGTCAGGATCTCTTTCGACTCGATAAGGCTCGTCTGACCGTTTCATCCGTGATCACCGCCAGCAAGATGATGCCGCCGATGACTGCAAATTCGATGTTGTCAGGGATGTCATCGATCAAAACGATGGCGTTTCTGAGTACCTGGACCAGAGTGGCGCCGATCAGAACCCCGATGATGGTGCCCTCCCCGCCGCGTAGCGAACACCCGCCCAGCACTGCAGCGGCGATGGCGTACAGTTCGTAGAAGTTGCCGAAGTTCGATGGTTGAGCAGAGCCTGTGTCGAGTACGAACAGTAGCCCCCCGATGCCGGTCAACAATCCACAGAGAGCATAAGCCCCGATCTTGACCCTGTTGACATCGATACCGCAATGGCGAGCTGCTGTCTCATTGCTGCCGATTGCCAGCAAATGTCGTCCCCAGACGGTACGCCTCAGTAGTAGCCAGGCGAGCACTGCGACCACGATGAGAATCAACAAGGGAGCGGGCAGCGCAAAGTCAGCGGTGATGGGAACACGACCATTTCCCAGGGCTCGTAAGCCAGATCCTTCAGTGCCAAAGCCAACCGTGTTGTCGGATAGAATGCCTCGCGTGAGGCCCCTGTAGATGAACAACCCACAGAGGGTCACCAGGAACGGTTGCAACTTCAGTCGAGTCACCAGCAAGCCGTGGGTCATCCCCAGCAGGGTGGCAAGAATCAGCAGTGCCGGTACCACTAGCCACGCCGACACTCCGACCTGTGTGATCAGCCACGGAGTCAGGCAGCCGACGAGGCAGATCAATGAGCCGATGGAGAGATCGATACCACCGGTGATGATGACGAGCGAAGCACCGATGCCGATGATGCCAAACAGAGCACTTCTCCGCAGAAGGTTTTCGATGTTGTAGGCACTGAGGAAGGAAGGACTGATCGATGCGGTGACGATGGCTACCGTCACCAGTACGGCGGAGATACCGAGTACCTTTTTCATCGGCGACTACCTCCCGTCGCAAGTTCCATGATCTCTTCCTCGTTGCTCTCGCTGGTTGTGAGAGTACCTGTGATCCGACCCTCGTGCATCACCACGACCTTGTGCGATAGCGCCAGCACCTCTTCCATCTCGCTCGAGACATACAGGATCGCCACGCCCTCCTCGGAGAGTTCTCGAAGGCGCAGATGTATCTCTTCTCTGGCTCCGACATCGACTCCCCGGGTCGGTTCATCGAGGAGCAGGACTCCCGGATCGAGAGCGAGCCATTTTCCGATCACGAGCTTCTGTTGATTCCCACCGGACAGGCTTGCGGCGGCGATGTCGGTACTGGCTGGACGGATACCGAGCCTCTCCACGACCGATCTTGCAGTGTCCTCACCTGCATCTGCGCTCAGGTAGCCCAGAACACCTGCTTTGCGATGAATCCCAGGCAGGTTCGCATTCTCGGCAACGGTTCGTTGAAGCGCCAGGCCCTGCGAGGATCGCTCCTCGGGAACCAGAGCGAGACCTCTATCGACGGCAATCCCGGGGTCAGAGCCAGGCAGCGTATTCCCGTCGACGAGAACTTCACCGAGACGATCACGCAGACCGAATATCGATTCCAGCAGTTCACTTCTGCCTGCACCCACCAGTCCTGCAAGAGCGATGCGTTCTCCAGATCTCACCTCAAGATCTATCGATTCCGGGTGGGCGGATGTGCGCAACCCCTTCAGAGATAGGCGCACTTTTCCGATCGATGTTGGTTCATTTGTAACCGATTCGAGATCTCGACCGACCATCTGGCGCACCATCTCATCGCGAGTGATGCGATCGGTCTCCAGGGTGGCGACATGGTGACCATCTCGAAGCACCATGACACGGTCAGCGACCTTTTCGACTTCTGCGAGCCGATGTGTGATCAAGACGATGGCCGCGCCTGCTTCTTTCAGTACTTCGATGCGATCGAGTAGTAACCGGGTCTCGGTAGGCGAAAGAGTAGCAGTGGGTTCATCGAGCAGCAGTACTTGCGCCTGACCATCGAGTGCTCGGGCGATGGCGACCAGTTGCCGCTGGCCATACCCGAGGTCCCTGACAGGTTTTTCGAGAGGAACATCGAGGGCCACCTGATGGAGTGCATTTCCAGCGGCAATGCGGCAGGCGTTCTCGTCGATGAATCCGTGACGGGTGATCGGTTCTCGTCCGAGAAGCAAGTTCTCAGCCACCGTCATCGAGTCACAGAGTTCCAGTTCCTGGGGAATGCGCGCGATGCCGTGTGCAAAGGCATCTGCGGGGCCAGAGAGGTGAACCGGATTCCCGTCGAGGAGAACCATTCCGGAATCCGGGGGGTGCACACCACACAGGATCTTGATCAGGGTGCTCTTGCCAGCCCCATTTTCACCGACCACTGCGACGACTTCTCCGCGTCGGATCGACAGCGATACCGAATCGAGGGCAACGACTCCTCCGAACCTCTTGGAGACCGACTGCGCCTCGATGAACCGCTCGGGTCCCTTCACTGGCCCAGCTTCTTGCGCATATCTTCGCGGAAGGAGACCACCTCGTCCTTGCGGATGGTCCTCGCCGGCACCTTCAGGATTCCATCAGCGGGGATACCCGAACGATCTCCTGCGGCAAGAGCCTTCAACAACCTCATCGATGTGGCGCCGTACTCGTAAGGATTTTGCACTATGGTGCCGTGTACGGTGCCGTCGATGATGCCCTGTAGGGTGCGCTCGTCTTCGTCGAAGCTGATCACCTTGACCTTGCCGATGCGGCCCGATTGCTCCAGTGCCTCGAGAATCAGCGGAGTGTTGTAGGCGAAGAGCCCGATGCAACCGGCGATGTCCTCATGGCGCGAGAGGATGTCCTCGACATTGGCCTTTCCCTTGGCCATGTCGAACTGGTCAGTGAGGGTGGCGACCACCTCGAAACCGTTGCCGACGATCTTCTCACCGGGCTTGTCGTAGCGGCTCGAGTCCCACTCGCGGCCGAGGATCTGGTCGATCACACCCTGGCGACGAAGTCGTGCGTTGTCCTGTTCCAGTCGGCCGACGAAGATGGCCACCTTGCCACCGTCGGGAAGTGCTTCCTGGACCAGCTCACCACACATCCTACCCGCTTCGTAATTATCAACACCGACGAAACAGATCCGTTTGGAATCTGGGGCATCGGAGTCGTGGGTGATCAGCAGCGTCTTCTCGGCGATGCGATCGAGGAATGGGGTCTGGTTGACCGGATCGATGGGGCTGACGGCGATACCATCGACCCCCTTGACCATCAGGTCCTCGATGATCCGCTTCTGATCTGCCAGTCCATCGGGGGGCATGTGAAAGGAGGAGGTGACCCCGATCTCGGAGGCGGCATCCTCGACACCCTTGCCGGCGAGGACCCAGAAATCTGCGACTCCGTTGGTGACAAATGCGAGTTTGGGCGTGGCATTGGCGTTGGGTTGCATCTCGGACCCCTTGAAGGAATATGCAAGGAATCCTACCAGGGCCAGCAGCAAGATGAGAAAGGGCATTGTTTTCATGGGGTCCTCTTCTGGTAAGGATCAGGGCAGGCAGACGCCGCCGTTGACGTGAATATTCTGTCCGGTGACGAAACTCGCCGACTCACTCGCCAGGAACACAGCTGCTCCACCCACATCGGAGGGAACACCCCACCGTTGCATCGGAATCACATCGAGGTAGCCCTGCTTGTCCTCTTCAGAATCGTTCTCGTGTCGCTCGACGGGAATCCATCCCGGTGAGATGGCGTTGACGGTGATTCCATCCGGTGCCAGTTCGTTGGCCATGCTGCGCGTCCAGCCCAGTTGTCCCCCCTTGGCGGCGACATAGGCGCTGAAGGGAGACAATCCTCGTGTGAAGACCTCACTGGCAATGTTGATGATGCGCCCCCACTTCTGCGTCCTCATGTGGGGAATGGTGGCACGTGCGAGCAGGAAGGGACTCTTGATGAAGAAGTCGATCATCGACTGGTAGAACTCCCAGTCGTACTCCTCTATCGGCTTCTGGGGTTGGGCCGGTGTTGCGTTGACGACGACGATATCGATGGGGCCCAGTGTCTCGGCGACTTCAGCAGTGAGGCGATGCACTTCCGCTTCGTCTGTCACATCTCCTCGAAAGAGCGCACCCTCGAAACCGGCATCCCTGAAACCTGAAAGAGTCTCCTCGGCACGCTCGACATTGTTCTGATAGTTGATGGCGACCCGTGCGCCAGCAGCACCGAATGAGTGCGCCATCGCCTTTCCGAGACCGGTGCTGGAACCCGTGATCAGCACGGTTCGATCTGCAAGTGAGAAGTTACCTGACATCTGAACTCCGCTTCTCGAGGTGGTCTGGGATCGAATCTGTATCGCCATCAGGAGAGTAGAGGCCCTCGGATGTCGGTCAACGGGCAAGGGGCGAGGCCAGTGGCGCGTCCTGGTTCAGCATCGACGCTACAGAGAACGGGATCATCTCGGTATGAGAGCCCATCAGGAGGTCCTTACGGCAATTCAGCGAAATCCAGATGACCGCGTCCGAGGTCGAGAGAGAACCGGATTCAATTCATGTAGTGAAACTTCTCTAGACCCAGAAAAGCCAGGGTGAGCCCATGCGGATCGCAGTCATCGGTGGAAGCACAGCCGGACTGGCCTCGGCGCTCAGATTGCGCCAAAGTGGCCATGAAGTCTCCGTTTTCGAGCGGAGACCTGGCACCAACACCGGTGGCTTCGGTCTGCTTCTTACTCCTTCCGCCCGACAGGGCTTGCAACGCCTCGGGGTCCATCAGGATTCGATGGGATACTCGGTGGAACAGTCGGATATTCGCGATGCAGATGGTCGATCGATCCTCAGCCAGGGCCTTCATGACACGGTAGGAATCGAGAGAGCCGAGCTTCAGAACGCTCTCCTCGCTTCCCTGGAGCCGGGGATTCTTCACCAGGGAAAATCATTTCTTGGCTTTGAATCGGATCAGCAAGGGGTCGCTCGAGCGGCGATATTTTCGGATGGAACTCGCGTCGAAGCGGATCTTTTCATCGGGGCCGATGGTGTTCGCTCAAAAGTACGGAGCAGCTGGACTCCAGGTCCTGCTTTGCGTCAGGTGCAGAGCGTCGAACTGGTCGGAAAGTACCGGGGAGACGGAATCCCGGAACTCCTGAACGGACGCTTTCTCAAGTACTGTCGTACAGGCGAGGGGATCTCCATCGGACTGGTTCCCACCTCCACGGGAAGCGTCACCTGGTACATCCAGTGTGATCCGCAGCGCTGGCCGATGATTTTTTCACCGCAGCAGGAGAAACTGGCCTGGCTACGGGAAGAAGTGAAAAAGTGGCCTGATCCTGTCGCCGAGATCATCCTGGGGTCGGATCTGAATCAGACCCACCTGTGGAGGACCACGGACAGGGATCTTCCATCGTGCTTTCATCGAAGAAATGTGCTGCTGGTAGGAGATGCAGCCCATCCATTGTTGACCTTCACCAGCCAGGGCACCGGATCTGCGATCGAGGATGCTCTCGCCATCGGCGATCTCCTCGACCATCATGTTTCCAGGGCGCCGGAGCCGGAACTACTCGATGGAATTTTCTGCGAGTTCTCCAGGTTCCGGATTCCGATCCTGAGAGCGCGCCTGCAGATGGGTCGCCGGATGCAGTCGCAGTTTCTGAACCCTACTCGCCGCACCCAGCAGATCGTTCCCATCTGCTCCTGAGTCGTCGGGTTGTCGTGGAGGCTGGCTGTTGAACTTCGATGACCCCACCCGTTCATTTACCCCGGACACGGTGGATCTCACTCTGCTTCGCCAGCGGGCATTCAATCTGCGATGGGCAGAGGTGGATGACGATGTCATCCCGTTGACTGCTGCGGATCCAGACTTTCCTGTCGCCAGGGAGATTCTCGAATCGATCCGTGCCCATGTTGACGATGGAATCCTTGGTTACGGACCGACGAGGGGATTGCTCGGGTTTCGCGAAGCCGTGTCGAAGCGGATGGAGGAGCGTCAGGTTCCTTCCAGCACTGATCAGATCCTGGCGACGGACGGTGCTGCTTCGGCGTTGTGGGCGGCTTGTCGTGCAGTGCTGGGATCCGGGGATGAAGCGATCACATTTGACCCGGTCGATTTTCTACTGCCGCATTGTTCCGAACAGGCCGGTGCAACGGTGGTTCGGTGTCCACTCGAGCGAGGTAGCGGTGCCATTGCCCCGGATGTTCTGGAACAGAAGATCTCTGATCGCACTCGCGCCATCCTGGTCTGCAATCCGCACAATCCAACGGGCAGGGTGCTTCGAGTCGAAGAATTGCAGCGCATCGCCAAGTTGGCCATCGATCACGATCTGGTGATCATCAGTGACGAGGTCTGGGCAGACATCGTACTCGGTGACATCCAGATGACGAGTATCGCTTCATTGTCGGATGAGGTGGCCCGGCGAACCATCACGGTATCCGGGTTCAGCAAGACCTATGGACTGGCAGGATTGAGAATCGGTTTCATCCATTCGGGTAGCGTCGAACTCGCCGATCGCGTGCTCGAAGCTTCTGGGGCTCCTCGAACAACATTTGGTGCTTCGGTGTTGTCACAGGTCGCAGCGGAAGCTGCGCTGGGTCGATGCGATGGGTGGCGTGACGGGTTCATCGAACACCTGAAGAGGATGAGTCGCTTCGCAGCACCACGTCTCGATGCACTGGATGGATTTTGTTGCCCCGAGCCGGAGGGAACCTACCTGTTGTTCCCTGATATCGTTGAAACTGGAATGGATGCCAATGATCTGGCAGCAGAAATTCTGGAGCGGGCACGTGTTGCCGTGGTCCCGGGCGACGAGCGTTGGTTCGGGCCGGGGGCAAAAGGGCACCTGAGGATCTCATTTGCCACAAGTGAGGAGATTCTCGATGAAGCCATCACGCGCATCGAGCGATGGCATCGAAATCGCTGAGGGAACGGTCCTCTTGCTCGTGATCAACGATCTTCTGGACTCCGCAAGATATCCAGATCCGTGACACCGAAGACACCGCTTCTGGGGCCTGCGTGATAATCGTGACAGGTTGTACAGCGATCCTCGATAGGATGACCATGGCAATCGGTGCACTGATTGCGTGTCACGGATTTCCAATCATTGGCAAGATCCTTGTTCGTTGCGGGCTCGTGGCAACCGAGACAGCTGATGTCGGAATTGCCGAGAATATGAGGCCCGTGGGAGAAGTGAGTGAAGCGAGGGAATGGTTCTTCGCGGTGAGAATCTGGCTGCCATCGCACCTGATCACTGCCGTGCTGAAGTCCTACATGACAGGACGCACACGCTCCGGGAGAGTCTGTTGAAAAGATCTGCGCGAAGACGTGTGCCGAATCGGGATCCTGATCGCCGGTTCTTGCTTCCAGGGTAGCCCAGGCGCGCAGGAAACTGTCGGCATGCTGCACCGGACGGTATCGGATCGAAGAATCTACCCGGTACCAGCCACCAGCATTGGCCCAGCGAGCGGGGTTGGTCGACGACGAACTCGGCGTTGCTTCCGTCGAACTGGCTGCGTCCACGGCATTCTCATCGAGCAAGTCCCCATCGAGCAGATCATCATCGAGCAAATCTTCTTCGAGTAGATCATCTCCGAGTAGATCATCGCCGAGCAGATCATCCTCGGCTCCATCCCCCGGTGGATCGTCCTCCTCTGGTTGGCGGGCAGCAGCAGGATCCTTGCCGGGAAGATCCTCACCGGCACGATGAAGAGCCACCTCCTCGGAGAGATGGGGAAACCAGGCATCGCTCGCCTCCTTCAGCAATGAGCGAGGCAGCAGAGCCGCGAGTCGGGCCGTTTCATCATGGGTCAGGTTGTCAGCTCCTGAGGGCACCATCCTGAGTATCAGGGATTCCAGATTTCCGTCGGCGGCATCGAGAAGGGCTTCCTTGTAGCCCCAGGCCAGGTGGCTGGCGGAGTTGAGAACGGCTTCCGATTGTCCCTCGAGAGACCAGAGTTCAATTCCTGAAAGTTCTGAGAGCGACGGATCGGTATCCAACGCATGGCGGATCCACCGTCGACTCCATGATTTCGGGAACTCGGTTCCATTGAAGGGCCAGTCACCCAACTCCATCCCTGCTTCGCGAAGCGTAGCGGTATCGATGTCGGGGATGGCCAGCACCTCGATTCCCAGATCCTTACCGGCAGGGCCACGACCTCCGATGGAATCCTCATGGCATCGTGCGCAAGACATCGAAAAGGGCTTCACTTGCATCCGGTTACCATCCGGACCGAGGGTGTGGCATTGATCACAACGCTCTGGTGCCATATCCGGGTTTTCCATGAAGTGACGATTGGCGTGGCTGAAGTGATCAAACTGGATCGCCCTGGTGGGAACTCCATATTCATCACCAAACTCCGGGTGCCCCTCGTGAAAGGATGGGAAGCGATTTTGATGACACGCCTGACAGCGAGCATCGTTGAGTCCTGATGCTGGCGACTCGATTCGGTGTTCTACATGACAGCGAGCACACGGTATCGATGCGATCCCATCGGAAGTTGGCGAGCCTCCAGCGAGAATCTTTTCCCATCGCTGCGGAGACACGGAATGCGGATCGACGGCATTTTCACCCATGTCGTGGCATTCGAGACACTGTCTGGAAGAGTGAGAATCTCCGATACCAAGCAATCCTCTGCTCAAGAAGGTGAGCGAAGTGGACAGTTCCGGATCATGGCACTGTGAACATTGGAGCTGTGAGTGGGCGCTACTTCTGGCCCCTGGATCGAGCGATACGGTCCAGTCTCCCGAGATGACGATGAGACCCAGACCGAAGGTGAGAAACAGGGCCCGCAGAAGCATGTTGCGTCTCTGTCTACCTTCACTCGGTACAGGAATGCAGCGATGGTCGGACTCGGAGCAGCGGCCGTCGGGGCCGGGTCCATGCTGACAAGGATGACCAGTGCGGCCACAGGAAAATGGCTGGTCCGGTCTGTTGTACCGGGTCACTCTTGCATCGAATGGACCACGTTGGTTCGCCATCAAATCCCCAACTCTGCCGCGTGGGAGAACACAAGAATCAGATGAAGCAGGATGATCAGCACCATCGCCCCGGTGAGAGGGAGGTGTATCAGTAGCCACCCTCTCATCCATAGATGGAGCCGTAATTGTCGATCCAGTCGAGCCTTCTTCGCAACCAGTTCCAGGATCTGTTCCTCGCAACTGTCCGAATCGATGTTTGCTGTATTGAATCGTGTTGAGTACTGCTGCTCCAGCAGCAGAGGGATGTACTGGTTTCCACCTCGTCCCTGCGGAAATATTCCGGGTCCTTGAAAGAGGAAGGGCCTGAGTAACTCGATGTAGACCTGGTCGAAGGTCGAATCGGATCCCGTCTTGCTGAGTCCTGTCATCTGTTGATCCGCTTCATCCCTGATCTGGGCGATTTCATGGGGAATCCTGGCCGGGAGTATCGCCTCCTGAGAGTCGTGCAAGGGTTGAGGGATTTGACGCATCAAGATCCAACCACCGATTCCACTGACAAGGAGAAATGCGTATCCACTCCACAGTAGAATTTCAAAATTGCCTGTGGGAAAACGATATTCGGTGTGTACCAGAAACATGAAACCGCTGATCCAGCCAGTGGCAAGGTGCAACATCAGCCAGGTCGATGTCTTGCCCAGCGGCAGGAATGGCAATCGCTTCCGGAGTCCATAGATGCATAGCAGCACGAAGCTGGCGATCAGAAACCAACCACTCGTGGATGCCGGATCTTCCAGCGATCGTTCCGCATCGCTGACCGAGATCCAGAAGATGATCAATATGGCGATGGTCAGCAGGACCACGATCCTCGGCGGCTTTCTGAGGGTTGCCATCGGTCAACCTCTCCTGCTCAGCAGCGGATCTCGGGCTCCGAAATCAACACGGTGAAGAGCATCATGAGGGCAGGCGTTGACACAGGCAGGACCGGAAGGCTGATCGCTGCAGAGATCGCACTTGGTTGCTCGAAGGAGAGGTTCCCCTGACTCGATGTCGATGATCGGGGCACCTGAAGGATCTCGAATTTCCACGGTACGGATGTTGTCATAGGGGCACGCTTCAACGCATGTGCCACAGCCAATGCAGGTGGAATCCTGAATGATGACATTTCCGCTGTGAGGGTCACGATGAATGGCACCGGTCGGACACCCGATGAGACAGACCGGATCACAGCAGTGCATGCAGGCGGTAGCAACCATCAACTGGGCGTGGCGGTATCCCTCTCGAATGAACCTTGGATTGCCGTCGTGTGTGACGGCACAGGCCTTGACGCAATCATCGCAGTCGGTGCAACGGTTCAGGTCGATGATCATCGTCTGATTGCCATTGATGGTTCTGTGATCGAGAAGAAAGTCGAGCATCCCTCCAGTAATTTTTCCTGCTACGCGACTACGGCTGAAGTTGTCGAGGAGGTCCTGCTTCTCTATGTAGGGATAAATGTGCTTCTTGAAAGAGGGTGTTGAGATGAGAAGCAGGTCGGTTGCACCGATGCATCGAAGACTGCTGGAAGAATTGCTAGGCACACCTGATTCGATGGATGAGAGGATCTCATCGATTCCAAATACATCACCAGGACGCAGGTAATCCCTGGTTTCGATGGTCCCACCGGTATCCTTGGAGATTCTGGCGAACCCATTCATCAAGATGAAAACACCATCCAGGTGTTGACCCGATTTCACAACGAGTGTTTCGCGCGATAGCATTTCCTGTCGATTTCCCATCGATGATCTGAGGTCTCTGTTCCAGTTCTCATCACCATGTCGTTCAAATCGGATTTCCTGGACCAGCGACTTCTTGGACTGTTCTGGAATCGACTCGAGCAGAGGCAAATCCGAAAAAACCAACTGGAGAGAATAGGTGCGAATGCGCTCTTCGAGGAGTTCCCACAATGACTTCGACCTGCGGCAGATGTCTCGGAGTCCCTGCCAGCGGATTTCGATCAGTGAAGAAGGCTCTTCTGCGAAGATGGTGGCGGTTCGGCTGCTTCTCCTCAGTGCAGCGATCTCGCCGGTCAATTCTCCGGGATAGATCTCTCTGGAGCTGTAACTGGTCAAAAATTCAGGAAGCGCCCTCGGTAGCATTCGAGTTTTCTTGATGATGGATTCTTGAGATTGTCGTGCATCTGAAAACGACAGATCAGAGCGTGTCTCGGGCAGCCTGGAGTTTTGCCACAGTTGCGAGATCGCTTCGATCCATGACTTCTGGTTCACTTTCTCTCGTGTATCGAGCGCATTCTCTCCAGCAGGATCGAGCAGTACGCGAAGTTTTCCCGACATACAAAGGAAGACAGAGCCGCCGTAGTCCCCCTTTCGAATGAGTATCTCACCTGCATCGATGTCGACTTTTCTGGCGTCGTTGCGGAGGATATCCTCGATCGGGGTATTGCCCTGTAGATAGTCAGAAAGAGCCACGGAGAGGACAGAGTCGGTCAGTACCCAGTTCACGAGAGTCTCGGGAAGAGGCTCTTCTCCGAAGGGTTGATCCCATCGCTTTGGGCGGCTGACTCGCAGTGTTGAGTTCTCCATGCCAGACACCATTCACCGAGGCCATCACGGGGACTCTGGCGACCCTCCCCTGTAGTTCTCTGGCTTCGCCAGAAGCGAGTCGATGCTCTGCAGCTGGCTACCGTCATGAATCGCAGCAAAGGCATTGACTGCAGATGTGATCTGATCTGCAGCACTGGCGATGGCTGGCTGGTTTTTCAGGCTCATCTTGAGCTCCTTGATCGCCGCCATCGCTTCAGAGACCTGTGGGATGTCAGTCAACTGGTCGACGGCGTCGAGGCGCTTCCTCAAGCGAGCAAACCTCCTGGCATTCTTGACTGCATAATCTCCTCCGCTGGTTGCGGTGGCGACAGCGCGCAGCACGGTTTCCATCTCCGCGAGGATTCCCACGATGTGGAACAATCGTTGTCGTTCGATGGAGGCAACCTTGTTTTCTTTTCCCTTGGTATAGAAGTTGTTGTGTCGGATGACACCCTGGGTCCATGCCACCAGTTCGAAGTCGCTTCCGGTGGAATGCAGTCCGGTGTTGATCAGGGCTTCATTCGGGATGACATGACAGCTGACACAATTTCTGGCGATCTCCAGTATCATCGCTGGTCTCAGCATCCCTGCCACTTGCGCATCATTCCAGCGGGCCTCGATCTCGGTGGCGGTTTCTTGCCCTTCTTCCTTGCCACTGAACTCGCCATGTCTTTTCAGCCAGCCGCTGGCCGCTCCATGGCAAGATTCGCAGGAGATCCCCGAAACGGGTTTGGTCTTCTCTGCAACCAACTTTGTGGTGGCATGACAATCGAGGCAGAGACTCTCGCTCTTGATGCGCTTGATCCCCATCCTTTTTGCAATCGCACGCCCCTCCTCCGATCGCGGCATCTCTGTGATGGTGCCGAAATGAGGGGTCGACTCCCAGATACTTCCGGAGTGCTTGTGGCATTCGATACACTGATCGGCTCCCTGGATGCTCGCGGGATCGTGGCCGGGCCCCACTCCGGGTGGTGTGATTCCATCGTCTCGGGCACCCGACAGATCCAGGAACCCCAGCGAGCACAGCGCGAGTATTCCGACGGTGAAGATCTTGTTTACGATGACAACTCCTAGGTTTGTTTTCAGCGAATCTGCGCTACTCGATCATGCCTGGATTTCGATATCATCGATGGGTATTGCGACACATGCCAGACAGTGGCCATCCCTGATCTCTGCAGATGGCTCCTCCTCGTAGGTCACCTTCCCATGTTTCAGGCGAACTTCACAGGTGCCACAGGTCCCCGAGCGACAGCTACTTTCGATCATGATCCCAGCATCTTCGGCAATATCCAGTATGGAACTCTCTCCATCCCACTGGATGGTCCTTTCGCTCGTCTCGAAGAGAATCTTGGGAAGCACCGATGCATCGGTCTGCGTCGATGATGTTGTTGCCGATTTCTTTTTCTTGATCGAAGCCGGCCCAAACGCTTCCCTCAATATGCTATCGGCCGGTACCCCTGATTCTTCCAGAGAAGGAACCAGGGAGTTCATCATTGGAGGAGGGCCACAGATGTAATACTGAAGATCGTCATCTCCTGTGAGTTTTTTTATCTGGCTGATATCGACATATCCGTGATGGACATGGTCCGTCTCCTGATCTGGTTCATCGGGCTCGCTGTAGAAGATGTGGAGTTCAACATTCTCATGACGTTCCACGAGGCGCGCGATGTGATCGCGAAAGGGGTGATCTTGTCGATTTCTTACGGCATGAATGAAGTAGCACTTTCTATCCAGTCGTTCAGCACAGATGGCCTCCAGCATGCTCAGTAGTGGCGTGACACCGATTCCGCCCGCCAGGAAGACTGCTGGCCGTGGATCCAATCGATCGAGAGTGAACTTTCCTGCAGGGCTACAGACTTCGAGCAGATCTCCGACCTTCAGATTATCATGAAGGAACGATGAGCCTGCACCGGGGGGTACATCCGGTTTGTTCAGAGGAGGCGGGATTTTCTTCACGGTGATTCGATATCGATCTTGATCTCCAGGACCGCACGAGAGCGAGTAGTTTCTCACTGTCGGTCGCTTGGATCCTGGTATGCGCAGTTGAAATCCTAGATGTTGACCCGGTTCAAATGGTGGAAGGGGTTCGCCATCCAGAGGGCGAAGGTATAAAGAGCATGTGTTCAACGCTTCAGTTACTTTTTCGTCCAGAATGAATCGACGATATCCGCGCCAGGCCTTGCGTGGATCTTGTGCCGTGACGATGTCAGGGGCTTGATCGAGTTCTTGCAGTAGCTTCTGTGTCTCCAGTTGTCTGAAGCGAATATTCTGATTTGTTCTCCTCAGTGCAGACGCCAGCGAGAGCAAGATCTCCAGGCCGACGACAGCTACGATCCCGAAGCCGATCCAGGACATTACATCTTCTGAAGACATCGATCAGAACCTGACCAGGATTTCGGTACGAATACCGTTTCCACTATCACCATCCTCTTCCAATTTCGAGTAACCATCGCATTGGAGCATTATCCGATCGGTTAGTTTCTTCTGGTACCGCACTCCGATGGCACCTGTCGCCACATCATTCCCTTCAGTGGGTGCCCGAGCTCCTAACTCTACGCTGAAGTTGGTTCGACCTCCGGTCATGATCCACTGATATCCAAGGGCACCTCCAAATGATCGATCTGCACCATTGCCCAGTGCTGCTGGAAAACTACCCAGTCCCGCTGCGGCGAAAAGCAAGCCCGCTTTTCCGAGAGGTCCACCCCTGGTGGGGCCTCTGGCAGCAGAAGTGAATTCGTCGATACCGAGAAACAAGGTGCCGTACGCGATGTCATCTGTACCGTATGGGGTCGTTGAGGCCTCAGCAAATATTATCATTCCATCGCTGACTATCGGGTTGTCTTCTTCCTCGGCATGAGAGGCACACCATCGGACAGTGGTGTTCCAGGTGCGTCCCCACTTCTGGATTCTCCGGGAGAGTCCCAATCCCGCATAGATTCCATCGCCACCCTCGAGAACCGGCGCATCGACGACAATCAGATCTGCATCGATGGTGCTGGAGAAAGTATCTGTTTCAGTTGAAATGGCAAAAAAGCGAGATTCATCGACAAGTTGATTGTTGTTTCGATTCATCTCATTCCAGCCGTAGATGACGCTGAGGCGCATCATCGACGTGTTGGGCACCGAAAAGAATTTGGTGACACCAATAGCGTCCATCCTGTCGTCGACCAGGATCCCATCTTGCAGGTCCACTTCCCAACGTCCGATACTGAAACCGTAATCGAACTGCCCGCGACTTTTCTTGTCGAGGCCAGGAAACAGCTCACTCAATTCTCCTTCAAAGAAGAGAGTAGTGATGTCGAGGTTTGTTTGGTCATGCCAACCGATATCTGAGTCCGGTTCCATTGTGTAGCGGGTGAACTGTCCCCGGTCTTGTAATGGCTCGATGCCGACAAGAATTCGTTCAGTACCTGTGAGTTGCAGGTTTCCAAATAGTTCAATTTGATGGGCCCATTCGATCATGCGATTTCCGTTGCCGGGAGGGTCGACCACATTGACACCGGTACGTAGATTTCCGTACACCCAGAATGAGGGGCGCCAGATCGCTCCTGTTGGCGATTCAAATCCTCGTTCCAGTGGACCCACTTCCAGCAGGCCCGGCCCCAGTTCAAGGATGGGAGGCGTGGGTTGAAGTTCTTCCATCGGGAGCAGTGGAATGTGGTGGTCAGGCAATCGACTGGAACTGTCTGAATCCTGTGACCAGGCGGTTTGCGCGACCAGCAACAGGACGATCAGCATATAGCGGGATTTCATTCGAGCCATCGAGGCCGAATGCGGTGGTGATGCGAACTCGCCATCTCCTGCTTTATCAGTCTGAGAGGAGATCAAGGTCTGTTTCCTTCTTTGCTGTAACGATTACCACCGTTGATTTTTCGGCGATCACGATGGCACCTTCGACCAGCTTCTTGGCCAGTTCTCGAGGCGAGAGCCCGTATTCGAACCCGACATGCATCGTCTGATGAATCAGGTTCACAGGAACGGATTGAGAGATGAATTGCGCCTTGACTGAATATGGCCCACGTCCTGAGAGCAATTTCCCTGCGATACGATAGGCGGCAGTTCGATGCCCAAGAGGCTCGATACTTCGACGGTGTTTTCGTACCCCTTTGGGGTGGCCGTAAAAGTTATTGGGCCTGGAGGCGGGACGAATGAACGGGATGGCAGTGACCGAATTGTTGGTCGTGAGCACCTGTTCCTGTTCTCCTCCACGTACATTTCTTGACAACACTCTTGATTGCAGATTGAACAGTTGTTCATCCAGTGGAATCTCGCCGTTACGGACATAGAGGGAGAATCCATCCCGGACATCTCCGTTAGGGTCACGGTCTCCGGAGATGAAAACGAGATCACCTTGTGAATCTTTGACTTCGACCTGAAGGACAAACAGCCTGCCGATCTTGTCGGCGGGAAGATTGTGTCCGTTGGAGAGGTTTTTCACATCGAGTTCGAATTCGATACCCTCCTTACTGGCAGAGGTGATACGGATATCGGAAAGACCGAAGCCTCGCTGCATCACCTGGACCCTCTGTTGCTTGGCCCAATCGAGTAGTTCGAGTTGTTCATCGATAATCTCACGTGCGTCGTATCGATCATCGATGGAATCCCACGCTTCGGGGAACGCGAAGTCTTCCGGGCATTCGTCTTCGAACTCGTCGGTGCCCCATCCGCTGTCTACTTCGAAGAGGAACCATTCGGAGATCGTTTTGAATTCTTTGGCTTGTTTGTTGATGGGGAAAATACCCGGATGGATGAGAGAGTAGTCAGGCCCTGCAAAGAAGTGATTCGTCAGCTTCCTGTTGGAAGTCGTTTCTCCTCCCACCACGGCGCCGGGGCCTTGTTCATAACCGGACGAAATCCCCTCTTCCTTTCCCATGTGGCAATCGTTGCAGGAGATTCCCTGTGCCGCTGCGGGTGAGTTTCGATACTCGCTGAGAACTTCGTGTACACGGAATCCGTTGGGGGTGTAGACCTCGTGGCAACTTCCGCAGAATGAGGGGTCTTCCAGCTCAGGAAACTTCTCTACCTCAGCGTGGATGGCGCGACCTACATCATTGCGATTTGTATTCACCTGGAAGGATTTTGGGTCACTGAGAACGCGATTCAATTCGCCATTACCTCGGGCGCCCTTCACTGAATCGAAGATGTCTCCCCTGTCGAGACCCAGTCGTCCCGCGACCTTTCGATAGGGAGCGCTCATGCGGTGGCAGACGACACAGGTGATTCCCTCTCTTGAGATGGGATGCCGATCGAGGTTCGAGAGGCTGGCGGCTTCGCCGATGTCAGACCCGATGGGGGTATGGCAGCGAACGCAAAAATCTCCGGTGGTGGAGCTGGTGCCCTGATTCAAGGCGATTTGCATCGACATCATCAACGGACTCAATTGAGAGTATGCGTGCTGGGAAACGGACCATTCCCGGTATTGCTTGGGATGGCAGCTGGCACATTCGTCTGCCGAGGGAAAATCGCTATTTGCGAAGAGGTCACCGTGAGCTTCACGAGAAGTGTCGATGTCCGTTTGGTGGTCAGGTGTATTTTCTGAAGGCTTCTCGGGCAACAATAGATCATCAGCCAGAAGGTCATCGTCCTCGACAGATGGCACTGGAGGAGGATCCTGGGAATAGACTGGATGATGTAACCCAATGTTGTTCTCTGATGGACCAACAAGAACGAACATACTCATCAGGAAACTGATGAGTACAGAAGTGGATGGTACCTTGCTGCCCGGTTTCACTTGTTCCTCGAGTTCACTTTGAAATTTGGCGTGGGTAACCTGGTCACGGAAAATTAGCATAATTCAAGTTATTGGGAATACGGAATGAATTCCAATCTGGCTACTTTTCTCAAGGAACAAGCGCAGTCAAATCGCGAGAGGTGTACTTCATGAATCATCTGATGACAATTTGCTTGTTGAGTATCTTGCCGGTATTGGATTTGTCCGCTTCTCAGCCAGCAAGACCCGACATCATCGTCATCATGGCTGACGACATGGGCTGGTCCGATATCGGATGTTTCGGCGGCGAAATCGAGACTCCGAATCTCGATGAACTGGCCGCCGGCGGTGTTCGTTTGAGCCAGTTCTACAACACGGCTCGTTGCTGCCCGACGCGTGCCTCATTGTTGACCGGTCTCTATGCCCACCAGGCGGGTGTCGGTCACATGGTGTACGACGGCGGATCGTCGGGATATCGAGGCGAACTGTCACCGACGACGGCGACCATCGCTGAACACCTGACTGCTGCCGGCTACCGCACCTACATGTCGGGCAAGTGGCATGTCACACACAATCTGGGCAAGGCAAAGCAACGTATCGAGCCGAAAAAGAGAACCAACTGGCCCATCGACCGGGGCTTTCAACACTTCTTTGGCACCATACACGGCGGTGGTTCCTACTACGATCCGGTTTCATTGACCCGGGGCGAACGTTACCTCCCGGCTCCTGAAGGGGACTACCACTACACCGATGCCATCAGCGAAGAAGCCGCAAAGTTCATCGAGCAGAATGCATCCCATAGTAAAGCGGCTCCGATGTTCATGTATGTGGCGTACACCGCTCCTCACTGGCCGCTCCACGCTCGCCCCGCTGACATCGAGAGGGTCAAGGGGCGCTATCGCGACGGTTGGGATGCGATGCGAGAAGCGCGACTGAAGCGTCAGCGTGACATGGGATTGATCGATGCGGCGTGGGATCTATCGCCTCGTGATTCTCGCATCAAGAGCTGGCAAGAGACGCCGGACCATCCATGGCAAGAGAGGCGCATGGAGGTCTACGCCGCCCAGGTCGAACAACTCGATCGCGGCATCGGCCGTATCGTTGCCGCACTGAAGGCGCAGGGTCGACTGGAGAACACCTTGCTGCTGTTTCTGGCCGACAATGGCGGTTGTGCCGAAGAGATCACCTCCGGCTGGAAGAGCCTGACCATCCCTGAAAAAACCCGTGACGGTCGCGATGTGAAAAATGGTAACAACCCGAAGATGCTGCCGGGTCCGGAGGTGACCTACCAGAGTTACGGATTGCCGTGGGCGAACGCCTCCAACACTCCTTTTCTGCTCTACAAGCACCATGTCCACGAGGGAGGCATCTCGTCACCGCTGATCGCACACTGGCCAGCAGGATTACAGGGCAAGGGGGTGATTCACGATGGACCCGGTCATGTCATCGATCTGGTCTCGACCTGTCTCGATGCGGCACAGGCGACAGCGGTCACGGCGCTGGATGGAATCGCCATGCAGCCGATCGAGGGCGTGAGTTTACTGCCGATTCTCGCGGGGCAGCCCGCCACCGAACGTCCCATCTTCTGGGAACACGAGGGCAATCGGGCCGTGAGGCTGGGTCGCTGGAAACTGGTGGCCCGTCACAACCGACCGTGGCAACTGTTCGACATGGTGGCAGATCGCACCGAGCTCCATGACCTCGCAGGTCAGAAACCGCAACTGGTCAATGCGCTGCAGAGTAGTTATCAGCAGTGGGCCCAGCGTGCTCAGGTCAAACCCTGGCCGTTGAACCGATAGCAAAGGACACCCGCTCGAACTTCAGATTCGCCAGGGCGCTCGCATCGGCTGACGGATCAGTCGATTCGCTTCTTCATCGCCGGGGAAGGTCTGCCCGACCGGGTCATACTGTAGTTTGCGTCCGGTTCGAATCGAGATGTTGGCCAGATTGACGAGGCTGCACGAGCGATGACCGTTCGATTCGTTGAGCGCGAAGCGCTGGCGGGTTCGCACCGATTCATCGAAGTTGGTGGGACCCACCTGGGGCGGATCGGGCAGATCGTCGATACCTTCCATCAGGTCTGCAGGTTCGGTGCGCATACCGCGAAACAACTTGCCCTTGGGGCCTTCGATGTAGGGCAATCCCTCAGCGTCCTTCGGTCCCCACTCTCTCGATTCCAGGATCAATTCGGTTCCATCCTGGTACTTCAACATCACCTTGCCCCACGGACCGCACGAGTCCGGATGCTGCGGCCACGGAGCGATGGCACTGATCTCCGAGGGGGAGGTGTGGTCCTTATCGAGGATCCACTGCACCGGATCGAGGTAGTGCTGACCCATGTCGGCGAGTCCCCCACCGTCGTAGTCCCAGTAGCCGCGAAAGGAGCCGTGTGTGCGGTGTGCCGTGTAGGGTTTGAAGGGTGCAGGGCCCAACCATGCATCGTAATTGAAGTGGTCGGGCACTGGTTTGGGGGCCAGTCGTGGTTTTCCGACCCAGAACATCTTCCAGGCGAACCCCGTGTCTGGACTGACGCGAACTCGAAGTGGTCCCCCGAGACGACCGGACTGGACCAGTTTCTTGACGCGGCGGGCATCGGCACCGAGGCCGTACAGACCGCCCTCGAAGCGAAACCAGGTGTTGAGGCGGAACACGGCTCCGGTCCGTTCGATCTCTTCGACGACCTGGATCCCCTCGTCGATGGTTCGGCTCATCGGTTTTTCACACCAGACATCGAAGCCCGCTCGTGCCGCCGCCACGCTCATCAGAGCGTGCCAGTGGGGAGGCGTGCAGATGTGCATCACATCGATGTCGGTTCGATCGAGCATCTGGCGCCAGTCGCTGTACCCACTGCATTTTCCACCGGCATGTTTGAGTCCGTCGGCGAGCCGGTGGGCATCGACATCGCATAGTGCCAGGGTCGTCGGGGTGGATCCTTCTCTGTTGGGGCGAATGTGTGCACCGCTTCTGCTAATGCCACCGCATCCGATGATGCCATGAGTGATGGTGTCACTGGGAGCGACCCGCCCGGGTCCGCCGAGGACATGAGCCGGTACGATGTGGAACAACCCCAGAGCAGCGGTGGCAGTGGCTCCTCGGCGTAACACCTCGCGACGGGTGATCTCGGTTGTGGATCCGATTCGGGGGCCGTCACCGGCGTCATTGCGCTGTGGGCTCATGCCTGCTCCTCATCTTCATCCTCGTACTCATCGTCATATTCCTCATCGTCTTCATCGTAATCTTGCTCTGCTTCGCGAAGCATTCGTTGGGAATGAACTCCCAGTAACAGTGCGGTGCCCCCCTCGACCACCGCACTGATGATGGTGTATCTGGAGAAGGAACCACCATCGAGAAGCAGGCTGGAGCCACGTGCCAGGGCGGTTCCCAGATAACACCACGCCATCGGTTGTAACCAGGCGGCATAGGCGGGATTCCACAGCGCTCTGAGGGTGACCACCCCGAGCATCGCCACCAGGCCTCCCATCAATGCTCGCATCTCTCCCAGGGAAGCGGAGGAAAGCACGCCGCTGTAGGGTTCACTTCCCTGCCACTCGAGCATCTGGTCGATGACCATCCGGGGTTCGATCATCACCCAGATACCGAACCCGATGTTGCCCAGCGCGATCAGCAGGAGAAGATGCCGGATCAAGGTTCAAGCCCCCCGCCAAAGTGAAATCGATGTTCCATGACGTGCGTGTAGATCTCTCCGGGACGCAAGACCACGGAGGGCCAGGCGCCGTTGTCTTGCTTGTTGATCGCATCGGGCCAGAGCTGGCTTTCGAGACAGAATGCGTCGTGTTTCTGGTACACCGCACCCTTCTTGCCAGCGACTCCATCGAGGTAGTTGCCACTGTAGAACTGGATCCCTGGCTGGTCCGTCCAGATCTCCATCGCGGTGCCACTGGCGGGATCGCTCGCGCGGGCGGCAAATCGAAGAGCGCCCGCCTCCTTGACACTGAATCCGTCGATGACGAAGTTGTGGTCGTAGCCACCGGGGTCGCCGTCGCCGCTGCCTGGAAGTTCCCCGATATCGGTGCCGATCGCCTTGGCCGATGTGAAATCGAGCGCTGTGCCACTCACAACGGCGATTTCCCCCGTTGGAATCAGGTTCTCTCCCGCTGTATAGCGGCTGCAATTGAGTGTCAGAACCTGTTCGAGCATCGATCCGGAGGAGTGGCCGGCCAGATTCCAGTAGGAGTGGTGCGCCAGATTCACAGGTGTCGAGCGATCCGTCTGTGCGGACATCTCGATGCGTAGAACATCGTCTGTGGTCAGGATGTAGCGCACCGATGCATCGACCTGGCCTGGATAGCCTTCGTCGCCGTCAGCACTGGTCAGCACCATCTCGATACCCATCCCATCGTCACTGCTGATGGGTCTCGCACTCCAGATGTGCTTGTCAAAGCCCTTCACGCCACCGTGAAGATGATGTTCGCCATTATTGGTCGCGAGAGAGTGCTCGTTTCCATCCAGCGTGAAGAGTCCACCGTCGATGCGATTCGCACAGCGCCCGACGATGCAACCGAAGTAGGGACTACGTTCCAGGTACCCCGTCAGATCGTCGAAGCCGAGCACGATGTCGGTGAGCTCTCCATTCGCCCCGGGCACCAGACACTCGGTCACCGTGGCTCCGTAGTCGATGATGCGGACTCTCATCCTTCCGTTATCGAGTGTGAAGCGCTGGACATTGACCCCGTCGATTTGTCCCCACGGCTCTACCACGATTCCATCGGTCACGGCTGGTCCCATCCCATCATCATCTTCAGTGATCCATGCTCCCGGGCCCTGACAACTGACGATCGACATCAGTCCGATCAGGACCAGGGCGTGAAAGAAAATTTTCTTCAGGTCATCGATGTTCATTGCGATGCTCCTCCCCCGAGTGAAATGCATGATGTCGGATGGATGGCACGGGTCCAGATGGGAGCCGTAGGTCTCTGGTGAGGAGTTGAAAACACGAGAATGTGCTGAAGGGGTAGAGAGGAACCGCAAGCGGCTCCGTATGCCGGGCCGATGGTCCCTGTCAGCAACATCCTCGCACCACCAAGATAGCCATCCCGACTCCCGGATGGCCGATGGGCTTGCCCGTAAGTCCTTTATTCGTAAGGTATTAGAGGCTTGGCTGGTGGCCGCACTCTGGTCTGCGGAGAGCAACCGGCACCGACTCTTCGTAGCGGTGCCTGTATCTCCAAATCCATGCTCGGGCAGGGGTTGTATAGGTGAAGTGGGCTCGCAGTTCGGTTGACCCTCATTGAGCAGATCGGTACTCTCCGTGCTTGCACCGATGATGCCTGGAATGGATGAGTCCTTCCGGGCAGCTGCAGCAGTCAGAAAATGTAAATGACCGGGGACCCAACCCTCCCCGGCGGATGGACAGGACCGAGCCGATGGCGCGTCGATGCCAGATCACTGGAGCCGGAACCCGATCGGGAAACCGAAAAGCCACCCGTGGTAAGGCCAAGTACCTCGGTGGAGTTGGCACCAAGATCACAGGACTCACCAAGCGTCGCTTCAAGGTGAACCTGCAGAAGAAACGCATCTGGGTGCCGGAGCTGGAACAGTTCGTGCGCGTCAGATTGAGCGTCAGGGCGCTCAAGACCATCTCGAAGAAGGGTGCCTACCGCACCCTCATCGATGCGGGTCTGCTGCAGCCACCCAAGTAGCGACCACTCTCTCCTTCAATTTTCGTCGGACTTGACTTCCTTCGTCACCAGACGATCGGGATAAGGGATCATCTTGCCCGCACGAGCTGGCATTCCAGCCGACACCGCACGCAGGTGTTCGCCGAGAAGTTCAGACATCACCGCCAGCACCTCGGGGTGTTCAGAGGCGACGTCGCTCTTCTCGGACAGGTCATCGCCGAGGTGATAGAGAACTCGTTTCGGAGTCGGATGATGGTAATAGATCATCTTCCAGGGGCCCTGGCGTATCGAACTGAAAGGCAAGATGCCCGGCCCTCGTGGACCCCAGAAGTGAGGCATGTGCCAGAAGAGAGCCCGGCCAGGGTCGATGGCCTGCTCATCTCCGTTGAGCAGCGGCACCAGGCTGGTGCCTTCGACGGTGGCGAGATGCTCGGGCGGGCACTCGATTCCGACCATCTGCAAGATGGTCGGAAAGTGATCATGGCTGATCACGGGCGTGCGGGTGTGTCGTCCCTCGTCAACGGTACCGGGCCAGCGGATCACCAGCGGCACTCGCGTGCCCCCCTCCAGCGCCGAGCCCTTGCCACTGTTGAGCGGGTGATTGTGGGTGTGCGCTTTGCCATCGCGAGCGTGAGCCGACAGGCCACCGTTATCGCTGGTGAAGATGATGATGGTGTCGTCGAGAATCTCCAGATCCTCCAGCGCCTTGCGCAGTGTGCCCAGGGCGCGATCGACCGTCTCGATCATCGTCGCGTAGGCGGCCTCCTTCGGCGGCAGTTTCGAGTAGCGATCGATCCAGCGCTGGTTTGCGATGATGGGAGCGTGGACAGCGTAGGGAGAGAAGTGCAGGAAGAACGGTTTCCCCTTGTTGTGGGCATCGTGAATCGCTGCCACCGATTCGAGAGCCAGAGCTTCCGTCAGGTAGATCTGCTGGCCGTGGTATTTCTCCAGTCCAGGTATGTCCCAGACTGATTTTCCGGGGTTCGCCGGGTCCTTGGCAAAAGCACGCTGGCCACGGTAATCGGCAGGACCACCGGCACCATGACCGCCGATGTTGACATCGAAACCGAGATTTTCAGGGTCTTCCCCCTGCGTGCCCTTGGCGCCGAGGTGTGCCTTGCCGGCATGGATGGTGTGGTAGCCGTTTTTTTGCAGCAGCCGGGGCAAGGTCACGTCTTCGGGTTGAAGCCCGTTGACGTTCCATCGGGGCGGAGTCGTACCCTCCCGAGGCCGACCCGTGTCTTGATCCTCGTGCAGGATCCAGTAGGTGATCTGGTTCTGCTGCGGTGATCGACCGGTCATGACACTGGTGCGAGTCGGCGTGCACACCGGAGAAGAAGCATAGGCATCGGTGAAGGTGATCCCCTCGGCGGCGAGTCGTTGCAACTGCGGTGTTCGGTAGGCATCGCGGTGTGGCGGCCCTTGCGGGTGCAGTTTCAATGAGGTGTCCTGCCAGCCGAGATCGTCGACGATGAAGAAGAGGATGTTGGGGGGCCCAGCATCGACCGGTACCGCCAGCAGCGACTCGCTGCAGCAGATCGAACCGATCAGAGCCAGCAGGGGTGTCAGGATCACGGCTTTCATACCGGTCATGTTACGGCTGTCGGGGCGGCCTCGTCAGGTGTGAGTCGCATCAGGTTGAGGGTGGACGCGGCACCAGTGCCCGCACCGCCAGCATCGCCCCGAGTGCCAGGTATGGCCATGGCGAGTCGCGCAAGGAGTCCCCGGTGCTGCCGCCGGTCAGAAGATGAATGCCGAAGCCCAGCAGCAATAACGAGATCACTGCACAGACCCAGCGCACCGTATCGTGACCAGAATCGTTGTCATCCGGAGTTTTGGGACTCAACGCATCAACCGGAGTGGCCCGGATCCTCGTCGTCTGACTCCCGGGGTGGCTCGCCGAAGGAGCGCATCATGACACCGAGTCCGACCAGCATCGCCAGTGCGATGGGGATCAGGGCGTACTCGCTGTCGTATTGCTGGATGGCCAACCCGACCAGCAAGAGCACCGTGCCGGGAAAAAAATCGAGCGGCTCGACATCAGTACCGAGAGATAAAATCGTCTGCCACAGCAGCAAGAAGATCCCCGACAGCACCAGAGTGGAGACGAGAGCTTCACTCAGGTCATTATCGCGTGATACCAGCGAATAGAAGCCGATCGCTGCGATGCCAACGACTCCCAGGATTCGTGATTGTCTCATCGACGCTGCTCCTCTGCTTCTGGTGCCGGCGTGTCCGGCACACTGTCCGCGATCTGCTTCGAGAGCCAGTCGGACCACCTGGCATCTTCTCTGAGTGCCTTCAGGTCGCCATCGACCTGTACCATCGTGATGCGAATCGTCGATGACCGAAGACTCTGCTCGGTCGCCGCGAATGCCTCGTCTATCTTGCCCGTCAATGCCAGGCAGCAGGCCAGATTGTAGTGAATTGCCTGCATCTCATCGGTGAGCGGCTTCTGAAGCCGCTCGGGAACGCGTGGGATCAGGTCCGTCATCAGTGCGATGCGTCGCCGATGAGTGGCCGTGGCAGCACCCAGAGCCTCACTTCTGAATTGCAGATTTCCCAGTCGATCCAGTCCCTCGAGGATCTCGGCGAGGGTCACGGTGGTCGGGATTCGATCGGTGATGCGGCGCAGCTGCCGGATCCATCGATCGAGTGTCTGGCGATCTCCCAGTATTGCCAGCAGCAGGCCCACTTCCGTTTCGACCCACGGTTCGAGTAGCAGGTCCCCCATCGCCTGGCGTAGTGGATCGAGCAGTTCAGATGTGGCGACATCGTGCAGGGCATTGGAGGCACGTCGACGAGTCGCCAGCGGGCGATCCTCATCGAGCAACATCGAGAGCAGAAATAGCCCCGCTGGCGATCCGAGCGGAACCAGTGCAGCGTACTGGCCGCGGTAGCGCACCTGGTCCTCCTCGGTGGCGACTCGCTGCAGTTCTGCTGCGACCAGACTCTCGATCTTGTCGTTCTGTACCTTGTCGCTCTGTATGGATGTGGGCCAGACGGCGGTCGGGAACAGCAGGCAGAGAACCAACAGCATCCCTGAACCTGGCATCCGAGTCCGTCTCATCATCGCGCCTCCGTGGGGGCAGTTGAGCAGTAGCGGCGGTGGCGTCAAGAACGGTTTTCGCTCGCCACCCGGATGGAAACAGCCCCGTGCACCTCGTTTTCGAGGTGCACGGGGCATCGTCCGTTTCCCGTGAAATCCACGGTGTTACTGCGAAATCACCAGTTTTCCGCCATTGGATTCGGTCAACTCCTGAAAGAAGCCGAAGCCAGCCTCACCCCCACCGATGAAAACAGCATCGATGGGAATGTGATCCCAGTTGGCACAACTGACATGGGACAGCGCCACTGAAGGATCGATCTGGGCTCCGCAGGAGGGAACCCCATCTCCCACGACGATGAGACGACGGGTTGTCTTGCAAGTGTCGCGTGCCATCTCCATGCCGTGGATCAGGGCGGTCGCCATGCAGGTGCCACCGGAGGGGCTCAGGTGGTTCACCCAGGAGGTGGCGGCCAGCTTGCGAGCCGCGGTCGCCCTGGAGCAATGACCGTCAAAGGGTCTCAGGTGGTTGTTGAAAGCCACCGCACCGAACTCACTCTCGCTGCTGAGCGAAGAGACCGCCCCGATGAATTCACTCTTGAGGAATTCGATCCGACCATCGAGGATCATGCTGGTAGAGGTGTCGAGAACCCAGATGAATGCATCGCCCTCGAATTCATGACCGTAAAACTGGATCACATCGGGCAGCGCTTCTTCCTCATCATCGATGAACTTTCCGCCGCCGGCGGGAAGATCCAGTGGTCGCCGCTGGCGCTCCGTGCTGGCATCGGTCGTCATCGGGATACTGGCAACAAGAATCATCAGTGCCGTGGCCAGGAATCGCGAATGACCCTGCAGTGACGCCGATTTGCCGCCGGGTTGCTGTTTTCGTGCCTTGATCTTTCGATCTGTCATGTTGTCCTCACTTTCCGATCTTCCCGATCGGGCATCGGGTGTCGTGCTCTCCATGGGGTTCATCCGGAAATCGGGCCGGGTTGGACAGAGACCGGACACGAACTTCCAGTGCGACGGCACAGATCGCCTTGAATCGGCCCAAAACGGACGAATTCGAGGAATCGAAGCGGTTGTCCATTTTCGAGAAATCGCCGCAGTTGATTCGATGAATCGGCCTCTGTACTGCATCAAAAACATCCCCCTCAAGAGGAGGCCGTGCCCGGATGGAATCGGACCCGGGCACTTCAACGCGGAAGTGCCCGGGTCCGGGTCTGAAATGCAGCGATGGGGCCTACTGGGAGATCACCAGGGTGCCATTGTTCGAGTTGGACAGACCCCGGAAGAAGTCCAGTCCAGCTTCCTCGCCACCGGTGAACACCGTATCGATGGGAATCCGGTCCCAGTTCGCCGCGAGGATGTTCCAGTGAGCGATTTCCGGATCGGCGATTCCGCCGCATTGCGGCGCACCATCCCCGACCACGATCAAGCGACGATCGGCGTGACGGCTCTGTCGCAAAGTCTGCAGCCCCTCGATCACCGCTACCGCCAGGCAGGTGCCACCTTGAGGTTGGAGTTTTATGATCCAGTCGAAGGCGGCGACCTTTCGCGTATGTTTCGCCGCGGAGCATTGCATGTCGAAATGGACCATGTTGCTACTGAAGGCGATGGCTCCGAAGTCGCTGTAACTGCTGAGTGACCTGACAGCGCCGATGAACTCCGACTTCAATGTATCGATACGGCCATCCCAGGCCATGCTTCCCGAAACATCGAGCACCCAGAAGAAGGCATCTCCGTCATAGCTCTGACCGAAGAACTGGATGGTGTCGGGAAGTGTGTCATCCGAATCTTCATCGTGGCTACCACCGCCAGATGGCAGGTCGAGTGGGCGTCGAGTCTGTCCGGTGTCGGCTTCGGAGATCAGTGGGTAACTGGCCACCAGCAGCATCATCAGCAGTGCCAGGGTCCTTGGCACCGCGCCGAGAATCCTCGCGCTGGAGTCGGTATTGGGGGTCGTCTTGTTTGTCATCACTTCCTCGCTTTCCGGTCGCCCCACCAAATCGGGGGGGGGATTACTACATCGATCCGGGAATTCTCGAGGCTCGGACACTTTCCTGTCAGAAAGGTCAAAACGGCTCATGGATGCTTGTGAAATGCCGAATTGAAGCGGTATTCAGGCTGTGATGGCTGGCAGGTGCCGTCGAAGAGGTCGTTCTTCAGCGATTCACGCGCTGCATCAGGGCGCCATAACCGCCGTCTCCTCCAAGATCGCCGGGCAGCACCTCGAACTCCTCGATGAGGCGCAACTCGGTGTTCTGCTCCAGAGTTCTGCGGATCACGTCGTGGTTCTCCTGCGGTTCCACCGAGCAGGTGCTGTAGAGCAGATGTCCGCCGAGCGCCAGGTGACGGATCGCCGTCTTCAGCAGCGCCAGTTGCTGCTGTTCCAGGTCGGTGACGACCTCGGGAGAGAAGCGCCAGCGTGCCTCGTGACGGCGATTGAGAACGCCACTGTTGGAGCAGGGGGCATCGACCAGAACCTGATCGAAACTCTCATCGATGCGCAACCGACTGGGATCACGACCCACTTCCATCAGATGGATGGGGCAAACCTGATGCAACTGCAGTCGCTGGAGGTTATCTGCAATCCGCTGCAACTTTTGTTGAGACAGATCACAACCGAAGGCGCGTGCGATGCCGCCTCGGTCGAGAAGCGTCGCCAGCTTGCCGCCGGGTGCGGCACACAGATCGAGCAGGCGAGCGCCCTCACGCTTTGGCATGCGCAGGGCAATTCTGCGTGCCGTCAGATCCTGGACCCAGAAGTCGCCACTGGCGAATCCGGGGATCTTCTCGACTGCGGCTCCCCTCTTCACATCCAGCGTCTGTGGCGATCCCTGGGCGACCCTCGCCTGCATCCCGGCGCGTTCCATGACACGGATCTGATGGTCGAGTTCGCGGTCCTGGCGTAGCACGATGAAGAGCGGCGGTGGCTGGTTGTTGCGTTCGAGCATCTCCCGGACTCGAGCTTCTGGATAACGCTCGAGCCAGCGACGGATCAACTCCGGAGGATGACTCGTCTGGATGCTCCATCTCTGGATTCGGCCCGTATTGCCCCCCTGCAAGCGCAGTCCCCGGATACGCGCCCAACCCGCGGGAACGCGCACGGCATCGATCGGATCGTCCAGATCCTCATCGACATCCTCGACCGCCTCGCATACCGATCTGAGCACTGCATTGATGTAACCGGAATCCTGCTTCGTGGATTCGGGGTCGTCGAATAACTGCCGCCAGCCGTTGATCGTCTCGGTGACCGCTGCGTGGGAAGGTGTGCGCAGCCACACCCTCTGGTAGATGCCGATCGCAATGGCAGAGCGCACCGTCCGGCTCGCATCCTGGAAGGGTCGATCCATGAACTTATCAGCCAGATGCCGGATGCTGCCGCGGATCCTGACACCGCCGTAGCACAGTTCGGCCAGGAAGCCACGATCGGAAGCTTCGAGATCACAACCATCGAGGTACTCGCCGAGCAACTGGTCCATCGGTGCATGAGTGGCCTGCTCCCAGAGGGTCATCAGATGTATCGCGGCACCCCGGGTCGAGAGAGAAGTGGCACCGCAACCCTTACGCATGACGGCGAAGGGGTAAGGGGGCTCCAGTTCCGGCGCATCGACATCTTCGTCGTCGGGTGCCATCGGATCTTCATGCCCGGGCGATGTTCTGGGCGGTCGATCGATGTTCATCCAGCGGCCTCTCCCTGGAAACGGTCGCCGACCTGAAACGGCATACCCTTCTGTAACTCGGCCACTGACATCGACACCTTTCCGATGCGTTGCATCCGTTCGATGGCGACCGCGCCGTGGCCACAGGCCACGATGATCCGGTCGCTGGTGACCTCCAGCACCGTACCTGCATCCGCCGCTGGCATCCCCTCGATCTGGCATACCTGGTCGAGGATGACCTCGTCAGGAGAGTTCGATGTGGCCTGTCGAGCAACCCTGGTTCGGGTTCTCGGCCATGGTTTGAGGGCTCTGACCTGTCGATCCAGAAACTCCGAATCGCCGTCCCAGCAGGCCCAGCCTTCTGATTTCTCGACCTTGGGAGCGATCGTGACCGTCTCTTCCGATTGCTCCGTGAGTGTGGCATCCCCCATTTCCAGCGCCTCGAGGTGCTGCTCGAGCAAATCGGCGGCAAGGAGCGAAAGATGCAGCTCCGCCTCCTCTGCGGTCACCGCAGCGGGTGCAGTCCAGGAGCTGAAACCGACCACCGGTCCCGCATCGAGTGCAGGGACCATGCGGTAAAGAGACACGCCCAGTTGTTCGTCGCCCGCCAGGATTGCGCGCACGATCGGCGCGGCCCCACGCCAGCGCGGCAGCAGCGAACCGTGCAAGTTGAAGCAGCCACGCTCGGGCCCTTCGAGGAAACGAGAGCCGAGGATCAGGCGGATGTCTGCTGTGATGATCAGTTGCGCGCCGGTCTTTTCGAGCAACTCCCTGCCGGCGCGACCTCGAAGCCGTTCACATTCGTGTACATCGAGACCGAGTTCGAGGGCTTCGCTCTTGATGAGACTCGGCTGCAAGGTGTGACTTCGGCCATGGCGAGCATCGGGAACCGTCGCGACCATCAGATCCTTGCGCAACGAGTGAAGCCGCCGGAGAGCGGGAATTCCAAAGGGTCCAGAGCCGAGGAACAGGAGCCGCATCGAACTAGCTGTCCTCGCGCAAGCGGACCAGCAACGGATCTTCGATACCGCCCTGCTCGATGCGCAGCTGGAGCAGGCGGGTCAGTTCCAGGATTGCGAGAAAAGTGCTCACAACTCCGGGAATCCCCCGTTCCAGCGGAAACAGTTCCTCGAAGGGGAGCACGACTCCGGGTGAACCACGCAGTCGTGCCATCACTTCCGTCATCGCCTGTTCTATGGGGATCTCCTCGGCATGAACCAGAGAGAAGGCGGAGCGCTCGCTGAGCAGGTCGAGTACGCGTTGAAAAGCGGAGGAGAGGTCGAGTGAAGATGTCTCGGAGAGATCGAGGGTGCCGGGCGGTGGTGGTGGCAACTCGCCCTGTACTCGTTCGTAACCGAGCGAGCGACGACGGTGCGCTTCCTCCAGCAACTGGGCCCTCTCCTTGAAGTCACGGTAATCGAGCAACTGTTCGACGAGGCTCTGACGAGGGTCTTCGAGTTCTTCTTCGAGCAGTTCATCTTCTGCATCGATCAGGTCAGGAGAGAGCATTCGACACTTGATCTCGACGAGACGCGCACCCATCACCAGATAGTCCCCCGCCTGGCCCAGGTCCAGCGTCGAGGCTTGTTGAGCTGCAGTGACATGGTCGAGAAATTGCTGAAGCACCTGCGCCACGGGGATGTCGAGGATCTCGATTTCATTCCTGTGAATCAGGTAGAGCAGCAGTTCGAGCGGCCCTGAATACTCCTCCAGCTCGGTGCAAAATCCGTCCTCCCAGGGGTTCATCCCGGTCGTCTCTGCATCGGCGCCATCCCCGCCCTGAGGCGGTACATCGGCCTCAGACGGGCCGGAAGGCTGTGGTTTGTCGCCGGTCAACTGCATCCAGAGTTCCTTCTTCTGAAATCCGCGGGGCTACTGCCTGGCTGTGAGACGGTTACAGGATAGCAGAACGGCGACGCTGGTGCTCTGGAAGCTCCGAAAAGCGCTTGCGCAGGTGGATGGGACCGTGAGACTGAACCACGATGAAATCGGAAATCCCCTCCCCACTAGGTGCGCTGACGCCCGCATTGCTGGTGCTCGATGTCGACGGTGTGCTCACCGACAACAGCCTCTGGCTTTCCGAGTCTGGCGCCGAGTCGAAGTGTTTTCATGTTCCTGATGGAGCCGGGATTCGCTGGCTCATCGAGAGTGGTGTCGAGGTCGCCTGGATTTCTGGGCGAAAATCCGAGGCCACCTTGCACCGGGCCAGGCAACTGGGGGTGAAGGAAGTCCACGTCGGGATCACTGACAAGGTCACCTGCCTGCAGCAATTACTCGAGAGATCCGGAATCCGCGCCTGCGATACCGTCTATATCGGAGACGACCTCATCGACCTGCCACCGATGGCTCTGGTCGGGGCCGCTGTGGCGGTCTCGGATGCGCACCGGGAGGTACGTGAGAGCGCCGATTTCGTGACCACGGCTCGGGGCGGAAGGGGCGCCGTTCGCGAGGTCTGTGAGTGGATCCTGATGGCGCATGGAGCATGGGCCGAACGGGTCGATCGAGAGATGACCGGGGACGCACCTTGAGCCGGCTCGCCTTCTTTCTGGGCGTATTTTCGGTCGGCCTGGTCGTATTCCTGTTCATGACGGGCCAATTCTCGGCAACCGATGATAATCCAGAGGGGGCCTCCCCCATCGAGCCGATCGATCTGACCGAACTCAATAGAGTCTCCGCTCCCTTCTACGACTACTCTCTCGGGCGTCTGCGATTCATTCTTCGCGGTGAGGTCGATTTGACCTCCGGGTTGGTGTTGTCTCCAGATAACCTGAACAGCCAGCGCGATCTTCTGTCAGCCTCCATCGAGATGCCGGTCTATGCAGAGGGTCGTACCGATCCAGTCGATCAGATCCTGATCGAGGCAGACCGCATCGTCGCCGATCCCGGCGGCGAAGTCGCCGAGGTGATGGGACAACTCCAGGCGGTGGGTGCTGGCGGCATTCCACGACTGACGACTCGAGATATGCGCATTCGCTGGGCCGATGGCGAGGACATCCGGATCGAGGGTTCATCTGCGGTTCATGTCGAATGGCCGGCACTCGAACTGCGAGGGGCCAATGGCCTGGAAGGGTCGATCGGTTCGGGAACTGGACTCAACAGCCTGCGTTTCTCGCCGCCGCTCATCATCGCCGTGAAGGCGAATGCGAGCGAAGGTGGTAGCGGTCTGGACGGCGACCCGGGACGTCAGATTCGCATCCTCTGCCATGGCCAGATGATGCTGGGTGGGTCGCAGAGGATCGCTCGGTTCGAGGGTGGAGTGCAGATTTTCGAGTCCGATCCAGAGGCACCACTCGATCCGATGCTCGCTCCACCTCAGCGTCATATCTACGCAGATCAACTTGACTTACATCTAGAGCCGACGAGCCGTCGTCTGGTCAAGATCGAGGCGAAGCGCCGCGAAAATCCGGTCACCATTCATCTCGGCGGTGGCATCCGCGTCGAGGGAGAACGCCTCGACTGGTCAGAGGGCCAGACGCAAGTGCGTCTTTCGGAGGGGATCGTCATATACAGCGAGGTGGGCACCTTCAATGCGCAGGAGGCGACGGTGCTGACGAGCGAATCTCGCTGCATCGTCAGCGGCGGAGTGACCGGTTGGTTGCAGAGCATGGCGATCAGTTCCGGCACCCTTGACCCGGATGCCGAGAGCAACTGGAGCGTCTCAGCAGAGAGTGCCGAGTTCCTCTTCGCCGACGGACAGCTGCAGTCGTTGACCGCGCGAGGCAAATCCGGGGAATCGGTGTCGATACAGGAACAGCGCCAGGATGGTGCCCGCATCGTCGGGGATGAACTTTGGTGGCGTGCAGACGAGGGACAGCTGGAAGTCATCTCCAGCGAAGGAAGCCGCGCCAGATTTTCCGAGGGCAAGAATCACATCGAGGCAGATTCTGCGGCTCTCTCCATCGGATCCCCGAGACTCGTGTTTCGCGGCGGTGTCTCGGCAGAACTGGTCGAGTTGCCCCAGGGCCCCTCGTTCACGACTCCTCGCTGGCTCGGAGAGGATCCCGGTTGCCACGTCGTTGCACAGCAGATGACGCTGCTCTGGGACGGCGAGCAGCGCCTCAAGCAGTTGGATGCCCAGGCGGGCGAATCACCGATGGAATTGCTGGTACAGGGGACAGAGAAGCTGCAACTGATCGGTGATCGGCTGCAGTGGCGTGGAGTCGATGGCCAGCTCACTCTCACCGGTGAGGGGCGCCAGAAACTGACGATAGCAGACAGGGCCGAGTTGATCGCAGATCGATTGTCGATGTCGTTGAGCCAGAACCTGGCCAGCGGTGAAGGATCGGTCGAGGGAACGATGTCGCATCCTGGAGATACCGAGCAGCAATCGCCCGTCACCATCCTCTGCGATTCACTGGTCGTCTCGCTCGCTCCCGATGTCCAGCAGGTGACCACCGATGATCCAGCTTCATCGAATCGAACTGCCGCTGGCAGCGTCATCGGTGTGCGGGCATTGAGCTCCGAGGATGGCAGGGTTCAGATTCAAGATGGGACCTTTGTGGCCCGTTGCGGTGAGTTGCTCTGGGACGCTGAAAAACAGCGTTACCGCTTTCAAGGTACGGGCTTACAGCAAGTCGAGGTGGCTGCTGGAGGGGCCACTCCAGACCGGATCGAGGCGGAGACGATCACCCTCGACCCGATCGAAGGGACAGCGGAACTGGTCGGAGATGCGAGAGCGAGGGTCTACCTCGGAAACGCCTCTGCCGATGGTGTTGTCGAGACCATCGAGAAGATGGCATGGAATCTCGAGTCCGATCGCATCGATGCGAAACTCGATCTTTCAGGCGATCAGATTCGCCTCATGGAAGTGTCAGCGGCCAAGGATGTCCGACTGCATCAGATAGAGGGAGGCATTGAATTTCGTGGTCAGCACTGTCGCTGGAATCAGCAACAGCAGCGACTGATCCTCTCCTCCATCGATGGCCAGGGACTGCAGACCTTCGTGCGTGGCGATGAGTCAAAGGATGAGGTGGTCGCACGAGAGGTGGTGGTGGTGCGATCCACTGCCGAGGGCCCCGGATCTCCCGAGCGGCTGGAAGTACTGCTGTCATCGGTGCTGAGTGCCACCTTTCAACTGGAGGGGGCCGCAGAGGATGAGCCGGGCCACTTCGAGATGCGTGCTGACGAGTTGTTGCTGGTATTGAAGGAAACACTCGAGGGAGGAACCCTCAGTCCTCACGAGGTGCTCGCCTGGGGGTCCACAGATCTGCGTGGAGGCCCGTACAGGATCCTTGCAGAGCGAGCTCGTGTGCTGATTCGCAATCGCAGCGTGGAACTGGAGGGCGGTGCCAAGCAGCCGGTCCAGGTACTTCGCGATGGCACATCGGATCTCCCCCCTTCGCGCTCCGTCAAACTGACCTGGGGCCCCCGAGGCTACCGGGTTCAGAACCTGCCCCGAGGCGGTGGATGGTCGCTCAAGGACGTGGATTCAGCGCTGGATCGGATGGATCGAAGCGATCACGCTCCCGAGCCCCGGTAGTGCAGTGCGCAGGTGATGGAGCAGGATCGCGGCACCCATCGGCGACGAATCGTTCCCTCTTCCTGTGTTCCCCGATCTCTCGGGGTCGTATGATGCGGGGTCTGATCACTCGAACCTTCTCGAAAGGGCCGTTCATGTCGAGAACGAACTGGTTGCTGCTGACTGCATCTTTGCTGCTGTGGGTACCGTTGTGTGGCTGCTCCAAGGTCGAAAAGCGAATCGATCCGGAGTACGACATCGGCGCCGCTCAGCTGCTGGTCGTCCCCTTCCAGCAGAAGACGACAGCGCCCTCCGTGCTGCGATGGCACTACGAATCGGTGCCGGGAAACACGCTGGCTCGCGCCATACGGGTGCAGTTGCCAGTCTCCTGCGATGGAGTCTCCCTCGTCTCCGATGAGCGCGTTTCGGAACTGGTGTTCCACACCGATTCCGACCAGGTGCCCTGGAACAAGATCGGCCAACAGGTCGGAGCCAGTCATGTCCTGACCGGCCGCATCGAACATCTCAGTTTTCGTGACAGGCGCAGTATCGGAATGCTGCAAGGACGAATGCGGGGCTACTGGAACCTCTTTCGAGTCGAGGATGGTCAATCCGTATTGCGGCGAGAATTCGATATTCGTGTGCCCGAGAATCCAGAATCGGGACGCATCTATGTCTCCTTCGAGACCTCAGAGAATGAACTTCAGGGCGCGATGCTGGCTGCTCTGGCTCAGCGAGTCGCATCGGTGCTGTGCGGCGAGAGCATCGAGAAGATCGATTGAGAAGCGTGGAGTGATGTCGGTCGCCTTGCCGATGGGGTCCCCGAGTGACTACAATCAGGCTTGCCCGGGGCAGGAGTCGCCGATGCCAGCTTCAGAGTCTGGCGTTGGCCCGCTCCTTCGATCCGCGGGCTTCGATGGAGGAACACGATGACCCTGAGCAGCGTGACAAGTTACCTCGCCTTCGGCATGCCGGGTGGCGTTGAACTGATCGTGCTACTGGTGGTGATGCTCTTGCTCTTTGGCAGTCGACTGCCTTCGGTGATGCGGAATCTTGGCCGAGGTGTCACCGAGTTCAAGAAGGGCGTTCGTTCGACGGAGGAAGACATCCGCACCTCCATCGATCCACCAGCCACTCCACCAACGCAGCACACCGATACCGCAGATCCGACCGATTCCTCCGGAGAGAATCGCCAAAAAGACGAAGAGTGATGGGAGCGAGGTTTTCGGGCGCAGGAAGTGGCGCCCCCGCCTCCAGGACTATCTGCCCTCTGCCAGCCGATCTGCCAGGAACTCCGGAAGACCGCAATCTCTGATCTTCTGCTGCACCTTCTCGATGTCATAAGCAACCCTGAAGCGTTCGATACGAGCCTGTTCGGGCTCGTAGATGACGACGCTGGCGAGCGGGTTGCCATCGCGAGGCTGACCCACGCTGCCGACATTGACGATCCCCTGCACTCCGCCATGGAGTTCGATCACCTCGTCGGTGTTGTAGCGGATGACGTCACTCAACAAGAAGGTCACGGGAACATGCGAGTGGCCGATGAAGCAGACGGGCGACTGCAGCAGTTGAAACGACAGGTGTGCGTCCCAGGTCGTCTGGATGTAGTCGAACAGATCTGGATGGTCGAGACTGCCGTGGACCATTGAAAAGTCTGTTTCATGGTGGACCAGCGGCCAGCTGCGGATGAAATCGAGTTGTTCCTCGTCGAGCTGGGTCCGGGTCCAGAGGGTCGCCTGGCGTGCGATCGGATTGAAGTAGTCGAGGTCGAGCAGATCGAGAACGGCATACTCATGATTTCCGGCGACCACGACATCGCAGCGATCTCGTATCTTCGAGAGGCAGGCGACCGGATCGGGGCCATAGCCCACCACATCGCCCAGGCACAGCGTCCGGTCGACCTGCTGCTGATCGAGCAGGGCCAGCACCGCGTCGAGCGCCTCCTCATTGCCGTGGATGTCAGAGATGACCGCGATTTTCAAGTTTCCCCTGTTTCCCTTGCCCACCTTTGGGCTGGCATTCTAGTGGCTTCCCTCGCAATGGGAAGCAGACTGAGGCTGCGGAAGCGCCAGGATATGATTATCGGCCACTGTTCCACGGGGAACATGGTCCTTAGCGGTATCCAGAACATCTCGATTCAGCCCGCATTGTTCCCCATGGAACATCCGAGGATCTGGACCGATCGGACCAACTTGTTTCGGGCCAGATAGCCGGATACTCTCCATCCGGGCCCCCTGGAGGGGGTACAGGAGGGAACCAGGGTTGGCCAGAATCATCGCCATTGCGAGCCAGAAGGGTGGAGTCGGAAAGACCACCACTGCGGTCAATCTGGCCGCCTATTTCGCCCTCGCCGGGCGATCCTGCCTGCTCGTGGACCTCGATCCCCAGGCCAATGCCACCTCCGGAATCGGTCTTGAATCGCCCCCCCACTCCCACCTTCCCGCACTGCTCGAGGGTTCCGTATGCTGGACGGATGTGGTCCAGCCGACTGCGGTCGATGGGCTGATCTGTTTGCCCAGCACCATCAATCTCGAGGTTCCTGTGGCGAGTTCGATGGCTCGAGGGGAAGGTGCATCGAGACTACGAGAGGCGTGGCACTCGCCCTCGGCAGGTGCTCTGGATGTGGTCGTGCTCGACTGTCCCCCATCGCTGGGGCCTCTCACCGATCTGGCCCTTCACATCTGCGACTCGGTGCTGGTCCCGGTGCAGTGCGAGTATTTCGCCATGGAGGGATTGGCTCAGGTTCTGGAACTGGTGAAACGTGCCGAGTCTTCCAGCGCCCGGGAGATCCTGCTCGAGGGCCTGGTGTTGACCCTGTTCAGCCCCGAAGTGGACCTGTGTCACGAGGTGGCCGAAGAGGTCAAGCGCTACTTCCCCGATGACACGCTGGAGACGCCGATCCTGAGGGATCCGACGCTGGCAGAGTCTGCCAGCCATGGTCAACCCATCTGCAAATACCAACCACGCTCTGCCGGAGCGTGGTCTTACCTGAACCTCGCGAAGGAGGTCCTTGAACATGAGTGGACGGAAACTGGGACGCGGGCTTGATGCCCTGATCCGTAGGACCGAAGAGATCCCTTCGGAAGCGACATCCCCCACCGATACCGCCACATCGTATGGTAGTGAGGTGATCCAGATCCATCCGGACCAGATCCGGGCCAATCGCCAGCAACCGCGCAGCCATTTCGACGAGGCTGGTATCGATGAGCTGGCCATCTCGATCGCCACCGATGGCATCATCCAGCCGCTGGTGGTCCGACCAGCCGAGGATGGTCACTTCGAGCTGGTCGCTGGAGAGAGGCGATTGCGAGCGTCTCGAAAAGCGGGGCTCGAGCAGGTACCGGTGATCGTTCGCGCGATCGATGATCAGCAGATGTTGCCACTGGCTCTCGCCGAGAACATCCAGCGTGAGGATCTCAATCCCATCGAGCTGGCTCGTGCTTATCGAGCGTTACAACAATCCTTCGCTCTGACCCAGGAACAACTGGCGGAGCAGGTCGGAAAGAAGCGCTCCAGCATCGCCAATACCTTGCGCTTCCTCGAGCTCGACGATGCCATTCAGCAGAGCCTGATCGATCGGATCATCAGCGCAGGTCATGCAAAATTGCTGCTCTCTGTGAGCGATCACGGGAAAAGGGCCGAATGGCACCGCAAGGTGATGTCCAAGAACTGGACGGTTCGCGATCTCGACGATGCGCTCAGGAAAGGTAAAACCCAGTCATCTTCCCCACCTGGAGGCAAAAAAGGCACTAGTAAAGGGAATAAGGGTGCTGGAAACCACATTCTTGCTGAAGAAGAACGCCTCGAGCTGGTTCTCGGGACCAAGGTCTCGGTACTGGAAACCGGTCCGAAAGAGCGCGGGAAGATCATCATCGAGTTCTTCTCGGCCGAGGACTACGAGCGTATTTCGGGGATCATCGTCGACAAATCCCGCTCCTGAAGGGGAGCAGGTGGCGCAAATTCGCCCCGGGATGGGATGCTTCTGGGACTCTTCCCAGTTCGCCACGATCGTGGAGGCATCCGATGTTACTACTGGCCGCCCTGCTCTTTTCACTGGTCTTGATGCTATGGGGCATCGGTCACCTGCGCGGTGACCTGTTGACCCGTGGCCCCGTCAAGCTGGTCCTGTTCCCGGGACTGATCTTTGATGGACTGGCACGCACGCTCTCCTGCCTGGCCACGGCAACGCCGGTGGTCGGGCTCTCGCCGTGGCGCGATGGAACACCATTCCTGATCGAGGGGGAATGTACGCTGCAACGGTTGGGAGTGCCTCTGACGACGGCGTTTCGCCTCGCAGCTTTGTATCTAGGATTTTCGGTGGTGGTGTTGTGGATGCCGGAAGCGATGCAACTCGTACCCGATCCGGCATTTCTCGGCAGATCGCTCGAATATAGCATCGGCGCTTTTCTGGGAGCGCTTTTATCGGCCCCGTTTGAGCTGTTGGCGACCGGCCTGGCGACCTGGTGTTTGCTGGCATGGTTGGCGACAACGGTGCTGGCCGCGGGCTTGCGTCCACGCGAGTGCGGAGTCGCGCTGCTGATGGGATCCGCCATCGTCGGCGTGATGGAAGCGGCCCAGTGGCTCGGACTCCGATTCGGCGCATTCACCAATGGCTGGTTTCTGAGGCGTTTCTACGAGGCTGAAGCGGGCAGAGCACTGGTCTTGATGGCACTGGTGGCTGCTGCGGTGCTGATCGCCCTGGCAGCGATGCATCTGATCCCGATGCTGGTTCAGAAGATCCGCCCCCGACCCGAGCCGATCGAGGAGGAAGCGGCCGATCACATCATCTCGCCCTTTTGATCTGGTCGGACCCCTTGCCGAATCGACACCCTCGCCTATCATCTTCCGTTGCCCTTCCCCATCGCAGGTTGCGGTGAACGAAGGAAGATGAGAGTTCTGCGTCGAGGAGTGTGCCATGGCCCGTTGCCTGTTGATCACGGTCTCACTGCTGGGATTCGGTTCATTGCTGCAGTCACAGCAAGACACCGGGTCGATCTCCGAAACAACCACGGCGCCGATCACCGCGGTCGGTAGCGAGAAGGTACAGCTGAGCCTGGATCAGGCGATCCGTCTCGCTCTCGAGAACAATCTTGAGCTGGAGGTGCAGCGAATCGCCGAGGCTCGTGCCCTGAGGGATCCTCTCATTGCAGAGGCCGCCTTCGATCCGCTGTTTCGCACCGGATTCACCTGGAGCAAATCGACCACCACCTCGACCAGCATCATCGAGGGTGCCGCGGTGGGTGAGCAGAGCGAGCGCGACAACCGTAGCTATTTCCTGGGGCTCTCGGGTCAGATGCGTTACGGCACGACCTGGAATCTACGCCTCAACGGTAGCCGCTCGGCCACCTCAGCGGTCAGCGAGTTCTTCAGCCCGCTCAACTATCGTGGCGCCTATGACCTGTCACTGAGCCAGCCGTTGATGCAGGGCTTCGGGTATGACATCACCGAGACCTCACTGCGTGTCGCATTACGGAATGCAGAGTCTTCGAGGCTCGCCATGCGGCGGGCTGTCGAGACGACCGTGGCATCGGTCGTCTCCAGTTACTGGGATCTGGTCTACACGCGTCAGAATGTAGATGTGCAACAGCGCGCGCTGGTCGAGGCCACCGAGTTGCTCGAGATCAATCGGCGCCGCCTCGAGGTGGGGACCGGTACCGAACTCGATGTGATCAGTGCCGAGGCCAACATCGAGACGCAGAAGGCGAGCATCATCGATGCCGTCAACCAGTTGAGGGATATCCAGGATGTGTTGCTCGACAAGGTCAATGCTCCCGAACACCGCGTCGGCGGTGCTTCAGGCCCGATGTTTCGTGACCTCGAGGTGATCCCGACCACGTCTCTCGATCTTCCCGAGTTCCCGGTCGAGATGGCCCAGGCCGTGGAATCCGCACTGGTGACGCGGCTCGAGTTGTTCCAGCGTGATCTGGATATTGCCAACAGCGAGGATCAGTTGCGACTGAGTGAGGATCAACTGCGACCCAACTTGACCCTCACCGGTGGTTGGAACCAGCCCGGCAATGACATCACCTTTGACGGCTCCTGGTCCAACATCGGCGACGACTTCACCTGGAATGCCGGGCTCAACTTCGAGATCCCGATCGGTAATCGTGCGGCTCGCAATCGAATGCTCCAGTCGCAGGAAGACCTGCGTCGATCCCAGATCAGTCGCGAGCAGGCCGCCCATGGCATCGTGCTGGAGGTGACGCGGGCAGTGCGGGAGTTGCTCAGCGCGCGTCAGAGCGTCGAGACCACTCGTGCCGCCACGCGGCTGCGTCGCAAGGAACTCGACGGCGAGACACGCCGGCTCGAGGTGGGGGTCTCGACTGCGTACCAGGTACTGCAGGTACAGAACAGTTTGCTGCAATCCCAGGTATCCGAATTGCAATCCCAGGTGAGGTTGCGCAAGGCGATCGCTGCCTATCGCAACGCTTCGGGCACCATTCTGTCGGGTCGTGGCATCGAACTCGACTGATCAACTGTCGGCTACTGGCTCATATTGGCCTGTATGTCGCATCTGTCGCGAAGTTTAGGCATCGTTGCCACTTCTGTATCTGCACCGAGGAGCCTAGGATAGGGATGATGTATTCATCTCAGCTCGTTGGGACGTGGGAGTGAACCGATGATCGATTTCGGGGTACCGAAGACCAGAATCTGGATGGTCATTCTTGGCCTGTTGATGCTGGGATCCGGTCGCGCTTCGAGCCAGCAGTTCGAGGTGGGCCTGGGAATCAGTTCCCTCAATGGGAGCGCCTATAACCTGCTGGTCGGCATGGCCGATGGTGCGTCCGATGGGTATGTTGCGGGTGAAGACCTGTACGCACCGCCGGCACCACCGACGCCTTCCTTCTACAGTTCCATCATCTATGCCAACGACTCCTGGTTCAGCTGCATCATCGCACCCGATCCAGACCCGCAGGTGTTCGTACTGTCATTGCAGTTCTCGATCACGGATCCGATCCTCATCGAATGGGATCCGTTGCTCCTGGCCGACGGCGGAGAGTATGTTCTTCGGGACGCGGTGGGGGGAGGCTTCATCGAGATCGACATGAAGCTGCAGTCATCGATTCTGATCGACAACATCGCCCTGACCAATCTGGTGCTGGCCATCGTGCCACCTCCGACGGAGACCTTTCTGCGTTCCGATGTGAACGGAGATGGCTCCTCCAACCTCGCCGACTCGATCCGGCTGCTCGAGCACCTGTTCCTGTCGATGCCTCTCGGCTGTTTCGAAGCGGGGGATACCAACGACGATGCCAGCCTCAACCTCGCCGATGCGATCTTCCACCTCGCCTTCCTGTTCAATGCCGGCCCTGCGCCTCCAGCGCCCTTTCCAGGGTGCGGACCCGACCCCACATCGGACCTGCTCGGGTGCCTCGAAACCTGCCCTTGAATCCCCAGGGCAGACCATTCGGACTCTGCCGTCTGCGAAGCCACCGCACCCATCGAGTACAACGGTTAGTAGTCGATTTGTATTCCTGTTAATCGCTAATAAATACAGATGCCCCAAAACGCCCAATAAAAATCAATCAAACCACAGTTGTTAGGCCATCCGCTTCAGGCCAGGCGTGCGGACCGAAATTGCCATCTTTGTATTTTTTAGACATTACGAATAGATATGAATGCGCAATAGGCGCAGTGTATTTACAGATTTACCAAGAAGTACAAGATTACAAACCTACTGGCTGGAGCGGGCACCCAGCGCCTCGATCAGGCCGTGTGGGTCGTAGGGGACGCTTCCGCGGTCATCTGGTACCTCGTACAGAAGCGCCAGTCGCTCCAGTTCCTGTGCCAGTTCGCCTCGGATCTCACCGTGGTCGGGGTCGTCAGCGAGATTGTTCATCTCGGTTGGATCCTCCTGCAGGTCGTACAGCTCCCATTCGTCGAGATTGTAGAAATGGATCAACTTGTAGCGCTGGGTGCAGACGCCTCGATGTCTGCGAACCATGTGGGCGGTGCGCTGATCGCCGAGGTACTCGTAATACTGGTAGTAGAGACTCTCTCGCCAGTCGGCGGGCTTCCTGCCCATCATCAGTGGCACCAGGCTCAGCCCCTGCATCTCTTCGATGGAAGTGTCCGTGGCGGGGATCCTCGCCAGGTCGAGAAAGGTCTGTGCGTAATCGAGATTGCTGACGAGGTTTTCATCGACGCTGCCGGCGTTGACGACACCTGGCCAGCGGACGATCAACGGTGTCTTGTAGCATTCCTCGTACATGAAGCGCTTGTCGAACCAGCCATGTTCTCCGAGGAAAAAGCCCTGATCGGATGAGTAAATCACGACCGTTTCCCTGGAGAGATCGAGTTCATCCAGTGTCGCCATCATGCGACCGATGTTCTCGTCGACCGCCTTGATACAGCGCAGGTAATCCTTCAGGTAGCGCTGGTACTTCCAGCGCGTCAAATCGTCTTCATCGCCATTGCGAAGCGACTGCTTCATCTTCTGGTTCTTGGGATCGTAGGCGGCATTCCACAGGGCCGCCTGTGCCTCGTCGAGTCCTCGCTGAGGAACCAGCTTGAGGTCATTCTTGGTCAACGTGGTGGCAATCTCCATGTCCTGAACCCTCGCAGCAGTGCCACGACCGCTGTAGTCATCGAACAGGTTGGCCGGTTCCTCGATATCGACATCGTCCAGATAGGCCAGATGCCTTGGAGGAGGCTGCCAGTGTCTATGAGGCGCCTTGTGCTGAACCATCATCATGAACGGCTGGTCCTGGTCACGCCCATCCTTGAGCCAGTCGAGAGCCAGGTCCGTGATGATGTCGGTGGTGTAACCAGGGTGCTGACGGTCGATGAAACCCTGCTCATTCTCTGCGGGGCTGCGCATCCTTGGATTGTAGTAGGGGCCTTGACCGAGCAGTCTCTCGTAGTGGTCGAAGCCGGTCGGTTCAGACTTGAGATGCCATTTACCAAAGATGGCGGTCTGGTAGCCAGCGCCCTGCAGCAATTTTGGAAAGGTCATCTGGGAACCGTCAAAGCGTTCGGCATTGGTCGGCACGCCGTTGAGATGACTGTGCTTGCCGGTCAGGATCACTGCGCGACTCGGCGCACAGATGGAGTTGGTCACGCCACAGCGGCGAAACATCATGCCGTCGGCAGCGAGTTGATCGAGGTTGGGTGTGATGTCTGCGGGAAAGCGGCTGCCGTAAGCACCGATGGCGTGGGATGCATGGTCGTCGGTGAAGATGAAGAGGATATTCGGTGCCTTCTCCGGGCGTCCCTCGTAGATGGAGCGCGATGAGCCTGCCGCGGCACATCCCGAGAGCAGCAATGCGACCAGCCCCAGTAGTGGGTACAGACGGCATTCGGGTGATACGAGCAACTTCATGGCGAGTCCTTTCGAGCCGGATGATGACCAGACCGATGATTGGACACGGTCGCACCCCTTGGCGCTACTGACCAGCGGCCCCTCCGGGATGGGCTCTGGGTTTGGCATTCTTCACATGCTCGTCGAACCAGTCGATCATCTCGGCAAGGGTGTGCATCACCGATTCGCGGGCGCGGTAACCGTGGCTTTCATTGGGCAGGTAGACCAGCCTGGCCGTGCCGCCATTGCCCTTGATTCCCTGGTAGAGACGCGACGATTGCACCGGAAAGGTGCCCGAGTTGTTGTCGATCTCGCCGTGGATCAGCAGGATCGGTTCATCGATCTTGTCGGCGTGCATGAAGGGGGAGATGGCGAAGTAGATCTCCGGTGCCTGCCACAGGGTGCGACGCTCCGACTGGAAGCCGAAGGGAGTGAGAGTGCGATTGTAGGCGCCACTTCTGGCGACCCCCGCACTGAACAGATCGCAGTGGGCGAGCAGATTGGCGGTCATGAAGGCGCCATAGCTGTGGCCACCGACTCCTACCCGTTTCCCATCGGCGACACCCATCTCGACAGCCTTATCGATGGCGGCGGCAGCGGAAGCGACGATCTGGTCGATGAAGGTGTTGTTCATCGTCTCGGCATCCCCGATCACCGGCATCGTCGCCGCATCCATGACGGCGTAGCCCTGGGTCAGGAAGAACAGATGCGATGAACCCCCGATGCGGGTGAAGCGGTAGGGGCTGCCACCGACCTGGCCGGCGGTCTTCGGATCGCTGAATTCGCGCGGGTAGGCCCACACCACAAGAGGCAAGCGGGTTCCCTTCTTGTAGCTGGCAGGCAGGTAGAGGGTCGCCGATAGATCGACACCGTCGGCGCGCTGGTAGGTGACCAGTTGCTTGCGGATGCCACGCAGCTGTGGCGTCGGATCGGGGAAATCGGTCAGCGTCTGGATGCCCCCGGAGGTGCGAAGGCGGTAGTTTGGAGGCTCTGTCGGGCTCTCGTATCGGGTGATGAAGGTCGTGCCTTCGACCATCGCGCTCACCGATTCGTAACATCCTGACTCGCAGCGCCAGATACGCTCACTTTCGAAGGTATCGAGATTTTGACGGTCGAGGAAGGGACGCGCACCGCCGGGCCCGGAACCGCGACCGGTGCGATACATCCAGGATCCCTCGAGGCGCACCATCCGGTCGCCGCGCGAGTTGACCCTGGTCACCGGCGACCCTGGATCCGCATACCGATCGTTGCTGCTGCGGTCCTCGATCAATCTTGCCTTGCCATCCGGGTTGTCGATGTCACGCAGCCACATCTGCATCCAGCGTCGATCGCGGTCGCGTTCCTGGGCCAGGGCACGATGCCCATCCTCTAGCCAGCTGACGGCGACCAGCCTGTACTGGCTACGAAAGGCCTCGCGCTGCTCGCCGTCGAAGGGCTCAGCGACGATGAAGCGGTCGCGGTGGGGGACATCGTTCTTGGGATCGCCACCGTCGAGTGCCTCGGTCCACACCAGTGAAGCATCGCTTCCGGGCCGCCAGCGGATGTTGCGCGCTCCGGTACGCACACCATGCAGAGGAATTCCCTCTCCGATCGGCACCGTCGCCACGACCATCTCCCTGTCCCCATCTCGACTCCACACCTCGATGCTGTTTCCGAACAGATAGGCGGGCATCAGATAGGAGAAGGGACGCTGGATGATGGTCACCAGCAGGTGGTGGTCATCCGGCGAAGCGGAGATGGACCGGTACAGGTCCGGCTTGCCAATTCTCATCCTCTCACCGCTGGCGAGATCGATACGATGGATCTCACTGGTGGCGTAGTAGCCAAAGAGCGCCTCGTCATGTGGATTGCCGAGAAGGTCCTGATAGGTCCTGAGAGGTGTCGCAGAACCGCTCGTTTCGCGGATGCTGGGGCCGGTGGGCACATCCGGCTTCTTCGGCGGCGCCCCGCGGTCGGCGGGTACCTCGGTGATGATGACGCTGGCACCGTCGGGGCTGAAGTAGTAACCGGAGGTCAGCACCGACGAGATGCGGTCACTGATCTTCAGCGCCAGTGTCGGGTCGGAAACGGGGGCCACCCACAGCGAAGTGCCGCGATCGGTGAGCAGGGTGTAGGCAAAGTGGCGAGATGTGTGTGACCAGCGCGCACCCACCAGCCGAGCACCATCTGGGATGGCGACCTGTGTCACCGTCTTTCCAGACAGGTCACGCAGAAACAGTGAACGGCTGAAAGAAGTTCGGTGGCGGCCATTCGCCGCCGGGTCGATACGCATTCCAGCAAGTCGCAACATCGGCCGCGACACATCGGCAATCGAAGGCATAGGATCGGGTTCAATACCGATGAACCAACGGCCATCGGGACTGAGTGTCAGCGATGGTGATCTTGGAGCATCGACCACCTCGACCACTTCTGCCGGAGGCAAGCGATAGCCATCGGCGGCGAAGGCCAGCTCGGAAGAGAAGCACCCCAGAAACATCATCGAGAACAACGCCATCGGAAGTAGAAAACTTCTCATTCACTCTACCTTTCGGGCAGGAACTCATCGCAGTCGCACGGGTCAAGCCGATAGCGGCAGGGGTGCGTCAGGAGTTCGGTAATACCATCGTGCAGGATAGACCTCTCACCGTGGGTCGCCAACTGCCGAGCGTGGTCCGACCAGCAACTCGATGGGGTATCGCTGCTGGATTCGATCGCGCTGTTTGAGCGGTAGCGGGCCACATCTGAGCCATCTACGGATTCAACGTCGAGATCATCGATGCGCTGGAGGGCAGGGGATACACTGACCGGACACATTGGCCTGGGCCCGGGCGTGATCTGTCATCCGGGCCACAAGTGGAAGGTGGAGTTCGATGGCTCTTCATCGTCATGGCTACTTCTGCGGCATATTGATACTGGTGCTGCTGCTGATGCCGCGGGTGCCATTGTCTGCGGATGACCCGCTCGATCTTCCCGCTCCCAAGGGGCCCTTCGTGCTGCTCGCTGAAGAGCGCTCTCGTATTCTCGAGTTGTTCCAGGCCACTTCAAAATCGATCTCGCCACAGGGAACGCTCGAGCTGATCTATAACTTTGCATCGAAGAACGAGGGACTTGGCGAGGATTGGTCGCCGATCCCGACGGGGCAATACGGTCGCATCGGTCAGCCAGTTCGATGGATCCGCGGTGCCGAGGGCGGCGTCGTGGGCGTTTCAGGCGGTATCTACTTCGCTGACAAGGGACAGTGGATTCACAGTGCAGTGTGGCAACAAGAGGTCAAGATGGACGCCACTTACTATTCCTTTTGCGGCGGTAGTGTCGGTGACATGTTTGCGGCGGTTTACGGCTGGACCAAGGGTTTGCGTCGTCGAGTCGGGAGCAACCTTGGCAGCCAGGTGATGAGAATCGCAGGCATCAAACCGGCCGGTGGCATCGGGAAACCTCCGGAGATCATCTTCCGTGAACCGGTTCATTTCGGTTTTGAACTCAAGGGCGGCACCTTCAATGCCCATCGAGGTGGTCGCACCGTCGAGCAAACCGGCAGCAACAAGTTCCTCAAGAAACTGGACAGTGGCCAGGTCGGATTTGTCTGGAACGGCAATATCCGCTGCTGCATCACCAAGGTGAAGTTACATGGCAAGATCGACATGGACTGGGCCGCAAAGTCGATCCCCGCACTCAAGAAACGCCTCGCCGATTACCGCAAGAAGAAGCCATCGAGTTGATCGTGCAGCGTTGCAGGGGTTGAGGTTCTTCACAGGTTGAGGGCGACGACGGTGCCGGCGACCGCTGCCACCGCCAGCAGCACGCTGATGGGCCACCACCACAGGAACACCCTCTGAAGCAGCATGAAGCGCAGGCCGATGGCGATGGCGATCAGGTTGGCGATGCCTGCGCCGATCAGCAGCACCATGCCGAGATCGGCCAGGTAGGTAGAGGCATTACCGGTGCGGCCGAGGATCAGCGAGATCCCGCCATACAACGCCGCACCCCCGACCACGGCCATCGCCACGGTCCCGGCAAAGATGCGCCCCCCGGATGAAGTCTGATCTATTGTTGCCATGGGACGATTTTATCACCACTTAATGGGGTCGAAGACTCTTGAAGACGGAACGCTTCGTCCGCTCTTCTTGAAGGCTTCCAGTTGCGCCTTCATCGACTCGACGATCTCGGGATGTTGGCTGTACAGGTTTTTGGTCTCGCCGGGATCGATCGCGAGATCATAGAGCTGTCCGGGGGCATCGGGATCGTTGTTCTTCAGGGCGTAGGGCTTCATTCCCCAGGCCCCGTCTCGCTGGTAGTTGTTGCCGCCCGATCCCTTGTGGTCGAGGTACTTCCACTGTCCATCGCGAATCGACATCGCCAGCGACATCGTCTGCTGCAACAAGTAGCGCCGAATCGGTCCATCGCCCTGGGTTCCGAGCAGCACCGGCAGCATGTTGTAGCTGTCCTCTGCTGCATCGTCGGGCAACTTGGCACCGGAGATCTCGGCGCAGGTCGCCATCACATCGGTGAGACTCAGCAACTGATCGCTGGTGGTGCCGGCCTTGACCTTGCCGGGCCAACGGACGATGAACGGCGTGCGGTGGCCCCCCTCCCACTGGTCGCGCTTGACGCCGCGCCACGGCCGGGCGCCGTCATGCTGGTGGGTTTTGCGCATGTCGATCACGGTGGGTACTTCCGGGCCGTTGTCGCTGGCGAAGATCACCAGCGTGTTGTCGGCGACACCGAGATCATCGAGGGTCTTCAGCAGTTCGCCGACGATGGTGTCCATCTCGAAGATGAAATCGCCGTGTGGCCCCGCACCGCTCTTGCCCTGGAACCGGTCGGCGGCAAAGGAAGGCAGATGCACCGCCTGCATCGAGTGAAACAGAAAGAAAGGCGTGTCGGGGCTGGACTGGACGTGCTCTTCGAGAAACTGCTGGCTCTTCTCGAGGAAGACCAGGTCGACCTCTTCATGGTCGAAGTTGTCTGCGACCCATCCCCCTCGACAGTCGTTGCCGTAGGGATGCTTCGGCAGTTGACTCTTGTCGAGCAGTTTTGTCGGGGGCACCGGGATGCGGTCGCCATCGATGTAGGCGTAGAGCCAGTCGGTGGTGGGGCAACAGGCGGTGCCGTAGAAGTGATCGAAACCGCGATGGATCGGTGCGTCGGGAATCGCTCGCGAGTAATCGATCTGCTCGACCCCCTTGACCCCTCCGACCTGGATGCGATTTCCATCCTTGTCCAGAAAAGTCATTCCGATGTGCCACTTGCCGAAGCAGGCGGTGGTGTAGCCCTGGTTTCGCAACATCTGCGGAAGCGTCAGCCGTTCCTTCTCGATGAGACACGGGCCACCGACCCCGGTGAAGACACCGCGATAGCCGGTGCGAAACGCCATCCTGCCCGTCATCACGCTATAGCGTGTCGGGGTACAGACCGTTGCCGGGCTGTGAGCATCGGTGAATCGCATCCCCTCGCTGGCGAACTGATCAAGGTGCGGAGTGGGCACCTTCGATTCGGAGTTGTAGCCACCGACATCTCCGTAGCCGAGATCGTCGGCGAGGATGAAGAGGATGTTGGGCAGGGGGGCATCTCGATTTTTGTCGGGAGATGAAAATGCGATGAAGAGTACAACTGCAAGGGTCAGACCGAGAACCAGCCGAAGTTGCTTGTGCATCGCTACCTCACTCCGATCTGTAACCGAGTTAATCGTCCGAAAATAACTCCAAATCCCCGTGACGGTGCCCCGAGACTATACAGGGTTACCGAGTATCCACTCGTATTGAACAAGTACTTTACAGAAACTACTGCTGTTTTTCCTGCACCGATTGTGCGCTTCGGACTACACTCCGGTGTTCCACAAACGACCGATTCAACCAGGTGTTTCTCGAGGGAGAGTATCGATGCAATTGAGCACGAGTTGCACAGCGATCTTGGTTCTTCTCCATTGTCTGATTTGCTCGACAGCGGTAGTTGGGCAACTCCCTCCGGTTCCATTCCCGGCCGAGAACCCACCCACGGAGGAGAAGCGTATCCTCGGCAAGATCCTGTTCTGGGATGAACAACTCTCGAGCGACGACACCGTCGCCTGTGGTACCTGTCACCGGGCTAGCGCCGGTGGTGCGGATCCCAGGCTCGGCGCACACCCCGGTCCGGACGGACTGTTCGGGACCAGTGACGACATCATTGGTTCACCGGGGGTCGCACGTGCCGATCTCGCTGGTATTCCGCTCATGGACCCTCTGTTCGGCTTCGATGTTCAGGTGACGGGCCGTTCCGCTCAGGCTGTCATCGGATCGCAATGGGCTCCGGATATGTTCTGGGACGGACGCGCCACCAGTACATTCTTCGATCCACAGACGGGACTGGTGAGCATTGCCAGCGGAGGGGCTCTGGAGAGCCAGGCGGTCGGCCCGCTCCTCAGTGATGTGGAGATGGCCTTCGAAGGCCGCACCTGGGATGATCTGGTGACAAAGATGGAGACGGTGGCGCCGCTTGCGCTCGGCACCGACTTGCCTACCGATGTTGCGGCGATCCTCGTCGGGGGGACCGACTATCCCGATCTCTTCGACGCTGCCTTCGGTTCTTCCGGTATCACCGCCGAACGGATCGCTTTTGCCATCGCCACCTACGAACGGACCCTGGTCCCCAACCAGACGCCCTTCGACCTCGGTACGTTGACGCCGCAGCAGCAAGCGGGATTCAATATTCTCACCAACAATACGGTTTGCCTCAATTGCCATGTTCCGCCGCTCTTCACCGACAACCAGTTCTACAACATCGGCCTTCGACCAGCTGCTGACGACCTCGGAAGATTCAATGTCACCGGTGATATCGACCATCGGGGACGCTTCAAGACGCCGACTCTCAGGAATGTGGGTCTGCGACCCGCCCAGATGCATGTCGGTTGGGTGATGGATGTGCAGGACGCGATCGATTACTACAACGCGCCGGCCTGGCCCAGTGTCGACCTGGTGACAGGTCATACCCAGTTCACCGCCGAGCAGAATCCAATCCCCATTCCTGGAGCTCCGCCGGGAGCCGCCCCCATCTACAACGACATCTTCATGCCCCCACAGTTCCAACCGGCGGTGATCGAGTTCCTCACCAATGGGCTGACCGACCCACGGGTGGCAAACGAGACCTTCCCCTTTGATCGGCCGACGCTGCAGAGCGAGTTGCCCGCCCCGGTTCAATTCAAACGAGGCGACTGCAACACGGACGGAGTTCTTGATCTCTCCGATGCCGTTACAGTGTTGGCCGTACTGTTCCCTGCTCCAGTACCACCGACGATGGGATGCGAGGACGCCTGCGATGGGAATGACGATGGGGCGATCGATATCGCAGATGTCATCGGGATGCTCTCCTGGATGTTTGGATTCCCGGCGGTTCCTCTGCCCGCACCCTCGAACTGCGGACCGGATCCGACGACAGCAGAGGCGCTGGAGTGCTTGATCTACTCCAACTGCCCATGAACATCAGACTCCGCTGACCTGCACCAGAAGGAAGCACAAGAAGACAGTCGCGGCGCCCACCAACCTCTCCGTTTTTCTGTGCAGATGCATCCACACGGCAATTCAGGCCCAGCAATGGTCCTGCGACCATCAGTTCGGGATGAAGTGGGTCCATCATCGCCTCTATCCGCACCCATTTTGAAATTCACCTGTCCGACATCCGCTCTTCTCCGGATTCACAGGTTGGGACCGTGAATTGAAGAGGAGGAAGATCCATGACAAGAGTCCAGTCGATGGCAATGATGGTGCTGTTGTGCGTACTTTCAGCGGATGTCGTCACAGCGACACCCGAGATCACAAACCTATCTGATTTCACTCTCACAGAGGCGGAACAGGAGCGAGTCCTCGATCTGTTTCAGGCGACCACGGAGAAGATATCACCCGATGGAACCCTGGAATTGACCTATGACTTCGAGGAAGAAGATCGGAGCCTCGGCGATGACTGGTTTCCCTCTCCGGCGGTGAGAAGCGCGACAGTACGATGGAGTCGCTACCATGAAGGAATCAGCGAGGGAGTTTCCGGGGGCATCATCATCTCTGATAGCGGCCAGTGGTTCCATGATGCGGTGTGGCAACCGGATGTAAGGGTCGACGCCACCTATGTCTCGTTCCTCGGTGGAAGCCGTGGAGATATGGTGTCCGCTGTGTTTGCCTGGGGGAAAAAGTTACGTCAGCGAGTGGGCAGTAACCTGGGCACCCAGCTGGTACGCATCTCCGGGACCAAGGCGGTCGGCGGCATGGGGAAGGCGCCCGTGATCTGCTACGACGAGCACACGAAGTTCGGTTTTGAACTGAAAGATGGTCGCTTCAGCTCGATGCTCAACGGCTATGCCAAGCATCAAAGTGACAGCAAGAAGTTGCTCAAGAATCTAGAGGCTGGTCAGGTCGGCTTCATCTGGAGAGGCACCATCAACGGCATCGTCCCGAAACTGAAGATCACCGGAAAGATCGACTTCGCCTGGGCAGCGCAACAGATCCCCTCGCTAAAAAAGAGAATGGAAGCCAACCAGCAGAAGTGAGTGGTTCAATTCCATTCAACTGCCTCATCCTGCACGGCGATTATTGCTGCGGCTTTTCTTTCAGCAACATCTCTGCCAGGGCATAGCCGACCAGTGAGTAGTTGGATGCGGATCCGTTGTAGTGGCAGTACCAGTGTCCACCTCGGCTCTGAAACTCCTTGTTGAGCTCTGGAGTGGGCAGTTGATTGTCCTCGGTGTCGGCGATGCCCTTCTTGCGCTTTTCATTCCACCAGTCATCGCTGATCCGCCTGAGTTCCTGCAGACGAACATCCCAGTAATCGCTGGTGGGGACGAAATAGACCCGCTCGAGAGATGGATCCTGAGCAACGGCCAGCTGCGCTGCGCGGAAGTTCATCATCGCGACAGCTTCCCGGTCATCGGGGTTCTTTTTTGCTCTGGCGGCCATCTCGTGGCCTCCGACTCCCATCTCGCCGATGGCGATGGGCAGATCCGGGGCCTTCAGATCCTTGCGCACATCCCGAAACATCGCGGCCAGGTTCTTTGAATAATTCTCGATCAACTGATCGCCGATCTTTTCACCATCGATCTGAACATGCCACTGGCAGAAGTCGTTCCAGCCCTGGAACCAGGCCATCCCCGCCAGCTCGTAGCCCTGACCCTGATAACCAGGAACCACATCGTCGATGTGGGCGAGGCACTGCTCGATCTCCGAGATCATCTGTCGATAGAAGTGACCCACCTCGCGCTCCTGACCGTCTGCAGACTGGCGCTTCAGCATCGCAGCATCGGCGCCGGTGGGTTTGCCCGCAGCGGGGGATCGGAAATCACAGTACACATCCTTGCCGCCCCATGCGGTCTTGATCAGCAACACGGGTTCGTCGAAGTGTTCCCCGACGATGGCGCCGAACAACAACTCGGGACCGATCTCCTGATCGCCATAGCCCCAGCCAACAGTCAGCGGCCCGCTCTTCTTGTTCTTCGCTTGCCATGAAATGGTCACGTCGTCCCTGGTTGCCCAGGAACCGTCCTTGGCCTTGAGCAATGCCAGCAACTTGCCGTGTACCGGATCCTCGCCAAGCATCTCGAGGCTACGAATCTGTCCGTGCCCCTCCATGTTCGACTGCCCCGCAAGGATGAAAACCTTCACCGGGCTTGCAGGTACCTTCAGGTCATCCGCAGCCGACAGGGATGAGGAAGGGCTCGAGAAACAGATCGTGAATAGCAGCAACAGGAATACAACATGGAAGGACACACGAATCATCAGAGCTCTCCTCTACAATTATTTCAGCCCACGATACAGACAACAGGTAACCGTCTGCGGATGGTTCACGATAGCATCGCTTGTTTGCGATGCACGGATGGGATACCTGCAAAGCAACAATTTCCTCTCAGATGAAGATTTGGTTCATAATTAATAAAAAATTATTTCAATCATCGAGATGCACTTCTACACCGACTTTTGTGCGAAGCGTGTGACACTCAGGTCTGCAATCATGGCGATTACGATGCATTCTGGTTTTATTGCGGATGTACCCGAAATAGAGAGTAGAAGCAGAATATCGACGAATTGCAGTGCACAGTTTTTGACAGAGATGCATGACGAGCATCGAGAAAATGATGAAGTGGGCACAACGCATCCAGCATTTTGGCAGTGTTGTTGAGTTTGGATGCTGCGTGTTGCAACGATGTGATGCTTGCAGTCTGTTTTCAAAACCTTCAACATGAACGTGCATCAGGATCGAGGGGGCCGGGTGGTCCGAGGAAGCCAAGGCGCTTCGGAGGTTCACCTGGCCGGGGAAGGCAAGAACGTGAGCGAAAATCGCTCGACGTTCCGATCCCAGGGGAAAGGCCAGGCCGGCCCCCTCTACTTACTGCCCCACTCC
>JAYZBV010000094.1:0-10926 GCA_036338595.1 Planctomycetota bacterium | reverse complement strand
TCACCGACTCGATATTGATGTGGAATGAATGCACACCCTTTGATTACGTGCTGGTGCATCGTGATGGAGATCTGATCGCCATGCTGGATGCTGGTATCACCGAGTATGTCGATGCAGGACTTGATCCAGGAACTTACACCTATGCGCTACTCGGCGTTGTTTTTCCTGATCCAACCAGCGCCCCGGAGGTGGTCAGTGCCATCTGCGAGACCCAGATCATCCCGATCACAGCCGATGGAGTGGTTCCAACTGCTGGACATTACCTCGGTGGTACTGAGGTCACCGTCTCGGGATCAGGCTTCATGGCCGCAACGGATACCGAAGTGACCATCGATGGACAGATTCTGGTCGACCTGGTGGTCCTCGATGACAACACGGCAACGGGCCTGGTGCCGGTGGCTCTCAACGGCATCGGAGACTTCGATGTTCGGGTCGTGAACTCGCTGGGCGAGGCGACCTTGGTTGGAGCGTTCACCTACGGATTTATCCGCGGGGTGGTCAACGGCGATAGTCAACTCGATATCGGGGATGCGATGTATCTGGCCTACTACCTCTTTGTAGGCGGTGAGGCTCCCGATTGTCTGGAGGCTGGAGAGGTCAATGGTGATGGCATGATCGACCTTGCAGATCCGATCTACCTCGTCACCTACCTGTTCAGGAACGGTCCGATGCCGCTGGCTCCCTTTCCGGAGGCGGGCCTCGATCCAGATGCTGCCAACGGGCTGGGATGTGATCCCTAGCAGTGACTGGGCTCGAGATGGCGTCAGATTGACCCTATTGGGGCCACCCGGTATCCTTCCATCGCTCTGCGACGGACGCATCGTCCTTGCAAGCCGACGATCAGAACAAATTCGGGGTGTGGCTCAGTTTGGTAGAGCGCCACGTTCGGGACGTGGAGGCCGGAGGTTCGAATCCTCTCACCCCGACCACTAACATCAGCCGTGCAAGGAATCTTGCGCGGCTGTTTTGCATCGATAACCCTGCTGGAGTGACCCGGTACGCTCCCCCTCAGCGATTCTGTCGGGTACCTTCCTGTACCAGAGATCGGGAGGTCTGCGATGAGTCATGAGGTTGCGCTAGAACGATATGCACAGTTGATCGTCCAGAAGGGCTGTAACATCCAGCCAGGACAATCGTTATACATGGCAGCAGATGCCGAGTCTCGAGATTTTGCCATCCAGGTCGTCGAGGCCGCGTATCAGCGCGGCGCACGTTTCGTGAGTGTCGACCTGGTCGATGATCGAATTCACCGGGCCAGGATCGTGGACTCACGGGAAGAGTTTCTCGATCACGTACCTCGCAGTGTGCCGGTTCGATTCGATGAGGCAGTGGATGAGCAGGGTGCGATGCTGCGTCTGGTCGGTAGTGGCAGGCCTTCTGCGCTGGAAGGACTGGATGCCGATCGAACCAATCGTTGCCGGATTGCCAGCCACAAGGCAGCGAGCCGTTTTTACGAGGACGGCATCGGTAGGTCCGCTGTTCAGTGGTGTGTTGCATCGGCTGCCACCATTGGATGGGCCGAGACTGTCTTTCAGGATCTTCAAGGAGAAGCCGCACGCGATGAACTGTGGAGGCAACTACTCACCATCGTTCGCGCAGACCGCGAGGACTGTCTGGACGCCTGGGATCAGCATAATCAGCTTCTCAAGCGCAGAAGTGATGCGCTCAACGAACTCGGAATCGAGCGTCTGGTATTCACCGGGCCCGGGACGGAACTGACGGTGGGCCTCTCCGAGGCCGCTCGATTCGAGGGCGGTGGGGCGCTCAGTCAGCGTGATGAGGAGTTCATTCCGAATCTTCCCACCGAGGAGGTCTTCACCACACCCGATTACAGGATGACCGAGGGAACCGTGATGGTGACGCGTCCATTCCTGGTCAACGGCACACTCATCGAGGGATTGTCGATGCGGTTCGAGGGCGGTGTGCTGGCGGATTTTGAGGCGAGCAGTGGCGAGGAGACCTTTCGGTCCTACATCGATAGCGACGAAGGGGCCCGTCGCCTCGGCGAAGTGGCGCTGGTGGGTATCGATTCTCCCGTATTTCAGAGTGGCCATGTTTTTCAGGAGATCCTGCTCGATGAGAATGCTGCGTGCCACGTTGCCGTTGGCAATGCCTACAAGACGTGCCTCGCTGGTGGCGTTGAGATGTCAGAGGATGAACTGAAGGCCATCGGATGGAATTCTTCAACAGCACATACCGACATGATGATCAGCAATGAAGAGGTCGATGTGACTGCAGTGACCCGGTCGGGAGCAGAGGTCGCCCTTCTGGTGAATGGTGCCTGGGAACTTCACTGAGAGATGGATGAGAATCAAATGAAGCGAACGATCCGAGCGATCGAGGTGCTTCCTCTCGAACTGGATCTGAATCAACCATTCAGCATCTCCGGCGGAGAATCTCGATCCGTCGAGATCGCAGTGGTTCGCATCGAACTGGCGGACGGAACGACTGGCCTGGGGGAGGCGGCTCCCTTTCCGCCGTACGACGGCCAGACCAGGGAATCGGTGCTCGAGGCTCTTGCCACGGCCGCGCCCGCCTTGATCGGACTTGACCCGCTGCTCTCGCACCAGATTCACCAGAGCGCCAGAGATGCCGCACCAGGTTCTGCCAGTGCCCTGGTGGCACTCGAGATGGCCGCACTGGATGCCCTGTCACGAGCGGAACAGGTGCCTCTGTGGAGGTGCTCCGGTGCAGCCGATGCCCGGCTGGTCTCTGATCTGACCATCGTCGCTGGAGATCTCGATCACGCTGCTCACTCCGCCCGGCAAGCACGGGATGCAGGCTTCAGAACACTCAAGGTCAAGGTGGGGCGAGACGGACTCGATCTGGACCAGCAACGACTGTCGGTGATCACCGGTGCGGCCCCGGATTGCGAACTGTTACTCGACGCCAATGGAGGATTCACCGGGGAAGAAGCTCACCAGTTGATCCTGTTTGCCCGGGCGCATCAGATACCGGTGGTGTTACTCGAGCAGCCTGTCCCTCCTGAAGACGAGGAGTCGATGGCGATGTTGACGGCATTGAAACTGGTGCCCATCTGCGCCGATGAATCGTGCCGGAGCGCTGCTGACGCGATGCGAATCGCCGAGAATCAACTCGCCGATACCATCAACATCAAGACCCAGAAGAGTGGTTACCTGGAATCGATCCGGATTCACCAGGTCGCCACCAGTGCGCAACTGTCCCTGATGATCGGTGGTATGGTCGAATCGGTCCTCTCCATGTCCTTTTCGGCTCATCTGGCTCGAGGATTGGGAGGCTTTCGCTGGGTCGACCTCGACACGCCCCTGTTCATCCGTGACCATCCATTCATCGGTGGGATCGAATTCGAAGGCGGATCCGTTGGCTTCGATGAGTTGCGGTTCGGACACGGCGTCGAAATGGGGCCGACAGATTCCAGCTGGTGCACCCTTGCCAAGGAGGACTCCTGATGAGCCTGTTGCTGCTGCCGCTACTGCTGGTCTTCTTTTCCCAGGATCCCGTCGACCCGAATCCGGGCGGGGAGACGCTCGAAGCGATGATCATCTTGCAGGAAATCTCCGGTAGACCCGGCCGACCCGATGACGAGGTGGAACTTCAACAGATGGTTCTCGCCAGAGATCGGCTGCTGCTGGAGGACCGAAACCGTGGGGTGGTCAGCATCCTGCGCCTCGATGCGCCCCAACCAGTTCTGAGGGAGATATCTGCGGATGGCAGTGCCTACCGTGAGAGTTCGGATCTGGGCAGGATCCAGAAGGATCGCCAGGTTCAGGAGCAGCAACTGGTCGAACGCAGTCGTGATCTTCCAAAAAAGGAGCGCCTGGAACTTCTCCGTGCCAGTCATATCCGACTCTCTGATTCGGGCGAGTTGATTCGAGAAATCCGCGTCGAGCGTTCTGATGAGGTCCAGGAAAGGCTCGGCATGCCGGTTCGCCAGCTACGGATCTGGGAAAATGATCGGCTGATTGTGGATCTGTGGGTTTCGGAAATCGAAACACCTTTTCCCGTGGCGAGCTTCCACAGAGCCAGCGGTGCGTTCGGTGTCGAGGTACAGAAGGCGCTGGAGCAGATTGAGGGCTTGCCACTCGAGGGAGTCATTCACGTCGTGACAGCAACTCTCTCGCATCCTCTGTCGTTCAAGGTGAAGCAATGGGATCGCCGCTCGGTGCCAGCATCCTTGTTCGAGATCCCTGAAGGATGCGAAAAGGTTGAAGAGTCCTCCTTCGTGAACTGCCCTGTTTGTGGAAATCAGGTCGAGCGAGAAGCCTCCGCAGCGCGGGCGCGAACCCGTGAGGGAGAGTGGCTCTTCTTCGACAGCCGCGACTGTTTCAAGGAGTGGCGTCTCGCCAGGAGTCAGAAGAAGCCAGCCAGCCAACCTTGAAATTGCGAATTGAGATCAAGCGGATAAGGCCTCGTCCAGGTTGGCAAGCTCGACAGGCTGGTTCGAGAGGGAATCCTTGACCAGTTTCCCAATTCGGTCCCGAGCGGCTTCATCGACTCCCTCGACCCGTACCGTCAGGTTGGCAGTGGTATTTGAAGCTCGTATCAGAAGCCAGCCGTCATCATAGGAAACGCGTACGCCGTCGAGGTCGATCAGGGTTCCGCCCTTCGAATCCTGGCGAAACAGCGCCACCAGATCCTCGACAACCTGAAACTTGTCCTCTTCCTTCACCGGGATCTTGACCTCGGGAGTGGCCACCATCTCGGGGATTCCCTCGAATAGATCGGAGCAGAGGCAGCCGCGGGTGGCCATGATCTCGAGCGTCAGTAATGCCGCGAAGAAGGCATCGTCAAAACCGTCTCCACCATGCCCGACGCAGATATGGCCCGACAGTTCGCCAGCAAGGATGGCGCCGGTCTCCTTCATCCGTTCCTTGATGATGGAGTGTCCTGTCTTGCAAAGGATGGGATCCCCGCCAGCCGCGCGAATCCCGTCCTCGACATAGTCGGAGCACTTGACATCGTAGATGATCTTGCCTCCGGGAACTTGCTCCAGCAGGTGCCGGGCAAATGCGAGCAACAGGTGGTCCGCCGATCTTTTTCGACCGGTCTCGTCGATCAGTCCTACCCGGTCGGAATCGCCGTCGAACCCGAATCCACAGGCGTAATCACCCTCTGAAACGGTGTCGCACAGTTTCTGCATGTAGCGAGGGACTTCCGGGTCGGGGAGATGATTGGGAAAGGTGCCATCGGGTTCTGGATAGAGAGCATCGACCTCGATGCCCAGTTTCTGGAAGAGGGGGATGGCGACGGGGCCGGCGGTGCCGTTGCCGCAATCGATGGCCACCTTCAGCCCCTCAGGAAGTTGAAAACGACTGGCGCGACTATCGATGTAGGGGCCAAGAACATCGGAGCCACTGGTCTCACCTGGAGTAGCCACCGCACTGGCACCGATCGAGATGTTTCGCAACTCTTGCAGTTCTTCGCCCCAGATCGGCATCACTCCACGAGTGATCTTCAGGCCGTTGTACTCCACGGGATTATGACTTCCCGTGATCATCACCCCGCCATCTGTCCCGAGGTGCTGAACGGCCCAGTAGAGAAGAGGTGTCGGAACCTGTCCGACCTCGATGACATCGAGCCCTGACTTCAGCAGTCCATCGCGAACACTGGCGGCGAAGGGAGCGCTGGAAGAGCGGATGTCATGACCCACTGCGACCGTGGTTGCACCCTCGCTGGCGAGCAGGGTCCCCAATCCGAGGCCGATCTGCTCGACGATCGCTTCGTTCAGATCCTCACCAACAATGCCACGGATGTCGTAGGTTCTGAATATTTGCGCTGGCAGATTCATGCTGAGGCTCCTTCGGCCCTGATGATGTAGCCTGACATGCCTCTGTTGCAAGTGCTCCCGCTGTTCTGGTGTGAATTGTTCCGCTATCCTCTCTCCCGATTCTCCAACCGGGAAGAAGTTTGTGCCATGGCGTTGCGATCCGTACCCCTGTTGCTCTTGCTGATGCTCCTGTCGAGTGGCTCCGTTGCGAGCCAGGATCGACTTGTCGTCTTACATCTCAACGACATGCACGGGCAACTTCTCCCTCGAACCAGTAGTTCTGGCTCAAGTGGTGGCCTTGCCGGCGTTCAGCAGATCGTCAGCGCTGCCAGGGCAGAGGTGGGTGCCGATCATCTACTGCTGCTGGATGCAGGCGACTGGTTTCAGGGCACTCCTGAGGGAGCCGATGACGGAGGACTCAATGTTCTCCGATCGATGGAACTACTCGGGTTCGATGCTGCGACCATCGGCAATCACGACTTTGACTACGGTATCGATAATCTGCTTCGATTGATCCAGTCGACGACGATACCGATTCTGGCTTCCAATGTGACCGACTCGGGAGGGCGCCTGGCTGGCGTGGTCCTCAATGATCACATCATCGAGAGAGGCGGATTTCGTGTTGGATTGATCGGCATCTTGACACCCGATGCACCCAACATCATCGCCCCTGCGGTGGGTAAGCAACTGACAGTGGCACCGCTGGCTCCCGTTGTCGTCCGTGCGCGAGATCGACTCCGGAAAGCTGGAGCAGAGCTGATCATCGTGCTCTCGCACAGTGGAGTTCATCTCGAGCGAGCACTCGCAAGTGAGGTGTCCGGAATCGATCTGATTGTCGGTGGACATTCTCACACGCTGGTCGATCCGCCCTGGATCGATCCCGAACATCAGACAGTGGTCGCACAGGTGGGAGCGAAGACCCGCCATGTCGGCAGGATCGAGTTCACAAGGAGTGATCAGGGTGTAGTGGTCCACTCGAGTGTCGTTGCGGTTCCAGCGGTGGATGCCTCGGAAAATCCGCTGCTGCGCGACCTGATTTCCAGCGTCGAAAAACGTGTGGGAAAGAAGATGGATCGAAGAGTTGGAGTGTCTCCTGAGGTTCTGACGCGCTCTGGACACAAACAGGATGGGGCCGTCTCCAGTCCTCTGGGGCGCTGGATCTGCGATGCCATGGCGGACGCCACCGGAGTCGCTGCCTCCTTTCATAATCATGGTGGCATCCGGGATGACCTCCCCGCTGGAGATGTGCTCTACCGCGACCTTTTTCAGATCTCTCCCTTCGGGAACCGTGTCACGGTAGTCACGCTGACGGGAGAGCAACTGAAGCAGGTCGTTGGCAAGTCTCTCACTTCAGAGGGGCGAGGAATCGATTTCCACGGCGTGCAGATCGAGGTGGGCAGTGATGCGGAGGGCACCGTCGAGGTGTTGCAGGTCTTGCTCGACGGTTCTCCCGTGTCCGATCAGCAGCAGATTCGAATCGCCACCAACGACTACCTGGCCACAGGCGGCGATGGCTGGGACCTGCTGGCAGCAGCTCCGCACGGGGACGGTGGGCTGTCGGTGCTCGAGGCGACGGAACGTGCTCTCGAACAGGAAGATTCGGATGAGAGAATCTACGCATCCATCGCTGCGGAGGTGTACATCGAATCGCCTCCAGAGGCAAAGGCAGCCTCGTGGCTCGACCGTGGCCGAAGCTTGCTCGGTCTGCTGGTTCTCGTGGCGTTGTGCTGGGTGATTTCCACCTCTCGCTCGGAGGTGCGCTGGCGAACGGTCTACTGGGGAGTTGGACTGCAACTGGTGCTGGCTTTCTTGATTTTGAGGACCGGCTGGGGCAAGTCCTTCACCTCCGGTGCCAAGGAGATCTTTCAGGGGATCCTCGATTTCTCCGAGGTGGGTACCGGCATGGTCTTTGGCTCCCTGTCGTCAGTGAGCGGAGCTGGGTTTCAGCTCTGGATCGTGTTGCTCGGGACCATCATCTTCGTCTCTGCACTGATGGCCATCTTTTATCACATCGGATTGTTACAGATCGTCGTGTGGGTGATTGCTCGGCTGATGCAGATGACGATGAAGACCAGCGGCCCCGAATCTCTCGCCGCCGCTGCCAACATCTTTGCCGGCCAGACCGAGGCTCCACTGGTGATCCGTCCCTATCTGAAAATCATGACCAACTCCGAAGTGATGGCGTTGATGACGGGGGGGATGGCGACGGTGGCGGGCAGCGTATTTGCCGCCTATGTCAGTCTTGGAATCGATGCAGGACACCTGCTGGCTGCCAGTTTCATGTCGGCTCCAGCGGCTCTGGTGGCTGCCAAGTTGATGGTGCCCGAGAAGAAAGAACTGGGTGATCCAACTTCTGCAAAACTGGAAATCAAACGAACCGATTCCAATCTGCTCGATGCCGCTTGCCGGGGAACCAGCGAGGGGTTGATCCTGGCACTCAATGTCATCGCGATGCTGATTGCATTTGTTGCACTGGTGGCCCTCGCTAACGCATCCCTGGCATGGCTGACCCAGCACCTGTCCTACTGGGCATTCTCGATCGGAGATGTGTTTCTTCAGATGGAGCAGCCGGTGCTGGCCGAGTCACCTTCCTTCAACTTACAGGATGTCTTCGGGTGGTTGTTCTATCCCTTTGCATGGTTGCTGGGAGTGGATCTGAAGGATGTGTCCACCGTCGCTTCGCTGATCGGCATGAAGACGGTACTCAATGAGTTCGTCGCTTTCATGGAACTCTCGGGGGTCGACACCCTCAGTGATCGGTCGAGGGCGCTCACGACCTATGCACTGTGCGGATTTGCAAACTTTGCCAGCGTCGCGATCCAGATCGGTGGGATCTCGTCGCTGGAACCCTCCCTCAGGCCTCGACTCTCCTCGCTGGGGCTTCGTGCGCTTGTCGGAGGCACGGTGGCTGCTCTGATGACCGGCTGTGTCGCCGGAATCCTGCTGCCATGACCGAGCGATTCGATGCCGAGGAGGCGTGTCGCTGGATTCGTCAGCAATGGCGCGAACTGTGCAAACCGGACCGGTCCGCTGTCACTCCCGCTGTCGGTGTCGTGCTCGGATCCGGTATCCAGTTTCCAGAGGGCGCCCTGGTCGAGGATTGCCGCATCCGTGTCGAGGATATCCCAGGCATGCCGACCCCCTCGGTGCCTGGACATGGAGGCGAGTGGATCCTCGGGCAGATCGGGGCAGTACAGGTGCTGCTTCTGGGGGGCAGGGTGCATCTGTATGAGGGGTACGATGTGGAGGAAGTGGTGCGGGGGATTCGCATCCTGGCTCGCCTCGGTGCCCGGGCTTTGATCCTGACCAACGCCGCAGGTGGAATCCGTGACGACTGGAGCCCGGGCGAGGTGGTCTCCATCGAGGACCATATCAACCTGCAGGGGGTGACACCGAAGGTGAGCCAGAGGGTCACTGCCCATCTCCGGAATCAGAAGAGCCTCTTCGACCATGACTGGATCGATCGCACCGAGCAGTGGTATCGGAACGATTCCGCCGCGGGAGCGTCGAGTGGCTTCCCCCGTGGAAGTTACGTCGGTCTACCGGGACCCACTTACGAGACCCCTTCAGAGGTGAGGATGCTGCGCAAACTGGGAGCGGATCTGGTCGGGATGTCGACGGTTCAGGAGGCGATCACTGCGGTCGATTGTGGACTGCAGGTACAGGGTTTTTCGTTGGTGACCAACCTGGCCGCGGGGATGTCAGGGCAGCAATTGAGCCACGAAGAGGTGATGGAAACTGGTCGCCTCTCCCGCGGGCGGCTGCTGAGGATCGTCGACGCCGCCATCTCAACGCTGGACCCGGATGTGCGTTTCAAACGCTGAGAATCGCTCGCATCACGAGATGCTCAGCAGCGCATCGAGGGCCACCTCGACACAGCGATCCTCGAGAGCTGGCTTTTCGGCGCAGGGCACGAACTCGTCATGGTGGCGACGACCGAAGACGGTGCAGACACAGCCCGCTCGCCAGCCACGAAGGGATGCGAGCGTGAAGAGTGCCGAGGCTTCCATCTCCATGTTGGCGACACCGATTCGAGCCAGTTCAGCGATCACTTCTGGGTGGCGTGGCGGGAATCCGTGCTCGTGGCGACCCTGGGCACCGTAAAAACCAGGTGCTGTTGCGGTCATGCCCAGATGCACCGGATACTGTTTATCTCGCGCCTGGCCCAGTAGCGCCTGAATCACATCGGGGTGTGCTACCGCTGGATATCCTTCAGGAACAAATGTGGTCGAAGTGTTTTCCATCCGCACGGCACCCCAGCTCACGACCAGGTCACCCAGTTCGATGGCAGGATCGATGCCTCCGCAAGATCCTGCCCGGATCAAAACCGGGTCGTCGACGATGGCAGCCAGTTCCACCATGGCAATCTCGATGTTGCTGGCGCCGATGCCGGTAGCCATCAGGGATACCTGTTCGCCGCGCCACTGTCCGGTGATGGTCAGGAACTCTCGACAACTCCATTCCCCGTCGATGCGATCGAGACGAGTCGCATTTCTGCGGACTCTCTCCGGATCGCCAGCGAGAAGGATCTTGGTGGCGGCATCTCCTCGGGAGAGACCGATGTGGTATTGACGCTCTGAGTCACCTGGGTGCTGGGACATCGATTCCTCCGGGGCCACGATACGGCCACGGCCAAGATAAGCAAATCGAGCGAGTACATCACCCCGGACGAGCCAATTTTCGCCAATACCTTGCCGATGGTGCCCGGGAGAGCCTCATGATACCTTGAACAGGTCTCCGGAAGCTGGCTTCCGGGGGCGGGCTTCCCCGCTGATGCAGAAGGATAGCCGACCACCTTTACCGAGCCCGCACCGGCTCCAACCGGTGCCGAGGGAGGAACGATGATCTGGCAACTACGCGCTTCAAGCCGCCTGCTAGCACTATTCCTGGTGCCCGCAATCTGTGGATTTCTGCTCGTCCAGACGGACGTGATGGGATTCGCATCTCCAGATTCCAAGGAGATCAAGAAACTGGTCAAGGATTTCAAGAAAGCAGTCCGGGGCGAAGAGCATGACAACGCCATCGATATCGGGCGTCAGATCGCTGCCTATGGTACCGAGGACGCCATGGAGGCTCTCTACGACCTGGGCTACAAGGAGGGACGCAATCCCAAGGTATATTCCAGCGTCTGCGAGGAACTGTCACGACTCGATGGGATCATCGAATTCATCTCCGAG
>JAYZBV010000093.1:0-3532 GCA_036338595.1 Planctomycetota bacterium | reverse complement strand
GGGAGGGATACGCATCGCCCCGACGACGAGCACCTTGCGACCCTGGCTCTCGATCACCACCGAGGCGCGGAAAGGTGCGGTGCCGTCAGCGGCCTTCATGTTGGCACACAGGATGGGGAACTTCATCCGGTCGGCGAGTTCCTGCAGGGTATCGAATCCGAGTGCCAGATCGTGTTCGCCGAGAGCGACCGCTGCGGTGTCGAAGCGGTTGTAGGCATCGATGAGCAACTTGCTCTTCTCCAGCATCTGCTTCTGCAAGAGAGGATTGGGATGCAGTCTTCCGAGGGAGAAGAGCCAGTCGCCGCCATCGACGATGAAAGGCGTGATCCCCTCGGTCGCCAGTGAGTTGAGGTAGGTCATGCGTCTCGACAGACTGCCGAGCTTGATCTTTTTCTTCGGTCAGCCACACGGCTCGATGTAGCCGTAGTTGTGGACCGTTGCCAGCAACACGAAGGGCGTTTCGGTCGCTTCCTCGATGGTCTCTTCGATGGCGTCTTGATTTGCGTCCTGCGTGGTGGCCGCCGCGATCTTTGCATCCGCATCACCGGAACGCACGGCTGTCATCCACAGCAGTGGAACGGCGAGCAAAAACAGTAGCAGAGCCTTCATCGTCATCGTTATTTCCACAGCCCGATCAGGGGCATGTCTCCCTGCACGGCAGAGCATCGGTGTCATTTTTTGGATATACCAATGTCATCTCGACTCCGGCCCCGGCGGCCAGACGAGACAGTGTCAGCACCGAATCCTCGATGGTGATGGTTCCATCGCCGTTGAGATCTCCGGCGGCCAGGCAGCGCGGTTGCGGTCCATCCTGGTGGAGCCAGTCGAACAGGCTCTGGAAGTCGGCCCAGTCGAGGCGTCCATTGGCATCGACGTCGCCGCTGATCAGCGTGAGGGATACGACAGCAGGGGCATCGGCCGAATCGGTGGCAAACGGCAACAGGCCCGGAAACAGCATCGCCAGCAAGAACAGCGCTGCAGCGGTGGTTGACCATTGATTCACAGAACTGAGATCTCCCAGCAAACCCTTGAGACCGGCCGGTTGCTTCTTTTCCCGGGTGATCCGTTCGGTGGTGGCGCGTGCCAGTTGCTGCACCTCTTCATCTTCGACGCCGCTGAGGGTGCGAACCGACAACAGCCACTCATCGCGCAGCTGATCGTGGTGTTCTTGACACTCGCTGCAGGTTTGCAGATGGCGGGCGATCTGGGTCTCCTCGACCGGGCCGGACTCTCCATCGAGAAATCTCGGCAGGGCCGAACGGATTCCCTGACAATCATGAAGCGAAATCATCGGACGGTCGCTCATGCGTTTCCCCCTTCGGTCGAATCGAGACGTTCCACTTCCTTGCGTAAAGCCGCTCGAGCTCGTCGCAACAGGTAGTCGACCTGGTGGAAAGACATCGAGAGTCGCTTGCCGATCTCATCATAGGACAAACCCTCGACGTACTTCCACAACAACGCCAGCCTCATCTCATCGGGCAGTTTGCGTACCAGTTCGTCAGTATCCAGTTCGGGGACACTCTCCGAGCGCCTCCGGGCACGACTCAGCAACTCTTCGCGCGCCTGCTGCAGCACCACTGTCTTGCGATGGCGGCGCTGGATCCAGCGGTTGGCCCGGTTCTGGACCAGTCGCGAAAGCCAGCCGATGAAGGCCTTCGGTTCTCTCAGCGAGGGGAGTGATCGCCATACATGGTAGAGGGCATCCTGGGCGACATCGTCGGCGTCTTCTCGTCCCACCTTGCGACGGGCCAGACCCAGCACCAACGCCCCGAATCGACCGACCAGCACCTCGAAGGCGGCTTCATCACCGCTGGCTGCCTTGGTTACCAGTTGTGCATCATCGAGGGACGAGAGCGGATCAGGCTCGGCTGCTTCAGGATGACCGGCGTCGCTGGCAAGGCTCATCAGGTCTCCGGTGGTACGAGATCGCGGCTCGGGCGACGGGGTCCGATACACCTAAATACCGGGCCGGAATCACCTTCCTGAGCAGTATAGCATGATTCCGAGACCATCCCGGATCACCACTCGCTGTCTCATCCAACAAGTACCCGGTTTGAGGTTGGATTCGGAAAGATTGGCTCAGGATCCGCGCAACTGGCGCAAGGTCTCGATGGTCTTGTGCAGGCCCGGATCGTCGATCTGACGGTGCAATACGGCGCGAATCCCCAGATCTCCAACGGTCAGGGTGCGGATTCCGCTCGCTTCCAGATCGGCCACCAGCGCTTCGTGCCCGGCCCCATCCAGATCCTCGAAGCGAATGAACAGGATGTTGGTCTCGGGCGGATCGGGTGCCAGTTGCACCCCGTCCAGATCGCGCAGCCCGTCGGCCAGTTCGCGACAGCGGCGATGATCCTCGGCGAGCCGATCGATGCTCTCATCGAGAGCGACCAGACCCGCAGCAGCGATCACTCCGACCTGACGCATACCCCCGCCGAGCAATTTGCGTAACCGCCGGGCCTCGGCGATGTCGTCGGTCGAACCACAAAGAAGCGAACCGATGGGACAAGAAAGCCCCTTCGAGAGACAGAAGGAGACGGTATCGAACGGTGCAGCGATGTCGGCGGCCGGAGTTGATAGGGCCACCTCGGCATGGAAGATCCGAGCGCCGTCGAGATGCATCTTGAGGCCAAACTCACCGGCCACCTCGGTGATCGGTGCGACCTGTTCGGCGGAGATGACCCGTCCTCCCTGCATGTTGTGGCTATTTTCGAGACAGATCAGTGACGTTCGCGGTTGATGGGCGTCTTCCGGTCGAATCGATTTCCGGATCTCGTTTGCATCGAGACAACCGGCGATGGATTTCTGAGGACGTGGGTGAACTCCCCACAAGCGCGCTGAACCTCCCGCTTCATAGAGGTAGATGTGGCTGTCTTCGGTCAGCAGCATCTCGTCGCCGGGTCGAGTCAGGGTGCCGACGGCGATGGTGTTGGCCATCGTGCCGCTCGGTACGAACAGGGCGGCATCCTTGCCGAGACGCTCGGCGGCGACCTGTTCGAGGCGGTTCACCGTTGGATCGTCGCCGAATACGTCATCTCCGAGTGGAGCCGCCGCCATCTGGCGATACATCTCCTCGGTGGGGTGAGTGACGGTATCGGAACGCAGATCAACCGGGTCCATCTATCCTCCTGATCGAGCATGACACCATGAATCGGCGACAACGGGAAGGTCTCCTGGGGTCTCATCGGCTGGCTGTGGTGCAAATGGAGCCTTGAACTGGAGTGCTGCGGCGCGCAACCTCTCCGGCAGGAGCAGCCAGCAGGGAAGTACAGGTGGAGCCACCATGGAACTCGATGACAAGGTCTGTTACTGCTTTCGCGTTTCGAAACGAAAGCTGATCAACTTTACCCGCCAGACCCAGCCGAGCCGGCCATCTCAACTGGCTGATTGTTTCGGTGCTGGTACCGGTTGTGGCTGGTGCATCCCGTTTCTCATCCGCTTGCACGAAGAGGTGATGGGGCAGCAAGAAAAAGTGGAGCCACAACTGTTCGAGGGAAGTGCCGGGGATTACGAACAAATGCGATCCCAGTACCAG
>JAYZBV010000092.1:0-45821 GCA_036338595.1 Planctomycetota bacterium | reverse complement strand
GTGGAGCCACGGGTGTCGGTCAAGCTGCCAGGAGAGCCGTGGTGGTCTCCTTCCTGCTCATCATCATCATGGGCTACTACATCAGTTGGAGTTTTCTGACATGATTCAGCTCAAAGATGTGCACAAGCAACTCGGTGGAAGAAAGATCCTCGACGGACTGTCCTTGACGGTGGAAGAGGGTGAAACTCTCGTCATTCTGGGACGCTCAGGGACGGGAAAGAGCGTCACACTCCGCCATGTCATCGGTCTCCTCACCCCTGATCAAGGTGAGATTGAAGTACTCGGCGAGGAGATCTCGCACCACAGGCCAGAGGTCCTCCGCAAAGTACGCATGAGGATCGGCTACCTCTTCCAGGATGGCGCTCTACTGAACTGGCTCAATCTCGCTGATAACATCGGTCTACCCCTTCGAGAACGCAGATCCCACAGCGAGGAGGAGATCCAGCAGAGGATTGCCGAGGTGCTGTGCGAGGTGGAACTAGATGGTCATGCCACGAAACTTCCCTCGGAAATCTCTGGCGGCATGCGGAAACGAGCCGGCCTCGCTCGAGCTCTTGTCTGCAAACCGGAAATCATGCTCCACGACGAGCCGACTTCAGGCCTCGACCCCATCTCATCCAGTGTGATCAACGGCCTCATCATGAAGCTCAAGGAGATGGGAATCACCCAGATGGTGGTCACTCATGACATGGGATCCGCATTCGAGGTCGCTGATCGCATCGCACTACTCCATGGGGGTAAAGTACACGCACTGGGAACCGCAGATGAGTTTCGGGGATCCTCTGACCCAGCAGTGCATCAGTTCATCCACGGAAATGTCGAAGGACCTCTGGCAAAAGAGATCCGGGAAGATCCGGGAGCAGACTCATTGAATAATGAAGAAAGTGAGGAATCATGACGAGAGATTTTGTAGTCGGAATCATCTTCATCCTCTCGCTGGTATTCCTTGGTGCGTTGACCATCCTCGTCCGCGGAGTTCCGTCCGGCTCCGATGACCTGATACTGGAAGTCGGATTTTCCGATGTGTCAGGATTGAAGCCTGGCGAACCCGTGCGGATTCGAGGCTTACGAGCCGGATCAATCGACCATATATACCTCGACGAGACTCGCGGACTTGCGGTCGCCAAACTTCGAATCTGGGAACACCTGCCGCCGCGAAATGAATACAGTTTCAAGGTGATGGCAGCCAGCGCCCTGGGGGGCTCCTACCTGGATTATAAACCCGGCAAGGGTGAACTGGTCGATCCTCAGGCTCTGGTTGGGATCGCCAGCGATGGTCTGTTCGGGGAAGTGGGTTCGATGCTCGCCGAGAACAGAGATGCGATCAAGAGCAGCCTGGACAACCTCGACAAGCTGCTCGACAACCTGCAATCCGGTCAGGGGATTGTCGGTGGGCTGCTCAGCAATGATGAAGCCAAGACGACGATGTTGAATGTCATCGAGGGCATGGGGACGATTGTCGACGACCTCGAGAATGGCAGGGGTATCCTCGGCTCACTGCTCTCGGACGATTCGGTACAGCGACAACAGTTCGATAGACTCCTGACCCTGCTCGACCAGGAGATGCAATATTTCTCCTCCGGTGAGGGAACGGCAGGCATGATCTTCAAGGACCAGGAGTTTCAGGAACATGTTCGCAGTAGTGCCCGCAATGTAGACCAGATCACGACATCCCTGGCGGGAACAGATGGCATCGCTGGCAGGGTGATCCATGACAAGACCCTGAGTCAGTACTGGATGGACATCTCGATGAATCTACGAAGCGCATCGGAGCAACTCAATGAAACTGGACAGGGCCCTCTGCGTGACCTGCTCCATGATCGAGAACTTCGAACTCGCATGAGAAACGCCATCAATGCCATCGCAAGCATCAGCGAGGCGATCGAGAAGGGTCCAGGAACACTTCATAGCCTGATCAACAATCCTGAACTGTACCAGGAAGCGCGCGAGACTCTGACGCTGCTGCGAGACTCGACAGAGGATCTCAGGGAGCAGGAACCGGTCAGCGCCTTCTTCAGCATCCTGTTTGCTCCCTTCTAGCAGCGCGATGACGGAATACCTGCTACCCCTGGGATGGATCCTCGTCGGGTTGGTGATGCTGAGCATCGGTGGGCATCAATTGATCTCAGGTGCTGTGGAACTGGCGATGCGCTTCAAGCTATCTCCACTCTTCATCGGCATTACAGTGGTTGCGGCGGGTACTTCGCTTCCGGAATTGCTGGTCTCCTTGATGGCCCAGATCGAGGGCCAATCAGGACTCAGCATCGGCAATGTCATCGGCTCAAACATCTTCAACATCGGGCTGGTGCTGGGGACCGTTCTGATCTGGACACACAAGAAACCAGCCGCTCCAGGACTCACCGAGACCATCGGACTGCTGATCTACACCTTGCTGTTCACGCTGTATCTGTTCTTCGTGCGAGATGCACAAGGCGTCGCGACCATCGACATGGGCATCGGATTGCTGATGGAACTCGTGTTCGTTCTGTTGATTTTTCTGACTCTGAGGAGCGGCAAGAAGAACCCTGCCACCGAGGAGGTGGAGCAGATCGCGAGAGGCGCACGATCGATGTCGATCATCCTGTCTCTGGTGATCGGAATTCTGGGACTCTGGTTCGGAGCCGAGCTACTGGTGGACGGCGCAGTTTCGATGGCGACGATTCTCGGCGTCAGTGACACCATCATCGGACTGACCATAGTAGCCGCGGGAACCGGGGCCCCTGAATTCTTTGCTTCCATCGCTGCATTGCGCAAAGGAACCGCCTCGATGGCAGTCGGAAATATAGTCGGCTCGAATCTGTTCAATACCATCGCCATCGTCGGGGCAGCAGCACTGGTCCGGCCGCTTCAGGTCGATCTCATCGAACTTCGAGCGGATCTGATACTCAACCTTGTACTGGCACTGTCCATCTGCTTTCTGCTGTCACCGAAGATGCCAGCACGCCCCAGGAAACTGGTCGGGGTGACACTGATAGCGACATACCTCGGCTGGATGGCGTCGATCCTCTTCTAATGGGTTCCTTCAGGTTCGACATGAATCACGACATCGTGGACCTCGGGCAGTTCTTCCCTGATCTTTTCCTCGACCTCATGTGCGATGCGATGTGCCTCGTCCACTGACATGCTGGGATCGACATGCAGATTCATGTCCACGAAGATCCCGCTGCCAAAACCTCTACTTCTGACATCGTGGACATCGCGGATTCCCTCGAATCGCAGTGCGATCTCGACGATTCTTGCGGGATCGATGGGAGCACGATCCGCCAGGACACCGGCAGATTGGAGTGCAATCTTGTAGCCGGATCGTGCGATGAAGAGTCCGATTGCCATCGCCACCCCGACATCCACGAGGGGCCATCCACTTCGGATGGCGAAGAGCGCCACCACCGCTGCGAGAGTTCCAAGCAAATCAGAACGGGTATGCTCGCTGTCGGCCAGCAGCACAGGGCTCTGGAGTTCTCTCCCTCGACGACGCTGCCATCTGAATACCAGCAGATTGATGACCGCCGTCACTGCCAGTACCAGGTATCCGATGGGATGAGGATCAGACACCCCCCCATCATCCCACCGTCCCAGCGAATCGGACACGATGTGCCACGCTGCTACAAAGAGCAGCAGCGAGATGGCCATCGCCGAGAGAATCTCGAATTTCTGATGGCCGTATGGATGATCGTCATCGGGGGGTTGCGAGGCAACCCGGATCCCGATCAGCGCTATGATGTTGGAAGATCCGTCGAGCAGGGAGTGAAAACCATCCGCGACCACCGACAGGACACCGTTTGCATAACCATAGATCAGTTGCATCGACGCGACGATGAGATTGGCCAGCAGGGTTCCCCACAGCACGCGTGACACCTCGTGCTGTCTTTGCGCCAATGATCCTCCTATTGAACGAATCTGCGGAATCGAACACTCAGCACCTGAACCGAGGCGATGCTGAGTTCTTCCGACCCGATGCGGCGAATATCGGATTCCATCGCGATGTAACTGGGTTTCCGCCTCAACTCCTCAACAGCCTGTTCGATCCAGTCGCCATTTCGTTGCTCTGAACTATTGCTGCAGATCCTGGCCACCAGTGCCCACAATCCATCGAGGATCGTATTGCGCAAGATTCGCATCGAGAGGGAATCCCATCGGCCTGTCGAGATCACCTCGTCGCACTTCCTGACCAGCGGATGGAGGCCGCTTTTATTACCCAGCAGGTAGTATACGCGCGCAACATCTGCGACCAGGATGTCATGAGTTCTACTGATGTCCAGGATCCTGACACCTGCGGTCAAGTGCTCGAACTTCGCAAGATTCTGCGCCAGTGAGGGCGAGAATCCACAGCTGATTCCTTCACTGATGAGGTTCTCATGACGCTCCAGCTCCGGACCTGGCAGGCAGCCCGGAATCGCTTCCTCGTACTCCTTCAAGGGGCTGACCCCATCGGCAATCAACGCTTCGATCCGGTCGAGTCGGTCATCATCATGACTGCTGAGCAACCATGCAGCGGATCTCCTCAACGCCTCCTGGATGCGGACCAGTGTGTGGGTGGCGACACGGGCAGAAATGGACTTGAGGGACAGGATCTCGTTTCGCATCTCTTCGGCCCTGATCAGATCATCTGCAATCAGGTATGAGCGAGCGACATGGCCGATCGAACGGCCAGTTTCTCGTTCCATGTCGAGGAAGAAGAAGGAACCTGCACGGTCCACGATTCTGTTGGTCAGTATCGTCATCGCGATTTCACGTCGCAGCTGGTGCTTCTGGATCGCTTCCGGGAAACGAGTACGGACCAACTCTGGAAAATACTCGAACAGGAATTTGTTTTCATCGACGCGACCAACAGGTTGCTTCAGCAACCTCTTGTATGCGTCCATCTTCGCGTGGGCTGCAACGATTGCCAGCTCTGGCCTGAAGAGGCCAAGCCCTTCACCATGTCTTGCGGTCAGTTCATCCTGAGAAGGTAATGATTGAGCATCGCGATCCAGCACTCCTCGATCCTCCAGGATCATCATCGTCCGCTCGATGGAGAATGGATCGACTTCACTGCGGATCTCATCGAGACCCAGCATCAAGCCTTGTTCTCGAGTATTGGTCAGCACCTGATCGCAAACATCGTCCTGCACCTCTATCAGGACCTCGTTTCGTTGCTCCTCGGTGAGTCGGCCTGAACTGACTTCATCGATCAAGAGCGTTTTCAGATTCACTTCGTGGTCTGAGCAGTCGACTCCGCCGGAGTTGTCGACGAAATCGGTATTGATCAGTGCTCCCCCACGGGACAGTTCGACCCGACCACGTGGTGTCACGCCCAGGTTGCCACCCTCGATCAACATCCGGGCTCGGACCTGCTTTCCGGTAACGCGGCAGGCTGAATTCGAGGCGTCATCGACCGACAGGTCGTCTTCCAGAGAAGATCGGATGTAGGTGCCGATGCCACCGTTGAACAGCATGTCAACATCGGCACAGAGAATCACACGGATCAATTCCTCGGGAGAAAAGACTCCCTCGGGAGGCAATCCGAGCAGCACCCGCGCAATCGAAGATGGATCGACTGTCTTTTCAGAACGGTCGAAGATCTCGCCACCCTCGGAAAGGAGTGAGCGGTCATAATCTCCCCAATTCGAGCGCCCCATCTGGAACAGTCGTTGTCGTTCTGCGTAGCCTGTTTCAGGATCTGGATCCGGATCGATGAAGATGTGCAGATGATTGAATGCGGCCACCAATTTTGCTTTTCGAGCCAGCAGCATGCCGTTTCCAAAGACATCTCCACTCATGTCCCCTATCCCGACCACGGAATAGGGATCCGTGTCTGGATCGATTCCGAGTGAGCGGAAATGAATCAAAGCCTGTTCCCATGCTCCACGTGCCGTGATCGCCAGTTCCTTGTGGTCGTAGCCATGGCAACCACCGGAAGCAAAAGCGTCACCAAGCCAAAAATTGTGCTTCCTGGAAATAGCATTCGCTGTATCGGATAGGTGAGAGGTGCCCTTATCTGCTGCCACCACCAGATACGGATCGTCGCCATCCCAGCGAATCACTCGCTCGGGTCCGACCACCTGACCATCCACAACATTGTCGGTGAGACTCAACAAGCCCTCGATGAAGATCTTGTAGAGATTGTCGGCCTGCACACGACGCTCGGCTCTATCTGCATGAGGGCGACGAAGAACAAAGCCACCCTTTGCTCCCACAGGAACGATCAGGACATTCTTCACCATCTGCGTCCGCTGGAGCCCATGGACCTCGGTTCTGTAATCCGTGATCCGATCGGACCAGCGTAAGCCTCCCCTGGCCAGAGGACCTCCCCGTAGATGCACACCCTCCACCTCGGGATGATGGACATACATTTCTCGCCATGGTCGCGGGTGATTGCCCACAGGCAGAGAAGCGGAGTCGTACTTGTAGGCCTGCAGGGGCTCATCTGTACCGTTGAATCGTGTGGTTCTCAGTGTCGAATCCAGGATGCCGAGGATCCTGCGCAAGAACACATCTTGAGCGCTGGAACGCACATCATTGAGGGCGCGATAGATCTCTTCACGAATTTCCGATGCGCGTGATTTCCGCTGCTCCATATCCAGTTCCAGGTCTGGATCAAATCGAATCCTGTACGACTCCAACAGGCTCCTGGTAATTCCTGCATGTTGCGCAAGCGTCTGAGACGCAAATGCAATCGTGGTGGAGATCCCAAGTTGATGCAGGTAGTGCAATTGATTTCGGATCAGATTCACATCCAGATGGTCGATTCCAACCTCGAGGATCAGTCGATCGAGATGATCGCTACTCGTTGCGCCGGAGAATACAGCTCCCAGAGAATCAACCACCAGTTCGGATCTCGTCACCAGTGGATGTTCATCACTATCGATGCCATGTACCTGAAAGGTGTCTATGGAAAATCGATCAGAGGATGATGGGCTGATCTCGAAGGAGTTCTGTTCGACGATCTGCAGTCCAAAATTATCAAGAATCGGCAACGTCGTCGAAAGAAACAGGTTCTTTCGCTGGTAGATCCGCAACCTTGCAGAATTTTTGGCCCTATCGACCTCGTTACGAAAAACGCTGAATGCGAAATTGAGGTCTGGATCGGAATGTAATTGCTCCAGTTTCAGAACGTCCTGAAGGCCCTCCCTCGGGGAATGGAGGATCTGGTACCCCTCCGGAAAAGCATCGCGGTAGCGGCGATATATCTTTTCGGAGTCTTCCTGCTCGGCCAGATCGAATTGCCGATGCAATCGATCCGCCCAGGTTCCGGCGACAAGCCTGATCCGCTCATCGATCCACTCTGGATCGACCTCATCGAGCCGATCGGAGGCAGTGAAGAAGAAGGAGAGCAACACCGTACCGTGCTTACCCAGATTGACCCTCGAATCGGAATAACTGGCTCTCATCATCTCGAACAGGATGCCTTCAATCCGGGAGCGTTGCTCCTCGGAATAGCCCTCCCGTGGAATGATCAGGAAATAGAGTCCCTTGCGACGCTCATCATCGACAACTAGATGGCCGCGAATCTCCTTGGACCTTTCGACATAGTGGATCGCATGGATGACTGCCTCGATCTCGCTCGAACGAGCCTGGAACAGGAACTCTACCGGTATCGAGTTGAAGGAGTTCTGGAACGCCTTGTAACGCAACCCACCCTTCGGGATGGAATGCTGAGAAATCACATCGTCCAGCTTTGTGCGAACATGGGGAATCTGATCCCCAGGAGTTTGCACGGCCTTGAAGGTGAACAGGCCCCAGATGTGGATGTGGCGGATCACGCCATCGACCGCCGGCTCTCGCACCACGAAGTGGTCAATCTTGCCCTGGCGATGGATGCAGGAATCCCCCAATCCCTTGAATGAAACCACGAAGTCTCTCGGTGGAGAATCACCGGAGAGAGTCTCCACTGCATGCATCACCAGATCTTTATCCGCATCCTCCAGGCAGGGAACCCCGAGCGACAGATCGATCTTGAGGGTCGAGAGATCGCCTTCGTCACTGCTCCAGCGATCCACACCGAAGAAGACGAAATGGTCCTGAATCAGCCAGTCGAGAAGACTGCGGGTACCCAGCACATCCCCCACGGGAGTCCCCGCTGCGCTACGCCGGATGGCACGGATCGAATCCCGAATCACACCCTTGATGCGCTTGTAGTCCTTCACGACCGTGGTGGCCATCAAGAGTCGCTCTTCGATGCAACGCAGTAGATCGTCACGCATCTGTGCCATCGGCATCGACGCGATCTCGAAGTGGCAGATGACTTCTTCTCTTGAATTCGCTGCCGTGGCGTCGATGGCGACAATCGTGCCATCCTTTGCCCTGACCGCAGAAGCATTCGCCGTGTGCTTGCTGATCACCTCGAGCCCACGCTCCTCGATGATCATTTCCACGGTATCGACGATGAAGGGCTGATCATTGCAAACCACGTCCAGGAAGATCGATTTGCTATCGGGGTCCTGCTTCGGGTCTGCCCAGATGCTGACCTGAACCTCGTTCTTGTTTCGCTTGAGAAATAAATTGAAGGTATTGAGTAAGTCTCCGGCCAGTTGACGAAGTGCTTTTTCATCGTAGAGTTCATCCAGCACTGCGTCGTACTGCTCGAGAAAATCACGCAAGATGGGAGCCAGGCGAACATCGGCCAGGCGCGGATCCGAGGGATCCAGCAATCCGACGAGGCGGCCGTTTTCCTTCTTTTCTTTATCGTCCTCAAGCATCGAAAATCTCCCCCGAGATGGGGCCTTCGAATCGGGACCGTTCACGCAGCTCGCCTCCACTGGCGACCTGACCCGCTTGTATCGGTTTGCTCCCCTCCGGGGAAGGAATTCCGCTCGATTCCATCTTTCATCGCTGGCCTGATCATCGGCCTCCATCTACCCTGATGGCCTCAGGGAGGCCGCATCGGGCGATTCTCCACTTCTCCCGCAGGCGACACCGATCGGAAAGGAAGAGAGCCGATGACCTCCGCCGTTGATCCTCCCAGGGTGGTGCGCAAGGCAAATCCACTCTTCAGCCTCTGCGGCTGCCTGGTGGTGCTGGTGGTTGCGGCTTCCGTCGGTGCCATGATCTCGTTCTGGATGGTGCTCTCGGGAGGCCTTCAAGATTCCCCCTTGCTGCTTCCAGAACTGCAACCAACAGATGAAAACTTGCAGGTCCTCGCTGAACATGCCGATTCAACGGACGACATGACTCTGACCCATGCCCAGTGGAACCTGTTTCTGACTGACCAGTTGGATCAGATGATCGAAGCAGGCGACCTGTCTCCAGGGAGCGGAGTCAGGTTACTGCCTCAGCCTGACGGCCCTACTCGATTACTGGTCTCCATCGGAATTCCAGAGGATCAGAGCACCTCACCCTGGTGGATGCGAGGACGCTTTGCCAACCTGGAGATGATCGGAACTGCGACGATTCATGGTGGAGTGATCGACAGTGCGGATGTCGATCTCTATCAGTGGGGATCGATTTACAAGGGAGAAAACCTGGGCCTGAAGCCATCGATCGAAGTGGTCGACAAATTGTTCAGGGAATTTCCGCTACCGGGAATCTCCCTGGATATCCGTGAACTGGAATTCGTCCAGGGAAAATTGCGCATCTCACAAGGTAAATGAAAAGACTACCTGTCGAACCGCTGCGCCATTACCAGCGGTTTCGCTGGATCTTTTCGAACGAGAATGCGACCCACTCCAGGTCGGGGAGCAAGGCTGCGAACTGATCCATCTCGAAGGATCCTCGCAACTCGTAGGCATTGGAGATTCCGACCAGAATGTAGGAACGGTGCTTCCTCGGAGCCGGCGCAGCAGGCTTCTGCTCGGCATCTTTCGCCTCTCCATCCGCTTCTCCATCGCCATCCCCCTCGGGGCCCTCCTGTTGCACCCGATCCGCAACGGTCTGACGGCTGCCCGGAGTGTCCTCTGACGGTTCATCCCCGTCGGAGGCCTCTTCCTCCTTTGATTCCTCCTTGGCGGCGGGAGGCTTGTCGACGAACTCGAACAGGAATGCATCGAGGCCACCGAGATCACCCTTGAGTGTCCGGACATCGGTGTATTTCTTGCGCAGGTCAGGCAACACGACCGAATCGATCCAATCCTGTGGACGCTGGTCATCTTCTGCTTTCGAAAGGATGCGCACCCGGATCTCGTTTCGCGTCTCGGGGATCTTCATCAGAACCAGATCCCGATCCTGGATTTCATCGAGTGCGTACTCCCAGTTGGGGCCGGGAAGTTCGATCGAGAACATGAAGTCGAGGGAGTTGAAGCGGGAGTCTTCCACTTCTCCAGCAGGTTCCGGTTTGAGCGATAGGACATACTCTTTCCAGTCGGCCTCCATCTGGTCCACGTCATTGAAATATTTCTGGGCCAGGTCGTTGAACTGGCGCTGGCCGACCCTGCGCTTCTCACCCATCCGCCAGTACTCGACCAGGAATCTCTGTCCCTTGCGGCTCTCCGGACCGTTGATCAGGTAATGCATCACTGCCCAGGAATCGGCGTATTGAGAGCCGCCAAATCGATTTCTCGGCAAGCCTCCCAGTTTCGACAGCGGCGTATGAGTCCCCTCGCGAATCTTCTCCTGGATGTGGAACAATCGATCTCTGGGGATCAGCCCCGAGACCAACTTCTTCTTCTTGTAATCGAGTTTCGAACCATCGCCGAAATAGACCGCCATCCCCTCGATGAACCAGTTGGGGTAGTTGCCCATCCGCGCCAGTTTCTTGCCCTGGAATGCATGAGTGCCTTCATGGGCCAGCACCGTGAACGTGGTGCCCGTCAGACCGAAGGTGCCATGGTAGGCGGTCACATTCTGAGTTGCGGGCTGGTAAAAGCCCCCCACACCGCCGCCCATCCCCGTCTTGAGCATGAACTCGTCATGGTTGCGATAGATCTTCACAAGCGGTTTCTGACTCCGAACATCCGGCGACTTGAAAATCTTGGAGAGGGTGGCATGGAGCGCCTCCATGATCCACTGGTAGGTGCGCGCAACCTCGGGAGTGCTGTTGCATTCGATCACCCAGTTTCTGGATCGTATCGTCGATCGGCTCGACCAGGGGACGCCCTCGTATTCCTTGCGCTTGTTCTCATCGAACTTTTCACGTTCCTTGCGGCGACGCTCCAGCTGCTCCTCACGGCGACGTTGCTCTTGAGGATCCAGCCGTCTCGTCACCGACTCCGGAGTCGTCGCACGACCGGGCTTGACAACGTCTGGTTTCGGCACCGTCGGCTTTGGAGACGGAATCCTGGGTGGCTTACCAGCGTTCCCTTTGGGCGGTACCAGCCGCTTGCCATCTCGCCCCCAGCCACTGGCGACCAGCGCCTCGGCTTCCTCGGGGGTCTTCCACTCTCCATCGACCTGGCCCCAACCGAGCGCGATGCGAGCCGCTTCATGTTCGGGATCGATCTCGAGAGTCTTTTCGAGGGCGTCCTGGGCCTGCTGCTCCAGGCCTCGCTCGAGTGCCCATTTCGCGAGCGAGTACCAACCCGAGGCGGACCCCCGACGAATCGCTCGCTTGTGCCGCTGGGAATACTCTCTGCGGTTGACCTCTTCGCCTCGGATCACCACATCGACACGACTCATCTCGATCGATGTGACGCCAAAGGCACTCTTGACCGAGATCTTATCGGGGGTCTCCTCGACCACCTCGCCGATCACCTCGTCGCCACCCTTGAGCACGACGATGACCCTCTCGCCCGCATCCAGAGAATACAGAGTCGTCTGCCCGGATGGGCTCCCGGCTGCTGGCCAGGCAACGACGGGCGCGGCCAGCAGTGAAAGGAACAGCAGCAAGAACGACGGTCTCAGCATCGAATCCTCCGCAACTCATTCTACGAAACTCTTCGTGGCCTGCAACGATTCATCGACTCCACCTCTTCGTCCGAGGCGAGGTGCACCACTGCTCGCTAACCGGTGTAGCGAAACTTGGCCGTGTATTCTTCGAAATACTTCAGCGAAGCCTCGTAATCCTCGATAGAACACTCGAGAACATTGCCATACAACTTGTCTGGTGATCCGAAGATTCCAACTGCAAATCGCATCTGCTCTCCCAGTTCGGGAACATTGTTTCCGGCGGTGCCAATCACCCTCTTGCCATCCAGTACAGCGACATACATCGGGTTGCCACCCATCTGCTTGCTGGCCATCTCTTCGATGTATGCAACCTCGCCGAAAACATTACCGATCAAGGAACGGGCGTAATCTTCGCTGAGTTCTGCATGAAGTCCGTTGGGCCAGCTATAGGTGGAGAGACGCTTCTTGGAGGATCCTCCGCTGACCGATGAAATCACCTCTCCCGCGTAGAGGAGCCCAGATTTTTGCCAGCGCCACCCTGCAGGCTTGGTGATTTCCAGCTTCAGTGCTTCGCTGCTGAAGACCCTCGAGCGCTTCTGACCCAGTTCTTCCACGGGCAGGCCGAGAATCCACTGCTTGTACTCTTCTTCCCACTCCTCGACACTCTTGCCGCTGTGCTGCGCTACCAGTCCCTCGAAGAACTGGGCTTCCTTCTCGTAGTCACAGAAACCGTCCAGTTCTTGACAGTGCAGAAACCAATCTTCCATGATCTTGCCACCTGTGTTGTCACTGCTGCTCCAGGCTCCATGCTCGTTGCCATACAGACACCAGAACAGCACCCCCCAGGCGTGTCCGTAGTAGAAGCCACCAAATCGCTGTTGAGGAAGCCGAAGCAGCGTCTTGAGATTGCAGTAGTTTCCATCCTCGATGGCGCTCTGGAGACCGACCAGGCGGTCCCGTGGGATCTCGTTGATCTCGACCGTTCGCCGGCTGATCTTGGAGCCATCCCCGAAATACACCGCAAGCCCCTCGATGGTCCAGATCGGCAACGACTGCAGCGACTTGAAGATCATGCCCTGGAACTGGTGGGTTCCCTCGTGGGCCAGCACCTCCTCGGTACTGCCTGTGGATCCAAACGATCCGTGGTACCCGGTCACATCCTGGCGCAGCAGGTTGTAAAACCCGCCGATGTTGGGACCGTTACCGGTCCAGTCCATGAACTGCTGATGGTTGGCATGGATGTAGACATCACTTCGCGGCGCCTTCTTGTAACGTCTGGGCCAGAACTTCTCGATGAACACCTTGTCGTAGGCGCGATAGAGCGACTCCATCACATCGGCGTAGTAGCGAGCATTTTCGATGGTGGAGTTGCAATAGATGACGTAGTGCGGCGAGATGATCGGTTCCACGGTAGCCCAATCTCGTCCCCTCAACTCCTCGATGTAGGCGTCGCGTCCCTTGAGAGATTCCGCCCTGCGCGCGGTCGATTCCTCTTCCTGGCGGGCTGCGATCTCATCGGGCGTGAGCCATTCGCCCCCGTACAGTTCCTTGCCCTGCGCCTGCATCGCTTCTTCGAGCGAAACCCACTTGCCCTCGTACTTGACTTCTCCGAGAGCATCCCTGGCTCGCTTCATATCTGTGGACAGTTCTGTCGCCTTTCGCCATGCCTCGATGGCGAGAGATTCCTCCCTGTTTTCTCGTGCCCATTCACCGAGATCACACCAATCATCCGCTGAACTGGCCTTCTCGGCGCGCTCCTGGTACTGCTCCGCTGTGGTCTTGAACCGCTCCCACTCGAGCAGATCCGATCGATCGACTCGCGCGGTTCCAAATCGATGTTTGATGGAGATCGTCTCGCCGACTCGCTCCACCACCTCGCCCTCGTAACTGCCGCCGCGTCTCAACTTGACACGGATCCGATCTCCGACCTTGATCTTGTCAAAGTCCTCGGCCTGAACAGTCTCTCCTGCGACCGCAGCGACTTCGAGGCCACGAGATCCCAGCAGCATGAAACCGGCAGGAATCATGAGACAGATGATGAGAAGCCTGAGTTGATGCATCGAGTAATCCTCTTTCGCAGTTGCCTTACGACCCGGGGCGCCTGGAGTTGGGCGCCTGGGCCCGGAGAACCTATCCAGGGACAACGCAATTACGACGCCCGGAGGGAGGTGATCCATGTCTTTTTAGTCTAGATGCCAGCAGTAGATGGGGCAAGGTGAGCGGGCTCCGGCTACCGATCTCTTCTGAGGGCCGTTTCTGCCTCCCTCAGGAGCCATCGGTCCCAATCCAGCGCAGAGATCCTGCCCACCAGTTCCAGTTCCCTGATCACCACGGGAACGCCAAACGTTTCGATGGCGACCCCTCCGATGAGGGGCAGATCTCGTGGCTCGGCACTGAGGATGGGGCTGCCATCGAGTTCGAGGATGGCGCCGTCCGCATCCTCCCGGATCAGAATTCGAACCGCCTTACCCACTCTCAGTCGCGGCAGCGGGGCAGGCATCGGAACATCTCCCCCGCCATTTTCTAGCGCCTGCTCCTCGATGATGGTGTGGGCGGGCAGCAAGACATCCTCTTCACCCACGCGTATCGACGACACCTCGGGGGGCCGAATACCGACCCCGAAGACGAGGCCACGGTCCGTACCATTCCAGAGCACGACATTCAGATTGGGTGCGTCTTCCCGGGTCACCAGTCCCAGGATCGAAACCTCAAGAGTGTTTTCGAATCGAAATGGCGCCTCCAGAGCGACACGCCCTCGCAGCTGGGCCAGATCTCCACGGACTGCAAGAAAGGCTCCTGGCGAGGGCTTCCATCCGGAGAGTCCCTCATCTCCAACCTTCCAACCGATGCGAATCGTGTGAAGGGATCGATCCCAGTCGGAGATGATCACCCCGGCGAAGGGGTCCAGTGCAGCAGGACCATCTCGGTCGATGGGGGCTGCCCACCATCGCAAGAGGGTCGATTCCTTCGCATGCCACTCGCTGGCAGTCACCCACTCCGATACGGAGAGCGCGATCGATCTCATCTGATCATCATCGACAGTTTGCTGCGCCTGTTTCCCCTGCTCCATCCACGTCTCCACCCTTCGAACTCGGAGGCGTTCTGCCGCCCGAGCGATCTCGCCGGCTCCGCCAGCGCGAGCCAGGTCCAGGATCACCCGATCCCCGCCCCAGACGGTTCGAAGAGCAGCGAGACATCGCTCCTGATCCGCTCCATCGCGGTCCAGGAGCGCGAGCAACGTCTCCTGCGCAATGGCATGCCACGGATGGGTTTCTGGATTTCTGCGCCCTGCTCGTTTGAGGGCTACAGATTGCTGGGTCACATCCATCACTCGAGCCTCGAAGGTATTGCCATCTGCAAGGCTCCAGCTGGCTACTTGCTGATCATCTGCCAGTTGCTGCGCTTGATGCAGCACCTGCTCGGCAATCTGAACGGTCTCCTGGCACTCGCGCTGAAAGCTGGACCACCTTGCCATCAACAGGGGGAATCGGTCGACTCCTGGCGGCTGCAAGATCGCCAGCTCCAGGTTCTGGAACAGTTTTGACAGCACCGTCTCCATCGTCAACTCGAGTTGAGCCCCAACTTCTCGGCGCAACATCTCTGTTCTGTGGAGTAGATCGATGTCGGCAGCAAATCGCTTCTCGAGTCCAAGTTTCCTTGCAAGTTTCTCCAACACATCGATCGCCTCGAGATATCGACCCGCTGCGATCTCCCGTTCGGAGTCGAGCATCGCCTGACGGATGTTTCGCTCTTCGACCCAGGCCCACGCACGCATCAGAGCCTCTCGCTCCGATGCGAAGGCCTGCTCGGGGGCGGAGGCGATTCGATCCATCTGTTCACGCCCCAGTGACAACTGTCCCCATGACAGTGATCTCAGTAGCTGATCTCTCTCCGATTGCCAGTCTGGCCACCGCTTGGCTTCTCTTTCGAGAATTTCCAGCCGCTGCCAGCGTCGGCTCGCAAGAGCTTCCATATCGATCGGGCCAGATGGAGGATCCCCCTGGTCGACCACCGGGTTCGATTCATCGTCTGCCGGATCCCGATCCCCGGTCGAAGAGACCTCTTCCCCCTGCCCTGCAGTGAGATCGGTCGGGGGAGGGTCAGTCGGGGCTGGATCGATCCATCCAAACTGATCTGCAACAACCCATCCGACGCTCATCGCGACCGCAGTGGCGAGGATGATCGGGATCGGTTTGCGGGGTTTCTGAGCATCCTTGCCGAACAGCTCCAGGCACCGATCAAAACCGCCGGGACCACTTCTGAGCGCGCGAATGGCATCGGACCAGCGACCCTGAATCCGTAACAATCGACCGATGCGCGCCAGATTTCTTGCCGCCTGCTCCTGACAGAGAGTCACATCCGACTGCGCCTCGAGAGGCCCCAGTTCCATCACCGAGAACCCCCCTGCAGGAAGGAGCAGGATCGAGTTCAGGGGCACCGGATCGATGCAAGCTCCCTGGCGATGAAGTTGCTGATGTAACTTCACAAGGGTCTTCGCCAGCAGATCGCCGTCGAGTTCCTTGACCGCGATGGTATCGACGGGGCGACCCTCCGCCTCATCGAGGGCGACATAGCGAGCCTGAGCCACCGACCCTTCATCGATCACGCGGAGCACACCATCTCCGTCGAGTTTGACAAGAGCCTGGATCTCCTCGACGAATTGATCCTGCTGGGCGTGATCGGTGGCGGGGAGGACCTTCAGCAGCACCCTGCGATCGAGGCGAATCTGACGCGCCTCGATCCAGATTCCTAACCGAGCAGCACCACGGATGTGGAGCGGTTGGAAGCCCGGTATCTCGGGAGTAGTGCCACCCTGTTCTCTCATCTCAGCGCTTCTTTCCCTTCTTGCCGGTGGATTGAGTCGGCAGCAGTGATTCTGGATCCTCTCCCCTCAAACGGCTGACACGGTCTCTCAGTGCCGCAGCCCTCTCGAAATCCAGCGCCTGCGCCGCCTCCAGCATCTGCTTTTCCAGGGTTTCGATCATCTCCTGGCGCTGCTGCTGCGGCAGGTCTGAACCCTTGAGTTCCAGATCCTCGGTCCGGGTCCTGACCTCCTCCTCGATGGTGGTTCCCAGTTCCTTGCGAATCGTCCTGGGCACGATTCCATGCTCCTCGTTGAACTGCTTCTGGATTTCGCGTCGCCGGGTCGTTTCATCGATCGCACGCCGCATCGAACCCGTGATCACATCCCCGTAAAGGATGACCCTGGCTCGTTCATTTCTCGCCGCTCGCCCGATCGTCTGGATCAACGCAGTGTCGCTGCGAAGGAACCCCTCCTTGTCTGCGTCCATCACGGCAACAAGTGAGACCTCAGGAAGATCCAGCCCCTCTCGCAGCAGATTGACTCCGACGAGCACATCGTACACGCCCTTACGCAATTGCTGGAGAATTTCGACTCGTTCCAGCGTGTCAATCTCCGAATGAAGATATCGTGCTCTGATCTCGGTCTCCTGGAAGTAGTCGCTCAGATCCTCGGACATCCGCTTGGTCAATGTGGTCACGAGTACTCGATCACCGAGAGCCAACGTCTCCTGGATGCGCTCGAGAAGGTCCTGAACCTGTCCTCGTGCGGGACGCACTTCCACATCTGGATCGAGCAATCCCGTCGGGCGGTTGATCACCTCGACCACCACACCACCAACTTTTTCAAGTTCACGAGCGGCGGGAGTCGCAGTGAAGTGGATGGTCTGACCGGTGACCTGCTCCCATTCTGGAAATTTCATCGGGCGGTTGTCCATTGCGCTGGGAAGTCTGAAGCCATGATCCACGAGGGTCTGCTTGCGCGATCGATCGCCCTCGTACATCCCTCCCAGTTGCGGCAACGTGACATGAGACTCATCGACAAAAGTCAGGAACCCCTCCGGGAAGTAATCGAGCAGATTTGCGGGCCTCTCGCCCGCTTTCATGCCACTGAGATGGCGCGAGTAGTTCTCGATTCCCGGGCAATACCCGGCTTCAGAGAGCAACTCGAGGTCATACCGGGTTCGCGTCTGAAGCCGGTGCGCCTCCACCTCCTTGCCCTGCTCTCTGAGCGTGATCAGACGCTGATGCAGTTCGGTCTGGATCCCTGCGATCGCCTGATCTACATCCTGGTGGCTGACGACATAGTGCTTTGCAGGAAAGATGGTCAGTCGAGGCAACTGTCCCAGCACCACACCACTGACCGGGTGAAACTCCTCCATCCTTTCGATGGAGTCGCCAAACATGTCGATCCTGTACGCAACCTCCTCGTTCGCCGCATGAATCTCGAGAACATCACCACGAGCTCGAAAACTGGCTCGTCCCGGTTCGAGATCGTTTCGCTCGTACTGGATATCCACCAGTTGTCGCAGCAGAACATCTCGGTCGATCTCATCTCCAATCGAAAGAGAGATCATCTTGTCCTTGAACGCTTCTGGCGATCCCAGCCCGTAGATACAGGATACCGAGGATACGATCACAACATCGGATCTACTCAACAAGCTGGCAGTAGTGGCGAGTCGCAAACGGTCAAGATCTGCGTTGATCCCCGCATCCTTCTCGATGTACATGTCACGAGCAGGAAGATACGCCTCGGGTTGGTAATAGTCGTAATACGACACGAAATATTCGACGGCATTTTCGGGCAGAAACTTCTTCATCTCTGAATACAGTTGCGCTGCCAGGGTCTTGTTGTGAGAGATGATGATGGCGGGCTTCCCGGTGCGAGCGATGACATGAGCCATCATGTAAGTCTTGCCTGAGCCGGTCACTCCCAGCAACACCTGATCCTGCTGCTCCTCGCTGATGCCGTCGACGAGACGATCGATGGCATCGGGCTGGTCACCTGCGGGTGCAAACTCGGAGTGGACGACGAAATCGGATCCGGGGTATCGGTAGGTATTCACCGCTTCTGCCCCCCTGAGCCCGAGGAGCCCCCCCCCGTTGTGGCAGCATCCGAGCCGTGAGAATCCAGATTTCGACAGCGCCCATCGGGACAGATCTTCGGCAGCAGCCAGGGTCCCGCTTCCTGTAGCGGCCGATCGGGTACTCCGGGAACTCGCATCACCTGGCACAGGCACAGGTACCCGACTGCTTCACTGCGTGCCTGGATGATCTTACCCGCAGTGACGCTTCCGATGCCCTCTATCAGCACCAGCCGACTGGCAGGGTCGGTGGCAAGATCCACTGCGGTCGAGACGGGAACTCTCAAATCTCCGGCGAGAGTCTGCACTGGACCCGACGAGTACGAGTGCCGGATGCCACCGGTCAACAGAGCCCAGCACAGCAGTAAACTCCACGCCAGTAGGTGACCGTGCGCCTCCGCTGTACTGAGGATGCCGGACCTGACTGGTTGCATCGATTCCTCTACCTGACCGTCAGCCCTGGCGGACCGCGAAATCCCGTCACCCGACTTCCCACCTGGATGCCATGCTTTGCAAACCAACCGACATTGGTCTCGAGTGCATAACGCACCGGCTGGCTCGAGCGATAGCGAGGAAAGTAGACCTGTCCCGGCCTGGGTGCATCCATCTTGAGGATGTCGATGATGAGACCCTGATCATCGATGTAGGCGATATCGAGAGATATCTTGCAGTTCTTCATCCAGAATCCCTGAAGGATGGCCTGGGGGAAAACAAATAGCATGCCCACGTCGTCTGGCATCGAGACCCGGTGCATCAGGCCATTTTGCCTGCGCGTTGGATCCGCAGCCAGTTCACACCAGACCAACTGGGATCCGACCTCGACCTTGTGCAAGCCGGGTCGGCTGCTGATCCTCGATGGCTTCGGACCCTCGCAGCCGCTGAGTCCCAGGCTACAGATGAGCCCGAGCAGCAGTTGCCAGCTAGGAGCCGTGTAACCCCCTGAGCTCATCTTCAACGTGTTCATACGCTCGACTCCTTTTCATCGGTGCCAGGAACTCTTGCATCTGCGACCTCGAGGCTCGAATCCTCGGAACCCATCCGTTTCCTTGCCCTGTAGCGTCGCACGAAGCGGAGCGTGATCGGATAGGCTGGCAGACCACAGATCAATCCCACAACGGCTCCTCCCAGGAACAGCGGGCCCAACGCATCATTCCCGATCGATCTCAACAACTCCAGACCTCCCTCGAACCATCCGACCTCGTTCGCCTGGCTCGCCGCCTCCTGGTACAGCAATTCGAAGTTGGTACGCGTCAGTCCCTCCTGGGCCAGACACTTCAGCCCGACCCAGTAATCGAACCAGTAGATCGGCACAACCGTCAGTGGATTCGAGACGTACACCATGATGAGCCCAGCGATGCGGTGAATTGGAAGCACCAGGCTGATCAACAGGATGATGATCATCTGGATACCGACGGTAGGTGTCATCGCCACGAACAGTCCGAAGGCGGTCCCGAGCGCGATCGACTCTGCAGACCCATCCAGTTGCAGCAAGCGACGTGGAAGCGAATCGCTGCCGAACATTCCGGTTCCAGGCTCCATCAAAGTTCTGCCTCCGCCCTCCATCTGCCGGATCGGCCCCTCTCGACGCCAGCACTCTCATGTCACTGCGTGCTACCCCCTGGATGCTAGTCCCGGCAGCCACTCGATACCAGAGAAGCGACGAAGGTGGATGCGCGAAATGGGTTCGAATTCTGACACTTCAGCTCCGTGGCACCTCGATGATCTGCATCGAGAGATCGAGTGCTGGAGCTGAATGGGTGATCGCGCCGCAGGAGATGCGTCCGATCCCTGCAGCCACATGGGATGCGACGCTCCCCTCATCGATACCGCCGCTCGCCTCGAGCCGCGATGGAGTCACATCCAGGTGATCGGCACGGGCGCGCTGGATCCACTGCGAGAGGGTCTCGGGATCCGTATTATCGATCAGGATGAGTTCCACATGCTGCTCCAGGCATGCGCGAAAACTCGGCTCGTCCTCCACCTCGATGGCGATCGGTTGCGCATCTGAACTCGATCGAAGTCGTTCGAGGATGAACGCAATCTCCGCAGCAGAATCGTTGGCCAGTTCCGGATGCCCTCGCTGTATCCACTCCCTGTGGTTCTCCTTGACCATCGGAAACTGCCCCAGGTGGCTCCGATGGCTGACTCCACCTCCTGCACGAACTGCTTGCTTCTGAAACTGGCGAAGACCGGGCAGGGTCTTGCGAGTATCGAACACCATCGCCGCTCCGGCAGCCCTGACCATGGCGGAGGTACGCGTGGCAATCCCGCACAGGAACGCACCGATGTTGAGGGCGGTTCTCTCTCCGGCCAGCAATACGGGCAACGGTCCGTCTACGACCATCACTTCACTACCGTCAGAAATCGTGTCTCCATCGAAGATCCGTCGAACGGTCTGACACTTTGAATCCAACTGCTCGAACACTGCGCTCATCGCAAGGGTCCCACACACGACACCACGCTGGCGCGAACTGACGACAGCTCGTGCGCGCACCTGAGGATCGTCGAACAGCACCGATGTGCCATCATCAGTGGCTCGATCCTCCTCGAGAGCCGCCTCGATCCACTGATCGAGCTGGCGCCGTGTCTCCTCGAGCGCCCAGAATTGTTCCAGGTTCCCGTCCCCTTGACTGACCACCGGAGCTCCCTTCACGCCTCGCTTCACCACCACGAGTGAACACGAATCCGTCTCCTTCAACAAGGATACGCGCCCGTCAGGAAAAAAATCCCTATTGTGCGCATCGTCTGCACCTTTGCTGGCACTCATGCTCGCTGCTGCGTACCATCCAGGCCGCCTCGGCAGGGAGCGGGTTCCCTGGTCTCCGAGCGACGGAGAAGGGCCTAGACTTCGATGATCCAGCTAGAAGACCCCTCCGATCAGGCGGTCGTGGCAAAGTTCTACGAGGCGGACCAGGGGCACCTGTTTGACGACTGGGAGCGCCTCGATTCGACCGATCGTCGCCACCTGCTTGCCGACCTGCGTCGCATCGATCTTCGCTTCCTCCAGCAGCTAATCCGGGACCACCTCGACTCCGATGCCTCCGAGGCCCCCATCGCCGCTCCCTCGCCTCCCGACTGGATCCCGCTCACCGATCCGAGCAGGGAGAGCGCTACTGAACTCGGTCTACAGGCATTGCGCCGGGGCGAGATCGCGGTGCTGATGGTGGCCGGTGGTGTCGGAACAAGACTCGGCCATGCAGGCCCCAAGGGCTCCTATCCTCTGCTTCCCATCAGCGGTGGAACCCTGTTTCAGATCTTCGCAGAATCACTGGTGAGATTGCAGAAGCAGGTCGGTCATAGCATCCACTGGATCATCATGACGAGTCCATCCAATCACCAGCAAACGATCGACTACTTCCAGCAGCACTCCTTCCACGGACTGGCTCCTTCGGAGGTGACCATCCATGCACAGGACCAGTTGCCGGTGCTCGATCCACGTCGCCGAAAGATCCTGAGAGCTGGACCCGGAAGAATCCTGTTCAGTCCCGATGGCCACGGTGGTTCGATCAGACTGCTCCAGAAGATCTCTGAAGATCTCCGTGAGCGCGGGATTCGCCACATCTACAGCCACCAGGTCGATAATCCGCTCGCACGTATCGCGGACCCGGAACTGGTCGGTCTGCATCTGCGTGACCACTCTCGCTTCTCCTCGAAAGCGGTGGCCAAATCCGATCCCGAGGAGAAGGTGGGCGTATTCTGCACCGTCGGGAATCGACTACGGGTCATCGAATACAGTGAACTGGGGCCAGAAGATCGCGTCAGAACTGAACCTGACGGCGCCCTCAGTTTCCGCGCCGGGAATGTCGCGACCCATGTCATCGATCTCGACTTCATCGCTCCCCGTAGTGCGGGAGGCCCCCTTCAATTGCCGTTCCATGTCGCCCGCAAGGCGGTCCGGCACTGGCTGGATGGACGCTGGCATGAAGCCTCAAGCCCGAATTCGGTCCGCTTCGAGACCTTCATCTTCGATGTGTTGCCGCTGGCGGACCGAGGCCTGGTGGTCGAGGCGGACCGCGCCCTGGAATTCGCTCCGGTCAAGAATGGCGAAGGGGCAGATTCCCCCGCCACATCCAGGGCTGCTCTGCAAACACTCTGGGCAGGCTGGCTCGTCGAGTGTGGCGTGCAGATCGAGTTCGACTCCGATGGCACTCCGCTGCGCCCGATCGAGATATCGAGTCGACTCGCCGGCGATGCCAAACAACTTCGCATGGCACTGGAGGGGGTGGAGATACCTCCGGAGGGTCCGATCCTACTCCGATGAAATCACTACTCTTCCTGGCGCTGGTGCTGCTTCCTGGCTCCGCCTCGGCCAGTGCGGATGACTGGCCGCTGGAAGCGATCGCCGGCGCACTGAATTCTGCAGACTCGTTGATGGTGGCCAGAGCTCAGGCGGCTCTCGACCGTCTCGATGACACCTCGCTGGTGCCTCTACGAGAACTCCTTTCGGAGCCGCTTTCAGTGCCGGTAAGAGCGATCCTCTCATCCAAACTGGCGGCCATCCTCGCCGGTGCTCTGTCCGATCTCGACGCTTCAGTCATCGATTTTGCGGCGGCCCGCTCGCGCGCCAGAGTCGGAGCGGATCCATCTGCCGAGACCAGGGCCGCGCGCGAATCGGCCCGGCTCAAGGTCTTGAAGATCGAACAGCAATTGCGAGCATCCGATCTGCATCTGGCCCCGGCGCTGACTCGTCATGCGGATCTCCACGGCACCCGGTCGTCGCTGGTACTTCGAGTCCACGGGCGACTCCGAAACTCCTTGCGAACGGATCTGAAACAACGATGGCCGATGTGGCCCGAGCCTCAGCGGATCTCCCGAGCCGATCTCCGCATCATCGGCTCGTTGCTTCCTGCCACCGGAGAGGCCCCCCCCGCCGACGCCATCGCGAGGCGAGCAGCACTGCTGGCGATCGAGCAACTGGAGAGCCTCGATCCGGTCCAGATCGTCGATGCCCGCGACTGGCTGCTGGACCTGGGTGTCATCGGTCAACAAGCCCTCGACTCCTGGGTGTCACAGGTAGCACCCTCTTCCGTGGCACCCGGCACCCGTCGAGAGTGGTCGATCCGGAATCGCCTTCGGCTTCCCGCAGCGGTCGATCCGGAGAGTTCCATCACGCTCGCCGGATGGGATCAACTCGATGCTGCGGCTCGGCTCGATCAGATGATCCGCCTCAGGTCGGTTCATGGCGATCGTACCGTGCCGACCCTGGTTCACCTGGCCCGCACGGATGAGGATCCGTTGCTGCGAAGAAGATCTGCGGAACTGCTGTCGTTGCTCGGCGATCCGAGAGCAGCAGCGATCCTGCTCGATCAACGCCGCTACAGCGCCGACAGGATCGAGGAAGAAGATCGCGATTCGATGCTCCGTGCAGCTGCCAATCTGCGCGATTCAGGAGATCTCGAGGGGGCATTTTCGCTGCTCAATGATCTGGCACTTCGCCTCACCGCAGATGCCGAGGTTCATCAGGCACTCGGAGTCGTGGCGATGCGAATGCGCAACTTCGAGCGTGCCGTCCAGGAACTGGAAAGATCCATCTCGCTCGATCCATCCGACTCCTCGGCTCGCTACAATCTGGCCTGTGCGCTGGCGCTGTCGGGGTCCCTCGAAGCGGCTCTGGAAGCGCTACAGGGCGCAGTCAAGGCGGGCTACTCCGACCACTCTCATGCGAGCGAGGATCCGGACCTGGAGGCTCTTCGAGGCCTTCCAGCCTTCGACGGGCTGCTGCTGGAGATGTCCCGCTCCTAGGCCAACAGCCTCTTTCTCATCGAGATGTTATCCTTCGTTGGAAGGACCTGGCTCTCCGCCGGGACGAACCCGATGCCCCAGATGGTCCGAACCGCCGGTATTCCAGGCGATGCAGCACGAACTCTCCTCGACATCACCGCCCGATCGGAGAACGGCACCTGGCATCTTCAGCCCGATGATCCCGAGGCCCCCGATGTCCGCATCGAGATCCAGGACGGGCGTCTCATCGATCTGGATCGCCCAGGTCTTCCCAGTGTTCTGCAGCGCGCTCTCGTCATCGATGGTCCGCTCAGTTCGAGGGAGCGTGATCGGCTCACCCGTCGCGCTGCGGAGCAGCAGGTGTGCGCTGGTCTGCTGTGCCTCGAGGAAGGCCTTGTCGATTCGGAAGCAGCGGGGGCTGCCATCGGAAAGGTACTCGACGCCGATCTGATGCTGGTTCTCGGTGCCGGCGAAGCCACCTGGTCCGGCCCTTCCCAGCAACCGATCCACTCCGGTCTCGCAGGCCGCGTCGACCTCGGAGAGTCGATCGAGGAGGTCCTGTTTCGATCCGCACACCAGCATCGCCTCTGGGAAGGGATCACGGATCTTCCGATGCTGCGAGATGTGGTCGCAGCGACCCCCTCCGCCCTCTCCATCATCTCGAACCCACAGGTCGCTGCAGAAGAGAAACTGATCATCGAATCCGCGGATGGCCAGCGTGATGTCGGTGAAATCGCCGGATCACGACCAGACCCCTGGCGTGCGCTCGAGAGGCTCACTTCTCTCATCGAAGAAGGTCACCTCGAAACCCAGAGTGCCATGGAGCTATTTCGCAGCGGAGAATCATTTCAAGCTGCGGGTGATCACGACACGGCTCTTCGCCGCTGGCGCAGAGCAGAGGAACTGGGACTCGATGATTTCGATCTGGGAGCCAAAATCGGCGGTGCCTGTGCCAGCACGGGACGCCGATCGGAGGCCGCACGCCGTTTGAGGTGTCATGCCCAGCGCTGTACCGACCAGGTACGCATCGAGGCCGCTCGAGATGCATGGTCCGGAGTGGCGATGCTCGATACCACCGATGTGGACGCCAGGAACAGAGCGTTGGCTCTGTGGAACAAGAGCCCCGGCACCGATCCCGGCCCGCCCGCAAACCTCGCACAGGCACTGATCGATGCCGGAGAAAATGCAGCCGCATGTCAGTTGCTCGACTCGATCGGAGCACACCTGCCCGATCCGATGCTTCATGCCATGCACGAGCAGGCCGCCGCAAACTGCGGCGATCCAGAGGCGAGCCAGAGGGCCCGCTGGCGCAGAGCGGAAGCGTTGCGAGCTCGCCATCAGTGGCAGGATGCAGAGCGCCTGTATCTACAGATCGAATCGGATTCCGATGACACATCGCTTCTGATGCTTCGCCTGGCAGAAGCGGCACTTCAGCGACAGGATGTGGAAGCGGCGAGGAGTTTCTCGCAAAGAGCGCTCTTCATGACGGGAGAAACACCCCGTTCCCTCGACTCGGAGTCGCGCGAGGCGATTGAGGCGATCGCCAGCCACGCAGAAGCCCCCGCAACGATGCACCGCTGGATCGCAGACGACGCGCGCCTGAATCAGAAGCCCAAACTGGAAGCCACAGCCCGGCAACTCCAATGGCTGGCACACCTGCGTGAGGGTGCCCCGGAAGAGGCGAGAATGGCCGCCCAGCGCTGTCACCTCCTCTCTCCTGAAGATCCTCGGATCGCTCTCGATCGGGCGATGCTGGAACGAGATTGTCACGAAACGGGGATCGCCGCTGCGATTCTCGACTCGCTGCTCCAGCAACTGCCGGTCGGGGATGCTCACCAGACCGAGGTCGTGGAATCGCTGCTGGAACTCGCGCCGACGAGCAGAGTCGGACTGGAGCGAGCGCTCGCTCTCACCGAGAAGGACACCCCACGCCATGCGTCACTGAAACTATCTCTCGGGCTGGTGAAACTTCTCCAGGGTGATCGAATCGATGCCAGGCCTGAAGATGGACCCGTGGCATCGGTACTTGAAATTCTCTCGGCACTGTTGAGAGATGGGGAAGAGCGCAAGAGTGTCCTCTGCTCCGTCGGCAACCGAGCAGCGCGGAGCAAGGACCCGCTGCTGGAACTGCTGCGAGCAGAGCTGGCAGGGCTTCAACCAGACCACCCCTTGCTCCAGGAGCAGATCCCATCGGCGCCGATACCCACATCACGAGGTGCCGTGGTTCGATCCAGTATCGGTGGCATCACCGAGAAATTGAAAGGGCTGCAGACCTCTCCGCAGGGCCAGCCTGGATCAGTTGAGGCTGCCGTCGCAACCACAGCCGGGTCTCCGGCCCCCTCAACTGCCGATCCGCCCCCCGCCTCCTCGGGAGGCATCCAGTCCGCTCTCGATCGGCTCAGGTCGCTCAGAGGGGATGGAACTCCCGGTCCACAGGAGGCTCCAGCCGCCGCAGAGTCTCGCCCTGAGGAGCCTGGTGCCAGCGAGACACCCGCTGCCCATCCGGACCCGATCGCCACCCGGGGCCTGGATGATGCTGCCGCTCGCCTGGGAGCTTTGAGAGAGGATTCCACAGAAAGTTGACCTGGGAGCCTCCGCTCCCTAGGATCCGCACTGTTGGAAATAGACGAGGCGGCATCGCCAAGTGGTAAGGCACGGGTTTGCAAAACCCGCATCCCCGGTTCGAATCCGGGTGCCGCCTCCATTTTCAACCGGATCACACCTTTGTCCGCCGCTGGCCCCTCCTCCCTCAACTGACAAGTGGACGGAAGCGGTCCCACCTTGCCATTGACCGCCGATGAGATGCCACCCGGCAATCCGGCCCTGGAGGCCAACAATTATCCTCTCTCAGGGCCTGAAGAGACAGGATTGCCCCCTCACACCTACTCTGCAGAGCCACTATAATCGAGCCATGGGACTGTTGAGGTCTCGTTTCACCGATATGCCCGGGGGGGCAATCGAACATGCGGGTGAGGAGAATTGCCGGTGATCCACCGGAGCCCCGTATGTATCGGGAAGGGAGTGTCTCCTTGAAGGAGCACATGTTTTTCCTGCGGATCCTGTCCGTAGTGGGTTGCTGTTTTGCGATCTCGATGCCAGTTCAAGCGCAACCCGATTGGGTCGAGTTCACCAATGAAACGGCGTCCCGCATCGTCGCGGCGTCCAATGTTTCGACCAACGATGTTGCCGAGAAGGACTACATCTGGGGCGATGTGGATCAAGACGGGGACATCGATCTGATCTGTGTCAGGAAGTTAGCCTTCACCACGGGGGGCGCGTCCGCGTTTCGCACCAATGTTCTGTTCATGAATCAGGGGGGTGTGCTTGTCGATCGCACCGCGGACTTCGCAAATTCCTCCGATGTTGCAGGCGATAACGGATTCCTGACCCCGACCAACGACCGGGATGTGATCCTGGCCGATGTCACTGGTGACGGCTGGCTCGATATCGTCACTGCCGTCACTCTCGCAGACGGATTTCCAAAACACATCTCCTACCCCAGGGTCTACCGCAATCTCGGTAACAGCGGTGGCATCTGGCAAGGATTCTTGCACGAGGATGCCCGGATACCTCAGTTCGAAGGCAATGCACCCAATGGCTCTCCTCATGCTCCGCGATTCTGCTCCCTGGATGCGGGAGACATCGATAACGATGGAGACCTCGATGTCTACATCGGTGATTACGACAGCGGAGGAGCCCAGTCCCTCGATTTCAACGATCGACTGCTGATCAATGATGGCACCGGCTTCTTCTCGGACGGAACCTCGAACCGCTTTTCAGGCTCGATCATCATCGGCGGGAGTTCATTCCCATTCCAGCAATCTGCATTCGGAATGTCTTCCAGCATCCGGGACATGAATGGCGATGGCGCGCTCGACATCATCAAGGATACGGCCCTCAACCCGCCGCAGTACGTCGGGATCTCCTACAACACCCCCACCAGCACCGGAATCTATTCTGCTCACAAGGAGAGCTGGGCCAGCATGGCCCCCTACCACACGACGGTGGGCGATCTCAACAACGACGGTGCCAATGACCTGGTCGTGACCGACGACAACGCCGATTCATACCTTCTCCACACCAGCAACGATGCGAATGGCCTCGCCAACTTTTCGCGGTTTTTCTACGACTTCTCGGGAGGAACTGGTGCCACCGGAGACGATGGCTTTGGCGGCAATTCGGTGATCGCTGACCTCGACAACGACGGCTGGAATGATGTGATCATCACTGACGTGGATGTCGACATCTCGGGCTGCAATCGTCGCATGCACATTTACCACAATCTGGGCAATAGCCCCAATGTGACACTGCGTCAGGAGAATGATGGCGCCGCATGGAGACCCAACGGGACTCACGATGCAGCGGTCTTCGATATCAATGGAGATGGCTGGCTAGACATGGTGCTCGGAACCTGCTCAGGGACCCAGGTCTGGATCAATGTGGCCCCCATCGGCCTCAATCTGAGTTTCCCTCTGGGAGTCCCGGATGCGATCCCCTGCACTGGCTCGGTGACGATCACCGCATTTGCAGAGGCCTTCGGAGGTGGAGTTGTCTCGGAGCCCGATGTGAAGATTCATGTCTCTGCGGATGGCGCAGCGTTTGTCGAGAGCGTCATGACACCTCTCGGAGGCGGCCTGTTCGAGGGAATCCTCGATGGCACCCTCGCAGACACCTCGATGGAATGGTTCGTCAGCGCTGCTCTCACCAACGGCACGGTGACCACATCCGAGACTGTCTTCAACCTGATCGGCGATGAAATCATCCGCGATACCGACGATTTCGAGTCCGGGAACAACGGCTGGACCGTGCAAACCGATGCGAGCACCTCTGCAGGAGCCTGGGAACTGGCAAACCCGAATGGCACTGCCAGTGGAGGAACTCCCTGCGCGCCGGGAGTCGCCGCAAGCGGGCAGATGTGCTGGGTGACACAGAACGGTGCCCCGGGAGGAGCAGCGGGAACTGCTGACCTCGACGGCGGGCCAACCGAGTTGATCAGCCCTTCCTACAATCTCGCAGGAACCAATGCGACCGTCAGTTTCAACCTCTGGTACGCCAACATTGAGTCCGATCCATCACAGATCGATGACTTGACCTTCTCCATCTCGGCCGATGGAGGAGTCACATGGACAACGGCACTGGTGGTCGGCGGCGCGCTGGGAACCTCGAGTTCCTGGCAGGAATTTCAGCTCCCTGTCGCAGCCGTGGTCACGCCTTCCGCCAACACCATGTTCCGTTTCTCGGCTGCAGACTCGCCCAACAACTCGTTGGTAGAAGCCGCCGTGGATGATTTCGTGGTCGAGACGGTCAATTGCTCCGGCACAGGTGGAGTCTCATTCCTGCGCGGAGATGTGAACCTCGATGGGAATCTTGACATCAGCGACCCCGTTTCCGTGCTTCAAATGCTCTTCAACGGCTCTGCTGTTGGCTGCGATGACGCTGCGGATGCAAACGATGACGGCATGCTGAACATTGCGGATGCTGTGGCAGTTCTCTCGTCACTCTTCGGAGGCACGGGAAACCTGCCAGAACCAAATGTGTGCGGCTCGGACCCGACCGCCGATGCGCTGGAGTGCGCCACAGGCTGTCCCTAGGGAACCGGGAAGAGAAAAAAAAGTAGAGTGTATTCAGACGACCGGGGGATGTGATGCCTCGGTGGTGATCCAGGGAGGGTTGCCATCCGGCTGAGATGGTGTCCGGGGATGCTGGCAGATGCCCGGTGATCCCCGACGGCGATCTTGCGTCAATGCCTGCCCGATCGCCTGCCTGGATATCGAGACACCGACCTATTGCGAAACCGAGGGAAAGCGGAAGAAAGCATGAGACCATTTGAACCCGATAAACGACATCCGGGATGCCCCGAGTCCAGTGCGTCTGGACCCGAGACTGCGAGTTGGTTGCCACTGGCGATGGTCCTGTTGCTGGCCATCCCCACCGGCCTGGCCGGGCAATCACTGCAGCCGCGCATGGGTGACCCCATCGATGGGCTGACCGCCACTCAACTCGCGCGATTCGAGGCGGGCAGGGAAGAGTTTCTGCGCACATTCACTGCTGAGACGGGTCTCGGACCCGGGTTCAACCAGGATTCCTGCGCTTCCTGCCATGCGGTTCCCGTCGGAGGCGGGGGCTCCATCACCGTGACTCGCTTCGGTACTGCAGACAAAGGTGAGCCATTCGATCCCCTGGCTTCCCAGGGGGGCTCCCTGCTGCAGGCCAATGCCATCTCCGACGAATGTCTCGAGACGGTTCCGGTCAATGCCACCGTGGTCGTCGAGAGGATCACTCCCTCCATCCTTGGAGCAGGGCTGATCGAGGCGATCCCCGATGCAGACCTGCTGGCTCTCCAGGTAAATGGCGGATCGGCGCACATGGTCGGTTTGCTCGAAAATCCAGCCGCCCCCCTGATGGTGGGTCGTTTCGGCTGGAAGGCTCAGGTAGGGACTCTGCTCTCCTTCAGTGGAGATGCGACACTCAATGAGATGGGAATCACCAACTCCATCGTCGGCACCGAGAATGCTCCCAATGGCGATGCCAACCTGCTGGCACAGTGCGATGCAGTGGCAGATCCTGAAGAACCGATGAGCAACGGAGTTCTGTTCGTCGATCGGATTACCGACTTTCAGCGATTCCTCGCTCCTCCACCTCAGACTCCCCGATCGGGAATGTCTGGCGAAGTCATCTTCAACTCTGTCGGCTGCGCAGAGTGTCACCACTCCGAGTTCACCAGTGGCGTCGCACCCGAGGCAGCACTCTCCAATCGAGCCTTCCGTCCCTACAGCGACTTCCTCCTCCATGACATGGCAGGGCTGGCAGACGGGATCGTCCAGGGGGACGCACTCGAACTGGAGATGAAGACGCCACCGCTGTGGGGGCTCCGTATCCGGGGCGAACTGCTCCACGATGGCAGGGTGCTGGTCCAGAACTTCCAGCAGGGCATCGACGATGCCGTGGGCTGGCACTTCGGAGATGCCTCCGCCGCATCGTTTGCCTATTCCCAGCTGACCGTTCAGGAGCAGGCGCAGGTTGGTGCATTCCTGAACTCCCTCGGCAGAGCCGAGTTTGACATGAATGGAGATGGATTCATCGGGGATGCGGATCTCCAGGGATTCATCGATTGCTGGACCGGGGATGCTCCGGGCACATTCGACGCGGACTCCCCGTGCGCCGTCAGTGATCTCGATGCAGATGGAGATGTCGATGCCTCGGATCTGTCCGGCTTCGAAGCGGCATACATGGCGACTCCAGCGGATTGCGATGGCAATGGCGTCTGGGACCTGATCCAGATCCTGACCCAGGGAGGCGATGCCAATGGAGATGGGATCCTCGTTTCCTGCCCCGGACAGCCGTTTCTGCGCGGCGATGGAAACGGCGATGGAGCGGTCGATATCAGTGATCCGGTGCTCTCCCTGAGCATCCTCTTTTCCGGTGCCGATCCTTCGACCTGCGAGGATTCCACGGATGCCAACGATGATGGCGCCTTCGATATCAGCGATCCGATCTACGAGCTCGGATATCTCTTCTCGGATGGTCCCTCGATACCCCCACCGGGACCCGGCTGTGGCTCGGATCCGACGGTCGATACTCTCGATTGCGTCTTGTATCTCGGCTGCCCCTGATCACCTGAAACGTGTCGTTCCTCGAAACCTTGAGCAGGGGGGCCGTGCCTTGCCGGCACGGCCCCCCTGCTCAACCATACGGTGGTATTCCACGTCTCGAATCAGATCAGAACGCCCACTCTGCGAACAAGTAACTGCCTCCGAGATCGATGTCGGCACTGGTTCCGGAACCATCATCGGACACATCGATGACGAGTGACCTGTGGCCCGCTCCAAACAGGATGCCCGTTCCCTGTCGCAAACCGGCACGAACGGTCAACCCCTCGTAGGTGCCATCGATATCGCCGTAACTGACCCAGAGACCGGCCAGTTCTCCGTCCACTTCGAAGCTCCAGTTATTTCCCACCGGCATGGCGAAGCTGGCTCCGAGTCCAAATGCAGGTACCCACTCATCGATCGTCTTCGTCGCTGTTGCAGGAATAGTCATATCCCCACCCTTCCCTCCCCCGATCGTTGTGGTCCCTGAGAGGGTGGTATCAAACACCAGGTGATCGACACCCCAGATGTACTTCAGCATGATCGGTCCCATGCCGAGCAATGCCCCCTTGCTGTGAAAGGTCATCACAGAAGCATCCAGGTTGCTGTCGAGCTCGGTTCCAGTATCAAATGTGGTACCAGAGAAATCGATGTCGGTCGTCAACGTGGTGGTCCCGGTGCCTGTAAATGAAATGTCGGCCACCTCGTAGGTGCCAAGGCCCAGATCCGCTTCGACGGCATAGACCCAGAAGGTATTCTCTCCGTCGAGTCCCAGCACCTCCTCCACATCGATCAGATCTCCGGGGTTATTCAGGTCCGAGGCCTGGATCGATCCTCCAGGTGTCGGTTGCCAGTTTTCCGCACGTAATCTGATCAGCCCTGCTCCTCCTGCACCGCAGCCCGAGAAGAGAGAGAGCGCCAGCAGACACAGTACAAAGCGCAGGACGAGACGGTCATTGAGGTGGGTCATCCTATTCCTTCCAGAATCGAGGGGCGCTGTGAGCATATCCGGTGGGAGAGAAAACGGCCAGAGCATCGGAGAGGTGCTTGCTCTGGAGGGGCTTGAGGATCATTCTTCCAGCGGGCGAGTGGCGGAACTGGTAGACGCGGGGGACTTAAAATCCCCTCCCCGTTCGGGGGTCCGGGTTCGAGTCCCGGCTCGCCCACCATCAGATTTTCTAGCGAATGGGCCTGGCAGAAGATCCACGCAGGGAGCACTGAGGGACCTGAAGGCCCCTGTCATGATGAGTCATGATCTGGTGTGGCTGGTTGAAATGTAGTTCTGAAGGTCTGGAAGTGGCTCTCAGTCGCTGGTCACCGGCTCACCGCAGCAGCCCAGTTGAAACCATTGCTGGCAAGCTTTCGCATCCTGCGAGGTCGCAAATAGATAACACACCGACTCACCGGGCAAACAAAAGACCGCAAAATTGCGGCCCTTCTTGATGCAATGACAACCATCGATGACGCCATCCGGCCTCGGGATGACGAAGATGGAGAGCGGCTCCGAATCCAGCATATAGAAGACCTTGGCGATGCGAGTCTCACCAAGGGAACTGAAAGACACCCCTTGCAGCATCGCATCGGGTGCGGGCAACGCCACCGCGACTCCCAGTTCCTCCGAGATTCTCGTCGATGCGTCAACGGTCCCTTCAAAGAACCATTCGGGACCATCGTCACCGGTGACCGACCTCAGATGAGAATCAAAAACATATTCTCCGACACTGGCCTGAAGTTCTTGATGTTGGGTGGAGGAGAAGGGGTTGATCGAGGAGAAGATCACGAGAAGGACCGCAGCAGCGGTGGCGAAGGGAACCAACCGGCGCCCCGTCCATCGTTTTCGATAGGAATACCGGGCAGACTCGATCGTGATCGCCTGCTTCACCTTACCCGCAAGGCCCTCGGGGACCCGGGAATGGCGTGCCTTCGATTTCACGAGCAGTTTCATGTGTTCGATGGCACGGGCGGCATCCGCGCACTTTGGACACAGGGAGAGGTGTGTATCGACCTCATCGGCGACAACATCTCCCAGTTCTCCGTCGACCCACTCGTGGAGTCGTTCCTTGAAGCGAATGCAATCTTCCATGAGCCCTCGTCCCTCGTTAATCAGCGCCCGTATCCAAGTTCCTGGGCGTATTCCACCAGGCGCTCCTTCAGAAACGCCCGACCTCTCGAGATCCTCGAACGGATGGTACCAATCGGCACCTCCAGGACCTCAGCAATTTCCTCGTAACTCAATTCATCCACATCACACAGCAGCAACGCTCTCCTGTAAATCTCCGGGAGTTCTCTGAGGTAGCGATTGACCTCATCACCGAACAGATCGAGAAAAGTCTCCGGATTCTCGATGCCTTCCCTCTCGAAGACCTCGATGGAGTGCCGGATCGGATCGACGGCGAGTTCGTCCACATCACCACCATGGTGTGGACGGCGAGCTCTCTGACGGTACCGATCGATGAACTGGTTCTTGCAGATTCTGAACAACCATGCCTTGGCATTGCTATCGGCACGGAAGCCTCCAAAGGCCTTGAACGCCTTGATGTATGTGTCCTGGACCAGATCTTCCGCCTGAGCGCGATTCCTGGATAAACCCATCGCAAAACGAAAGACATCATCCATGTGAGGTAGGGTGATCTCCTCGAATAGATCCCTGTTTCCCATGCTCAATGCATCGCTCATGGGTCCTCTTTCATGCGGGCCTGGTCCGGTTCAAGGGTATCGTGGTACCTTCCTCACCGCCTCCACTGAAACGGCCGATGTGGCCCACGGAACCTTCTCTACCGGTCCAACGAGCCCCTATCGGCACCAGTTCCAGAAAAGTTGCGCCGGACCCAAGTCGTGAGGATTCGCACATCCTGGCCCGATTCGTGCCAGATCCGGTCCCAGGGCACGCTCGAGGGGTCATAGACCCGGGCCAGCAGCACCCTGGGCAGACTCCAGTTCCCCCTCGCCAGGTCCTCGCCGGAGAATTGCTGCCACGGCTCGGTGGCGAGAAGCTGTCGGAATTGTTCCAACTGACCGTCCACCTCGCCTCCGGTGAGTTGCTCCCTGAGGGTTCGAATCAGATTGTTGAGCCGCAGTTCATCGCGCTGGTGACTGCGGTGGCGCTTCACCACTTCCGAGCTCTCGCCATGACGTCCGATCAACCATTGCTCGGCAAGTTGCGCCCCGAGAAAGGTCGCCAGCCCCTCGTTCAACTCGGCATCGCCCGCGATGTGCACCGTGCGATGCACCAGTTCATGGAAAATCGTCGTCGCAAAGCGATGCTCCTCGAGGGAAAGCAACGATCTCGGGAGTGGTTCAGGAAACCACCCGAGGCTGCTCCAGGCAGGGACGGGAAATACCTCGGCATCCCATCCCGCCTCCACCATGTTTTCCTGTTCCCGGATGGCGTGATGCTGGAAGCGATACCCCTTGTACGGAACCGAACCGACGATCGGAAATCGCCAGCGGTACAACGTCACCGTGGCGGGATCAGCAGCAGCCACGATCCAACTCGCCGGCCCAACTACCTGGTCGACACGACGATAGGCCTGACCAGTATTCAGTCCCCTGCTGGCTGCATAATCAAGCAGGCCTGGTAATTCATCGAGTCGAGCAGAGGCAGACTCCCCCAGATCTTCTCGGGCGGCCACCGCTCCGATTTCCAGGGATGATGCGAGCCGATGCACCACCGCGCTGCCGTTCGTTGCCAGCCAAGGGGTCTGGCAGCCGGTCAGGAACAACAGCAGCGCAAGCAGAACTCGCAGTGGCAGGCAGATGCAGTGGTTGGCCATGGCCTCATTGTAACCGCAACCGAGATGCGCCTCTTCAGACAATGCGGACTGGCCCTCGAGATGGCTGTTCTAAGGTTCACTCTCGAAGGTCGGGAAGGGACGAGGCTGAAATCCGTCGAAGATCTCCGTGAAACCGAAATAGAACTCGTCGAACACAGGCTCCCCCGTCGGGCCCATGTAGATGGCACCTGACTCTCCCAGAGGAATCATCGACTCGATCCGAACCGGACCCTGTGAACCGATCTCGACCACTTGTGCGTAGGTCGATCGATCGAGCCATGGAGCGCTCCACACCTCACCAACCACCGTACCCACGTAGTCGATGGTGGCACGCGGTTGATTCCATGGACGTGGCCCCAGTTGCGCCAGCGTGTCGTCGAGGGCGAGCACGATGATGCCGGCCGCATCGGTCGGTTTCGGTATCAAACTGCGATTCATGAACCAATCGACCCGGTTCTGGAGCAACGTGTCCGATCCCGGCAACGCACGGATCAACACATTGAAGAGCAGATTCCGATCCTGGTGGCTCCACTCGAGGCTATCGGTGTCCAGTTCATCCTCGAAGGTCAGTTCGAGTACACGGAGAATCCACTGATCCTGCAGTGTCCATGCGTCCTCCTCAACGAGGCCGTCGATCCAACCATCCGGACCCCCTGGAACGAAATAGCCGTCCCACTCTCCCAGTAACGCCAGCGCATCGAGTCTCTCGAGTGTCGCATCCGATTCCACCGCCTGGACGAAGGCATCCTGGACGAAGAACCAACGGTTTCCGCCACTTCTACCCAGGTTGCAACAATCGGTAGCACTGATCTCGGGTGCCAGATCGCGGATCCAGTCAAAGGAGAGCGGCCCTTCCTCGACTGCGTCCGCCAGACGGTCCTGAATCGCGTGGGCCCTGTGGAAGCGACCGTAGGCGTTGCCGGGATGGGCTCCCCCTGCAGCACCTCCCCCGGCCTTGTTGTTCCAGCCACCGATCCAGCCTCGCTCGGGATTCCTGATCGTCTTGCGCGGCTTGTAGGTGACCGGCTCGGTCCACTCCATCGTTCCATCCCCGACCTGGGGCAGTCTTGGATCTCCCTGATCGGTCCGCACAGGATCCAGTCCTGCCATCCAGTACCCGATATTTCCACGCCGATCTGCGTAACAAACGTGAAGTCCGACACAAAAACGATCCATGGCATCACCGAAGTCATCGATGTTTCGTGCCATGATGAAATCGAGATTCACATCGATGGTGTTCAATTCCTTGCCCCAGTGGGAGTACTTCCAGCTCGCAACTGGACCCTCCACTGTGTCGGGATTCAGGATCAGGGGAGCGACCACCGGGCCGTGTTGTGTTCTGTACACAGGAAGGTCCAGGAACTGATCATTGCCGAGCGGAATCGTCTCTACCCTGTGCAAAAACAGATCGTCCGCATCGTCCAGATAGATGTCCACGGTATGAGGATGAGCCACTTGCCCTGACCATGCGTGGCGGGGAGTCCTGCCGATGATCACTCCTGGTAAACCAGCCAACGCCATCCCCGAAACATCGATCCCGGCGCCCCGGAGTGAGCCCTCGACGATGATGCCGGGAGCACCGAAATCCATCTGGGGTCCGGACTACAGCACCGGACGACCACTCTCGGTGAGATCTCCGGAGACCACCCAGGCGTAACTGCCAAGGCGAATGGGTGAGCCGATGGCTGCCAGACGCCTGGCGGTCCCTGAAAACACATCGTCGACGCGGTCTCTCAGCGCACGCAAATTTTCAATTCGATACTGTTGTGGTTGTGGCTGTGGCGCTTCAGTGCTTGCCAGGAAAGGAACCGCAAAGTCCTCGGGCGGGATCATCGTGGGCGCTTCTGGATCATCGAGCCAGCGCAGATCATCAAACATGTCGTTGCCGTCGATCGGATGTTCTTCCAGTAACTCGGCCAGTAGAAGCGCATTATCCAGCTGGTGAGTTGCGAGAGCCTCCGAATCGAAGTTCCTCAGAAGGGTCACCTGTAATTTCATGACGTCCGGTATCGTCCACGGCTCCGGCTGGATCTCTAACTGATAAAATTCGTATGGAATCAGCTCAGGGTTGGCAGTGACTTCTTCGATACGACGGTTCATTCCATCGATGTATGCCAGAACGACAAGTTGCCCCAGTTCTGAAACCTGTTCAAATCCCTCGTACAATTCCTCGTCGGAGTATCCAAGCAAGGTGATCGCGATGTCTGTATTCAACTGGTCAGGGCCGAGGATCTCCGTGAGTCTTCCACTCGAGAGGCGTCTGAATAACTCCGATTGCCAGAGGCGATCTGTTGCCACCTCGTATCCAAAAGCCTCGTAGAGCTGGTATTGATCGCCGCCTTCGATGAACCAGACCCCCTGCTCATCCCGCGTCACCGACACATCAGGCACTTCAGGACAGACGCTATAACTGGCACACTCTCCGATGGCAGAGATGCCACAATATGGAAATGGGTATCCGGGAGCACGACCATCGAGGAGCCTGAAACCGATGATGAGTGTTGCATCGGCGAGGTCCACATCGCCGTCTGCGTTGGTATCCATGGCAGCACCGCACTCTCCCGCTGGACCACCGCCGAACAGGTGCTGCAATAACCAGATTCCATCGGAGAGGTCGACTCTTCCATCGACATTGGCATCGCCCCTGAGAAAAGGGATATCAGCCGCAGCCAGGGGGCTCGCCGTGATGAAGAGAAGCAGCACAATACCGCCGATACGACGCATCCTGGTCACCTCCTGGCTCTACCACTTCATCGTATCAGTCATAATTCCCAGCACGACCCCCGGTTTGAGACTGGATCAGGGCTGGTAGAATGGAACCTGAGGCCCCCTCTCCCCGATCGGAACCGGGCAGGATTGGTCTCCAGGAGGAATATCATGTGCAGATCCGTGATTCTGGCCTCGGCACTGTTTCTGTGCTGGTCTCCCGCCCAATCCGGTGAGCCGATCGACACCGCCTTCGTCGCTTCGGGTGTCGAAATCGTCGGCGGCGAACTGGGTACCGTTTCTGATCTGCTCAATCCCTTTCTTCAGAGCCAGTTCGATAGCGGAGTGTTCCGTAACCTGCTCGAGGTGCAATTACTCGATGACCCTACGATGCAGGATGACGACGAGGTAGAAGTGGCATCTTTCCCGGGTATCGATGTCGATGGCGATCCTACCAATGATTTCGATGGAGATAATCTGTTCGAGGTCGACCCGCTCGGTCTCGATGCCGATGGAAATCCACTGACCGTCTTCACCCCCGGATCGATCACAGGCGGTGAACTTGTCGCAGGCCCTGCAGACCTGGATCTGGGCGGAGGGATCATCATCCCTGGTGCATTACTGGAAGGCACAATATCGATGGGAGGCACAGAGATGATCACTCCTCCCATCGCTGCAGCGATTCCCGTGGAGGTATTCGATGCCATTCCCGCTCCAGCCCCCTTTGATGGATTCCCGTTCAACTACGATACCCTGACAGAAGTTCTCGCCTTCTTCGGAGTCAATCCAGATGTCGATCTCGATGGGGATATGGTCAACGATGCGTACTCCGTTGAATTTGTTCTGACCTTCGTCTCGTGTCAACTTGTCTATCCCACATCCGGTCCCACATTCCAGCGCGGTGATCTCAATGAGGACGGGGCGATGGATATTGCAGACGGAGTCAACATGCTGGCATATCTATTCACAGGAGGTGCCGAACCCGGCTGTTTCGACGCCGCCGACACCAATGATGATGGAACCCTCAATATCGCCGACCCGATCCTGATTCTCGATTACCTCTTCACCGGGGGAGCACCACCTGCATCTCCATTTGGAAGCTGTGACATCGACCCCACCGCTGACTCCATCGACTGTGCCACTGAACCCGGCAGTTGCTAACGGGCTCGGCTCGGTCTGATCGATCAGGAACCTGTGCGCTCGATTCTTCTCAATACTCCCTGGATCACCCGGTCCAGAGCCTGCAAGAAGGCGGATCGATCGCGAGGATCAAAGGGCGATGGCCCCGATGTGGGTAACCCGAGATCTCTGAGGTGAGTCGCCAGGTCCCTCCTGGCGAGGGCTTCCCCGACCGACTCCTCATCAAGAATTCTGCCATGGGGAGAAACCACTTCCGAGCCGGCGGCGACGCAACGTGCTGCGAGCGGAATATCGCCCGTCACGACCACCGTCTTCGCATCGCAATGCTCTGCGATCCAGTCGTCCGCAGCATCAAAGAGGTCGGCGACCACCTGAAGTCTACAACGAGGACCCTGGGGAATTCGCATCTGACGGTTCGCGACGAAGATGACAGCAAAGCCGAGTCGCTTCGCGACCTTGACCACTTCGTCCTTCACAGGACAACCATCCGCATCGACGACCAGTTGGAGTTCAACTGCCATCTAGTTTCGATCCCCTGCGCGGTAGACCAGTCCGAGAAGTTGGATCATCAAGGGTCCTTGGTCTCGGGCACACCACTGGATTCAGGCGCAGAGTTCTCATTTTCATCCACAGGCGCCTCTTCGACTTCAGAAGATTTTTCGGCAGCAAGTTCGAGCAATCTCTTTGACAGCGCATCGACATCTGTCGTTGGCAGATCGCAAACCTGGTCGACACAGAGGTAAGCTGTGGCCACTCCATCTATCTGCGTCCGATCGGTCAGCAGTGCCATCACCTTTTCAGCGCTGGATCCTGCCTCTCCTGGGGGTCTCAATGCGAGCACGGGAAAGGGCACCGTCGAGTGCGCCACCGCATCGAGCAGCGCTCGCGTGTGCGGCGATGCAGGATCGCCTGCCACTGCCACGGCAGGAGTCGATCTCACCAGTGCCTGAACCGCCAGTAACAACTCTGCGGATCCAGTCGGGTAGGGGCCGATCGATCGAAGCCCTGCAAAGATGATGTGTTCTGCGGCTTCCTGATGGGCACCGATACCGGTGAGCTCATGGAGGCGAAGCAGCGACCGGGCCACGGTGGCATTACCCGAGGGGATGGCACCGTCGAAGAATTCCTGGCGTCTTCCGAGAAGTACTTCTGCCCCGGCGGGAGCCTCGAAGAGCCCTGCATCTTCTTCCAGCGGCCCGAACTGCTGCTCGATCAGTTGCCACGAACGAATCGCCTCTGCCACGAACGAGGGCTCGAAGGTCGCTTCGTAGAGGTCGAGGCAGCACTTCATCCACAATGCTGCGTCCTGAAGGGTTGCTGGATTACCTGAGACCTGCGCAACTGCAGATCCGGAATCGTCGTTTTCGTTCACACCAGCGGGATAGTCTCTGCGGCGCAGGAAACCATCATCGAGTACCAGTGATCCCTTCATCGAAGAGAATGCGCCGACAGCCGCCTGGCGGTACCTGGGTTCATCCAGCAGCGCAGCGCCTCGAGCCAGTGCAGAGATGGCGAGCGCATTCCAGCCGAGCACCACCTTGGGATCGCGCTTCGGTGCGACCCTGTCGGTTCGCGCCTGTTTCATCTTTGCGACTCCATCAGCAAACCACTTGTTGGCCTGATCCACCTCGATGGAGAGTTCACTGGCCGCAGATTCCACCGACATCGCATGGCGAGCGACGCTCGCCTCACCGCCCTCGAAGTTGCCGTGCTCGACGATCCCGAGCACCTTGCAGATCATGGCACTCGAGTCCTCACCCACCACTTCCTGCACCTGTGCTGGAGTCCAGACGTAGTAAGAACCCTCTACACCACCGGAATCCGCATCCCAGGAACCGGCAAAGCCACCATCGGGTAACTGGAACTGTTCCAGCAACGCATCCAGGGTCGCCGTTCCGACCGCCGTCAGGCTCGAATCAGCAGTGAGTCTTCCCACCTCGAAATAACTCTCGGCCAGTGATCCCTGGTTGTAGAGCATCTTCTCGAAGTGTGGCACTTGCCACTGCGCATCGACGCTGTAGCGGTGGAAGCCTCCACCGACCTGGTCGTAGATGCCTCCCGCAGCCATCGCACGAAGCACCGACACACCGCGATCGATGGAGGCCTGATCACCCCGCATCATCCCCTCTCCCACGAGGTATTGCAGCAAGCGTGGGTTGGGAAACCTCGGCGCCTTGCCGAAACCAGCGGGATCCGGCGTGTAACTGTTCGCAGCAGACTCGATACCACCGCTGAGATATCCCTCCGGAACAATGCCTTCAAAACTCCGTGTGGATCTCTTGAGTAGATGCGCATTGAGTTTCTCGGCACTCTCGGTGATGCTCTCGCGGTCCTCTTTCCATACTCGTGCGATGGATCCGAGGATTTCCATGAAGCCAGGCCGGTTGAATCTAGCTCTCGGCGGAAAGTATGTACCGCCGAAGAAGGGCTTCAGATCGTGCAGCAGAAAAGCAGAAAGGGGCCACCCTCCTCCCCCCGTCATCGCACGCACTGCATCCATGTAGGTATCATCGACATGCGGAAGGTCTTCCCTGTCGACCTTGATGGAGATGAAGTTCTCGTTCATGAATGCAGCGATGGATGCATCCGAAAAGGATTCACGACGCATCACGTGACACCAGTGACAGGATGAATATCCAATCGACAGGAAGATGGGCCGATCAAGTTTTCGCGCCTGCTCGAATGCTTCTTCACCCCAGGGGTACCATTCGACTGGATTCTCCGAATGCTCGCGAAGGTAGGTGCTCGGGCTATCGGCCAGTCGCCAGCCGCCCTCTTGAGTTTCCCCGCCCTCTTGAGCAGATCCAGGAATGCCGGCACAGAAGAGAGTGCAGGTACAGATGAGCCATCGATTCATGAGGTTCCTCCGTCAGCAGGTATCCTATGGCTTCAGTGGGCCCCAGGGGAGAGCAACCTGTATAAACCAGGTCGAAGGGTCCCGAAATATCGCGGCACAATGTCGACAATTCGCGGTTGAAATTTCAGCGATTCCTGTAGATTGGCTCCCCGAACCTCAGCGAGAAGGAGCAAAGATGAATAACAAAGAAGGTGCTGCCAAACAGGGACAGCACATCGTGATCTTGATCCTGCAAGGACTCTACGGAGGGTTTTTCATCCTGATGGGACTCAATGGTTTTTTTCATTGGTTCTCACCAGGGGGTGACCAACCTGCCACCGATCCCGAGGCGACCGGCGCGTTCTGGGCTGGAATCACCGCCAGTGGATACATGTCCAACCTGATCTTTGCCACTCAGGCGGCCAGTGGATTGTTGATCGCTTCGAGCCGGATGAGCGCCTTCGGGCTGATTCTATTGAGTCCGGTTCTGGTCAACATCGTTGGGTATCATCTCTACGTGGAACCCAATGGCCTGCAGATGGCCCTCGGGCTCTCTGCGGTGCATCTGGTTCTGGCCTGGTGCCATCGCAAGAGCTATCAGCCGCTCTTTTGCAACTGCTAGCAAGACATCGGGGTCGTGTCAGCCGGAGAGAGTTCACTCTCCGGCTGGCTCGTTCCTGACTTCATCCACTGCACCGTAGAACTGCCATGTCGGTCGGTGATTACGCTTCAACTCGACACCGCTGAGAGCCGCCCGAACCATCTCGATGGGAATCGAGTTGTTCTTCAGCACCCGATCATGAAACTCACGATCGCTCATCTGGCCTGAATCGACCAGTTCCCCGTGAAGAGCCATCAGCTGCAGCCCTCCGAGCATGTAGGCCGCCTGGTAGAGCGGGCCGTAGCTGCCGCTGACCGAGCGTCTCACTTCTGCTGTGGCGTTGTTGCGTTCATGGCCGACATTTTCGACCAGGAAGTCGATCGCCTCATCCGCCGTCATCTTTCCGAGATGGTAGCTGAGAGAGAAGATGATCCGAGCACAGCGGTGAGTTCGCCAGAAGAGCATCCCGACGCGATTCTCCGCGGACTCGGCGAACTCCTTGTTCCACAGCAGCATCTCCCAGTAAAGCGCCCACCCTTCCATCCAGAAGGGAGTGCCGAAGGCGCGGCGGTGAGTTCGATGCCGGCTGGTCATGAATCCCTGCAGGTGATGTCCTGGAATCAACTCGTGATGAACCGTGGCTCGGGCAAAGTGCCGATTGTTGCCACGCATGCTCATCTGCTTGTCCTCGTGTTCCATCTCGTGTGTAGGAAAAGCGACCATGATGGTTTCGCCACCCAGAAAATATGGGCTGGTCTTCTGTCTCGCTGCTGACAGCATCTCCATGCGCCAGGTTTCCTTGCAAAGGTCCGGGATCGTGACCAGATCTCGCTGCTCGAGAAACTCTACCGCCTCGTTTGCCAGCTCCTTGATCAGGTCAGGCTGCTGACCTGGATCGACATGCAGCTCCTTGACGTGATTCAGCGCAGCTCGCCAATCATCATCGAATCCCAGATCGTTAGAGGCACGTAGCATCTCCTTGCGACACCACTCGAACTCGGTTCGGGCGATTTCGATCAATTGCTCCGGGGAGTAGGCAATCATCTCGTGTTCAAGCATGCTCAACAGTTCATCACGACCCACGGGGTCCCCGATGATGGGTGGGTCGTCATCATCCTTGATTCCCACCACCTTGCTGCGGATGAATTTCGAGTAGTCCTTGAGGGTCTTATCCAGATCGTTGTAGGGCTTCTCGACCCACCAGGTGAAGAGCGGATCGTACCCGTCATAGAATCGATACCAGCCAGAAAGGGTCCGCTGCAGACGATTCACCATCCGGTTCGCGCGATGGGCTACAGACTTCTCGAAAACCACCTCTTCTTGCTCCGCTTCCTTCAATCTGAGCTCGATCGATTTCCTGGTTTCCTTCACAGCCTTCTCGAGTTCGGTCAGAACCGTGGCGATCTGTTTCCCCACCACAGGAATTACTTTCCTTCTGTTTTCCTGCAATTCGATGATCGAGCTGGCAAAGGGCACAAATTCCTGGATTTGCTTCTCTTTTTGCTGCTGGTACTGAATTGATCGGAGTCGATATCGAAGGTCGTTCTGAAACAGCAGATGATCGATCTTCTGCTCATGTTCGAGGTTATCGAAATCAAGAGTCGACAGAACCTGCTGCCAGTGTTCCAGGTATTCGCTGGCTTGCTGCGAGGAGATGGGAGACATCGGAGCGTCATAGAAACGATCGATATTGCGACGATCCGCAGAATACAATTCAATCATCGCACGCAGTTGCGGCAGCGTTGCATCAATTGATCCGCCTGGGTGGTCCTCCCGGTCGGTGGATTGTTGCTGGGATTGTGAGTTTGCGATATCGATGGGTCCTGGAATCCATGTTGCGCAGGACCACAGCAACAAGAGAGCGATGGCGATGGCGAATTTATTCATCCGAGCTTCCTTCCAGAGTTCCGCTACAGCCACATTCTAGAACGCCTGCACAGCGGTTCAACGCATCGATTTTGAGATCAATGGGTCCAGATTTCGGACGCTCTGGCAGAGATGCTGACTTAACTACGCTGAAAAAAGAGGGGGACGGTGCGCCTGTTGAGGCACCGTCCCCCGCATCAGAATCAAGTCCTGCTGGCTGTAACTAGGCTTCGATCTTTTCGGTCTTCGCTGCATAAATCGATGCGAAAAAGGAACCGAAGAAGCCAGACAATGCCACAGCGACGTAGACATTTGGCTCAGCAACCGCCATGTTCACCAGGTACCAGCAGACCACGGCAACGATTCCGCCGATCACTCCGGAAAAAACCGAGCCCCCTAAGTTATTTCCCATTTCCCGTTCTCCCCTCTGCACACAGGGACTACCCCCGCATGCAAGGACGGTAGTTCATATCGACCTCGCCTGTCAAATCTACCTCAAGGACACGATACGGAGGCGACCGCGAGAATTTCGGTCCGGCAGTGTCAATTCTGCGGATGCGCCCTTCCTGAGCCTGAATCGGGCGGTCTTCACCACGGGGGCGAACGACCGACAGCCCTCTGGAATGAGGTCTTCATGACCTACCCAACTGTCAGTGAAAAGACGATCTATCGTCTCTTCACGTTTTCATTTCTCTTGCTCGCCTTGGTGCCCACCACCACCCTCAATTCCCTGTTCGGCGGTGGATCTCCACCATCGGCCCCCTTCGATGAGCCGGGCCCTGATCCTGATAATGACCAGGGTAACATCTTCAACATGGATGAACTGTTCCAGTGGATTGATCAGTCGTTGCTGGCAGAAGGAGGAGTACTTGCGGAAGAGTGATCGAGAATCGTTCTCGACCCTGAACTGTGCGAAATAGAGGCCTCGTCGGCTTGACCCGGTGAGGCCGCTCTCTTTCTTGATCT
>JAYZBV010000091.1:0-4223 GCA_036338595.1 Planctomycetota bacterium | reverse complement strand
CGACTGCAATGACCCGGACTGTGCCGCCGATCCGAACTGTCAGGCTCCTCCCAGTGGTTTCACCTTCATCGCCTCGGATGAGACCGCCGATTACTCGGTGGATACCGGAGTCGGTAGTTTCAGTGCCACCCTCAGTGTCAGCGAAGATGCGAGTGCCTCCGGATATCCCAACGATACCCAGGGCTTCTCCTTCGGCCTGTCGCACGACCCGAGCCTGCTGGCGGTGGATACCTTCACCGAGGGATCTGCAATTTCTGGGCTCAACAACGGCACTGGTCCCGACTTCATCGACATCAACAACTTTGCAGATGGCGTCACGGTCGGCTGTGTCTACAGTTTCTCCAACTCTGCCTTCATCGCCTTCGCAGCCCCAACTGCGATCGGAGCGGTTTCTTACGACACCGTTCCTGGCGGACTCATCGGTAACAACGTCGGTACCACCACCGGACTCAACTGGAGCGATGCTCTGGGCACACCTCCTGTGGTGAATATCCTGGTCGTCAACGGTCAGGCCCAACCTGCAGCCTTCGATAACGGAATCGTTACGCTGGAACCGGCCATAGGTGGTTTCTTGCGCGGCGACTTCAACTCGGATGGCGGCAGGAACATCGCCGACTGCGTTTCGTTGCTAGCGGGACTCTTCACCGGTGGTCCCATCCTTTGTCAGGATGCTGGAGATGCCAACGATGACGGTTCACTGAATGTAGCAGACCCGGTTTACCAACTGGCATGGCTGTTCTCCGGTGGCCCTGCGTTGCCTGCTCCTGATGGCCCCGGCTGTGGTTCCGACCCGACTGCCGATGCTCTCGACTGTGCGTCCTACGACGCCTGTCCGTGATCGAACGGTAGTTCGTCGACGAAAAGAAGGGCCAGGAAGGTTCGCCTTCCTGGCCCTTCTTCCATCCTTGCCACCCTCTTGATGGCGAACAGATGTTCGCTATCCTGCCCCGGGTCGCCATCCTCCGATCCGAAGGTATTTTGTGTCCGCCATGTCCACTTCCATGTCCACTTCCATGCCCACCTTGCTGTCTCTACGTTCCTGGGGTTCGCTTCTGCGCGGTCTGGAATCGATAGCTGCGCTGATCGAAATAGCAGCGAAACAGGGCTGGCACTGTGCCGCGGTGGCGGAGTATGACGATCTCGGCACCATCGTCGAAGCAGCGAACACCGCAGCACGAACCGGGATGAAGATCATCGGCGCTGCCGAGGTCGATGACGGTCGTGGGAGTTCTCTCGTCGCCATCGCTCGCGACAAAGCGGGGCTTGAGCAGTTGCATCAACTGGTGAGCCTACGTCGACTCGCAGACACTGAAGAAAGTGCTGCTAGTCGATCCGACAGCCTGAACGATTTCGACCTGATCGAGGCACTCAGCAGCGGATACCGATCGCTGTGGATTCTGGTTCGATCTCCCCGACTGGCACGGGAACTGCTCGATCGTCTAGATCCCGGTGCCCGTCATAGAATCTTCATCGAAATCGATCGCCTTCGAGATTCCATCGCTCGAGAGCGTCGTGGACTCGAAGCCGCTGATCAACTCGGACTCGAAATCGTCGCATCGACCCGGGTCGGCATGCTGCAACCGACTCTCGATCGCCATCTGAATCTTCTCGAATCCGTACGTCGCGTCTCGACCATCGAACGCATCGCCTGTGATCGCCACGACGATACCGACCCTGACATCTCTCCGATTCTCACCCACGTCCCATCGCCGGGCCGCTGGCGCCAACTGTACCGAGATCTACCGACCGCCCTTGGAAACGCCGCGCGGATCGGTAAGGAAGCGATAAAGATCGACTTCACCGACAAACCCACCATCTTCCCGCCCTTTCCGGTGCCAGCGGGCCAGACCCCCTTCGGGTTGCTGTACGAACAGTGCCATCGCGGATTGCTGCGTCGCTACGGCAGCATTCCGCGGGCCGCAGTGGAGCGACTCGCCCGAGAATTGCATGTCATCGACACGATGGGGTTCGTCCCCTACTTCCTGGTGGTCGCAGACATCGTCGCCGAGGCCTACCGCCTCGGCATCGAATGTGCCGGACGCGGATCAGGAGCCGCCTCCATCGTCTCCTATGCCCTCGGAATCACCCAGGTCGACCCGCTCGTACACCGTCTGCGCTTCGAACGATTCCTGCACGCACAGCGAAAAGATCTCCCCGATATCGACATCGATCTGTGCTGGCAGGGGCGTGATGCTGTCATCGATCATGTTTATCGTCGCTACGGAACCGACCGGACCGCGATGATCTGCACTCGAACCTCGCTCCAGGTGCGCTCGGCTCTTCGGGAAGCCGCCCGCGCTCACGGCCTGGCTCCCATCGATGTCGACCGGATCTCCCGTCGCCTGCCCCATCGATCGGAACAAACGATTCCCCGGTTACTGGCAGAAGATCCCGCCCTCGCCTCCGTCAGTCTCCCGGCCACCGCTCGGCAGCAGTTGCTCGAAGATGCCGAATGGCTCCGGGGACGTCCGCACCATCGCTCGATTCACCCGGGTGGCATCTGCATCTGTGACCGTCCCATCCAGCGCATCGCCTCTCTCGAACGAACCACCAAGGGTATCGCCGTCACTCAACTCGACATGTATTCCATCGAGCAGACCGGACTCATCAAGATCGACCTGCTCGGCAACCGCTGTGTCTCGGAGATCGGCACGGTGCGCGATCTGGTCGAGCAAAGAAGCGGCAAGCGGCCGCAGATCGAGGCCATTCCCGAGCAGTGCGAGAAGACCGCCAAACTACTGTGCCGGGGCGAGACCCTCGGCTGTTTCCAGCTGGAAAGTCCAGCGATGCGATCGCTGTTGGTGCAGATGCAGGCTCGAACTGCCCGGGACACCATCCAGGCGATCGCGCTGATTCGACCGGGGCCCGCCTCCGGAGGTCTGAAGGAATCGTTCTGTCGCCGCATCCGCGGTCAGGAACACCCCACCCCCCCTCATCCTTGCCTTGCCGAACTACTGGGCGACCAGCAGGGACTGCTTCTCTACGAGGAGAACGTGATGGAGACGATCGCCCTCGTCACCGGCAGCAGTCTCGCCGAAGGAGACCTGGTACGACGAGCTCTCTTGCAAGCCATCGGTTCCAACGACCAGGAAAAACTGAAAAGACTCGGAGATGAATTCATCGCAGAGGGTATCGGTAATGGTTTCGGAGCCTCCGATGCCCGGGAGTTGTGGCAATACCTGCAACGCTTCGGTCGCTACTGCTTCAACAAGTCTCACTCTGCCTCTTACGGTCTTCTCGCCTGGCGTAGCGCGTGGCTCAAAGCTCACTACCCGGCCGAGTTCTTCTGTGCGTTGTTTCGGCACCACGCCGGCATGTATCCCTTCGCCGCTCTCGTCGCCGAGGCGAGGAGATCTGGCATATCCCTGCGACCTCCTTGCATCCAGCGATCTGCCTCGACCTTCATCCTGGAAAGAGACGGATCGATCCGGATGCCACTGGCGATGATCCGTGGATCACGACAGGCGAGCATCGATTCCGTATTTTCCATGCGCCCCTTCGATTCTCCGGAGGATCTGATGCGACGTGTCAGGATTTCTCGCTCGGAACTCGAAGAGTGGATCCTCGCCGGTGCCCTCGATCAGTTCTCGATACCACGACCCCGGCTGCTGTGGCGCGTACGTACACGTCATCGACAGGAAGCCGCAACGACCCGGACCACCGAAAACAGCGCTCCCGCTCTCCACCCCGATCTGGATGGAGTCGTCGACGAGGGGCCACACCTCGACCAGTTTTCGCGCCGAAAGATCATCGAACAGGAAATCCGGCTTCTCGGAGCCGGTATCAGCGGCCACCCGATGAGTTTCCATCGCGATCTGCGGCGCCGCCTCGATTGCCTACCACTGGCAGAGATACCGCATCACGGTGCTTGCGCGGTGCGAATCGCCGGCCTGCGGATCGCTTCACGCCATCACCGCACTGATCGGGGTCCGATGGGTTTCATCACTTTGGAAGACGAGCAGGGAACCTGCGAGGTGACCTGTTTCTCGAACATCTGGGCGCGAGTTCGTCGGCTACTTCTCGATCACTCCGGTCCGTTACTGGTCGAGGGCAAGGTGGAGAATCATCTCGGAGCGTTCTGTGTGATCGCCAGACGGGTGGAGCCCCTGGTCAACGAAACAACTGCGACCGAGTGATCAGTAGAGCAGGATGTCGGAACGAAGAGCGAGGAAGTGGTCACGTTCCGGGTTACGTGCCTCGATGATGTCGATGGCAGTGGCCCC
>JAYZBV010000090.1:0-21193 GCA_036338595.1 Planctomycetota bacterium | reverse complement strand
CACAACCACCAAGACGATAGATGGACCCATCAATTGCGTGGCCCCCGCTGCGGTCAGAAATGTCGACTTCACGACAACTCTCGCGGCAGCTCTCAGGCGCCCCGTCGCACCACCTGTTCCTGCATTCATCATCCGGCTGTTGTATGGCGAGATGGGTCAATCCCTCATCCTGGAGGGTCAGCGTGTTCTTCCCGCTCGATTGATGCAGATGGGTTTTCACTTCAAGAGCCCGGACCTCCCATCTGCACTGCGAAACCAGCTGCATTGATTCACTTATCGGATCGAAGCCAGCCATGATCCTGTTTGGACCTTGACCCGGTAGATCGAATCCATTCGGCGGACTAGTCTGTGTCTGCCAACGACACCAGTTGTAAGGGGGGCATCCTGTGCTGACTCGTTTGATCGTTCTAACCTGCCTGTTCAATTTTCTACTGATTTTCGCCGGATGCACTCCTCGAAATAGCCCCCCCACAAATGATCTGCTGGCACTTCACCTCGAAGGATTGAATCAGCTGTCCCAGCACGAGTTCGAGGCTGCAGAGGCAGCTCTCCTTACCCTGGTATCGAAGTCTCAGAGAGCGTTTGTTCCTCGCTTCAATCTGGCAGTAGCACAGTTGAACCAGGCGGAGAAAGGAATCGGTCGTGCCCTGAAATCTCTGACCATTGCAGATAAGTTGAATCCCAATGATCCCAGAGTGCTTTACACCCTCGGATTCATTCATAGATACCAGGGAGAAGAAGAGGTTGCTCTACGAGAATTCCAGAATGCACTGACCCGTGCACCTCGCGATGCAGATTGCCACTATCAGGTTGCCATCGGGCTGATACGAACTGGAAAAAATGAGGAAGCTCTCCCCCACTTCGAGATGGCAGTTCAACTCGACCCGACGATTCGCGGAGCCTGGAACAACTTGCAACTTGCGTGGCGTCGAGCGGGCAGGATCGAGGATGCGGATCGAGCTCTCGCTACTTTTCGCGACCTGGAATCCTCCGGGAGGGGGCGAGCCCACAGCACCAAGTACACGGAGCAGGGGAAACTCGCCGAGGCGATCCGCGACTGGATTATCCCGGGACCCACTGATCCAGGTCCGAGTTCGATGGCCTTCCAGGAGCCCATCAGGATCACCAAAGCACACGAGGGAGGAGCGCCTCCCTTTGCCCTGGTCGATGCCGATCTCGACTGCATTCCCGATCTCTGGATCGCAGGAAGTGATGCTACCGCCTGGGATCTGACAGAAGCGCCAGAGCAAATCGGCTCATTGACGGTGCTCGATGGAGCCGTCTGCTTCGCCATCGGTGACGTGGATGAAGATGGCATCCCAGATGTTGCCAGCTCAGATGGGAATGAAGTGCGAATCTTCCACGGAACTGAAGGGAGAACTCCTGACTATTCGGAGGTCATCTCGACAGTGAAGGCGAACGCGTCCGACATGATGCTTGCAGACATCGATATGGAAGGTGATCTGGATCTACTGATGGCCACCGGTAACGGTCCCATCCAGTTCGCTCTCAATGAGGGTCGTTCCTTTCGAAGCGTGGAAGATTCTCCATCCCTCAATGGAAAACAGGCTGTGGACACGATCATCGCCGTCCGCGATCTCGACCTCGATCATGATGCGGACCTGTTGCTTCAGGGAGAGTCGCTTTCATGGATCTCCGGTGCACCGCAGTGGAAATATCAAGAGAACCCAGAGCAGCGCCCACTGACCTCGGGAGGGCCCATCACTGCCAGTTCCATTCTGCTGGTCAATGTCGATGGAAACCTCGAACAGGAACTGGTGCTTCTTCAGCAAGGAAAACTGTCGATTCGAAAACGCGCTGCCACGACCAAGCACACGGTTGGAATTGCTCTGTTCGAGGGGCTGGTGGATCTCCCTGCTGACATCTCTTCGGCAAACTACCGGACGATCGCTGCCGCGGATCTTGATCTGAACGGCACCCAGGAACTGTTGCTCTCGACATCGAAAAACACCGTTGTCGTACAATTCCAGGGAGGATCAGTGAGTGTTTCGATGACAACACTTCCTGCTGCGGTGACCATCGTCGTCGGAGATATCGATGGCGATGGCGATCCGGACCTGATTCTTGAGAAAGACGATGGCTCCCTGTGGTTGGTACGAAATAGCCTCGACATCGAAAACAAGAAGTTTCATTCTTTCCGCGCCCATCTCGGAGGACGACGTGATGGAGATGATCGGCGAACCAATCTGCTCGGGTTCGGAGCCAGACTGGAATTGAGAAATCCAGACCAGGCGTTACTTGCCTTTCAGGAGGGTAGTGCTGGTCATCGCGCAAGAGGCCTACAACCGGTCGTGGTCGGAGTCGCAACCTCCACCCGCATCAGTAGCCTCATCATCGAGTGGCCTGACGGGGTCTTGCAGGCAGAGATCGATGTCCCCGTCGATCTTTGCCAGGAAATCGAAGAGGTGCAACGCAAGTCTTCTTCCTGTCCGATCCTGTTCACCTTTGATGGCAAGCAATGGAACTTCATCAGCGATTTCATGGGAGGCGGAGGACTCGGGTTCTGGATCGGTCCCGACAAGTACGCTCCGCCAGAACCGACCGAGGTGGTTCGCATCCAGCCAGGGGCTCTCCAGCAGGTCGACGGCAAATTGCGGCTGAGCATCATGGAGCCGATGCAGGAGGTCTGTTACGCAGATCGTCTGCAACTGCTGGCAATCGATCATCCAGACTCCCAATCTTGCTACCCGGAAGAGTTTTTTGCAGTCCAGGCCGATCCTCCCTCAGGGGAAGCGTTGTTGCTGCAGGATTCTGATCGGGTGTTTCCTCATGCTGCCCGAGATGCCAGCGGAGAGGTCGATACTGCCAGGATCCTGGCCAAGGATCGAATCTACATTGGACCACGGGCACTGCTTCCCGATCTGGTCGGTTACTGCGAGGATCAGGTGTGGGAGTTCTCCTTCGACAGGATCCCGGAGGGCGACCGGGTGTGCCTGTTCCTGGACGGCTGGATCGAGTACCCCTATTCCAGGATCAACTTTGCTGCCTACCAGGGCAACAAGCGTCTCGCTGCTCCTACCTTTCGATGGCGCAGCGCTTCCGGGGAGCCTTGGCAGCTTCTCGGTGAAGAGATCGGATATCCCGCAGGAATGCCCAAGACGATGGTTCTGGATGTCACCAGGATCATCCAGGAGGGCGCTCGAGAGATACGAATCGAATCGAACCTCGAACTCTTCTGGGATCGCGTGTTTCTCGCAGCAGTCGAGCCTGTGGAGAGCAGCCAGTCACACATCGTTCCGCTCCTTTCGGCGCTGTTGCGTGATGGAGGCTATCCAAGAGAGTACAGCGATGACGGTCACCTTCCCGCCACCTATCATTACGACCAACGCGATGCGACTCTCGATTATCGTGTAATGGAGGAGGGTCTTGTCACGCGTCACGGTCGGGTGGATGACCTGATCTCGAATGTCGATGACCGCTTTGTGATCCTGGGAGGAGGCGACGAGTTGCTACTCGAATTCGATGCCTCTGCCCTGCCGGCCCTTCCTGCCGGCTGGCAACGCACCTGGCTGCTCGATTCCTTCGGGTGGTGCAAGGATCTCGATCCATTGACCGGTGCCAGGGAAGGAGTCGGACCGTTACCGTTTGAGGGCATGGCAGGATACCCGCCCGAGCCAACGCAACAGGCACCGGATCGGGTCGAGTATCAGCGGGTCTGGAATACCAGGCAGGACTGAATCTCAGGCGAATCTGCGATGAACACCTCTTGGAAGATCCGGATCCTCGCCGCGGTCTATCCGCTCCTGGCGCATGCGTTCAGCGTACGCCTGATACGATCCTTCGAAGAAACGGCCGTTGCCTTCTCCGTCCAGCGCCAGGATGTGAGTCGCCACTCGATCGAGGAAGTAACGGTCGTGACTGACGACCACACCACAGCCGGGTAACGCTTCCAGAGCCTCCTCGAGCAAGCGCAAGGTCGGAATATCGAGGTCGTTGGTCGGCTCGTCAAGAATCACCAGGTTTCCACCGCGGCGCAGCATCTTTGCCATCTGAACGCGGTTTCTCATTCCCCCGGAACACTCTCCGACCTTCTTTTCCTGGTCGTCACCTGTAAATCCAAAGCGCGCCACATATGCTCGGCTCTGCACCTCAAGTTTTCCGACGTTGATCACATCGTATCCCTCAGAAATGTTCTGGTAGATGGTCTTGTTGTCGTCCAGGTCCTGTCTGCTCTGATCTGCGAAACAGATCTCGACGGTGGAACCCAGTTCAACGACTCCCGCATCCGGCTCATCCAGTCCTGCAACGAGTCGCATCAAGGTCGTCTTGCCGGCCCCATTGGGGCCAATGACTCCGACGATCGAACCAGGTCTCAGCGAGAAGCTCAGATCCTCGAACAGAACCCTGCCATCAAAACCCTTTTTCATCTTCACGACATCGAGAACCTTGTCACCAAGCCTGGTCTCACAAGGGATCACAATCGCGGGCAACTCCTTGCGGGATTCATATACTTGCTCTTGCAAGCGATGGAACGACTCGACCCTTGCCTTGCTCTTGGTCGCACGCGCCTTGGGAGTCTGGCGAATCCAGTCGAGCTCCTTGGTGAGAAGTTTCTGACGATCATCCTCGTGCCGTTTCTCGACATCGAGTTGCTTCGTCTTCTGCTCCAGGTACTGGCTGTAGTTTCCCTCGAAGGGGATCCCCCGTCCTCGATCCATCTCCAGCATCCAGCCGACCACATTGTCCAGAAAGTATCTGTCGTGAGTGATCAGTAGCACCGTGCCATTGAAATTGGCCAGGTGTCGCTCCAACCATGCAACTGTATCGGCATCGAGGTGGTTTGTAGGTTCATCGAGCAGCAAGATGTCGGGGTGCGATAGAAGCGTTCGACACAGCGCTACTCTGCGCTTCTCTCCTCCAGAGAGGTGCGCCACAGCAGAGTCTCCTGGAGGACAACTCAGCGCATGCATCGCCTGATCTATCTGCCGATCGATCTCCCATGCATCAGATGCGTCGATTTTTTCCTGAAGTGCTGCCATGTGATCATATGCTTTTTGCATCTCGTCATCGGAGAGTTCTGTCGCAAGCGACTCGGTCACTGCATTGTAATCTTCGAGAAGTTGGCGTATTGCAACGGTACCTTCCTCGACATTTTCCCGTACTGTCTTCGATTCATCGAGAGTCGGTTCCTGCTGGACATAGCCAATCGATGCGCCCTTCGCAATGGTGACGGTTCCGTCGTAACCGTCATCCACGCCTGCGATGATCTTGAGGAGAGTTGACTTGCCACTGCCATTGACACCGATGAGGCCGATTTTCGCACCGCGAAAAAATCCAAGGGTCACACCCTTGAGCACATCTTTGGGTCCGAACGATCGATGCAGGTCTTGAACCTGAAATATGACGTCCTGAGAATCGTTACTCATCTGAAATTAAACTCCCATGAAACAATCAGGATTGCTTGGTATCCAACATCGAGAAGATCTCCGAGTGCTCCGGAAACCGATCCAGCTCTTTTTTGCTGAAGATGAGGTCTCCATCCACACACACCTCGAATACTCCGCCTCCACCCTCGATGAGCCTGGAGGAGATTCCGTACTTCTTTTCTATTTCGGCCGCCAAACTGGTGGCCTGCGGTGTGTAGTTTCACTGCACACAGTATTCGATACTGATTTCCATGATCTGGTGTCTCCAATCCTTCGGGTTGGCTCCCACGGAGCGTCATGGTCATTTATGGTACGGATCCAGGAGCGGGTCTACCAGCAGACCCGCAAATGTCAGGAGAACAGATGCATGAAATCATCGAGAAACTATCCGGCGATCGCCAGCAGCACATCGACAGGCTGGTGGAGTGGTTACGAATCCCCAGCATCTCGACCGATAGCCAGCGTGGGGGCGATGTGAGGCGAGCAGGTGAGTGGATACTGGAGGAACTGGCGACCTCTGGTTTCGATGCCAGGCTTGACGAAACTGAGGGACACCCGGTCTGTTTCGCATCCTGGACCGGGGCTGCAGGAGCCCCCACGGTCCTCATCTACGGTCACTATGATGTCCAGCCCCCCGAACCTCTGGAACTCTGGCGTCACGGTGCCTTCGAGCCGACCATCGAGGGGGATGATCTGATCGCGCGTGGAGCCACTGACGACAAGGGGCAGGTGCTGGCCCTCGTCCGTGGAGTCTGTGGAATTCTGAAGGAGCGAGGATCGCTACCGGTCAACATCAAGTTTCTCATCGAGGGTGAAGAAGAAATCGGCTCGCCAAATCTGGCCCCCTACATCAAAGCCCACAGCGACGAGTTGACCGCTGATGTTGCGGTGATCTCTGACTGTTCCCAGTTCGCTCCGGGAATTCCAGCCATCACGGTGGCATTGAAAGGACTCGTTTATCTGGAGGTCTTCGTTCAGGGACCCAACAGAGATCTGCATTCCGGTTCCTTCGGTGGTTCTGTCGAGAACCCAGCCAATGCATTGACCAGAATCCTGGGTTCCCTCCGTGATGAAGAGGGCAGGATCACGATCCCTGGCTTCTACGATGATGTTCGCGACCTGACTCCCGAGGAGAGAGAAGATTTTGCATCGCTGCCCTTTGACGAGGAGGGCTTCCGTAACGATCTGGATGTTCCTCAGGTCCATGGAGAAGCCGGCTGGACAACTCTCGAACGAAAGGGCGCAAGGCCGACACTCGATATCAATGGATTGCTCAGTGGCTGGACAGGGGAGGGAGCCAAGACGGTCCTGCCTGCGCACGCCAGTGCCAAGCTATCGATGCGCCTGGTTCCAGATCAAGATCCAAGGGTGATTGAAACCCTGGTTTCAGATCACCTTCGTTCACTCTGTCCTCCCAGTTGCACCATCGAAGTGTCCGTTCACCACGGCGCTGAGCCTGTGCTCGTCGAACGAAACAGCGAATGGTTAGAAGCCGCAGCCATCGCTGTCGAGAAAGGCTTCGGAAAGGCTCCGGTCTTCATTCGAGAGGGTGGCTCCATTCCCGTCGTCAGTGACCTGAAAAAAATCCTGGGTATCGATACCATTCTTCTTGGCCTCGGGCTTCCCGACGATAACGCACACTCTCCCAATGAAAAATTCCACTTGCCTGATTACCAGAGGGGTATCGAAACCGCAGCGTGGTTCCTCGACGAGATTTCTCCATGATCCAATTTCGACCTGCATCTGGCAGAGGAGTTGCAGATCATGGCTGGCTCAAAACTCGTCACGCGTTCAGCTTTGCCGATTATCACGATCCGGACTGGATGGGCTGGCGTTGCCTACGCGTGATGAACGAGGACTGGATCGCCTCTGGAACGGGATTTCCATCTCACTCGCACAGTGAAATGGAGATCATCACCCTGGTACTCTCAGGAACCATCGCTCATGAGGACTCCATCGGTAACTCCGGAGTCCTCACGCAGGATGAGGTCCAGGTGATGAGCGCTGGACGAGGGATCGTCCACAGCGAGTCGAATCCTTACGAAGAAGAACTCCATCTCTATCAGATCTGGATCGTCCCGGCACGGGGTGGAGTGGATTCCAGATATGACCAGAGAGCTTATGACCCGTCGGAACGAATCGGCCAGTGGCAACTGATCGTCTCTGAAGATGGAGAAGGTGAATCTCTGACCATCGCTCAGGATGTACGGATATCTCGCCGAAGTCAGAGCGATAATTCCATCATCGAGAACAGGATCAGGGATTCACGAGGGCACTGGATTCAGGTGGTCTCCGGATCGGTTCAACTCGATGGAGTCACGCTGGAATCAGGTGACGGAGCCGCCATCGATGAGGTAGACAGTTACCGGATGGATGTGATCGAGGACGCCGATCTTCTGCTCTTCGATCTGCCCTGAAATCGGTCACCGACGCCATGTCATCGGCAAGAAAATTACCAGAACCGCATAGATCTCCAGGCGACCCAGCAGCATCAGGAAGATCAGCAAGACCTTGCCTATCGCAGGGATGGCAGAGAAATTTTCGAGGGGTCCGACACCTGCTATACCAGGTCCAACATTCCCTATCGTCGAGAGGGTCGCCCCTAACGCGGTCAGCAGATGATCATCTTCCAGCGCACCGCTGACCGTCTGCGCACTACTGGCAGAGAGGCTACCGGCATCCTCAGACCAGGCGGGATCCAGCACGAAGGAGAGCAACAGTAACGAAACGAGGAATAACAGCATCCACAAGGCAAGAAAGCCAAGCACCCTGGCAATCACTTCCCTCTCGATGGCCTCCCCTCCGATCTTGATGGGGAGTACCGCATGGGGTCGGATCAACAATGCGATCTCACGTAAACCATATTTGACCAGGGTCAGGACCCGGAAGATCTTGATTCCGCCTGCGGTACTCCCGGCACATCCTCCTATGACCATCAATACAATCAAAACGACCCTGCATGCGTTGGGCCAGTGATCGTAATCGGCGGTAACAAAGCCAGCGCCCGTGCCGATGGATGCCACCTGAAAACTGGCATATCGAAAACACTGACCCAGTGTCCCGTACTTTTCAGAATTTTCGATACGGTCAGGATAAGTCCCGAGATGCAACATCAAGGTCACAAAGATGATCGAACAGAGGATGAGACCGACAAAGAAACGCAGTTCGCTGTTTCGATAGTACATCGGACGCCCTTGAAAGAGCGCTCGATAATGAAGAACGAAGTTCACACCTGCGATCAACACGAAGATCGTGATCACTGCATCGACGTATGCGCTATCAAAGTGCGCAACGCTCGCGTTCTTGATCGAAAATCCACCCGTAGCCAGTGTAGAAAACGACAGCGTGACCGCATCGAACCAGTCCATCACTGGTAGCAACAGTCCTGCAACAACAACAGTGAGGAGAAGATACAGTCCCCACAGCATCATGGCGGTCTGAGCCACCCGCGGCGCTAATTTCTCGGCGGTCGGACCGGGCACCTCTGCCCGCATCATCTGAATTCCACCGGAGCCCAGTAATGGCAGCACTGCAACGGTGAGAAGCACGATTCCCATGCCCCCAAACCACTGGGTGAGGCTCCTCCAGAAGAGAAGCCCGGGAGGCAAGGCCTCGATGTCGGTGAGGATGGTGGCGCCGGTGGTTGTGAATCCACTCATCGTCTCGAAGTAGGCATCGAGCAGGCTAGGTATTCCAACGGGATCGAGCCAGAACGGCAAGGAGCCGAAAAAACTCAACGATGCCCAGCCCAATCCCACCACGGCAAACGCTTCTCTTGCACGTAGATCCTTCTGGCATCCTCGATTCGATCCCCATAAGACGAGGCCCGTGACCAGGCAGATCCCGATGGTCGTGTAGAACGACGGGAGTTCATGCTTTGATTCGAGGCCCCATGCAACGGCTAGGGGGATCAGTAAAACCCCGGACAGGGTGAGTATCAGTAATCCCAGTACTGCGAGGATCGGTCGAAATCTCAACGCAATATCCCTCGACGACGTGTGAAGACTTTTTCTATGGCATCGACTGCTTCCGGAAGGGCAAAGATGATCACGTGATCACCCTCCTGGATGACGGAGTCTCCACTCGCAGTAAAGATCTCATCCCCTCGCTGGATGGCACCAATGATGCAATCATTGGGAAGATGGAGATCCACGATCTTCTTGCCACAGACAGCCTGATCCGCCGTGACCTCGTACTCCCTCGCCTCGGCTCCTGAATCACCCACCTGGGACACAGCGATCACCCGTCCGCGCCGAAGTTCTCTCATGATGGCACTGACGGTGATCCTTCGCGGGTTGACTGCCTCTCCCACTGCGGCTTGCTTGAGAATCGGAAGGAACTGGGGCTGCTCCGTCCGGATGAGTATCCGACGAACTCCCAGTTTGTTGGCCAGCAGTGCATTTGTAAGGTTTTCCGCATCGCCGTTTTCAAGGGACAGGAAAAAGTCCGCATCTCCGATCCTGTTCTCGGCAGCAAAATCTGGATCCGCGATATTGCCGTGAAGTACCAGCGTCCGCTCGAGTGTCTCGGAAGCTTTCTCCGCAGCGATGCGGTCCTTCTCGACCAGAATGATCGACTTCACGACCCCTTCCAGTCTGCGCGCGACTTCCAGACCGAGTTGAGTGGCTCCGACGATGAAAACCTGTTCAACCACTTCCGCCTCGGGGTGAGCAATGGCCTTGAACTCCTCCGTCTTTGTCCGAGGTAACAATACATAGATCTGATCGCCATCCTTGAGCGCGTCATCCCCGCTTGGAATCACCAGGCCTGCTTCTCTGGAAATCGCAACGATCAGCCCGGGGATCCTGTCGTATCTCTTGCGAAGATCCTTCAAGACAATTCCATCCAGAGGAGACCCTTGCGAGATCTGATATCCCCACAACACCATCTCTCCGTCGGCAAAATCGAATACATCGAAGGCTCCCGGATTTTGAACCAGCCTGAGCAACTTCTCAGCTGTAGCGTCGACCGGATTGACAATCAGATCCGCTCCGTAGGCTTCTGGCAGCAATGGGGAAGCAGAAGACGAGAGTTCTGCATTACGTAGTCGTACGACGACCTTCTTTGCACCCAGGCTCTTGGCCAGCAAGCTGACAACGATGTTGGTCTCATCTCGATCAGTCACCGCGATGACGAGGTCGGCACTGTCTGCCTTCGCCTTGCGTAATGACTTGGGACTCGCCGCATTTCCGTGGATCGCCTGCACATTGAGGCGGTCGTCGATCCGGTGCACGAGTGCAGGATCTGCATCGACGATCGTGATCTTGTGCCCCTCTGCGGAGAGCCTCTCCGCAAGATGGGATCCAACCACACCTGCACCCACCACGACGATACGCATATCTTCTCCTGACCGTTGAAACGGTCCAAATCGGGTCAACAGCCGCCCCTGCGGTCCAAGCACCCGATGATAGTCCTGCGGACATTAATCGCCAACCATGCCAACGGGCTGGATGCGCAGTGTGAGCAGGATATCCTCTCCTGAACGGATCCAGACCGGTTCTGGCGACATCTGACTGGAAGAGGAATTCCTGCAATCGAAGGCCAAGATGAAGAACAACAGAGTGCTCAAGGCTGACTCCAGCCGCCAATTCTGGATCTGGAAATTGCCCCGCCGGACACCATGGATGGTGTTGCTGGGGCTTCTACTGTGCATTTCATCGGTCGATGGACAGGAACTCCCGGTAGAAAACGGTTTTGCAGCACGGATCGATGGAACCGTGATCACCCTTGCCGAACTCGATCGCGCGGTGCACCGGCAGATCACCTCCGCAAGGGGGCAGATCCATGAAAGTTTGATCGAGCAGGAAACTGCGAGGCTACTACCCATTGTTCTCCGAAGCCTGATCGAGAGACAACTTCTCTTGCAGAGAGCCATCCACGAAAAAATCGTGCTTCCTCCAGAAGCAGTCGAATCCTACCTTCAAGACACCGTCGATAGGTTGAGCCGAGCAGAAGGAACTCGATACTCCATCGATGATTACCTGGCTCTCTGGGAGCAGCAATTCGGTGAAGGCGAAATGGATCTGAGAACCAGACTCGGCGAGGAATTGAGGATCGATGAACTTCGCAGGAGAAAGATCCGGAGTACTCGCAGTATCTCTCCCAAGAAACTACGAGAGTACTACAAGAGTCACCAGGCAGAGTTCACAGGTGAAAGCCATATCTCGTTTCGGCAGCTTCTGATTGCCATGGATGATCCAGACTCCAGCCGTATTCGGGAGGAGTCGTCACGAGCACTGGAAGCTGGAGATGATTTCGAGGAGTTGGTCAAGAAATGGTCGATGGGACCTCGGCGCGACATCGGTGGCCTTTACCGGATGACTGACTCCGAACTCGATGCTCGATTCCCCCCCGTGCCAGAGGTGGTCAGGGGACTCAAACCCGGAGACACATCCGATTGGTTCATCTGCCGCGGCTACATACACAAGATTCTCATGGTGGAGCGGGCTGAGGGTGTTCCGCTCGATTTCGCCCGGGCACAGGATCAGATCCGGACGATCCTGACGAGGGACCTTGAACAGAAGAAAAGAAAGCAGTTCGAGGAGAGTCTCTGGCGAGAAGCCAATGTCGAGGTATTCATTCCAGGAGTTTCACTACCGACTACCTAGTACCGGCGATGACTCGGTGGCCACTGATGGCAACTAGCGACGGATGATCAACTATCAGATTCCTTTTCTTCAGGCGCTGGTTCTTTTGCTTCTTCATCTTTCTTCTCGGCTTCCTCCTTTGCGGCTTTTTTCCTATCTACGAGTTCCTGAACCTGCGCGGGGATGGTCAGTTCATCTTCTTTCGGTTCTACATCGTGTTGAACATCCTGGATGATCATCTGCATCTTCTGGGTCCCCTGCTGGATATCCATCGTATGGGCGTACCAGATCTGCTCGACCTGCTTGTAGTCGGTCAGTTGCATACTCATCGGGATCTTTCCCATCGGGGAATCCGCAGTGAGGGTGACCTGGATCACCCGGCTCACATCTTTCGAGATCCAGTATTTTTCTTCAGTACCTGTCTTGGTCTTGAAGATGAAGATGTCGCAATCTACCTCGCCAATCATCTCTTCACCCGCTGCCGTCGCAGAGGCGTAATCTGTCATGAAATAGAGCGGAGTGAAAATGCGAGAACCACGACGAAGTTGATCCTTCATCGCACCGGCGAGGATTGCAGGGCCGTTGATGGGATCATGAGACCATGCTAGATCCCCATGAATCCCCTGTCGAAAGTCACCATACCCTTCGATGAAGAGAGACTCGACCATCTCACCTGCTGCAGAGATGTAGCTGAAGTGCTTGGCCTCGATTCCTGCACCTGGAATCAGAACCGAGGAGAGGACCCTGCGATTCTTGATCTTTTCCAGGGCGGCCTTGTCGCCGATTCCAGCGATCATCTTGACCTGGAGTTGATCGAGTACACTTTCCTGGCTCTCGCCGGAAGTTTCCCCTTCGGCAGGATCCTGGGAAGCGGCAGTGCCGACCATCAAGGTCAGCAGCAGCACCAATGCATGTACCGAACTCCTCATTAGCAACTGTAACATCTCGATACTCCTGTTCACCGCTCAACGACCAGAGTTTCAGGATCGATCCATCTCTGAGGAATCGATCATCGACTCGTTTCCTCCCTGACACCAGTACTTCCCTCGAACCAGCGCAAGGCGGCATTCAGGATCGGATCGCCCTCATCTCTGATCTTTTCCGGGTCGACCGGGATCACCTCATCCGGTAACACACCGATACCTTCGAGCCGTTTTCCAGATCGGGAATGGTATCCGGCGATGGCGTACTGCAGCAGATCCCCGCAGGGTAGCCTCACGATCATCGACGGCAACGCGGCTCCCGCCGTGGTACGACCGAAAATCCTCGCCACGCCCAGATCCTGCAGTCCCTGGGCAAGAATCTCGGTGGTCGAGGCACTGCCCTCATCGACCAGGATCGCCACCGGCTTCTTCCACGGATCGAGTCTCGGATTGACCACGAATTTCATCTTGGTGTCTCGAAACTGCATCTCACCCAGTTCGAAACCATCTCCCTCGATCAGCCAGCCTGCAATACCGCAAGCCATCAGACCCAACCCTCCAGGGTTTCCCCTCAAATCAAGGATGAGTCCGGGAGCATCTACATGTTCTTTCAGCGCCTTCTGGAACCATGGCATCACCTGCATCGGCCCGAGAAACATGTTGAAGCGCATATACAGATATCCACCCTCGACTAACTTTGTTTCCAGCCGAAGCGGGATCGGACCGATGTGACCAAACTTCACCGGCTTACCGGTTCCGTCCGGAGTGTTCAGCGTGATCTCGACATCTCTCAGATTTCCATCGGCATCTTCAATCGTGTAAGTGCGAGTATCCCCCGCGGATCCCTGCATCGTCGATGCCATGCCCTGAACAGGAAGATAGTGATTGCCATCGGCAGCCCATCGCTCGATGAGAGGCTCCAACTGCTTCTCTCCGACCGCCACCACGATCTCTCCTGGAACGATCCCACTGCGCTCTGCCGGACTATCCCCCTCGATCCTGACGACAACCGCACGCCCATCGGCCACTCGCAGCACGACCCCCGTCTCGGCGCTACCGCCTTCTCCCAGTCCTTCGGAAGCGCTTCCGGGGATGATCCCGAAGTGGGACAGATTCAGGCCGCTCAACAACCCCTGCATCGCATTGCGAGCTTCCTTTACAGTGCTTGCGTCCTCCAGCGATGCTCGTTGTGTTTCCTTCGCCTGCTCCCACTTCTCTCCGAGTGCATCCGGATCCCAGAAGGTCGTGTCGATTTGATCACAGACCATCTGATAGGACTCCCGATAGAGTTCTCTCTGGTGCTCATTGAGTGGCTGGGATCTGCCAGGAATACCCATACAGCCGGATGAGCCGATGGCAGTCAGAAACAATATCAGAAATGAAATGTAAGACCTTGCAGGGTTCAACTCGTCATCTCCTGTTCACCTGGATTCGATACCAGAGGGCTGCAGCGTCGATAGAGGAGTGAACTGGTAACGCCAAACACCCTGGACCTCTGCTGCCATTGTCCAGATCCAGGAAATCAGGTACTTCAAAACTACTCACTCTGGATCTTCGGCCGGGATTGCATGTAGAGAGACTAACCTACATCATCCGGAAAGATCATCGCACAGGAAAATCTTACTGGAAGGGGTCTGCACGATCATGCATGACAGGATCTGCATCGAGATCTGCATCGATGACCCTTCCCACGCCCCAACTGTTGCGAATGCAGGTGCAGACAGGGTGGAGATGTGTAGTGCACTGGATCTGGGCGGACTGACCCCGACCAGTTCATCTCTACGAAAGTCCATTCAGGGGGGCATCCCTGTCGCTGCCATGATCCGGCTTCGGCCTGGCGATTTCATTCTGGACGATGAAGACATCGCACTGATGCGAGATGAGATCGCCAGTCATATCGAATCCGGAGCCGATGGAATCGTACTGGGTGCACTGAAAGCAAATGGTGAAGTCGATGGTGGGGCATTGCGGTCGTTGGTCGATGGGTGTGATGGCGTCCCCGTCACATTTCACAGGGCTTTTGATCATTGCACCGATCGAATCCAGGGACTGGAGCGGATCATCGATGCCGGCTGCCAGCGGCTACTGAGCTCGGGTGGCGCCATGACCGCCATCGAAGGAGTCGAGGAACTGGCAAGAATAGTCGAAGCTGCCGAGGGACGGATCGAGGTACTTGCCGGTGGTGGTGTCTACCCATCCCATGCCCTCGAACTGGTGCGTCGAAGTGGTGTGAGATGGCTTCATCTGAGTGCCCGTCAAGAAAGTCCCTCTCCCGATGGAGCCGAGTCGTCTGATAATATTCAGGGAAAAATCCCCCTCGGCAGGAAGGGCCTCGATGACTCCGGTCAGAGAACTACCCCTGATCCGGCAGTGATCCGACAACTCAGGGCCCAACTGGACCGGGAGGAGGGATGACCTCCCCCCCCACATCGTGGTAATCTCCGATCTTGCTCGGAGAGAACTCTGCCTCGGATTGGACAGTGGATTACCTTGGAAAAGGTTGAACCGGACAACTTCAACATCAAGTACGGCGGCTTCGGACGCATCTCCTGGCAGGTTCGCTGGGAAGGTGGGCAGGTCGTCTGGCGTCGGTTCGCCCCCGAATGGACCGAGGTCGCCACTGAAGAGGTGAAACCTGAACCTCAGCAGTGGGTAGATTTCTGGTCTGCGCTTGACGAGAGCCGTATTTGGGACTGGAACGAGGTCTACTACCGAAGTGCGGACCGAATCGATGTCCCGGATGGCGATGGGGGGAAGGATGCATCTGACAGCCCCCCTGAAGACACCGATGATGTGATCTCCTGGTCAGTCGAGATCTTGCTCAAGGATGGGCGGCTCGTCGACTCGAGTGGGTCCAATGCCGTACCTGGTGAGACTCGTCGCTCCCGTCGAGGACGAGGACGGGGGAGAAACCGCCGCAATCAACCAGCCACTGCCAGCAACCAGAACACTGGCTCGGAAACAAAGGCTCCGGAGTCTGCCGCGGTCACTTCCGATCCCACCGTCGACGGTAATAACTCAGGAATCCCTGACGATACATTTGATCGATTTCTTCGTGCCCTCAGAGCACTGCTGGGAGGACGTGAATTCGCCGATGACGACAGCGAGGTGATTCCGGAAGCACTGCCGACACAGTTCCGCTCCCGCACTGCAGAGCGCAAGGATCGTCCCGACCCCTTCGCTGAAGAAGAGAAGAAGAGTTCCCCCAAGCGGGCGCGCAGCAAACGAACGGTGCGGAGCAGTCGATCACGATCCGAGTCTTCCTCCGCACCCAGAGGAGAGGGTGGCTCCTCGCGTAGAAAGCGATCTCGGCGTGGCGGTAAGAAACGAACCGGAGAGACGGTCGCAAGTTCAACGGCCGCTGGCGGTGATACTCCCAATCCTGCTCGAAAACGCAGAAGACGGCGTCGAAAACCAGGTCAAGCGGGTGGCAAGCCTGAGGAGGGCCAGGCCCCACGCAAGGATCCAGCACCTCAGGGTGACGGGACAGGGAGAAAGAGAAAACGACGCAGGCGTCGCAGCCGAAAACCAGGTGCAGGTGAAGGCGGAGGCGGAGGCGAGTCCTCGGGTGGTTCGACGTCTACCTAGAGGCGTCCGAATTTTGCGGCCATCTGCAATGTTCTTTCGGGCAGCCTTGCATCACTTGTGACGATGATCAACTGACCCCTGAGCAACAGTTCCTTGCGGTATTCACCCAGCGTGACTCCGATGCGAAAGGTCTTGCCAGGCACCAGTTCCTGAACTTCGATCTCGAACAGACCGTCGGGAAAACCCTCAAGCCGAATCGCCTTCACCTCAAGAGATTTGACCTTGTCGAGGTATTGTACCTGGATGTACTTCGTGACGACGGGATCACCGTCACCAAGTAGTCGATCCGTATCCTTGTTGCCAAATTGAAAAACTCTGGGTGGCGTGATCTGGACCGGATCTAGATGCTCGATCTCTACATATCTCCCGACCACGACCTCCCTGCCATCCTTGACCCGGATGAGAAGATCGAGAGGATCTTTCAGGTTTCTCGGAGATTCCGATGGGCCCGTAGAGACTTCCAGTTCGTAGAGCCTGTGCTTTTCGATCTCATTGAAATCTGTGATCTCGAACTCCCCGTTTCTCGATCTCGCCCCGGCAACCTCGAACCCGAGGTGGGAGATTGCAAACAACTGCACTTTTCTGGTCTTTGATTCTCCCATCAATCCGATCAACTGGATCGGGTCGGGAACCGTCCTGAACAAACCAATGACATTTGTCGTGAAGATGAACTGCAATCTTGGCTGCTGCGGATCGTCTGATTCGAAGGTAACGCCCTTGCGGTTATCCCCGGGCTTGATCTTCTTGGAATCGATCTGGACGCGTACCGACACCGTTTCACCAGCAGCTACTGTAGCCGGCTTTTTCAATATCTTGGTGCAGCTACAGGATGGATTTGCTCGCCACAGGTTGAGCACCTCATCGCCGTCGTTTCGGATGAGTATGTCTCGCTCGATCAGTTCACCCTGAAGAAGGTCGCCATAGTCGGCCTCCGTCTCGACCAGGACGATCTTCGGCGTTCCCGCTGGTGCTGCGCTGACCCGCTCGAATTCGATGGCAACCATCAGCGAAATCGCTGCTACCAGCGCAAGAAAGAGCACTGAGTGGAATACAGGATGCGTCTTACGAGTGTTCTTCATCGGTAACAATCTAGTCTTCTTGACGAGTGCTTTCATCGATCCTCACGGGCAGAATACCTCCCGGAGGAAGTCAATGAGACCCAATGCAGCGACAATGCTCTTGTTGTCCATCATTGCTCTATCCCTGGTAGTCACGGCCTGGGCGCGGGCTTCGGAACAGTTTCCCATCGGAATCCTCGGTGGACGAGGGGAGGTGGTCCCGAAAAGCCCCTTGCTGAGTGTCATCTCCATCGATCCTGACTCACCAGCAGCACTATCCGGCCTCATCGTTGGTGATCAGATCCAGGGGATCAACGGGATCCCATTCGAAGCTCACACAAATCGACTCGATGACGGCGGGAAGGGGCCGCAGAAGTCGCTGGGCGAAGCCCTCGATGAACTGGCATCTCATCCCCTGACAGAACAACGAAGGATCGTGCTGGATCTGATCCGCGACTCGGACACGATCCAGCTCACGATCGAATTACCGCAACGACCTGGCTTGTCGAGCGAAGAGGGTCGGCGATTGCTCGTCACCGATGCCTCACGGCAGTTACGTAACACGATGACCAAAGGAGGGTATTGGAATTCCCCGGTGGGATTGACCGGGGACCGCGTCCTCACCGCCTGGGCAATGACCGCACTTCTTTCTGCGCATCTGGATGAGAATCGCGATGCGATAGAAAAGGCGGCGAACTGGCTGAGGGGTTCAGATGGAAAATCCTGGATCCCCGATGATCCGAAGCAAAAAGGACCGGACAATCTGGGCAACTGGGCGATCTCCGCCACCGCAGTTGCGCTCGCTGAACATCGCATCGCCACCGGTGATGAGCGCGACGATGCCGTGATCGAGCGCTGCTGCAAGGCGCTTTCTGCAAGGATGAGCGAGGAGGGTCTGTTCGGGCACGACATCGTTCCCGGCTACAGCAACAAGGGGTTCAATGTCATCAACACGCTCTCCCAACTTGCGTGGTCGATGGGAGCCCAGGCTGGAATTGAGCTGGACGAAAACTCATGGTCAAAGAGCCTCGAGCAGATCCAGCAATCGATGGACCCAAACGGAGGAATCCGCTACTGGACGATGAAGGGCACGGGCACCGGAGATGCATCGCTTCGCACATCATCGATGGCGCTGGCGCTCGCCATCGCTGGCAGGGAACCGGAGATGGCACAGAAACTGGGCAACTATCTCGCCTCCCATCCGAGCAGAACCAGAGAGGCTCATGCTGTCGGCTCCCTGGGAATGATGCTCGCTCCTTCGGCGCTCTGGCGCCTTGACCGTGAAGGGTACTGGAACTTCTTCAACGAGTGGCGCTGGTATCTCTCGCTGATGCATCGTCCCGATGGTTCCTTGCACTACATTGGCGGCAAGCGGAACAATGGCGGCGATTCGTATCTCGGCAAGCATCGAATCGGCTGCACCATTGCCATCTTGATCCTCACCCCCCCTGATGAAAAACTCAGACTTCACACCGCTGAACCTGGAAAAAAGCCGGAAAGGCCTACGGATGGCGATCCAGAAGCGACTGGCGGAACAAACTAACCAGTGGGGCGAAGTCGGTATCGCCTATATGATGGGTGGATGTGACTCGCCTGACAGAGGGTCGGGCTGGGTGTCGTCTCTGTTCGGGCCAGCATTTCATTCAAGGAGTTTCCTGATGAGAATCTTCTTCATTGCCAGCACCATCCTGTTGCTCTCCGCACCAGTTGCCGCACAGGTACCTCTGCCCCCCGTACCCCCCCTCGGCTCGGAAATCCTGCTGGAACTCGGCACCATCGAGTATGACGCTGCCACCGGATCCGGTTCTGTAAGGATGATGATGACCAGCACCGTGCCCATCGCCGGATTCCAGTTCGACCTTGTGTTCGAGCCTGTCGATGTGCTGCTCACAACTGCCTACGATGGTCTGGCCTACAACTTCGGATATACCCTTGGAGTGGGGCCCACCAGTGGGACCGTGCTCGGCTACTCATTGACCCTGGTAGAGATACCGCCAACCATTCTCCCCGAAGTGCTGGTGATAGTGGGCTTCCAGTGTGACGCCTGTCCTTCGGGTGCTCCCGAGATCTGCATCGAGAACCCCGTGTTTTCAGACGTTGCGGCCAACTCGATCCCGACCGATGTGGGTCCCTGTGCCAGTGGAGTTTCCGATCCAGATTTTCTGCGCGGTGATTGCAACACCGATGGCAGTGCCAATGTTGCAGATGCGATCTTCTTGCTGACAAATCTATTTTCCGGGGGGGCGATCAGCACCTGTGTCGACAGTTGCGATAGCAATGACGACAATTCTCTGAATATCGCGGATGCGATCTTCTTTCTCAGCTTTCTGTTCAACGGTGGGACACCGCCGGCGCCTCCTGGAGCGGACTTCTGTGGAGCCGATCCGACCGCAGACAGTCTTGGCTGTCTGGTGCCTGGACCCTGTCCTTGATCTACCCGAAGTGATTCACTCGGATCTAGGGTGGGCCTTGTAGGCCTCTTCCATGCCTTCTGCCCAGCGAAAAACCGGCAAGTTATCTCGATCGATGGCGCGAAGATGCGCTTCGTGCTGGCGCAATGTCGGATGGACATATCTCCAATCGCCAACCCCGAACACTTCTCTACATAGTGCAGCAACCGGCTGGTCATACTCCTCGAGCTCTTGACGTGTATCGATGTGATTGTGCTGGTTGTCATTTTCCCTGTTGGTATCGAACCAGCTCTGCACAGCTTCTGCCCAGTACTCCATCCTGTTGGTCGAAGCGTAGGCCCCCTTCCATAACCCCTGCCCCATCGCCTGCTGATAGGCCTTCTTGAGCCGGGGATCGAATGTCGGGTCCACTGTAGATAGGCCCATCTCGTGGATGGCGTGAGCGAACTCATGGATGAGGATGTTCTCGGTCGAGTATGGATCTCCATCCATGGCGAGGAGATTCTCTTCGCCACAGGAAACGGACGGTCTCGAAGAAGTTGCGCCGAGTCCCCGAGCGCGTCGATCCCAGTATTCGGGAGGGCGCAGGTCAGAATGTTCCGGAACATCGGTGGTCCACTCGTCATGGGCCATCACCGTGAAGCGAGTTCGGTTTGCAGCCATTGCGGTGAGAACCTCGGGACGATGTCCGAGCATCTTGAGGATCAGATAACGTGCCTCCGCAAGGGACTCCGGCTGAACCTCTGCGCTGGCGAGCACCGGAAAGCCGAGCGCATCCGAATGTTGCTGATAAAAAGGATCCAGATCGAGGCTCGTGCGAAGTTGCTCAGAAACCGGACCCACCACCACGGAAACTTCACCCGTGGTTCCGAAATGCTGGCATCCCACCAGAGCCAGTGAGAGCAGTAGCATCTTCAGAGGGTCGTCCCTCCGGAAAAGCCGTGAGAGGTGATGACTTCGAGGAACCCGTTGCCCCACTTCTCCAGTTTCTTCTGCCCCACTCCCGAGATCGATGACATCTGGCCGAGGGTCTGGGGACGAAGTTGCGACATCTCCACCAGCGTTGAATCGTGAAAGATGGTGTAGGGGGGAACTTCCAGTTGCCGCGAGATCTCCAGTCGATACTGCCTGAGTTGTTCAAACAGACTCGACTGCACCGCATCGAGACCATCCAGTTTTTTCTTCCTACGACTTCGAGTCGCCTTCTTGGCGATGACATCCTGACGGAATCCAAACGGT
>JAYZBV010000089.1:0-4417 GCA_036338595.1 Planctomycetota bacterium | reverse complement strand
GAAGGCCCCCCGAGGCAAATTCTCTATAGCATCGAACTCTTATTGAATGGCGAGGTGATCAGTTCGCCAAGAGTGACGGTGCTGGAGGGAGAAGAGGCGAGTATCACCATCACCGACGAGGATCTCATTTATGAGATCGGGATTCAAATCGATGAGGATGGCACCATCCGCGCTCAGGTGGCCCAAGATGGGTTCAAGTCGGCCACCTCGACGCTGAACGTCGCGAATATGACCCACAGTTCCGGCAATGGCGATACCCTTCAGATCTCGGCGACCAGCGAACCCATCGACTGAGCGGGTTGTCATCGAGGAGATTGAAAGGGTGTGGTCGTGACGATTCCGACTCCCTGTTGCCAGCGATGGTAGCCGCCACTCTCCAGATTCTGCTCACCTTCACTGCCGTCTGGCCAGCGAATATGCACTCGCGCGGATGTGTGGCCAGCAGGTAGCGCAAATAATTGCCTGTTGTCATGGCTGGCCAGGTATGAACTCTGGACCCTGTGCTCCCTGATGAATACACGATCTCCAGCAGTGACGGTGATTCGTGCGCCGATGGCATCGGTGCTGGATGCCGGAGGGGTACCCACGAGTTGCAGTCCGATCACATGAACTGCTCCGGCAGCGGTGGACCGCAGCAAGCGGGGAGCTCCGTTCCACCTCGTGATGATCAGGTCTGTATCGCCATCGTTGTCGATGTCTCCACTGACGAGGGATCGACCCACCGTTTCATCGTTTACCTGGATATGAGGTGTGAGAACGAAGTGGGATCCATCTCCGATGAAGAGCTGATCCACCTGGGCGAAACTCGATGATCCCTGTCGGATCTCGCCGATGTTGTCGAGGATGTGGCCGTTGGTCACGAAGATATCGAGCCAGCCGTCGAGGTTCGCATCGATGGCCCGAATTCCGAATCCAACGTGGGCCAGTGAAGCGGCACCGAGGCCGTTTGCGAAGCTGGTCTCCATGAAGAGTCCGCCGCCATCATTGCGGTAACAGGAGTTGGACTGGGCCTCCAGATTGGTCACCAGGATCTCTTCATCCCCATCCCCATCGAGATCGGCGGCATCCACACCCATTCCCGCTTCTGCCTTGGCTCCTTCTCCGAATGCACAACCAGCGAGCAGGGCATCATCTTCGAAGAAGATCCGGCCCTGTTGCTTCCACTGATTGATCAGAAGGAAGTTGGGCTCGCCATCGTTGGCCACATACAGGTCGGGGTCTCCATCATTTTCGATGTCGATGCTGATGACACCCAGCGCCTTTGCTGGCAGATCGTTCAATCCGCTGGATTCACTGATGTCTGTGAAGTGGCCCCGACCATCATTTTGTAGCAGACGGCAGGGAACCGCCGGGTAATTGGATGGTGCACAATAGACCTCGAGATCACCACGAGTGCAGGGTGTGAAGGTCTTTTCATCGAAGTCGAGATAGGAACAGACGAACAGGTCCAGATCTCCATCCCCATCGATGTCGACAAATGCCGCAGCGCTGGAGAAGGTCGAGATGCGGATACCGCGTTGTACTGCTTGTTCCTCGAACCGAGCCTTGCCGTCATTGATGAAGAGTCGATCGGGTCCGTTATTGGCGACGAAGATATCGGGATCTCCATCGCCATCGATATCACCAATGGCGATTCCCATGCCGGGATCAGTGGCGTCGATCCCGCAATCCTCACTCGCAGGTTTGAACTCTCCATCGACCTGAAGAAGTAATTGATCACGCGCTCCATTGACGAGGTAGAGATCGAGATCTCCATCGCCATCTGCATCGAAGAGTCCGGCACCCGATCCGACAATCTCGGTGATATGACGTTGACCCGTCGCTCCCGCGTCGTGCTGGAATGGAATCGCATCATCCTCGACCTGGAAAAGACTCTGCTGGCCTGGAGCGGGCGAGGATGAGTCATCAGAAGTGCATCCGCAGGCGAGGCAGCAGGCGAGAAGGGTGGCGAAGGCTCTCATCGTGATTCCTGGGCCTGGATCAGCGATTGCAACGAACCGTTGGCCGGATCCGCCGGTGCGATGGCCTTGCGGCGAGCCAGCTGCATCTTTGCCTCATCGATCCTGCCGAGGTACACCAGTGCCCGGATGAACTCGACTTGTGCCGCGAGACCGGGGGCCTGGCTCAGATCTGGCAGCGGTCTCCGATCAACAAGAGAGATCGCATCGCGGGTCTGCGTGTGGATCTTCAGGACTTCCCGGGCACGGTCATCTTCACCGATTCGTCGCAACGACCCTGCCAGCGAAAGAAGGGCTGAGAGGTCGTCGGGGGTCGCCTCGATGCACTGATCCAGTTCCTGAATGGCAGCGGCGTGCTGGCCATCGTGGGCATGAAGCTGGCCGAGGATCTTGGCGATGGCACCGCGTTGGCGGCGAGTCGGGCCGGGAAGAGCACGCGCCCTGTTGGCGACTTCCTTGGCCCTGGGATGCTGGCCGAGGCGATAGAGATTGGTGGCCAGTTCGACGGCGACCCTCAGGTCATCGGGGGCCATCGTGGCAGCCTCTTCGATCACCTTCTGTGCGCGATCGGGATCATTGGTGAACAGGTGCATCGTGTAGAGCACCAGCAGCAACTGCACCGCAGCGTCCGATGGCGATGGCAACTGGGCGATGGTCTCCTCGAGCAACCGACATGCCTGCGCAGGGCGTTCCAGATCGCGAAGTGAAATCGCCAGTAGATGCACGACGTCAGCATCGCCCGGCTTCCTTCGATGGGATTCCTGGAAGGATCGCAGCGCTTCTTCTTTTCGACCCAGTTCCGATGCACATTCTCCCAGTACCCTCAGCGCGATCGGATTTTGTGGTGCCAGTTCAACGGCCTTTCGAGCGTGCAGGAGTGCTTCCCGATGCGCTCCCCGATGTCGCGCACAGATGGCGAGAGATTGCCTGATCCTCGTCTCGTCTCGTTCGGAGGCCACCTGTAGTAACTGAAGGAATGAGTTCTCTGCCTCGCGATAGGCCTGCAGTGCAACGGGGGCTACTGCAAGCCCCTCGGCAGCGGCAAAACTCGCTCTTCCGAGCAAGAACAGCGCATCTGGATCGCGGGGTTTGTTCTTCAGGATGGCTCGACAGATCCTTGCCGTTGTAGCGTGGTCACCCCTTCTGAGACTCAGTTCCGCATTTCGGATGGTGATCTCATCGGGAGCGGTTTGCTGTCTCATCGATGAGGTCAGATCGAAAGCGGGCGTCGAGCTCAGGAGAGTGGATATCAGCAGGATCTCGAACACCGAACCCCCGTTTGTTTGGCGAAGACCGGGGCGGTCACCGCGACCCCGATGCTCCGTTATCGAGATCAGTCCGTCAAGATCACAGAAGGGCGAACGTTGACGCGGGTCATCTGGGGGTGCTCACCACCGAGGAGCGGGACTGAATAAAGAAAGGGACGAGAGGCGAACCTCTCGTCCCTTTCTTCTGAACATCTGACGTATCGATGCTAGAAGGAGCGGCGCTCCGCCTTTCGCCTGATCTTCTCTGCGTACTTGTCGCGAAGTTGTGTATGGCGACTGGTCAGGTCGACGCTACGACCGTCGATCCACATCGCCTCGACCTGGGTCGGAATCTCCAGCGGATCGCCATCGGTGATGATCAGAGTTGCTGACTTGCCACGCGCGAGCGATCCATACCGATCAGCAACTCCGAAGATACGAGCCGGAGCGATGGTGATCGCCTCCAGAGCTTTCTCGGGTGAGAGTCCGTAGGCAGCGGCAGTAGCGGCGTGATACGGCAGGTTTCTCACATTCGAGGTATCGAAGGCGCCGATGCAGAACTCGACCCCGGCCGCGGCCAGCGTTGCCGGCCCGGTGAAGGGATCGTCGTAGGCATCGTCTCTGCTGGAGGGAAGGCGGTGTACAGGACCATAGACCACTGGCACCTCGTGTTCAGCCAGGAACGCGGCAACACGCGGCGCTTCTCGGCCCCCGACGATCACCGGGCGTAGTTCCATCTCGATGGCCCACTCCACTGCTGCACGGATTTCCCGTGCACCTTCAGCGTGGATGTAGACGGGGCAGACCCCCTCGATGGCAGGACGCAACGCCTCGAGCCGTAGATCGGGAGCGTTGCCATCGACAACTTCCTGTCTGGCAGTGCGATTCTTGCAGTAGATCTTTGCCTGGGTGAACAACTCACGGATCTTATCGACCCGGTCCGATGCAGAGTTTGAGCGACGGGAAGCGGGCTCCTCTTCTGCACGAGGATCGATCGGAGGTGTCCCTGCTCGGTCGTGAGAATGACCGTGTGCATGCGCATCTTCCTGTTCGAAGAAACGCCTGCGCTCACGCTGAGAGGGCCACTGGATCTCCAGGCCCAGGTTGGCCTGCACTGCCAGATCCTCCCAGGACCAGCCGTCGAGCCTGAGCAGGACCGACTGTCCAGAGATCAGACCACCACCGGGACGAGTCGCAGCCAGGGCGATGCCG
>JAYZBV010000088.1:0-13522 GCA_036338595.1 Planctomycetota bacterium | reverse complement strand
CACGAACACCGATCCGTTCGGTCCCGCAGCGAGATCCTGAACCGGATACCCGGGACCAAAATCGACATCGACGACCACATTTCCATTGGGCTGGATGCGCACCATGCGCTCGCCGCCTGCGAGCCAACTGGTCGATCCCGGGCCGGCAGCGAAGTGGAACAGGTCGAAGGGGGCGTTTCCGAGATCGATCGCCGCTCCCACCACACCGTCCTCGGGGCTATCTCCGACACCATCGCCTCCAAACTTTACGGTGCCGTCGGAATGGACCACCTGCAACGTTCCATTGGAGTGTGTGATGAAGACCTCACCGCCTTCGAGTGAACCCAGAGCGCGCGGTTCGGGTCCGGTGTTGACGACGATCTTCGGGTCTGGCGGTACGCCGATGCGAGTCAGCGTCTGGTTCTCTGCGGTGAGGATCCAGGTGCCACCGCGGCGATCGGCCAGTAGATCGGTCGGGATCCCGGCCGCGATCGCATCGGTTTCAGCAAGCACTCCATCGGGAGTGTAGGCACTGTAGGTGCCATCGAAGGCGACTCGCACCCGGTTGGTCGGCGATCCGTCGGGATCCGGACTCAGCACCGCCACCCCTCCCGGCGAGACCGTTGGAGTGATCTCGGTCGCATCGGGCAGGGCGAACACAACATCGATGGATGGATCGCCGGCGGTTCCCGGTGTCACCGTGGCGAAACTACCCACGCCCGCCGCCAGCACATCATACGAGGCATAGGCGACCAGGCTCGGACCTCCGGCGGGGATCACTTCTTCGAGTTGGAAGTCGATCAGCACACCGAAGGCGATTCCTTCAGGAGTAACGGAAGATCCGATGAAATCGGGATTCAATGCGCCGGCGTATTCGATCGCGATGGGACTCAGCGAGGAAAACTCGTGAAGGAGTCCGAAAGAGAAGCCGACGATGTCGACATCGTTTTCGATCTCGACCGGAAGCACTACCGACTGCCCCGCAGTCGAGGCCGTGGTACCTACCGAAACGACATTATCAGCCCGTAGCGAGCCATCCTGCAGCAACGCTGCCGACAGCACCATCAGGCCCAACCACCACCGAGATGCGAGGTGGCGTCTCTGCATCTTCATCTGGTCCTCCCCGGGGAATGAACCCCGATAAACCATCCCAATCGAATTCCCCCGAGGACCCAACATCCGGAAATCTACCCCCACTGGCACCGGGTTGGCCGACCAAAATCGACGCAACTACAGTGGCCAGTTCAAGTTGGCAGATAGGTCCTCCATATCACATTGTACGGGTATATCCGGATCGAGGAACCACCCGGACGCGATATCTTGGCCAAGGACGGCCAGATCGATCTATTCCTCGATTCGCCCCAGCCTCGCGCGCAGAAAGCGGCGCCGATCGGCAGCTCGTTGAATGCGACCAGCGCGCTCCTCGACGGCCAGAACCGCCCTTTCCTCCCAGATCTCCCTCTCCTTCGAACCCTCCGGCTCGAGGCCCGCTCGGGCAGAAACGACCATATCAAGGGGCACTCCCGGGGGTAGATCGGTCTCCTCGAGGATCGGTTCGAGCAACGACAAGGCCGTCTCTCGATCGGGGGCGACCAGCGCCAGGGAAGCGCTCAGCAGGCACCGATGCCGCGAGAAGGCGATCCCGTCCAACTTGCCGATCAGCTGCTTCGCCTCTTCAAACCTGGCCGCTTCCAGCACTTGCCCCTGCAACTGCGCATGGCGACAGCAAAGCGTGAACCACAGCACCATCAGATCTGGATCCTGCTCATCCGATTCCGAACTGATCCCCACATCGCCGAGATCTACATCCGCAGGGGCCTCTCCTATCGATAGACGATTGAGTGCAGTACGAATGTTGCCCTCGAGGATCAGCATCGTGTCGTCGATCTCCCTGGCAATTTCCAGTGCCCGTTCGTTGGTGATCTGGGCTTCTTTCCAGTCGCCCATCGCTGCATGGATCTCGACCAGGTCGAGGCAACTTCGCGCTTCACCAGCGCGATCTCCGATGGCGTGACGCACGTCGATCGAGCGCTGAAGACAATCGGCAGAGACATCGAAACGGCCCAGCAGTCTCTCCACTTCGGCCAGGTTTCGATAATTGCGCCCCAGTCCACGCCTGTTCTGGAGCAGTCGGAAGGTCTCGATCGCCTGGCTATACATCGAGGAGGCTTCTTCGAGTTGACCCTGATAGTAGCCGACATTGGCCAGTCCGACGCGGCAGATCGTCTCCATGTCAAGATGGCCGAGCTGGTGGAAGATCTCGGTGGCTCGCTCGAAACAGGAGCGTGCGGTCTCGATCTCTCCGATGGGATCGATGCGTGTGTAGAGATTGCCCAGATTACCGAGCAGCCTCGCCTGGCCCAGTTCGTCATCGAGTTCCTCGGCGATGGCGATGCCTTTCTGGTACTCGGTCACGGCCTCGGCACCGCGGCCCTGCTTGGAGAGCCCCAGCGCCAGATTGATCTTGAACTGCTGTGCCAGTGCGCTCGCCCCGGACTGTTCCACCACATCGCGTAAACCTTCGAGGATCGACAGTGAGGCGACCGGATCACCCCGGCGGATATGGATCTCCGACTGCAGGATCTGCTTCTGCACCTGGACATCCTGCTGTTCGGGGTCGATCTGCTGCAGGTACTTCTCGGAGGCGTCCTGATCGCCCAGTTTGATACAGACACGCGCCGCCGCGATCAGATACTGACCACGGTTCGGCTCATCCAGTTGTGCCCCATCATCGAGTACGGTGTCGATATCTCCGACCAGGTCATGTCCCTCGACATAGCGTCCCTGCTCCAGGCGTCGATCGAGCGCTCGCTGCAGGTACTCGAGGGCTTGCTGTCCCTGACCACCATCGCGCAACAACCGACCGATGGGACCGGAGCGTTCCGGCACATCTCCTTCCAGTTCGATCAGCACCTTGGCGAGTTCGCGTCGCCTTCTGAGCGCAGCCCGGCGACCACTGCCCTCGAAGACGGAGAGCACAGCTGTCCGCGCCGACTCGGTGCGGAAGCGGTAGTGTGTCAGGTCGGTTCCCACCGCCTCTCCCAGCGCCTCCGTTTCAAACCGATCGAGCGCATCGTCGAGCAGATCGGCATCGTCAAAGAGCCTTTCCAGAACCTCGACCGGTATATCGCCCTCGATCAACGCCGCCGTTTCCAGTATCGCAGCCTGCTGCTCGGGGAAGCGTCCGATCGCCTCGGCAAACAGATCGCTACGACGTGCCGGCAACTGGTCGGCGAACTCATCCCTTGGCGGCAACGGGTCGACGAGTTGCCATCGTCCTTCCGTCAGTGGCGCAAACACACCGTGGCCTGTCGGACCCAGCGTCCGCACCAGATCGATGGCAAAACCGATGTTGCCAGCCGCTCGTTCCGCCAGCGCCTGCGCCAACCACGGCAGATCATCTCGAAAGTGTGCTCCCGGGTAGGCCAGTTCGAGCATCTGCTCCACCGCTGGCTGCTCGATCGCCGGCACATCCACGACCTTCAGAGGCACCTCGGCTCCGAATCCATCGGGGCGATCGGTGGTCTTCAGGTCTTCTCGCTCGGAACAGACGGCAAAGAGCACCGGGGCGTGATCCTGTACGCAGCGAGCAATCAGCCCCGTCAACAGCCGTGCAGAACCGGCATCTGCTTGCTCCAGATCGTCGATGGCGAGCATCAATGGCGCTTCCCGAGCCGCCGAGGTGACGAGGCGATACCACCAAAAGGAGCGCATCTGATCCGAGGTCTGCTCCAGTGAACCCTCTCCCGACAATTCGTCGAGAAAGAAGCTGATCGCTGCCGCATCTTCGCCGAGCAGTTCATCGAGCATCTGCGAGGCGGTCTCTCGAAGATCGAGCCCATCCGAATCGATGAAGGAAACGCCGAGCAGTTCGCGTAGCAGATCCTGGAAGCCCTTGAAGGGCTGGCCGGCGGCGCCGCGAAAGGTGCCCTGCAGATCGCGTACTCCCGTACGACGCTTGCTCGCAGCCACCTCTGACAAAAACGCACCGGTTCTCTGCCCCTCGGCACCCCCGATGAGGAGAGTGGCTCCAGGCCGCTGAATCGGATCGAGGTGCTCCAGGATCGGTTCCAGCAACGGTTCGCGACCGACCATCGGCAATCGGTCCATCTCTCGGATGCGTATCGGTCCCTCCGGTTCGACCAGCAGCGGCCGCGGATCGAAGGAAGAGATGACCTCGACTGTCGGTGGCGCCAAGGTTCCGGCGTGGAGAGGCTCGACACCGACCAACCAGACCTTGTGTTCGCCCGGACTCACCTCGCCATCGCGGGAATCCTCTTCCAACCATTTCCAGCCAGGGGATTCCGGGTACACCAGTTGACACTGTGCGGGCACCGGCGATCGATTGGCTACCAGCACCCGCAGCCACAACTTCTCGCCCATCGTGATGTCATTTCGCAGTGCTTGCCCTCGCACCGACAGTCGACCGGTGACCACCTCGGCACTGCTGCCCTCCGAGGCCTCGAAACTGAGTTTCTCGGTGAAACTCGAATCGAGCAGTGCCATACCATCGCGCCGTGTGCGATCTCCCGAGGCGAAATCGATGAACTCCGTGCGTCGTTCACGTGGGGTGCGGTCGAACAGGAAGGTGGTTCCATCCTGGAAGTGAACCATCTCGGAGAGCACCACCAGCAAACTGCCATCGGGGCGCACCAGGTAACACTCTCCCGGTTCCACATCTTCGTGTGCCTCGATCGGATCGCCCTCGACATCGACCAGCCCCTGGAGTCGCTGTGCGACGCCCTCTTCGGTCGTGGTGCTGACCCTGAGTTGCTGGTCTAGTTGTGCCAGTTGACGCATCAGCACCACCGTCGATGCCTCGAACAGGGGTGCCGTCTTCTCGTAGTGGTCATCGGAGAGAAATCCAGCGTGGCCGATGAAGTCGTTTCGATAGGGTGGCAGATGCTCGATCGTATCTTTCCATGCCATCGGCTTGGCGCTGCCGCGGCCGGCGATCTCCTTGACCAGTTGACCATGTTCCTCTTGCGGACTGCAAAGCAGTTCACGCATATCATCGAGCAACCCGATCGGTCCGCTCCCACTCGAGAGTCGATCGACTTCGCGTGAGCCATGACGAAGTAACACTTCGACCCACGAGCCAAAGGAAGGACGCTTCAGAAAATTCTGGACCCTCTTGAGTCGATCGACCGGAAGCGTCAGTCGTGACCGTGCGGTCAACAACAAGATGCCCTGCCAGCGTGTGATCGCCTCGAGGCTGGCAAAGGCTGCGGCGTGTCGAGATCGGGGGTCGTCGCCTGCAGAGCGTAACGCCTCCAGCACCCGGGCCAGCGGCCGGGGAAGAAGATCGAATTGAGGATCGGCGTCGGTCGACTCCACTCGCACCTCCTCCTTGCCGGTCGACCCCGTAATGTACTCCTTTTCGGCATAATAGGGCCATGGGTCCTCCGATGGATCCTCTTGCCCCGGGACCATCCGCTGTTCAAGATCGGATACGAGGATCCCGGGTGATCCTCACCCAGGAGGGTTTGATGTTCGGAGACGGTAGAAAACTGGTGGTGGTCGGGGATCGGGTTCTGGTCGCTCCTACCCTGGGTGAGGAACGAACCCGCGAGGGTCTGATCCTGCCCTCGAGTGCGGTCGAGAAGAACGAGGTCCAGAGTGGCAAGGTGGTCGAGGTCGGCCCGGGGACTCCGATGCCGCCTCCTGCCGATGTCGGGGATGAACCGTGGAAGATGTCAGATCCACCGACTCCCAACTTCCTGCCGCTGGAGGCCAGAGTCGGGGATCAGGTGCTGTTCTTGCGCAAGACAGCCATCGAGATCGAGTTTGCCGGCAAGACATTTCTCATCGTTCCCCACGGCGCCATCCTGGTGCTCGCCAGGGAGGAAGAGGTCGAGGCGGAACACGGCACCGAGTTCCGTGCCGACGATTTCCAGATCTGATCGGATGCTCACCTTGAAGTGGACCGTGGATCCCGATCGATGTGAGTCCGTCTCACACCCGGATGCGCAGTAGCGGCACCGGTTCAGAGAACCCTTTCATCGGATGCGCTTCCACCGTGTCGCCTGTGAAATCGTAGCCGACCTGCTTGGCGATCTCTGGCAGTGTCACCACCTCTCCGATTTCACCCTTCGACTGCAGTCTCGCCGCAAGGTTGGTGGTCTTGCCGATGGCGAGCCACTCCTGCTTGAAACTGGAACCGAGCATTCCGAACACCACGGAGCCGGAGTTGACTCCCGCTCGCAGATCCAGGCCCCACACTTCACCTTGTGCCCTGCGAATCCTGCTGGCGGCGTTGGTGCGCTCGACAAGATCGATGGCAAAGTGCAATCCACGACTGCTGTGGTCATCTCCCTGACATGCGGCCAGCAGTCCGTCGCCGAGGTGTTGCAACGGCCGCACCTTGTGCTTGGCCAGCAGTGGCACCGCCAGTTCAAAGACACTTCTCACCGTTTCCATCACCTCCTCGGCGGAGAGCTCCGTGGAGCGGCTCGTAAAATTGGCAAGATCGGCGAAGATGATGGTCGCATCCTCGGTGGTTGTTTTTTCCATCTCTTCGGCGGGGCGACCACTGAAGCGTTCGATGGTGCGACGAGAATGCAGTGTCGGATCGATCTCGGAAAATAGCCGATCGACCTGCTGCTGCCAGCCCGGATGATTGGCCAGAACTGCACGCGAGTAGGCCTGATCGAGATGGGTCACTGCACGGGATCGGTCACCCTCCTGCATCGCCTCCTCTGCAAAGAGCAGGAGCCCCAGAATCTCGCCTTCGCTGACCTTTTCCATCGAATCGATCGCTCGCTGCATCGACTCTTTCCAGTCCTCCTGGCGCTGCTGCCTCGGAAGTAATCGTATGCGCCAGTAATCGATCAGCAGCGCCAGCTCCGGATGCTGGAGTCGTTTCGAGGCGAGATCGAGGTCAGCATCGATACCGTCGACATCGCCGGTGATCGCACGCGAACGCGCCCGGGCCATGTAGGCAAACCCGACCAGATAATGCTCTGCATCGGCACATTCCTGGAGGAGTTCATCGAGGCGGATGCATCGGGTCTTCACCTCGGCTGGCTGCTTCAGTTCCACCGCTGCCTGCAACTGGAAGGTGGCCAGCCGCAGGCGAGACAGCGCCTCGAGAGCTCCCGCTCGCCGCGACCAGGTCTCGTCGAGAACCTCCAGCGCACGAGCTGGATCACCGCCCTGGATCTCTGCCAGCGCCAGATGACCGGTCGAGATGGCAATCCCGAGATGATCATCGACAGCATCTTTTGCCAGGATCGAACTTCGCAGGGTGCGTCTCCCCTCGCTCCACGCTCCCAGGGAGAGATACGCCTGAGCGATGCTATCGAGAAACCACGAGCGGGAGGGCACATCACCCAGTTCTTCCATCGCATCTGCCATGCACTCGAGAGCATTCCCCGGTTGATTCATCTGCAAACTGACCGCAGCCAGCAGATGACGAGCGCGAGCACGGGTCGCACCATGATCATCGGTGAGATCGTCGATCAGTTGCTGAGTTTGTTGCACAAGTGTGACGAGCGACTCCCGATGGCCACTGCTACTTCGAAACTGGAGTCGCAGCCGTAACAGCCGGGCCACTTGATCCCAGGGCGACTCAAGATCTCCGATGCCATCGAGCAACGCCTGGGCCCCGGAGAAATCGAAACGGACCTCTGCAACAGCGACCTCGCTGAGCGTTTTCACCGCCGCAGGAAGCCCCGGCAGATCGACGGCTGTTGCCTCGTCCGCGCTCCGGATGGCGGTTGCCTCGACAGCGACCCACCAACGAGAAAGAGACCCGGAGTCACTCACCGAGAATCGTCCTCGGAGGCATCGTCTAGCCTTCTGAGCCAGACATTGCGGAAACGGATCGGATTACCATGATCCTGGAAACTGATTTTCCCGGTCGGTCCGTGCTTCGAGTAAGAAGGCTTCGAACGATGGGATGTGGGTCCCAGGAATTCGCGAGCATCATGGACGACGATGCCGTTGTGCAGCACCGTTGCGCGCGCCGGTGACAGCAGCATTCCCTCGCCAGAGAACCGCGGGGCCGTGAACAGGATGTCATAACTTTGCCACTGACCAGGACCGCGGCAGGCATTGACCAACGGCGGCCACTGGCCGTAGAAGGCAGCACACTGACCGTCGGGGTAGGTTGGATTCTCGTAAGAATCGAGTACCTGGATCTCATAGCGCTCCATCAGGAACACACCGGAGTTGCCCCTACCCTGAGAAGATCCCTTCACCTCGGGTGGAGTTCGGAACTCGAGATGAAGTTGGATGTCCCCGAATGACTCGCGGGTGCTGATGTTGCCCGATCCAGGTCGTGCTTCCATCGCTCCCTCGACAAATGCCCAGCGTGCATCCTTGCCTCCACTGCTCCACGCCGAGAGATCTCCCGATTCATCGAGCAACACCACTGCGTCTGCTGGGCGCCCATTGGAGAAGATCCCCGGTCCAGGATCGACCACTACAGGATAGGGGCGTTCGGAGTCGTGAACTCTCCACTTCTGTCCAGGGATGATGGGGGTGTCGCGATACCCCGGCCGTGGGCCATCATCGATGGCACCGGCAAAGGCGGTGAAGAAGAATGCTGTAACGAAGAGCAATAACAGTGCGTTCTTGATCCGTATCATCCGAGACACCTCCATGATTCAGTATCGCAGACCGCCCCGGAGACCAGTTGGCAGCACACCGACGGCAGGGTCTACAGCACATCAGGATACGGCACCACTGCCGGGGCCGGAACCCGCACACTTCCGTCATCCGCTGGCGTATATCGGCCAATCGGCCTGCTTGGACACACCTCGTGCACATGTGATAATCGCCGTCGCTTTCGAAGGATTGTCCGGAGATGGCGGCGATCCAGCCCTGATCGCCCCGAAGAAAGGAATCGATGTCGCACGGTGTGCCCGCCTTCATCCTGAGTCTTCTCCTCATCCTCCTGCTAGCAACCGGTGCGGATGCTCAGGCGGAACCTGCGGACACGGCCTCTGGCGTGCAGGATCCCGCTCCCCTGGATGACGATGATCTACTCGATGGAGATCTACTCGATGGGGATCTGCTCGATGGGGATCTCCTGTCCGGCGACGAACCGGAGCCGTCCGATTCTCCACAGGTCGATCCGGCGAAGGAACATGCGCGTCTCTTCAAGGATACCCGCTTCCCGCTAGCAGCAGAGTGCGCCACTTGCCATCCAAAGCAGTACCGGGAGTGGTCCGTATCGCAGCACGCCTACGCACAGATGAGCCCGTTACTGATGGCGATGCAGAACTCCATCAATCTTGGAACCAGTAACACCACCGGAGATTTCTGTCTGCGCTGCCACTCGCCCGTCGGCTCCGACCTGGGTGAGCCGCTCAGTATGTCCAACCTCGACCGCCATCCGGCATCGAGAGAAGGCATCACCTGTGTCATCTGCCACCGGATGAGCCTTCCCTACCGCAAGATGTCGGGACGCATCGGGATCGACCAGGGAGATCTCTTCGACCCGATCAAGGGCCCGGGGGGAAACTCTGAACTGGCCAGAATCCTCTCGAATCCGCGGGAATTTCGCGTCGTCACGGATCGCGAGAAACTCGGCCGCGGCATCCATGTCGAGGTCGAACCCTTCTTCGAGATGACACAGCCCGCCTTTTGCGCCAGTTGCCACGAGGTCTTCGCTCCCAACGGCCTGAGAATCGAAGAAGCGTTCACGGAGTACAAGAACTCTCCTGCGGCCGATGATGGTACGAGTTGCAACGACTGCCACATGAGTGCCGTGCAGGGAATCCCGTCGGGGTATCAAGAAGGGCCTGCCGCTGTCATCGGAGGCAAGGAGAGCGCGCCGCGAAAGTTGACCAACCACTACTTCGCCGGGCCCGATTACTCCGTCATCCATCCGGGGATCTTTCCCATCAACAAGCGCGCCAGCGAGTTCAAGTCGCTGGCCGACTGGCTCGATTTTGATGTCAAGGGTGGCTGGGGGACCGACCTGTTCGAAGACAGTTGTCCTGATGAATTCCCCTTCCCCGACAGCTGGGTGTCGATCGACGACCGATACGAGGGCCGCGAGATCATCGACGCTCAACTCGATCTACTGGAGTGGGCAAAGGGTCAGAGGAAAACCGTTCTGGCGAACGGTTTCGCCCTCAGCGAACCACGCATCACTCGTTCAGATGGCGGCGGCATCGATTTCGAGATCGATGTCAAGAATCTGACAAGGGGTCACAATGTCCCGACCGGATTCGATGCCGAGCGAATGTTCGTCATCCAGGTCGAGGCCACCGATGAGGAAGGGAATGTGGTTTTCCTCTCCGGCGACCGCGACCCCAATGGCGATCTGCGTGACGATTTCTCGCTATACGTGCACAACGGCGAGTTGCCCCTGGATGAGCAACTGTTCAACCTGCAATCGAAGTTCATGACCAGCAATATCCGCGGAGGGGATCGTGAGCAGGTCCTTCCCATCAATCATTCCATTTCACTGCTGCCCTTCGTCCGGCCGGCAACCCGGCCTAACAATGTCTATGGACGCCTCAGTGGTGTGCGCAAACATCGGAGAAACATCGAGCCTCTGGGAAAGCGAACTGCTAAGTACCACATCGATGAGGAACTTCTGACCGGCGCCGGGCTCTACAACATCCAGTTCCGGTTCGTCTCCCAGGCGGTCCCCGTCAACCTCGTCCACCACATCATGCAGGGCGGAATCGATTACGGGATGTCACCACGAGAGCTGGCTGAAGCCATCGTCGCAGGAGCCATCGTTGTCGATTCGAAGGAAACCGTCGTAGAGATCCAATCAGATCCCCCCGGCCGATGATCGCAAAGGAAGTTCACCGATGACTCGCCCGTCCCGATCGATGATTCTCGGTGCCATGGCACTGTTTGTGTTGTTCTTGCCATCTGGCGTCTCGTCGGCACAGCAAGCCGCAGATGAGAGTCCGAATCGACTCAGCGACCAGCCGATCCCTCTCCTCGATGCAGACCTGATCCAGCCCAACCCGCCGCTGATCCAGTTCGGACCCGGAATGCTCACCACTGGAAAGCTCGGTAGCGGATTCACCATCCCCACCGGTGCCATCTGGCGCCCCTCACTGTGGATCTTCGGTACCTTCCGCAGCGGCATCCACTCCGTCGAAGCCTCTCCTGGAGGCGAGAGAATTGTTGAACTGGCCAACCGTCTCGACCTTTTCGCCAACCTGCAACTCTCGGCAACAGAACGCATCCTCATCGGGATGCAACCGCTGCAGGATGAAGGCAACTTCAGCCGATATGTCTGGCAGCCTGCTTCAGAGGGGGGCTGGACCGGCGAATCGGATACCGAACTCACCACCTTCTTCTTCGAGGGCGAAATTGGCGAACTATTTCCCCGTCTCGATCCGACCGATCATCTTCCTCTCGATATTGGCTTCAGCATCGGCCGCTGGGGAGTCGACCTTCAGGATGGGATGCTCGCAAACGACTTGATGGACGCGGTTGGCCTGACGAAGTTCTTTCCTGTCTCCGGAGCATCCACGAGTCGGGTGACTCTCCTTTACGGCTTCGGCGAAGTGCACCGCAACGACAACATTCTCACCGAGGAAACCGAACTGCTTGGTATCTCGACAGAGACAGACACTTTCAAGCACACGATAGGAGCCGATCTCCTCTATCTCCGCTCTCCGGATCATGAAGGGGGTGACGGAATCTTCGCAGGACTCGGACTACAGCAGACGATCAAGGCGTTCGGTCGTGTTTTCAACTCGACGGTGAGGCTGTTGAACTCTCACTCCATCGAAGCATCGAACGCACAGGTGAGCGATGGCACTCTTCTCTTTGCAGAGGCATCCACATCGCCGCGTGGTACCCGTGACAACGCCTACCTCACTGCCTTCATCGGATTCGACGAGTTTTCCTCGGCAGCCCGTGGTCCGACCACGGGAGGCCCACTCGGCCAGGCGGGTCTGCTTTTCGATGCTCCTGGACTCGGTCGATTCGCCCCGGCGCTGGGAAACAGAGCTGACGACTCCTTCGGTGGTGCCATCGGTTATCAGTGGCTCCTCGATGAGGATATTCGTCAACTGGTGGTGGAAGTGGGCGGCCGTTCTCCTCTCGAAGGGGATGGCGACGGCAGTTTCGCCTACGGGCTCCGTTTCCAGGAGAAGATCAACAACAACCTGATGGTTCAGGTCGATGGCTACAGCCGCCGGCAAGGTGGCGACGACTGGGGCCAGGGTCTGCGCGCAGAGTTTGTCGTGCAGTTCTAGGACCGATCCGCTGGATCTACTGAGCATCTCGATGCAGCACCACTGCAAACCTCGATAACCTCGCACCGTGGGCCTCGTCGTGGAAATTTCCGATCCAAACGGCCTGCTTGGACACACCTCGGGCACATGTGATAATGGCTCTCGCTATCGTCAGAGCGATGGATCGAAGGAAATCAGATCACGGACCCCATCACCATCGCCAGTCCACTTCGGGAGGATTCGATGTCGCACGGTGCGCCCACCATCTGCATCAGTTTCATCATCGGAATCGTGATCACGACCGTTGCTCCAGCACACCTCGTATCCGATGTCGGCGACCTGGCTCCCATCTCGTACAACAAGGAAATCAGGCCGATCCTCTCCAACAATTGCTTCCCCTGTCACGGGCCAGACTCTGCTGCTCGCAAGGCAGGTCTCCGCCTCGACAACGCAGAAGATGCGTATCGTGATCGGGATGGATTCGCCGCCGTGACCCCTGGCAATAGTACAGATAGCCTGATGATCGAACGCATCTTCGCCGTGGACACCGACGACATCATGCCCCCCACCAGGACTCACAAGAGCCTCGACGAAACGGAACGCTTGACCATCCGGCGCTGGATCGAACAAGGTGCAAACTACGAGCCGCACTGGGCATGGGTTACTCCGGTGCGTCAGGTTCCACCAGCGCTGTCAGAGGAAGATGCACTGACCCCCGTCGATGCTTTCATCCGATCTCGCCTCGAAGAGGAATCGTTACCCTGGAAACCGAGAGCGACTCGCGAGACGCTGATTCGCAGGGCGACTCTGGATATCACTGGTCTGCCGCCCACCATCGATGAGATCGATGCCTTTCTCGTCGATGACAGGGACGGTGCCTGGGATCGAGTTCTCGATCGACTGCTCACCTCACCCCGCTTCGGGGAGCACTGGGGCAGGCTGTGGCTGGATGCCGCTCGATACGCCGATACCCACGGCCTGCACCTCGATAATTATCGAGAGATGTGGCCCTACCGAGATCGCATCATCGAACTCTTCAATGAAAACCCACCCTTCGACCAGTTCGTCATCGGTCAACTCGCAGGAGATCTTCTCCCCGAGGCCGACCTGAAGGACCAGGTCGCCAGTGGCTTCGTTCGCTCGCACCCGACCACCAGCGAGGGCGGTGCCATCAACGACGAATACCGCATGATCTACTCGGTCGACCGTACCAATACCTTTGCCACCGTTTTTCTGGGCCTGACTGCAGGGTGTGCGCAGTGTCACGAGCACAAGTTTGATCCCATCTCCCAGCGGGAGTACTACGGTCTCTACTCCTTCTTCAATAACACCACCGAGGCGGAGATGGATGGCAATGCCAAGGCGCATGCTCCCGTCGTGAA
>JAYZBV010000087.1:0-5500 GCA_036338595.1 Planctomycetota bacterium | reverse complement strand
CCTACCGCCTCCACAGCCTGTTCGTGAACCAGTTCATCTCGATGGTACGGCTGATCGCCAAAGGCGTTTCCCTCGACGGTCCATGGCCCCCATCCCTGCTCGAAATCAGCGACGACAACATCGGGCGCGGCATCCAGTTCTCCAGTCCCATCGTTTCCTGCACTCCCTCGTAATCCGCGCGCGGCTCTCGCCAGTTGCACCAGCGGTAACTGTTGCTGCAGCTCCATCCCCTGCCGGGTGACCGCGGTCAGCTTCTCCCTTACTGGCGCCATCTCGTCGATCTTGCTGGCGATCTTGCCACCGGGATCCTGAGGACGTAGCACACGCCGGGTCGAACGGATGATTGCCGATAGTCCTGTCCAGTCCGCCTGGGTGATGGCATCAAACTTGTGATCGTGGCACCGAGCACAGGAAACGGTCGCACCAAGGAATGCACGAGAGATCACATCGATCTGATTGTCGACCCGATCATGGGTGTCTTTCAGCACATCCACGGGTGCGTGGGTGCCTTGAGATAGCCAGAACCACGATGTTGCGGGAAGTGAATCGTTGGTCCCATCTCGTGGATGGATCCTGGGATCCTCTAGCAAATCGCCCGCGATGTGCTCGGTGACAAATCGATCTATCGGAACATCGCTGGCGATGGCTCGGATCACATAATCGCGATACTTCCATGCCTCGTGGATGGGATAATCAAACTCATGTCCGTGGGTCTCTGCAAATCTCATCAGGTCGAGCCAGTGACGTGCAAAGTGCTCCGCGTGGGCACTACTCTGCAGCAATCTGTCGACCACACCTTCCCTGGCTTCGACGGACTGATCGGCGAGGAACTCCTCGATCTCCTCCGGAGTCGCAGGCAGTCCGGTGAGGTCAAAGGTGACCCTCCGCAACCAGGTGCGATCACCTGCATCTTCAGCCGGCTGCAGACCGAGCGAATCCAGCCTGGAACCGATGAACAGATCGAGCGGATCGCGGGGCCACTCTTCATCCACCATCTCGGGTAGTTCAGGTGCTTCGAGTGGTCGCCACGACCAGTGCTTGGTGTAGGAGGCGCCCTGCTCGACCCAGCGGGTCAGGATCTCGACCTCTTCCACCGATGGCCGTTCTCTTCCGTCCGGCGGCATCGGGTCGTCGTCGTCGTTGATTCGCAGCAGTGCGAGGCTATTTTCGGGATGCCCCGGCGAGATCGCCGGCATCTTCAGATCCCCGAGGTTCAGATCCCTGAGAGTGGTGGCGCTGGCTGGCTCATCGAGGCGTAGATTCTTCTTCCTCGCCTCTCCATCATTGCCGTGGCAGGGTAAGCAGTAATGGGCCAGGATCGGACGCACCTGGCGATCAAAATCGACCGCCTCATCGCCGGCGCTCTCGATACCATCCTCGGCATCAGAGGCAGGAGAAAACCCGGGCAGGAGCAGCCCCGACATCAGCAGCAGAAGCGCTAGCGCACGACCGATCATGGGAGGATGCTAACCTCAGCGGGCGAGGTGCTCTAGCCGTCAGTTGAATCGTCTTCGATGGGCCGTTGCGTGAGAAACTGGTAAGGAACCGATGAATCCAGACACCGACGATCGCCTCAGGGTTCCCGCATCGACGATCCTGATCCTCTTCATCACGCTGGCCGTGATCACGCCTCTCGCTACCTGGCGCATGGCCCAGCAACTGGCCAGCCCCACCGTCGAGGTGATCGCGCTCGAAGATGGAGGAGATCGCTTCAGTGGCCACTGGAAGGTCGGTGAAGTCGATTACATCATCGAGGAAGGAGTCGATGAGCCACGTTCCACCGGCACCTTTACCCTGTCAGTCACTCTTCCACCTCGCGAAGAAGATGAAACGGTCAAAGTGGTGATAGGCGTGGAAGCTGCACGGGATGGATTCATCGAGAAGGTCCTCTTTCTAGACCCCGATGGAGATGGAATCTGTAGCGCAATCATCTGTATTCGATCTGCAGGCAGCGGTAGTTACCTGCAAATCCTCCAGTACACCCTGTCCTTCGAGGGGATCGATTCAGAAGGAACCTGGTCAAACCTGACTGCCATTCCCGAGCACCTGAGCGTCGGATACATCGGCCACGACACCATCGAACGCCAGAGCGAGATGCTGGTGCGCGCTTTCCCCATCTATCTCGATGGCGACACCAATGCTGCCCCCTCCGGAGAAACTCGTTCATTGATCTGGGACTTCAATTCCGGGCGCTGGAGACCCGATCCTCGAAAGTAAGGCCGACTCATCATCTGGCAATCTGTTGCGGTAGTATGTCGGGCATGGAAATGAGTTCGATGACCACCACGAATCCGATCCAGTTCCCGCAGGGTGGAATCCACCACTTCGTCTCGAAGTACATCCAGAATATGCCCGATCTGTCCGGCAAGGTCGTGCTCGATATTCCATGCGGCGATGGACGCGGAAGTCATGAGTTTGCCAAAAAAGGTGCAGAGATCATCGCACTGGATCTGTTCCCGCACTTCATGAAGTTGCCCGATGTCGAGGCGAAATACGCTGATCTGATGGAGCCGTTACCTCTCGAGGATGGATCCGTCGATTTCATCATCTGCCAGGAGGGCATCGAGCACGTCCCGGATCAGCTCGGGGTGCTCGAGGAATTCAATCGCGTTCTCAGGAAAGACGGTGCGCTTCTTCTCACGACACCCAATTTCTCTCACATGAGAGCGAGGCTCTCTCGCTTCATGCTCGAATCGGACTACTGGAAGCGGATGCCCCCCACCGAGATCGATTGCATCTGGTTTGCCGAAGAGGAATCCGACAAGTTCTACTTCGGGCATCTGTTCCTGCGCGGCGCTCAGCACTACGAGAGCTTGTTGACGATCTCTGGCTTCCAGGCCGCCGAGCGTGTGCGAACCGATATCGGCAACGCCTCGCTGTTTCTGGCCATCCTCATGTACCCACTGCTACTGGTCTATTCGCTGCTCTCCTGGCTCTACTACCGACGCAAGAACAAGCAGGTCGACCAGGCGACTCGTGATCGAATTCTGTGGGATCGAGTGATGTTGAATCTCTCGATGAAGACGCTGGTCTGCAAGCACCTCTTCTGGGTGATGCGAAAGGAATACGAACTCCCCGAAGTAGCGAAGAGACTCAAGAAGTTACAAAAGGATATCTCGGGAAAGTGAGGCGCGACTACTTGCGCTTGATCTTGTGCAGGGTGTGCTTGCGCAGCCGCGGAGAGTACTTCTGGAGACCCTCCTTGAGCTTCTCGGGAAGACCACCCTTGACCCTGACCTGGGTCCTGTAGTTGAGGTCGCCGGTCTCCGTGCACTGGAGCCACACGTACTCGCGGTTCTTCTGCTTGGCCACAATGCTCTCGCTTCCACGATAAAACCTACGATGAGGAACTGGCGCACCGTCCTTCGGGTGCCGTCCCGGATGGAACCATCACCCCTCTCCGAGGTCAAGGTAAACGGGACGGCCCAGAACCCGGAAATCGGTATTCGGGCTGCGGGCCACCGCTAGCCACCAGGCCAGCAAAGGCAGCGGTTGCCGCCACTCGATGGCGCGTGTACACCGGAACTGGATCGAGCGATCCACCTGGACAGGGAGCCTGAACCGATGCCAGATAGCCACGATTCAACATCGCCCACCGGTGATCGGCGATTGCCGCCGATGACCGGAGATGGCTCGGTGCTGGTGACGGGAGGAACCGGAACTACCGGTCGATTGCTGCTGCGATGGCTACTGAATGAAGCGGGAGCCCGGCGCGTCATCGCCTTTTCTCGCGATGAACAGAAGCACCACGATTTGTTGCAAGAACCCGAGTTCCAGCATCCTGCACTGCACTCGATGGTCGGCGACATCCGAGATGGCAACCGTCTGCGAGAAGCGATGGAGGGGATCTCGCTGGTGCTGCATACCGCAGCGATGAAGCATGTCCCCATCGCGGAGGCAAATCCGAGTGAAGCGTATCTGACCAATGTCGAGGGAACGGTGAACCTCATCCGGGCCGCCCGCGATGCAGGGGTCGCGCGCGTCGTGGCACACTCCACCGACAAGGCCGTAGAGCCCGGATGTACCTACGGTGCGACCAAGTTGATGATGGAGAAATTGCTGATCGAGGCGGACCTGCAGTCTGGAGAAGAAGGCACCCGGTTTGACATCCTTCGGCACGGCAATCTGATCGGGAGTCGCGGCAGTGTCATCCCGATCTTCATGGCTCAGAAAACAACTGGACAGCTGCGCCTCACGGTGCCCGAGATGACCCGTTTCTGGATCACCGGAGATGGTCTTGTCAGTGCCGTTCACCAGGTACTCATCGACGGCCGCGGCGGTGAGATTTTCGTACCAAAACTGCCCGCCTGTCGGCTCGACACCCTCGCCGAGGCGATCGCTCCGGAAGCTGACATCGAGGTGATCGGCGCACGTCCTGGCGAGAAAACTCACGAAGCCCTGACGAGTCCGACGGAAGCGGCACGCATTCGAGAATTCGAACGATACCTCGTGATCACCCCGGCAATTGCCGGAGGCAGGATCCGATCCGATGGCGACAGGGTATCGTCAGGATTCACCCTGAAGAGCAACAGCACCCGTTGCCTCACCTGCGATGAAATGCGTCATCTGCTCACCTCTGAGGCTGTGGGCCCCAGCACCTAGAGGCCTCGGGTCGCTTCAGCCTGCTGATTCTGTGCCATCGAGGCGATTGCAGGGTAAAATACCCTGTGGGTTCGAATGTTCCCTCTCAACACCCACGAACGACTGTTGCGGAAGGATTTGATCGAGATGGCCAGGCAGTCACTACTGTTGCTGATGTTGCTGATGTTGCTGATTCCAGCAACAGATCTGGCTGCACAGGGGCTACCGATCCCGACCACACTCGAGGACTGGATCCAGCCCGGTACACAGCCCGGCGCCCTGCTCGAACCGATCATCGCCGGCAGTGCTTGCAACCTTTGCCATTCTTCCTTCAGCACTGCTCCCGTCGATCGCTGGAGAAGCAGCATCATGGCCCAAGCGGGTCGAGATCCGCTATTTCATGCCTGCCTTGCCATCGCAGAACAAGATGCGGGTGCCGCTGGCGACCTGTGCCTTCGCTGCCACACCCCCGGAGCCTGGCTCGCCGGTAACAGCGTCCCCACCGATGGCTCCGCCGTCAGTGGCGTCAATGACTTCGATGGTGTGACCTGTAATCTGTGCCACCGGATGATCGATCCCATCTACACCCCTGGACAGAGTCCCGGCATCGATCTGGGGATCCTCAACGACCTCGCCCAGATCCCCAGTCCGCAACACACCGGGCAGTACGTGATCGATCCGCAGGATCGTAGGCGAGGACCCTATACTCTCAGTAGCGGATTTCAATTCCACCCGGCCTTGATGTCTCCGTTTCACCATTCATCGGGACTGTGTCGTACCTGCCACGATGTTTCCAACCCGGCGTATATCCGTCAGGGAAGCGAGTATGTTCTGCTCGATCTCAACGCCCCTCATCCGACCCACGATCCCGGCGATGAATTCCCGCTGGAACGAACCTATTCCGAATGGCGCCAGAGCG
>JAYZBV010000086.1:0-9189 GCA_036338595.1 Planctomycetota bacterium | reverse complement strand
AGAGGTGATCCCAACGATGATGGAAACGTCGACATCTCGGATCCGATCGTCATCCTCAACTATCTGTTCGGCGCAGGCGGATCGATCAGTTGTTTTGACTCGGCAGACATCAACGATGACGGAGCACTCGATGTTGCAGATCCCATCAGTCTGCTCACCTACATCTTCGGCGGTGGCACCCTTCCTCCCGATCCGGGTCCTTTTGATTGCGGTCTCGATCCGACTCCCGATGGGCTCGGCTGCTTTGATAGTTCCTGTGATGGAGCAGCGGATCCACAACGAACCGTGGCAGGCCACCTGCTGAACCGGCTCGCATATGGCGCGGGTCCCGAGGATGTCGATCGCGTCATCGATTTCGGCGTCTCGACAGTCGTGACTGCGCTGCTGCAACCCCAGACCGGTGACGAGACCGGCAACACCCTCCTGGTGGCTCTTGAAGATTTCTTCACTGGCAGTATCCCGGTCAACGACGAGCAGTTCGTGCTGCGTCCCAACGGTTCCTTCCATTACTTCCTCGGCTTCGAGGAGCCCCCCTTCGACTGGACCCAGCCGGGCTTCGATGACAGCAGTTGGCAGGTAGGAACCGGCGGATTCGGGCGCGGCGACAACGACGATGTGACCCAGATCGAGGCGTTCCTGACCACGGACCTGGCATCGATCTACATCCGCACTCATTTCGTCATCGGCGATCCACTCGGACTTCCGGACATGTACCTGAAGATACTCTACGACGATGCGTTCGTCGCATACATCAATGGCGTCGAGGTTGTCCGGAGCACCTTCGACAACGGTTCACCGCATCTGGTCGGCAACCCACCCCTCTTCAACCAGTACTCTGCCGGCAATCACGAGGCGGGAATTCCCGAGTACTACCTGATCCCCGGCTCGCTATTGCAGCCAGGCATCAACACGCTCGCCATCCAGGGCCACGACGCCCCCGATAACGGCGACTTCACGCTCGATCCGACCATCGTCACGCAGGTCCCCACCGGCTCGCCCGATAGAGATGTCATCATCACTGACGCCAACCTGCAACGCTTCATGTTCATCCGGGGCATCTACTCGGGGAGACAGTTGCAGACGGTTCTGGGTGAGTTCTGGGAGAACCACTTCACCACCGACGAGGAAAAGTTGCGGGGTCTGTTCCGCAATTTGCGCAATCGATACAACCGCCGCATCCTCGGAAGCAACGTCGCTTCCCGGATGCACTCTGCCAGTCTTGAGTTCGAGGAATACGACTTCTTCCGCGATAATGCGCTGGGATACTTCGGTGATCTGCTGCTCTACAGTTCCACCAGCGTGCCGATGCTCGTCTATCTCGACAGCGTCCTGAACTTTGCCGCCGAGCCCAATGAGAACTACGCCCGCGAGATCCTCGAACTGCATACGCTCGGTGTCGATAACGGCTACACACAGACCGACATCGAAGAGGTCGCCCGGGCGCTGACCGGATGGACCGTGACGAGGATCCCCAACGGTATGATCGTGCCGTTTCCCGATTATGTCACCACGCCTGTCACGACCAGCAACCATTCGTGGGTCACAACAGAACTGATCGCCATCGGCGATGACTGGCAGTACTTCAAGGGCACCGAGGAGCCCGCTCCTGGGCCATCGGGAGAAGCGACCACGGCCTGGACCGAACCTGGTTTCGATGATTCGACGTGGCTGACTGGACCCACCGGAATCGGCATGGGTGACAATGACGACGCCACCGTGCTCACCGACATGCAGAACAACTACATCAGTTTCTATGCCCGCAAGACCTTCACGATCAACGATCCGGCAACCCCTGACCGACTCGAACTGGAAGTCGATTACGACGATGGGGTGGTGCTATACCTCAACGGAACAGAAGTCGCACGAAGCCAGACGATGGCAGACGCACCGGCTCCGCCTCCATTCACCGCCAACAGCGGAGGTCACGAGGCGAACGGTATACCGATGCTGGTAGATCTGGATCACTTCAGGCATCTGATGGTCGCCGGTACCAATGTGCTGGCAGCCCAGGTTCACAATGTCGTCATCACCAGCAACGACACATCTTTCTTGCCGCGGATCACATCCAATGTTCCCACCTCGCGTCACATCGATCTGAACAACCGTCAGGGCCAGTGGAATTTCCGCTTCAATCCCGACCAGCACGACTCCGGCGCGAAATCGATCTTCGCAGGAACCCCGTATCAACTCGATATCCCGTCAGGACGAACCGGCGCCGATGGTGTTCTGGATGGAATCGAACTGATCGATTCCCTGGCAGCTCACCCGGGCACTGCGCAGTTCGTCTGCATCAAGTTGATCCAGAAGTTCGTATCGGACGAGATCTCACTGGCAACCGTTGCCGACGGCACGGCGCCGCTGGAACTGCAGGGATTGCTCGCCGATATGATCAATGCCTGGTACTCGACGCCTCGACCGGGCCACATCCAGACCGTGCTGGGAGTGCTGTTCGATCCAGTCGGACTGGGCGGTCCCTTCTGGAGCACCGACAACATGAAGTCGAAGGTGAAAACCCCGGTCGAGTTCATCAACTCGACGCTTCGCTCGCTCAGTGCCCTTGCCAGCAGCGACGACCTCGCCAACTGGATGAAGGATATGGGGATGGATCTGTTCCAGCGCGACGAGCCCGATGGATACTCGGAGATCGGGTCGGACTGGATCGGAACCACGACCCTGCTCGAGCGTGTCAATTTTGCACGCCGCTTTGCTTCCAATGTCGACAACGACTACCAGTGGAACATCGCGAACTTCATAGACACCAGTCAGAACCTCGGCGCCGTCGAGGTGATCGATGTTTTCGACGAGGTGCTGTTCCAGAACACACTCACCGAATCAGAGAAGTGCATCGTCATCGACTACCTGGAGACGGACCTCGATGGGCTACCGTGGCCGCTCGATCCAACGGCATCGGATTACCTGAACCGGATCCGCGACATGGTGGGCTTCATGTTCAGCTTGCCGCGCTGGCAGTTTCAGTAGCGAAAAGGAGAAGACCATGATGAATCGCAGAGACCTGCTCCGAAAAGGTGGGCTGGCCGCACTGGGACTGATCCTTCCGCCCTTCGTGGGACCACAGTTTCTGACCCGGAAGCTTCTGGCGGGCTCAACCGGTACAGGCACCGGGCTCAAGAAGATGATCTTCATCTTCCAGCGTGGAGGAAACGACGCACTCAACACCGTGATCCCTCGCGGCGATGTGGATTACAGCCAGGTCAACAGGCCGGGGCTCTTCATCAATGACGCCGAGGCGGTCGATCTCGGCAATGGCTTTGCCCAGTTGCATCCATCGCTGGATCCGATGATGGAGGTGTTCAATCACACTTCACTCAACGGAGTGCCCGGGCCGGGAAACCTCGCCGTGCTGCACAGGGTCGGTTACCCCGAGCAGTCTCGCAGCCACTTCAGCGCCCAGCAGTTCTGGGAAAATGGCGTGCCCGGCAATGAGACCCTCGATGAGGGGCTGCTCTACAGACGATTTGCCAGCGTGCCGGGATTCGCGGACAACCCGTTCCCTGGCGCATACCTCGATGACTCGCTGCCGGTCGTGATGCGTGGCTCGGTTCCGATGCCGGCATTCCCGGCCTCGGCAGATTACTCCTTCTCGGGAACACTGGCGCAGGTCGAGAAGTTTCTCGGCGCACTGCCGAGCACACCGGGCGGAACAGACGGCCACGGTTTCTACGGTGCCTATGGCGGCAAGCCAGACATCGAGGGCGGCGCATACCGAGACATCCTGATGCCGACCGGTGTCAAGCTGGGAGAATCGGTCAGCACCGTTCAACAGGCGCTCGCCCAGGGTCCCTATGTCCCGGAAAATGGTGCGCTCTACCCCAACAATACCTTCGGTGAACAGCTCTCCGAGATCGCCATGTTGATGAAGCGCACACCGGCGACATTACTGGGAGTCAACATCGACGGCTGGGATACTCACACCGCTCAGGGAAGGATCGCGGGAGCCCATCCGAATCTGCTCGCCAGCCTAGCCCAGGGAATCCAGGCGCTGTCTCGCGACCTTCAGGCTCAGTGGGAAGATGTGCTGATCGTCACCGTGTCCGAGTTTGGTCGCACATCCATCGAGAACGGATCGCAGGGAACCGATCACGGTGCCGGCACCACCATGTTCATCGCCGGTGGTAATGTGGTCGGTGGAGTCTACAACTGTGATCCCACCACCTGGGCACCGGGATCGATGTTCACCGTCAACGACCGTTACCTGGCCGCCAATACCGACTTCAGGGCCATCTTCTCCGAGATCTTTTCGGGACACTTCGGAGACGATCCGATTCAGATGGAGCAGTTCATGCCTGGCTTCGACGCTGCGGCAGCCGCCAATCCAGCGCTCTTCAATCCACTCGGATTCATGGGCTAAGAACGATGAAAATGTTTGCTCCAGTACTGGTTCTTGCCATGTTGCTGATGCCATCTGTTTCCGGGGATGTTGCCAACGCCGAGGATCACGCCATCAATTTCTTCGTTTCAGCGTTCTTGCCGACCAGTGTCATCATCGAAGCGGGAGACACGGTGACCTGGAACTGGGTCGCCGGGAGCCACGAACTGAGAAGTGGAATCCCCGGTGGTGCTGCTGGAACTCCCGACGAGCCGGGTAGTTTGTTTTCTGTCACCATCGATGCATCGAATCCGAGTTACACCCACGCCTTCACGGAGATGTCGGTGATCATCGGCTTCTTCGATGCCAACAACCCCTCGCAGATTGGATCGATCACGGTCCTCGATGACACCCTGATCTTCGCGGTTTCAGTGGTCGACAACTCGTACATTCCCCAGAGCATCGAGATCTTCGAGGGAGACACCATACGCTGGGTTCACGAACCGATGGAGATGCTTCACACCGTGACCAGTGGGTTTCCCGGCGGAATGCCCGGCACCATCGATGAGCCTGGAGCGCTCTTTGACGAGGAGTCCTCCGATCTCAATCCGATATTCGAATACACCTTCGATACCCCGATGGAACTTCCCTACTACTGCATTCCACACGTCCAGTTCGGCATGATCGGCGATGTCCTCGTCCAGGATCGATTCGTGCGCGGTGACTCCGATCGGGATGGGGTGGTCGGTATCGGAGATGCGATCATGAGCCTCGGATTCCTCTTCCAGGGGGTGACGGCGCCCGACTGCCTCGACGCCCTCGATGTCAGTGACGACGGCAGTATCGACATCGCAGATCCCGTGGCTCTGCTCGGGTATCTCTTCTCCTCCCAGGCTGCACCTGCAGCGCCTTTCCCCGCGGAAGGGCCCGACCGGACGGTAGACGCACTGCTGTGCCGCCCCTGAACCGGTTTCTATCCCTGCGACATCCCCGCCTCGTAGCATTCTCGGCCCTCTGCAGCACGACCCATCCAGTTGTGAACTGAACCACGCTCCAATTTCGTGTAGGATCCAGGGTTCACTCAGTCTTACAGAAAAGGAGTTTCCTCATGATTCGAGGGATCCGTCTTCTCTCACTGGTATTGACCATCTGCTGGATCACACAGGGTCTGAACGCGCAGACCGAACCCCGTGAGGGGATCGAGCGCAGGACTCCGGAAATCCACGCCATCACCGGCGCAGATGTGATCACCGAACCAGGAGAGATCATCAAATCCGCCACCATCCTCATCGAAGATGGTGTCATCACGGCAGTCGGCACCGATGTGCAGGTCCCCGCTAATGCGCGTACCTGGGATCGGAGCGGTCATGTCATCACTGCCGGGTTCATCGACATGGACCTGCGCATCGATATGGAAGAGTCTGCGGAAGCTTCGCGCGCTGGTAGAAGCTGGAACCGCAAGGTGCACCCGGAGTTCGACACGGCCGAGGGGCTCGTCATCGATCCCGGCGTCGCTTCCGGGTATCGCAAGGCCGGTTTCACCAATGCTCTCGTCTCTCCTGCCCAGGGTGTTTTCTCTGGCTCGGCGGTCTTCACCCGATTGGTCGGTGGCCCGGATCGCAGAGCACTGATCGAGGATCAGGTTGCCATCAGCGGAGGTCTCCAGGCGGGCGGCTGGCGCGGAGGTGGGGGATACCCCGCCTCACGCATGGGCGGCATGGCGCTGGTACGCCAGACGATGCTCGATGCCATCTGGTACCGGGAAGCGTGGAATTCTCACCGCGCCCATCCCGATCATCTCTCCAGACCCGAATCGAATCTGTCTCTGGAAGCCCTGTTCCCCGTACTCGATGGAGCCACACCACTGGCGCTACGAACCCGTGATGTACTCGAGACTCTCGCCATCGAAGAAGCTCTCGATGAGTTCGAGATCAACACCTGGTACCACGGTAATGGTCAGGAGTACCTGCAGGTGGATGCTGTCGCTGCCACCGGAGCACCGTTCATCCTTCCGGTCAACTTCCCCGAGGTTCCAACCGTCGATGGCGTGGGTGGTGACACCGGCGTGACGCTACGAACTCTCGAGATGTGGGCGACCGCGCCGGAGAATCCTGAGCGACTTCGCAGAGCCGGAGTTCCGTTCACATTCACCAGCCGAGGACTCGATTCGCCTTCCGATTTTGCCGGTCAGGTGACCACCAGCATCGAGCGGGGATTGCCTGCCGATGTCGCCCTGGCTGCAGTCACGACCGAGCCCGCACGATTGATCGGTGTCGAGGATCGATTCGGACGCGTCGCAGTGGGCAAGACCGCGATGCTGGCGATCTTTGATGGCCAACCCTTCGAGAGCGGGAAAACCTGTACCGAGGTGTGGATCGACGGGGTCCGGCACGAGAACCGTGCTGCGGATCCTCGCGACATCCGCGGTATCTGGCAGGCCGTTGTCTCGACCGATGAGAATCCGATGAACATCGGTTTCACATTCACCGGATCCGAGAAAAGCCCGCGCTTGGCCGTCAACTATGAGGAGCAAACCCTGACACCCTCTCGTATCCATTACGAGGGCAACGAGATCGGGATCACATTTTCAGGGGGCCCCTTCGGTGACTCGGGTTTCGCCCGCTTCGGAGGAACGCTCGGCACCGATGGAAAGATCCGCGGAAGCGTGACCAGTGCTGGTTTCCCCGAGTACTCTTTCGTCGCCACACGAACCGGCGATGTGATCGAAGATCCGAAACCAGAATCTGAAGACGATACGGTCGCCGATGCCGCCGGAGATGCTCCGGAGGGTCGAGTCGGTCGCCGGGGAGCTGGCGGCGGTCGCCGCGGCGCTGCTCGACGAGGCCAGGGCGCAGGCCGCTGGCCAGGCGCGGGTGGAGGAAATCGTCCGTCGCGTCGTGGCAACAAGATCGATGCCTCGAACTTCGAGGGCGCCATCGATAATGAACTCGCCATGCCTCTGGGTGCCTACGGCACCACTGACGGCCCCTTCTCGCCTGCGGCGGTGCTCGTCACCGATGCCACCATCTGGACCTGTGGACCCGACGGAATCGTCGAGAGTGCAGATCTGCTGGTGATCGGCGGCAAGGTGGTGGAGGTGGGACAGAACCTCACCGCGACCAAGGGTGCTCATGTCATCGATGGCAGCGGTCTTCACGTCACACCCGGTCTGATCGATCCTCATTCTCACACCGCCATCCGCGGTGGCGTGAACGAAGGCACACAGGCTGTCACCGCAGAGGTGAGGATCGGAGATTCGGTCGATTGCGAAGACATCAACATCTACCGGCAGCTGGCTGGAGGAGTGACCACTGCACAACTGCTTCACGGCAGTGCCAATCCGATCGGCGGCCAGAGTGCGCTGGTCAAGTGGCGCTGGGGATCATCTTCAGAAGAGATGAAGATCGAGAATGCTCCAAAGATGATCAAGTTCGCTCTCGGTGAAAACGTCAAGCAATCGAACTGGGGCAACGAGGCGACCGGCCGCTACCCCCAGACCCGGATGGGTGTCGAGCAGTTGATTCGCGATTCCTTCCACGCAGCCAGGGAATACAGAGATGCCTGGCGCGCCTGGGAGAACGCCGATCGCTCGACGATGCTACCTCCTCGCCGCGATCTTGAACTCGACACACTGGTCGAGATTCTCGAGGGCGAGCGGCTGGTGCACTGCCATTCCTATCGTCAAGACGAGATCTTGATGCTGATGCGTGTCGCCGAGGATTTCGGATTCCGGATCGGCACTTTCCAGCACATCCTCGAGGGCTACAAGGTCGCCCCGGAGATGGCTCGTCACGGTGCCGCAGGCTCCACCTTCAGTGACTGGTGGGCCTACAAGTTCGAGGTCTACGACGCGATCCCCTACAACGGCGCCCTGATGCGCAAGGCCGGGGTCAATGTCTCCTTCAACTCCGATTCCGATGAACTGGCGAGGCGACTCAACCTGGAGGCGGCCAAGGCGGTCAAGTACGGCGATGTGCCTCCGGAAGAAGCGCTCAAGTTCGTGACCATCAATCCCGCCTATCAGCTACGGCTCGATGATCGCATCGGATCTCTGGAGCCGGGTAAGGATGGAGATTTCGTCATCTGGTCCGGTGACCCGCTCTCGGGCTACACCATCTGCATGCAAACATGGATCGACGGAAACAGATATTTCGATAGAGAACAGGACATGGCGATGCGCGCCCGCGACAAGGAACGCCGAGAACACCTGATCTCCATCGTACTGGAATCACAGATGGGAGCGGGCAAGCCTGAAAAAGCCGCTGCCGAGGGAGAGGAGGGAAGCCGATGAAATCACTCCACAAGCACTCCACCATCGCTGCTTTTCTGATTTGCCTGGCTCTTGTCATCGGTGCCGGTCAAGGATTAGGGTCGGACCCGATTCCTGGTGCGATGCAAACCAACCCCGTGGCCATCATCGGAGCCACGATACATCCGGTCGATGGGGCACCCATCGTTGACGGCACCATCATCTTCCATCGCGGCAAGATCACGGGCATCGGCAGCGGGATTCCGGTTCCGAACGGCTGCGAAGTGGTCAAGGCGCACGGCAAGCACATCTATCCGGGGCTCATCGCCTCGGCGACCAGTCTTGGCCTGATCGAGATCGGTTCCGTACGTGCCACCAATGATCAGCGCGAGACGGGCGATCTCAATCCCAATGCTCGCGCCGCCAGTTCCGTCAATCCCGACAGCGAGCACATTCCGGTCGCCCGTGCCAACGGCATCGCCCTGGCTGCGACTCGTCCCGGTGGTGGTCTGATCTCTGGACAGTCGGTCCTGCTCAGGCTCGACGGCTGGTCCTGGGAGGATCTGGCAGTGCAGGCCAACCTGGGCCTGGAGATCCAGTGGCCCTCTCAGCG
>JAYZBV010000085.1:0-25433 GCA_036338595.1 Planctomycetota bacterium | reverse complement strand
CGGGCGTCCTTTTCGCTGGCGAGTTGCTTGGAAGTCGTGCCGCTGGCGACCATGCAATGGAACCCGCTGACAGCGCCACAGGCGATCGTGATGAACAGAAATGGAAACAGCAGAGGAGCATCTTCTGGTGGGGATGGATTGATGGCCGGCGCCACCACCTCGAGCAGCGGAGAACCCGAGACTGCCAGCACAACCAGGCCTGCGATCAGCGCACCCAGTGCCAGAAATAGCTGGTGTGAGTTTATGGCATCGCGTGGCTGCAGTAGTGTTTGCACCGGCAAGATGCTGGCGATCCACGAGTAGCCAAACAGCATCACGAGCCAGAAGAGCCCGGCGTTCTGCGACAAGAAGTTGCCGGCACCACTTTCGCCCCAGTCGAATGCGAGGAAAGAGCGAACACTGTCCGTCGAGCCGATGCCGATGCAGGCGTACATCACGACAAGAGCCAGGCCGCCCCAGATCGCCAGCGACTTGCCGCGCATCAGTTGCCAGCCGACCAGGATCGCCAGCGGAATCTCGATCCACACCGCCAGGATGCTCTCGGGACGAGCCACGAAGAGGCTGGAGATGATGAACGCGAACACCGCCAGCACCACCCACAGCGCCAGAAGGATGAAGATCAGAAACAGGATCCGCACACGGGGAGAGAGGATTTCTGCACACAGGTCGCCGATGCTCCGTCCCTGGTTCCTGGCAGAGAGCACCAGTGCGCCAAGGTCGTGCACGGCTCCGATCAGCACCGAGCCCAGCACCACCCACAGCAGCGCTGGCAGCCAGCCCCAGGTGACCGCCACTGCAGGGCCGACGATGGGCCCCGCTCCTGCGATGGTGACATAGTGATGACCGAACAGGATCGATCGTTTCGTGGGCACGAAATCGATGCCGTTGGCCTGGCTCCTGCTCGGCATCTGAGGGTCGTCCACGGCGCCGAGACCATACACGGAGGTGGCGACCCATCGGCCGTAGAAGCGATAACCCAGCCACAGCACGATGGCACTGGTGATTGCGAGTGTCGTGATGCTCATCGGGCCTCCTCGTGTGCAGGGTCAGGGTAGTCGCGTGGGTCCAGATGCCCAAGAGGCACCTTGCGGCTTCCGATCCACTTGGGGATACTCCGACCAACTTGAGCCACCAGGTTGAGGAGGATGATGGGCAACGATTCAGATGCAATCGAGAAGTACTGGCGCAGCAACCTGAGGCTGATCGCGGTACTGATCGCGATCTGGGCCACGGTATCGCTCGGCTTTGGTATCGCTCTCGCCCCCTGGCTAGATCGGTTTCGGTTGCCCGGTACCGATTTTCCTCTTGGCTTCTGGTTTGCACAGCAAGGATCCATCTTCACCTTCGTGATCCTCATCTTTGTTTATTCCTGGCGTATGAACCGCCTCGATGACGACTATTCCGCAGGTCAGGACGGCCAGTGATGAGTGTCACAGCCTGGACCTCGCTGCTGGTCGGCGCTTCCTTTCTCCTCTACATCGTCATCGCCATCCGTTCCCGGGCGAGCAGCACGGGTGAGTTTTACATCGCTGGCCAGCATGTTCCGCCGCTGGCGAACGGTATGGCCACAGCAGCGGATTGGATGAGCGCCGCATCGTTCATCTCGATGGCGGGAATCATCTCCTTCAGTGGCTACGACGGATCGGTCTATCTGATGGGCTGGACCGGCGGCTACGTGTTACTGGCACTGCTGTTGGCGCCGTATTTGCGAAAATTCGGCAAGTACACCGTGCCCGACTTCATCGGAGAACGTTACTACTCTCAAACCGCTCGATTGGTGGCAGTGATCTGCGCCATCTTCATCTCCTTCACCTATGTCGCCGGTCAGATGCGAGGGGTGGGGGTGGTCTTCAGCCGCTTCCTCGAGGTGGATGTCACATACGGGGTCATCATCGGCATGGCCATCGTCTTCATCTACGCCGTTCTCGGAGGGATGAAGGGCATCACCTATACCCAGGTGGCCCAGTACTGCGTTCTGATTTTTGCCTTCATGGTTCCTGCCATCTTCATCTCGTTGATGGTGGCGGACACCGCGATTCCTCAGATCGGTTTCGGGTCGACCCCGGATGGTGAAGAGTTGAGCCTGTTGGCACGGCTCGATGGATTGCATGAGCAACTGGGCTTCACCAGTTACACGCTCGGATCGGGCAATACCATCAACTTGCTGGCCATCACATTTGCTCTGATGGCGGGGACTGCAGGGCTACCGCATGTGATCATTCGCTTCTACACCGTTCCCAGTGTCCGCGCCGCACGAAAGTCGGCGGGCTGGGCACTTCTCTTCATCGCCATCCTCTACACGACAGCCCCGGCGGTGGCGGTATTTGCTCGAACCAACCTGATCGACACCGTAGAGAACAAGAGTTACGCGGAGATTCCCGACTGGTTCCGCAAGTGGGAAGACACCGATCTGATCGCCTGGGTCGACAAGGATGGCGATGGACGGGTGAAGTATCGGGCAGGAAGTGCCCTCGACCCTGCCAAGCCCAGTTTTCTTGACGAACGAGGAGCCAGCGGTGAGCGTCTTCTCTCGAATACACCGACCACAAACACCAACGAACTGTATGTCGATCGCGACATCATGGTGCTCGCCAATCCCGAGATCGCTGGACTTCCCAACTGGGTGATCGCGCTGGTCGCCGCAGGAGGTTTGGCGGCGGCGCTGTCGACGGCGGCGGGCCTGCTGCTGGTAGTCTCCACCTCCATCTCCCACGACCTGTTGCGCAAGTGGTTGCGACCCGATCTCACCGACAGGGAAGAACTGCTGGCAGCACGCATCGCAGCAGGGGCTGCGGTCTGTATCGCCGGTTATCTGGGCATCAACCCACCCGGATATGTCGCCGAGGTGGTGGCGTTTGCCTTTGGCCTGGCAGCGGCCAGTTTTTTCCCGGCGATCCTGATGGGGATCTTCATGAAGCGGATGAACCGAGAGGGTGCCATCTCCGGCATGCTGGTCGGTCTGATCTTCACCGCCAGTTACATCATCTATTTCCGGTTTCTTCATCCGGAACTCGACACGGTGGAGAACTGGTGGTGGGGCATTTCCCCGAAGGGGATCGGGACCGTTGGCCTCTGTTTCAACTTCATGATCGCAGGGATTGTTCGATCCTTCACCGCTGATCCACCGGAAGATGTGATCCGGATGGTCGAGGAGATTCGAACTCCGGAGAGAAGAGCCGGTCAGGGCTAGGCCAGATCGGGGTCAGTTTTCTCATCGGCACCGATCTCGGTGCGCAGCATGCCACCGATGATCAACATGCCACCGAGTACCGCCCATCCGCTCATCACCTCGCCGATCAGTAGCCAGGAGAAGCAGGCGGCGGTGACCGGTTCGAAGGCAAAGATCACCGCGGTACGAATTGCCGTGGTGGTGCGCTGCGCCCAGGTCTGGGCGAGGAAGGCAAACGCGGTCGCCAGAACCCCGGTCAGGAGCACGGCTCCCCACACTTCATTCGACAATGATTCTGGATCCGGGATCTCCTCCAGAAGCAGCGCAGCCGCCAGCGACAGCAAGAAGACGGTTCCCAGTTCCACGATGGTCAAGGCCAGCGCCGAGAGCTGGTTTGCCCATCGTGCCTTGATGATGATCTGGAAGGCGAAGCAGACGGCACAGCCCAGGGTGAGCAGATCGCCGTAGGGAATATTCGGGTCCGGAGGTGGTTCCTCGATGGTTGAAGATCCTCCAAGGCTCAACAGCGCCAGGCCGATGGCGGCCAACGATACACCCAGAACCACTGGTTTTTTCAGCGGCTGCCGCAGGATCAAGAAGGCGAGCACGGGAACGATCACGACTGCCGCCCCGGTCAGGAAACCGGAGTGGGAAGGAGTGGTGTGCAGCAATCCTGTGGTCTGAAGGGAGTAGGCACCCCAGAGGGAGAGGCCAGCGAGGAAGCCCGCTTTCCACAGCAGTCCTCTTGGCGGCTTCTCCATCTTGCGTGGACGTCGAATCCACAGCATCGGCAGCAGCACCAGGGTGGCGAGGCCAAATCTCAGCACATGGAAGCAGTGGACCGGGATCTCATCGATGGCCTTCTGCACCGAGACGAAGGTGGCACCCCAGATGACGACCACAACGATCAGCGTCAGATCGGCTCGAAATGCCCTGGAATGCACTCTGACAACCTTTCCGGCCCTCGGATCCACTTCAATGCTCGGGGTCAGCGTGTTATCTTGCACCGAATCCCGTATTCATGAAGGGATAGTTGCTGGTTCATCGGTTCTGGATGACTGATCGAACTCACCAGCAGCCCCCGATTCTTTCGCAACCGGCACCTGAGGACCCGAGAACCGTGGTGTCGTTGGAGGAGCAGACGATGAGTTTTGAAATTGCGCGGAGATGGCAAGAGATGGGCTGGATGAAGTGTTTTCGTCATCTGGCCGGGGTGGCTGCGTTGGCACTCCTTTGCAGTGCAAGTCTGGACGCTCAGGAGCAGAGGCATCTGCGTCATATCCTGGTCGCCACGGAGCAGGTTGCAGATCGTCTCATCGAGGTGGTCGAGGAAGGGCGTGATTTCAAGACGCTCGCTCGCAAGTATTCCCTGGATGTAGGAACCAAGACTCTCGGAGGTGACCTGGACTGGGTCAGCTTCGGGGCGATGGAGCCAGAGTTCAGTGCCTCTGCCTTCGCCATCGAGAAACCGATGGGGCTGAGCAAGTGCAAGACCCGCTACGGCTGGCATGTCATCCAGTTCATCGAGAGCCGGGGGGATCCGATCCAGAACCCTCCCAAGCCCGAAGTAGTGCAGGTTCCACCGAAGGCGACCCCGGTCTCCCCGGTGCCAGTTTCCGGAGATCGAAACTCGGACCTCGAATGGACGATCCGCTTCCCCGAGCGATCCGTGGCTCCCGGGGATCAGGTCGAGATGGTCATCGGAGTTCGCAATTCGAGCGACGAGGTACTCGATGTCCTCGATCCCGTCCTCTGGCCTCTCGGGCTGATCGTACGCTACCAGTTTGGAAAGTTGAATTTACCCCTCGGAATCCCCGAAGGGTTTGACCCTGCGAAGATGGAGATGCGCAAGATTGCATCCAAGGAGTACCTGGAACGTTCCTTCATCCTGAATGACTACGCTGCCGTCACCGAACCATGGCCCATCGTCAGGGTCATCTGGAGGGGCGACAGCATGTTCGGGAGAATCGAGAAGAATGTGCCAGCGGTGGTCAACCTTGCCGGCTATGCGGAATGGAAATCTCGCTGGCGCTTCTACCGCTCCGAGGAGGCTCAGTTCAACGTGCTTCCGGATGTGAAGAAAGAAGATCGCTGGTTCCTGTGCCTCTTCACGAACGGCCGTATGTGGATCGAGTTGAAGGATGTCGGGATACCTGGCCTACGCCAGGAGATCGTGTCGCAAGTTCGAGAAGGAAATCTCAATGAGGTTCCCATCACGATGATCCAGGGTCAGGCGATTCAATTCGGAACCGGAGCCGCTGCTGGCGGCGGCGTTCCCACAGGCAAACCGTTGGCAGCGACCTCACTGGTCAAGGGAACATTTTCCGTCATGCCTACCGGAAGCGCAGACGGAGTGAAACTGGGCAACCAGTTCTCCATCGCTCTGGGGCCATCTCCTGCGATGGCAAAGCGTGTCGTCTCCTGCGGAACCCTGGTGGTCGAGGAGGGTGATCCGATCAATCGCATTCAGGACCGGATCAACAAGGGTCTCGCTGCGGAGTTGACGCTCTCTCTCGCCTATCCCTACGACCTGCTGCCGGAAAAGATCAAGGGATCCTGCGACCAGGCTTTTGTCGAGAAACCGACTCCCGATGTGGTGACGCCTTCGACGACCAATCAGAAGCCCCAGTTCAGCGACCAGAAGGGACAGAATCCTCCCAGACCCCCTGCTGCGCCGCTACCCAGGGTGTTACTCGACACATCCGATGGTGTACTGGTGGTGGAACTGTTCGAGGATGACTCTCCGAACACGGTGGCGAACTTCATCTCGTTGGTCAACAGCGGTTTCTACGATGGATTGAAGTTTCATCGCAAGGTTCGCACCAATCAAAACCGCGGTTTCATCCAGGGCGGCAGTCCTGACGGAACCAGTGTCGGGGGTCCCGGTTACCGCATCAAAGATGAGTCGAGCAAGAACAGGAAAGCCATCCGAGGAACCCTCGTCATGGCGCGTAAACACACCGAGGCAGATACTGCAGGATCTCAGTTCTTGATTGCGATGGATAATCTTGCATACCTCGACAACCTGTACACCGTATTCGGTCGGGTGATCGATGGAACAGCATTTCTCGATCGCCTCCAGGAGGGAACCACCATCCGCCGAGCGGTGGTGCAGAGTAAAAGAGATCACGATTATGTTCCTGAAAAAATAATCCCGGTCGGGGAGCAGTAACGAGGCCCGACATGGAAGATCTCGCCCTGAAAAACCTACTCATCGACAATCCTGCCGACGGGATCATGAGGGTCACGGTCAACCGACCGAAGTTCCTCAATGCTCTCGATGATACGACGGTGCAGGAGATCGAGCGCACCTTCACTGCCATCTCATCCGATGACTCTGTTCGTGTCGTGGTCGTCACTGGTGCCGGAGAGAAGGCGTTCGTGGCGGGAGCCGACATCCAGCAGCTTGCCGAACAGGGCCCCGAGGAAGCGCGCCAGCGGGCAGAGGCGGGGCAACGAGCCTTTGATGCCATCGAGCGTTGCGGCAGGGTAGTGATCGCACAGATCAATGGTTTTGCGCTCGGTGGTGGTTGCGAACTGGCTCTTGCTTGCCACCTCCGTTACGCATCGAGTCGGGCCAAACTGGGATTGCCCGAGGTCACGCTCGGAATCATCCCGGGCTATGGCGGAACCCAGCGGCTGCAGCGCATCATCGGTCGGGGTCGGGCGTTCCAGATGATCTTGACCGGCGATTTCCTCGGCGCCACCGAGGCCGCCGCGGTGGGGCTGGTCAACGGTGTCTGTGAGGCAGAAGATCTGGAAAAGACGGTGATGAAGGTGGCGGACACGCTGTGCAAGCGAGGCCCCATCGCACTGAAATATGCCATCGAGGCAATTCTCGATGGTGGCGACGTTTCCCTCGCAGAGGGACAGCGCATCGAGTCAGATCTGTTCTCCAGGATCAGTGCTAGCGATGACATGAGAGAAGGGATGAACGCCTTTCTCGAGAAAAGAACCCCCGAGTTCCGGGGAAAGTAGCCTGCACCAGGTCCAGTTCGGCCCGGGTGCCACACGTATGACAGGGAATCGGTATGAACCAGAAGATCCAGATACTTGGCGGCGCCAGAACGGCGATGGCCGAGTACGTAGGAAGTCCCGGCTTCGGCCTTTTCAAGGATATCAGCGCCATCGAACTCGGTGCGCTGGCGACGCGCGAGGCGTTGCGTCGGTGCGAGGTGGATCCCACTTCCGTTGATCATGTCGTCATGGGAAATGTCATGCAGACCAGTGCCGATGCGCTCTACGGTGCCCGGCATGTCGCATTGCGTGCAGATCTTCCCGTCGAGACACCTGCTCTGACCGTCAATCGGTTGTGTGGTTCGGGTCTGCAGGCTGTCATCAGTGGAGCACAACAGATCCTTCTCGATGAAGCCCAGGTGGTGGTCTCGGGAGGCATGGAGAACATGTCTCAGTGCCCCCACGTCATCCGTGGTGCCAGGGAAGGCTTTCGTCTCGGCCAGGGTGATCTCGAAGACCTGTTGATGGCCTCCCTGATGGATCCGTACTGTGGGCTATTCATGGCCCAGACCGCTGAGAAACTGGCCGAGCAGTACGGTATTTCTCGCGAAGAACAAGATGAGTTCGCCATCGTGTCGATCGCACGTGCGCAGGCTGCACAGGAAAAGGGGCTCTTCTCCGATGAGATGTTCTCGGTAGAGGTGAAGCGCCGCAAGGAAGTGATCCAGGTCGATCGAGATGATCACATCAAACCGGGTACCACCCAGGAGAAACTGGCCGGATTGCGTCCCGCCTTCGGCAAGGATGGAACCGTCACCGCCGGGAATGCCAGCGGAATCGTCGATGGGGCTGCTGCGGTCGTGCTTGCAGGAGAGAATTCAGAAGTTGCCAAAGGACGACCGGTGCTCGGAACGGTCAAGGGCTGGCATACGGTGGGAGTGGATCCATCGATCATGGGTATCGGGCCAGCGCCGGCGATCCGGGGAGTCCTGGACGCAAATGGTCTCTCCATCTCTGATATCGATCTTTTCGAGATCAACGAGGCCTTTGCAGCGCAGTACATTGCAGTTGAAAAGGAACTCGATCTGGATCGCGACAAGGTAAATGTCAATGGTGGAGCGATTGCGCTGGGTCATCCCCTGGCAATGACGGGGACGAGATTGATCCTCACCATTCTCCACGAGTTGCGTCGTCGTGGTGGAGGATTGGGTGTGGCGAGCGCTTGTATCGGTGGCGGTCAAGGAATCGCCGTACTGGTCGAATCGGAATCCTGAAGAATCACACTGGATATCCAGGGGAGTTGGACCGTGTCGAAGAGTTACAAGATAGCCGTATTTGCAGGAGACGGAATCGGACCCGAAGTGACGAAAGAGGCGTTCCGTGTCCTCGATGTCGTTGCGGAGCTGGGTGGATTTCAGATCGATCGCATCGATTTTCCTCACGGTAGTGAGCACTACCTGGAGACGGGGGAGTTGCTTCCCGAGGAGGTGCTCGACCAGGTTCGTTCGATGGATGCCGTCTACCTCGGCGCCATCGGTGATCCGAGAGTCGAGGTGGGCAAGGTCGAGAGAGCCATCATCGCGGGGATTCGATTCAATCTCGATCTGTATGTCAATCTTCGTCCCATCCGACTCCACTCCGAGAAGTTCTGCCCTCTCAAGGACAAGGGACCCGACGACATCGACTTCGTCGTGGTTCGAGAAAACACCGAGGATGCCTATGCAGGGATCGGTGGAATCTTCAAGGAGGGCACCCTGGACGAAGTGGCGATGCAGCAGATGGTCTATACCCGAAAGGGTGTCGAGAGGGTCATCCGGTACGCCTTCGAACTCTCCAGAAAGCGAAATCGACAGAAGAAGTTGATGCTCGTCGATAAGGCCAATGCCATCCGAGCACATGATATCTGGACGCGTACCTTTGCTCTGGTTGGTGAAGAATACCCCGACATCCAGCAGGAGCACGCCTATGTCGATGCCGCCTGCATGTGGATGATCAAGAACCCGGAGTCCTTCGATACCGTCGTCACGACGAATCTGTTCGGAGACATCATCACGGATCTTGGTGCCGTGTTGCAGGGTGGTATGGGTGTCGCTGCCAGCGGGAATATACACCCGGGACAGGTCTCGATGTTCGAATCGATCCATGGTTCGGCACCCAAGTACAAGGGAAAAAATGTGTCTTGTCCCATCGCCGCCATCACTGCGGTCCAGATGATGCTGGACCACCTCGGCGAAGTGAACGCAGCATGTCGCATCGAGGGTGCCATCGAAGGTGTCATGAGGAGCGATGATGTGACCTCGGTGAGTGCGTCGAGCGGTGTCTCCACCGACGAGTGGGGAGACAGGGTGATCGAGCAGATTCGCTCCCTCTGATCGGAACGCGTCATGAGTGATCCGGGTATCATCGAATCCTGCGCTCGCCTCGGGTCGGACTTCAGACTGGAAGTGGTCGAAGTATCCGGCTCGGATGCTGAGCAATTTCTTCAGCGTATGATCTCTTGTGATATGCGTCGAGTGCTCGAAGGGGTCGGCTTGCGCGGTACCCTTCTCGATTCAAAGGGCAAGATCCTCGCATTTTTTGATATCTATCGCCAATCCGATCAATTCCTGCTCGTTGTCGAGGAATCGATGTGTTCAGGGTTGAGAACTCGTCTCGATCGATTGGTGATCCTTGAAGATGTCGAGATCCGAAGTGGCGAGCGTCGTGTGATCTCGATCCAGGGACCGACAGCTCCGATGCTGGTCGAGCAGATCACCAGTTTGCGACCGGTTCAGTTCCTCCAGGCGGCCAGCTGGCGCGGCGGCCTGGTGGTGGCTCGAACCCGGTCCCGGGAAGCGGGAATCGATCTGATCCTGCCGTCGGAGCTCATCGATGAGGTCGAGCGGCGTCTCGATCAGGAAAGTGTCGAGGTCAGTTCGCCTGAGGCCACCGAGCGAGCTCGTATCGAGAGCGGTTTTCCGCGTAGTGGTCACGATGTCACCGAGCGGTCGTTGCCTCCCGAGGTCGGATTGGATGATGCGATCTCCTACGACAAGGGTTGTTACGCCGGGCAGGAAGTGCTGGCGCGCATTCGCACATATGGCCACGTCAATCGGCAGTTGCGACGGATCAAATTTCAATTCCCTGAAGGAATTTCCACTTCATCGGTGGCTCCTGGAGATGCACTTCATTCCTCCGATGGAGAGGGCAAGAGTGCAGGAAAGATCACCTCGGTGGCCAGGTCAGAGGATGGGATCTCACTACTGGCTGCAGTTCGAAAGACCCACATCGATGAGGGAACAGTATTGTGCTGGCAGGGAGTTTCCGATGACGGATCTCCCTTGAAGCTGTCAGGAGAGGTTCGGTTCCCCTTCCGGCCATGATCATCGAGCGGCCAGGTTGGAAGTCATCGAGCCAGCAGCAGGATCTCGTCATCTGAGAGAAGTCGGTCCGCTTTTTTTGCCTGATCAAAGATCTTGGTCACGATCTCTTCGGTCGGTTCGATGGAATGCTGTTCGAGCCAGTAGACAACATTTGAGCGGCCACTCATCGGACCGATACTGATCTTCTGGGACAAGCCGAACACATCCGCTGGAACTCCAGAATAGACGCGGTTCGCCAGCCATGTGTCCTTCTTGCGGAACGCCTTGATCACGGCAGCAGCGTGGACTCCGGTGGCAGTCTCGAATGCATCGGTTCCGAAGATCGGATAGTTCCTGGGGATCGGAACATGACACCCCTCACTGACAGCCTTCACATATTCGGGAAGTAAGGTCAGGTCATTGTCGATGTAGCCCATCAATTTCAGGTTAGCGAGCAGCAGGTCCATCGAGGTGTTACCACAGCGTTCTCCAAGACCTATGGCAGCGCCGTGAATCCTGTGAGCCCCGGCCTCGACTGCAGCAATCGAGTTGGCGATATCGAGATCCCTGTCACGGTGGCCGTGCCAGTCGATCTTGATTCCATCGACACCAGTTTCGCTCACAACTTTCTGGATGAATCCAATCAGGGAATGGACACCTCTCGGTGTCGCATGCCCGACCGTATCGCAGACACAGGCACGAGCAGCGCCGTGCTCGATGGCAGTGCTGTAGAGGGCCCTGAGTGTCTCCGGGGCGGCCCGCGTGGTGTCCTCGGTGACATACATCTGTGGCAGACCCTCGCGCTGACAGAGGTCCGAGGCGTAGCGGGTGTGGTCGAGCATCCGGTCGAGGGTCCAGTCTTCGGTGTACTGTCGGATCGGGCTCGATCCGATGAAGGTACAGCATTCGATGGGGATCCCGACCTTCTGGCTGATCTGGGCCACGGCAATGATGTCGTTCTCGTGCGTGCGAGCGGCACAGTTTGGCGTGATGGATAAGTTTTCGTCGACGATCAACTGGCAAAGGCGTGTCACATCTTCGACAGCCCGCGGCCCTGCACCGGGGAGCCCAACATTTGCAGTATGAATCCCGAGGCGATCCATCAGGCGCAGGATCTCAAACTTTTTCTCGATGGGAGGATCCACTACGGAGGGTGATTGCAGGCCGTCACGAAGTGACTCGTCGTCGAATTCGATCGGTTCCGACCTGGTGATGTCTCCGTCTTCGATGTTCCAGTCGTGGATCAGGTCCCTGGCGCGATCGTCTCCACTATCCGAGAATTCGTCAGCGAACTGATTCATGAGGTCCTTCCAGGCCGAAACCCATCCAGTAGCAGGGCCAGGCCAGTTGGATGATAGAAGTGCTGGGGTCCCGGTCAAGTTGTGCAGATGCTGCCGATGGGGCCTGAATATCGCCTGTCTTCCTCAAAGACCCAGATATTTGGGACCGCCAGCATCGGATGGGACGGTCCAGGTGATGACCTGGTATGGATCCAGGATGTCACAGGTCTTGCAGTGAACGCAGTTGGAATGATTGATCTGGAGGCGTTCACTGCCAGCGCCGTCATCGACCATCTCGTAAACATTGGCGGGACAGAAGTGCTGGCAAGGATTTCCGTACTCCTCCTTGCAGCGAGTTGAGCAGAGATCGGTGTCGGCAACCTTCAGGTGACTCGGCTGCTGTTCGGCATGAACCGAGCCCGAGTGGAACACCTGTGTCACCTTGTCGATCAATTTCGTTCCATCGTATTCGGGAGCGGGCGGCTCAGCGGTGGAGTTCGGAAGCGTCAACATCTCTTCATGATCCGATTTCAATGGTGCATACTGCTTGCCGATGCCACCGAGGACATACTTGATCCCTGCCCGTATCGCACCGCTCCAGAATCCTCGGCCCTGAAACTCGGCGCGATAATTACGGACCCTCCACAGTTCCTTTTTTAGCCACGAGTTGTCAAATCGATCCTCGTAGGATCGAAGCGTCTCGCTACTGAAGTCATCCTTACGAATCGCTTCGAGCAGCGTTTCAGCTGCGAGCAATCCCGTCTTCATCGAGGTGTGAACTCCCTTGAGCCGACTCACATTGAGATTCGATCCAGCGTCTCCGATGATCAGAAACCCGTTCCCCCAGGATCGGGGTCGCGACCAGTATCCACCCTCTGGGAGGCACTTCGCGCCCGCCTTGAGGATCTCTCCGCCGTCGAGAATCTCGGCGATGAAGGGGTGCTGTTTCCAGCGCTGGAAGTTCTCCCAGGGATCGTTCCACGGCTGACCGGCATCGAGAGCGGTGACGAATCCGACCGAGACTCGATTACCGGATAAACCGTAGATCCATGAACCGCCGTACTGTGTCGATGAGAGAGGCCAACCGGAAGTATGAAGGACCTTGCCGGCTGGAAAGCGACCGGCAGGGAGTTCCCACAACTCCTTGCCGCCGGTCCCGTAGATCTGAGGGTTGCGTCCCTGAAGATCCTCTTGCTCGATCAATTGCTTGGTCAGCGATCCGCGAACTCCTTCACCGAGAACGGTGCATCGAGCATGAATATCTGCACCGGGTTCGAAGCCTGGACCGGGTTGACCGCTGGCATCGAGTCCCTTGTCCATCGTTCTGACACCCGCTACATCTCCCGCCTCATCCCTGAGGAATGAATCTCCGGGAAATCCCTCGAAGACCATCACCTCCGCTTCCTCGCAACGGTCTTTCAGCCAGCAGACCATCTCGGAGAGGCTGATGACTGGAAATCCGTGGTTCTTCAGCATCGGTGGAACAGGGATCCGGAAGGCATTTTTCTCCGACAGGTGACGCACTTCTTCTTTTTCCACCCAGGCCTCGACCGGAAGTCCACTGTCTCGCCAGTCTTCTCCGAGAAGTTCTGAGATGGGCCGCGGATCCACGACGGCTCCGGAAAGGATGTGAGAGCCGACGGTCTGAGCCTTTTCGATGACAGCGATCTCGATGTCATCGTGATTCATCGCCGCAAGCTGCTTCTTGAGGTGCAAAGCAGAGGTCAGGCATGCAGGGCCGGCTCCGACGAACAGGATGTCGACGGGCAACTCTTCACGCTCGATGGGCATGTAGGCTCCGATCAGGGGTCTGGGGCATCCTATCTGGGATCGTCATGGATTCCACCGACCCCGAGTGCTGCTTGCGGTGAAGTGTGGGTCGTCGTAGTTTCCTGCGGAAGACATCTCTGGTGAAAGGTGGTCGGATTGGCCAGACGGAGCGGCAAGAAACAGCACAGCCCTGCTGCCAAGAAGCGAAACAGCGGCGTGAGAGTGGTCCGTCTCGACGGCCATTCTTTCACCCTCGAAGACCTGGAAGCGATTTCTTCCGGTCAGGCGAAGCTTCGCATTCCCACGGCTGCCCGCAGGAAAATTGACGCCGCTGCGAGATCGGTGGCTGCCGCTGCGCATGGAGATCAGCCGTGCTACGGCATCAACACTGGATTTGGACGCCTCTGCTCTGTCCAGATCACCCCGGCAGAGGTCAAGAAGTTACAACTGAATCTGATCCGCTCGCATGCCACGGGTCTCGGGGATCCGCTGGCTCCGGAGCAGGTCCGCCTCGCACTGGCGCTGCGAGCCAACGCCCTGGCACGGGGCAATAGCGGAATCCGCATCGAGGTGATCGAGTTGCTCGTCGCCATGCTCGATGAGGATGTGTTGCCGAGGATCCCGAGGGTCGGATCGGTGGGAGCCAGCGGTGATCTGGCGCCGCTGTCGCACCTGGCCCTGGTACTGGTCGGCGAGGGCGAGGCGCTCGTCGACGGAAAGTGGATCAGCGCGAAGGTGGCCCTGCGTCGCAAGGGATTGAAGCCGATCCGGCTCGAAGCGAAGGAGGGCTTATCCCTCATCAACGGGGTTCAGGTATCGCTGGCGATGCTCACAGGTGCATTCCTCCACGCCGTGGCGACAGCCGATGCGGCTGACCTGTGTGCAGCGATCAGTCTCGAGAGCTTGCTCGGATCGATGCAGCCCTTTGATGAGAGAATCCACCAGACACGCCCACATCCAGGGCAGGCAAGAGTAGCAGCGAGTATTCGCTCGCTGATCAAGGGAAGCAAGATCGTGATCTCCCATGAGGGATGCGATCGTGTCCAGGATCCATACTCCCTTCGATGCACTCCTCAGGTTCATGGGGCAGTCAGAGATGCGATGGACTGGATTCTTCAGGTGATCGTGAGAGAGGCGAACTCTTCCACGGATAATCCCCTGGTCTTCTCCGAAGAGGATGAAGTGCTCTCCGGGGGAAATTTCCACGGCGCACCTGTGGCCTACGCTGCAGATTTGCTCTGCATCGTGCTGACCGATCTGGCTTCCATCTCGGAGCGGCGTACCGAGAAGCTGATAAACCCTGACACCAATCAGGGATTGCCTGCTTTCCTGGCGCGCAAGGAAGGGCTCGAATCAGGCTGGATGATGGCCCAGGTGAGTGCTGCAGCGCTGGTCTCTCGAATGAAGGTGCTATCGCATCCTGCATCGGTAGATTCCATCGTGACGTCGGCGGGATCGGAGGACCATGTCAGTATGTCTACTCACGCATCAGAGAAGGCCGGCGATTGCGCGGATCACGCTGCCCAGGTGGTCGCCATCGAACTGTTGATCGGACTGGATGCCATCGAATTCAGGAGGCCTCTGCGCAGCGGGAAGCGTCTCGAAGCGCGCATCCGGATGCTCAGAGAGGTGATTCCGGTACGAAGTGGCGACCGAGTTCTCTCGCACGAGATGGAGGCTGCAGCGGAGGTGGTCAGGGCAGGGACCATCGCAGTTCCCTAGTTCTCCGGTAGTGTACCTTCGAAGACCACCAACCGTTCGTGGTGGACACCGTCGCGAACCGTGTACGAACCGGGGACCTTGGCCATTTCGAGGATGAACGACGGATCATCGAAGTAGTAGTCCCTGAACGGATAGTCGCGCTCGGCCAGAATCCTGACCGAAATGCCGCAGTCCTCCATCTGTGAGATGGTTTTTGGCACATCTGCCATCGTCGAGTGAATGAAGATGATCCTGCCACCAGGGCGGACCAACTTGTGGGCCTCGAGGATGAGTGTATCGATGTAGTAGCGTCTGTAGTGTTTTCCGGAGACGCAGTATGGAGGGTTAGCCACCAGCGAGTCGAAGCCGCCTGCTTCGACCTGGATCCAGTCCGCCGTCACAAGTCTTGTCCTGGTCTCGACGCCATGGGAGTCGAGATTTCTCCTGGCGTGGGTGAGGATGGCGTCATCGATCTCTGTCAGCAGCAACTCTCGGGCTCCCCGAAGTCCGAGAATGATGGCATGCAGGCCGCATCCGGTTCCCAGTTCCAGGATGCTCTCTCCAGAGAAGTTCATCGACTCGAGCACCTCGGCGAGCAAGATGCCATTGGGAGTCGGATTCCACACGCCATCAGGCACCTCGAGGTTCAACTGGAGGGATCCGACTGCGAAGGCCAGCTGGCTGGCGGATAGATTTTCGTTTGTCTGATTGGAACCGGACATGGAGGAAGACTACTCATTTCAGCATGTAGATCGGCTCAGGAGCCTGATTTCGCAACGAAAGGGACATCAAATTGCACCCGCACGAGGCGAGGTTACGGTGGCCAAGGTAACAGAGGCGGATATTCCCATCCACGATGAGCGTCGAAGTGTTTGTCAGCAGTTTCCCGGTGCTGGCGGTTGAGAACGAGCAGGAAGGGCAGTGACATCGATGGCCGCTGACCAGGAGCGCTGGAGGATGCACCGGGAACTCTCAAACGGAGTTCTTGAACTCGATGCAGAGGACCTTGACCGGCTGCTCCCTCTCTCGAGGAAAAGGATATTGCTCGACCGGGTGGTATCGGTTCAACCTGGATTGCAGGCGGTGGCACAGAAGGCGGTCACGACGGGGGATGTAGCGACTCCAGGAAGAAAATGTGCATTTGTATTTCCGTCGACGACGGCCCTGGTCGCTCTGGAACAGCTGTCCCTGGTCATCTTGCTCGCTGCAGAGGATCCGGTCGATCAAGTGGATGCAGCCTGGCGTAATCGGCCCAGTGCGGGACACCCCGTGCTGGTCGAGGTCGAGTCTCTGGTGGTGGAGCGGGAGATGGCAGTTCCAGGCTTGTTGGACCTGAGGGCGACGCGGGTCAGTCAGAGCGATGCCGGGACCATCTTCGAGGGGGGAGCGAGTGTCGGCGGCGAAGAGTTCGTCCGGGCTCGCTGGCTGATGGGAGAGATCCAGAATTGAGAAGAGAGGAGAGACCTGACTCCCGCCAATCTGGCGGGGGGGCGCGCGTCAGGTCCCGTCCCTCTGTTCTCGTCTCTTGTATTCGTTGAATTATTCGTCGAGGAATCCCTCAAGATTTCGCGAGCGAACCGGGTGGCGCAATTTTTTTAGCGCTCGGATCTCGATCTGGCGGATCCGCTCTCGTGTCACCTTGAACTTCTTACCCAGTTCTTCGAGAGTGTAGGTGTCATCCCTTCCGATCCCGAATCGCATCTTGATCACCTCTCGCTCTCTGAGGCTCAGCGTTTCGAGGATGTTCCCCATCCTGCCCTTGAGTGCCTCGATCGACAGGGCTTCTGCTGGAGAAGAGAAACGGTGATCCTCGATGAAATCGCCAAAGGTGGAATCTTCTTCCGTGCCGATGGGAGTCGACAGTGAGACCGGTGTACGGCTGAGTCGAAGCATCGCTTCCAGTTCCGCAGCCGGGATGTCGAGCTCCAGAGCGATTTCGTGAAGGTCGGGGCGGCGACCCTTCTTTTGAAGGTGCTCACGGCTGACTCCGCCGAGTTTGCTCATCGTTTCGGACATGTAGACGGGCAGTCTGACCATGCGAGACTTCTCAGCGATGGCTCGGCTGATCGCCTGGCGAATCCACCATGTTGCGTAGGTGGAGAACTTGTATCCCTTGCGGTACTCGTACTTTTCGCAGGCACGCATCAGCCCCGTATTTCCCTCCTGGATCAGGTCGAGAAATGACAGGCCGCGACCTCGGTACTTCTTCGCAACGCTGACCACGAGACGGAGGTTACCCGAGGAGAGTCCACCCTTTGCTTTTTCGTAGCGGATGAACTGGACCGTGATTTCACGGGCACGTTCGATGAAGGATGGGTACGGCTCGAGAGTCGCTTCATTGATCTCGTCGAACTCGGGGCTGATTGCTCGTTTGTTGCGGATCCTCAGACCGACGATTTCCTTTTCGAGTTTCTTACCGACCTCTGCAACATCCGCTTGCCAGCGGCTCATGTACTTCATCTTCACCTGATAGGATTCAAGCATCCTGGAGAGACGAAGAACTCTGCCGTGAAGGCGCTTTTCAAGCGCCGGGCGCTCCTCGACATCGTTGAGGGCGAGGTCCTCGAGTTCGTTTGACTCTCGCACATTGGAAGAAAACAGGTTTCTCATCCGCGGCAGTTCCTTTGCGAGGCGATCATAGAACGCCTGGCGATCTCCCTTGCGAGACAGGGTCAGATCGAGGCTCTTCTCGACGAGCCGTGTCTGGTTACCGATCTGTTCCAGAAGTTGAAGTGCTTCGTCCTGGCCAAGAGCTGTGTGGTAGACGAGACGGGTGAGGGAAGCCTGGCTTTTTTCGATCTCCTTGGCGTAGTGAATCTCCTCGTCGCGGGTCAGCAATGGAATCGCTGCCATCTGCGAGAAGTACATTCGAATCGGATCGTCGAGCGCCTTGACGGCGGATTCTTCAGCCCTTGCGGTGGCCTTCAGATCCGCTTCGATCTCTTTTTCCGCTGCCTTCGCTTCCTTGGCATTGAACTCGACCGAGTCGAGACTGTTATCTGCCTCATTGGCAAGTCCCTTGGCTGTAATCTGACAGCCGAGCTGATCCAGCAGGTCACGGACCTTGATCAACTTCTTCTTGCTGCTCTTGACCTCTGGAAGAACGCTGATAATTTTCGCGAGATCGACTTCCTTGCGGCCTGCGAGTTTCTTGAGTAGTGCTTTTAGTCGTTCCTGAAACGGCTTCACGGTGCGCCTCCTGCTCCGCTGACTGATTGACCGGGGTGATCACCTCGGTAGCAGGGAACACATGGCAAGGATCGGGCCCGACAGAAGAGGTCCAGTGATGGCATCTGCGAGTGCCTGGGTGCGTCTGCTGTGTGACTGGCGTCCCGGATCGGGAAGGACTGTCCAGGAATGGAACGAAATTGCGGGGGCAGCAGCAGTGCTGGACGGTAGCAGACTTACCGGTCTGAAAGACCGTAGCGGCGCATCTTTGCGTACAGGGTGGTCTTCGGGATACCAAGCCACTGACACACCTGACCACGATGTCCGTCGAATCGATCGAGAGCCTCAGCGATCCACTCGGCTTCCAGTTTTTCGATCGCCTCCTTGAGGGATCCGGCATCCTGGATGCGGTCGAGGCCCGATGGACCACCTTCGGGGCGAGTCGAGTCTTCAGCAGGCCCGCCGACTCGCTGGGACAGGAACTCTGTATCGAGCTGGTCTCCTCCGAGGGCGTGGACACGACGCATCTCATTCTGCAATTCCCGGATGTTACCGGGCCAACCGTGATCCAGCAGCGCTGCGATCAGATCAGCGGTCATCTGCTTTCTGGTTCCCGTTTCCTCGTTGAGGCCATCCAGGAAGTGCCTCGCGATGAGAGTGATATCTTCTCCTCGGTCGCGAAGCGGTGGCAGGTGCACATTGATGACATTGAGGCGGTAGTACAGATCTTCACGAAATCTTCCGTTTCGAACTTCCGAGGAGAGTTCACGGTTTGTCGCCGAGAGAACTCGTACATCGACATCGATCGACTCCTGCCCTCCTACCCGACGAACCACACCTTCCTGGATCACTCGCAATAGTTTCTTCTGGAGTCCCGCAGAGGTGTCGCCGATCTCGTCAAGAAAGATGGTTCCGCCGTGAGCGAGTTCGAAGAGACCTGGGCGGTCATTGGTCGCTCCGGTAAACGCGCCTTTCATGCAACCAAACAGTTCCGTCTCAAGCAGGTTCTCCGCCAGTGCTCCGCAATTCTCACTGATGAAGGGACCGCTGGCGCGTTCGCTTTGCTGGTGAATCGCCCGTGCAGCAAGTTCCTTTCCGGTACCGCTTTCTCCCGTGATCAAGATAGGAGCACCACTCGGAGCAATGCGGTCGATCAACTGTTGCATGGCGAGGATGTCAGGGTGTTGTCCTATCATCGTGACCGGCTTGAGGGGCTTGTCATTGGAGATCGCCGGCTGGATGCGGCCAGAAGAGCTATCCGAAGTAGCGGTTGGTCTGGCATCTGATCCCGATTGGTGGCTGAGAGCGAATTGAATTCCAACCAGAGCCAGTGCCAGCATGGGGTCGTCGCTGGATCCCTCGCAAAGTGGTCCAAACCGATGATCGAGATAGAGCAGTTGATCATTTCCCAGTGGGATGATGTGCGCAGCACTGGTCCGAGGAAGTCGTTCGCGATCCCAGCGACCCCGATCGGGGAGGCCAGCAATATCGGAACAGTTCCAGGGAGTTTTCTGTTCCAGAGCACGTTCGATCAGCGGCACGAGAATCTTGTCGAGAGGGTTTCGAATCTCATCCCCATCGAGATTGCGTGCCCCCAGGCAAGCCCATCGGTCGTCGCCATCTCGTCGTAGTAGAAAGCCACGCTCGGCACCGGTCGATTGCACTGCCAGATCGATGAGTCCGAGTAGGGTGTCGTCAGCAGGTGATTCTGCGAGGATCCGAGCGATGGCATCGAGGGAATCGGCTCCCGACGAGGATAGGATCTCGTTCAGGATCACAGGATTCAGGCTTTCCCGGGCGGACTCCATCGAGCGACCTCCCTCTGCCCCTCGCCGATCCACTGGAATTCGGCCACCGAAGGGTGAGAATCAACATCAACGGAGCACGAGGGGAGTCCTCGTGCAGGAAGTGACTTCCGGAATGAAGTTCCGAATACTCCCCAGGGTCGTACTCCGGGTACGATTCCTGCCGCGAAGAAGCATACCATCCGGGGGGAAATCGCCCCCGAGAGAGGATAGTTCCGATGGAGCGCACGCTCATCCTGCTGAAGCCAGATGCAGTCCAGAGGCGCCTGGTGGGGCCGATAGTGGAAAGATTCGAGCGTAAGGGTCTCAAGGTGATCGGCATGAGGCTGATGAAGATCAGTGATCAACTCGCCGCCACCCACTACGAGGCACACCAGGGGAAGCCGTTTTATGACGGCCTGGTCCAGTTCATGACTTCAGGCCCTGTCGTAGCCCTGGCACTCGAAGGAAACAAGGCGATCAGCGTGTGTCGAAAGTTGATGGGAGCAACCTTCGGTTGCGATGCCGATGCGGGAACGATCCGAGGTGACTTCGGAATCTCCAACGGGTTCAACCTGGTTCATGGCTCCGACAGCACCGAGGCAGCGCAGCGGGAACTGGAACTCTTTTTCGACTCGGGAGACTTACATTCCTACGAGCTCATCGACGACAGCTGGAACGCAGCAGAGTGATGGGATACCGGTACCGTGAGGGACGAAACTCACAGTGCCGGGTGGGTATTGCTCGATGAACTCCGCTTCACGCCGGGGCCTGAGAACGGAAGAGATCGCGCGACTCATCGATGAATTGCGTGATCTCGTGGTGGGTCAGCATATCGGCAAAGTCTTCGACGCTTGCCATGGCAACCTCCGGATCGTGATCGGGTCAGGGGCGAGTCGTCGTCATCTCCTCCTCTCTCTACATCCGGGTACATCCCGCTTGCTGCTGTGGAGTGATCCCCCGGAGGCATCGACGGTTCCCGGGGAACTGGCAACCCAGATGCGGGAGTTGATTTCAGGAACCCGTGTAGAGGCGGTCGATCAACCAGGGGGAGACAGGGTGATGCGGTTGATCCTCAGCCACTCTGGAGCGTCCGGTTCGTCACGGGAACTGATCGCTGAACTGTTTGGCCGCCAGGGACGGCTGGTCATCCTCGATGGATCCTCGCGGCGAGCGCTACTGGTCTGCGGTAGGGGCGGTCTGAAAAGTGGGGAGACCTACAAGTTCCCACCCGCAGCGCAAGCGGATCATCATGACAGTGCTACCGTTCCCTTTGATCCGATCCAGGTGATCCCTGTGGAGCATCGGGGAGGAGAGGCTCCGCTGCACGAGTGGCTCTTTGACAGGATGCTGAATCGTGAACGAACTCACATCCTCGAGCAGCGCTTGCTGGAACAGCGACAACAGTTGCGAAAGACACTCCGGATCCTGACCCGGAGAATCGGCAAGCTCGAGGAGGGGCTTCAAGCTGGCGCAAGATGGCAAGAGTGGCAGCGAACCGGAGAATTGCTGAAGGGGCATCTACAACTGCTGTCCAGGGGCATGGAGTCAGTCGAGGTGCAAGACTGGTACCAGGAGGGGACACCGCTCGTCGAAATCGCTCTCGAACCGCATCGTACTCCGATGCAGAACATCGAGCGTTGCTTTCGAAAGTCACGCAAAGGAAAGCGTTCGCTCGAAATCCTCGGCAAGAGAAAAGAGGAGACGATCACATCGAGATCTCTCATCGAAGCCGCCATGGAATCGATCGATGCCCTCATCGGAGCCGATGGAATTGATGAAGAAGCAGTCCAGAAGATTTGCGAACAGGCGATTCAACTGAATCGAAGTCATGGTCGTCGTCGTCAGCGCCCGAAAAGCACCGCTGCGGGATCGGGGAAGGTCGCCGAAAAGAGGCGCTTCAAGCGTTACCGCAGCCGAGGGGGACTCGAAATTCTCGCCGGTAGCAGTGCCAGGGAAAATGACGAACTGAGCATCCGTACCGCACGTGGCAACGATCTCTTCTTTCATGTTGCGAATCGACCCGGTGCGCATGTGATCCTGAGGGTCGAACGGGGTACAAATGCTTCCCCGGAAAGCATCGAGGACGCGGCATTCGTGGCCGCATATCTCTCCGGTTGGAGGGGCCCTGGCAGCATCCCTGTGCACTGGACCGAGGCAAAACATGTCCGAAAACCGAAGGGATTCCCGCCCGGCAAGGTACTCATTGAAAGGGAGAGAGAATTCATGGTCTCGGCGCGTGAAGAGGGACTCTCCTCGTTGATTCCTCAAGAACCTGAGGAATGACGTCACGGAGATAGCCATGGAACGTAGCGAACTTCTTCACCATCTTTCTTCCCATCTGCTGCCTTGGCACTAGACTGTACGGTTAGTCCCCGCGCCCGTTTCGTTTGATGCAGAGGAATCCATGATGCCTGACCGGAGCCTTACACCAATTGCCACAGGTCTTGTTGCGATGGGTCTCGCCATCGCACTGCTACTTTCCGGATGCAATCCAACTAATGGTGTTCGAGATGATGACGACGCTGTGGAGGCTGCGCAGACGATCACACGCAACCGAACTCAGGCTGATCGTATCATTCGTGAAGTGATGGAAGAGTTCGATGAGGAAGATCCGAACAGCATCTTGCAAGGGATCATCAAGTACGAGGAAGCGGTCTTGCTGCTCGATGAAGCGGTCACGTTGGCACCGAATTCGACTCAACCCCGCCTGGAGCGATTCAGGCTGAGGAAACGGATCGCCTCCGGATACCATTATCTCTATGCGCTGGCAGATGAGGAATGCAAGCCGCTGGAAGAGGAAGACCTCGATGTACCTGTCGATTTGAAGGAGCGTCGCGCCACTGCAAAGGCGGGATCGAAGCGGTGGTTTCGGTTGTCGATCCGGGACATGAAGCGGCACCTTCAATCGAGTCCGATCTCCTATCAGAATCCAACCCAGTACTGGGATCTTCAGCAGTGCCACGTGGCACTCGGGGATTATGATGGAGCCAGGAATACGCTGCTCGAACTGCTCTCTGCATATGGTTCGAAACTCTCGACGAGAGACCGCAGGGAGATCGAATCCAGGATTCGTCTGTATGCCCAGAAGTTGATCGACGCCGAGATCTAGGATCTGCCCCAGGATCGATCCCACGCCCATCTGAGACGGTTTCCTGCCGTCACGGTCAATCCCCGGTTTGCCGCACTTTGCACCCCGATGCTAGTCTTATTGGCCCCGAGTAAGGGCCTTCGTGGTCGCGCCGATCAGAAGATCGGTGCCAGTGCATCGACAGTGAGATTCCAGCGGAAATCACCGATGCACACCAGCAGAACGGTTGACCGATGAGTCAGACCTTCGATGTGCCAGACGCACTTCAAAAACGTGCCAACACTGTATCTGTAGATGAGTTGGCCCGTAGGGGACTCAGGACCGTAAAGGTGCTGGATCGTTCCACGGTGCTGAGCTTGATCGATGAAGCGGTGGAAAAAGTGGTCGCCCAGCGACTCAGTGAACTCCCCGAGGTAGATCAGGATCAACTCAGAGAAGAGGCACGCAGCGAGTTCTCGCGCCTGGTGAAGGATCGAAAAAGCCAACAGGCCGAGCAACAACAGCAATACGAGCAGCGCATCCAGCAGCTTCGTGACCAGGCAGTGGACCTGGAGGAGCAATTGCATGAGGCGCGCTCATGCCCGGCGCCCGTGGCACCCGCCATCGATACGGATCAACTCCGATCCGTCGTCAAGGCTGCAGTTGAAGATGCCGGAGCCGGGGCAAAGCCAACATCCGGAGATGACATCGAAGGCATCAAGCAGAGTATCGATAACCTCGCTCAATGCGTCGGAAATTCGGCGCAAGGGGGAGGACCAAGGAAGACAAAGGATGTCCCGTCGGAAGAGGCGCTCGTGGCGCTCTTTTCCAAGGAGTCGGGAGAAAGCATCGAAAACAATCTCGACAAGGTCGAGGTAAAGAACGCGAAAGCGGGAGGCGTCGAGGCCAGTCTGGCCAAGTTACGAGGCCTCCAGAAGGAAACGGAGTAAGGGGCATGGGAGATTACGAAGACTTCGCCCGTAAGAATTTTGAGGACAATGGTCCCAAGGCCAGTGCTGGCGAGAGTAATGAGCCTGCATTCGGTGTTGAGGAAGCAGAGGCCCTCAATGCGGTGAACTATCCGTCGATGGACGGTGGTGAATCGATAGCAGCCGAATCTGCGGTCCAGGCTGCAGCGAGTGCCGCTGGTGTCGTGAACACGGGAGTCGCGCTCGGTCGCGGTCTCGATGTGGGAACAGCAAATCTTGTATCCTCCAATCAGGACAATGCAGGAAATGTGAACCTCAAGATCCAGCGAAACGCGTTCATCGACATCGATTGTGATGACTACACGCGAAATATGCTGACTCGTCTCGGAGTTCAGTATGTTGTGGTCAATAATCGGATGGTCGTTGTCGGAGATCCGGCGTTTGAACTCGCCAACATCTTCAATCGCAACACGCGTCGACCGATGAAAGATGGAATGATCAGCCCTGATGAGTCGGATGCGCTGCCCATCGAAAAGATGCTGCTCGAGACCCTGCTGGGTCAGCCACAGCAGCCTGGCGAGGTGTGCTATTACTCTGTACCTGCAGAGCCGATCGACGCCGATCTCAATGTTGTCTACCACCAAGGTGTCTTCGGAGGCCTCATCAAGGGACTCGGATACGATCCCAAGCCGCTCGTCGAGGGCCATGCAGTGGTCTTTTCCGAGCTCGCAGAGGACGACTTCACCGGCATCGGTATCTCTTGCGGCGGTGGAATGTTCAACGTCTGCGTCGCCTACAAGTCCATTCCTGCACTTTCCTTCTCGACCACCCGTGGTGGAGACTGGATCGATCGCAATGTTGCTGGTGTGCTCGGAATCAGTTCCAGCCGCGCCTGTGGCATGAAGGAGAAGGGCATCGACCTCGCCAACCCTCAGGGGCGTGAGGAAGAAGCGGTGGAGATCTACTACCGCAACCTGATTGCCTACACTCTCAAGAACATCAAGGAGCGTTTCGAGTGCTCCTCCTCGATGCCGAAGTTCCCCGAGCCGGTGAGCATCGTCTGTTCTGGTGGAACCAGCATGATCGGAGGCTTCATCGAGGTCTTCCAGCAGGAGTTCGAAAAGATCCAGTTCCCCATCGAGGTCAAGGAGATCCGTCAGGCTGCAGATCCGCTCTACAGCGTCTCGAAGGGCTGTCTGGTGGCTTCTCTCTCCGAGAGTGCCTAGCGCCCGGACCACAACTTGACGATCATGAGGGGGTGCGG
>JAYZBV010000084.1:0-9883 GCA_036338595.1 Planctomycetota bacterium | reverse complement strand
TGGGGTCCACCTCGCTTCCTGCCAGATCGTCCCGACTTCCCCTTCATCGTCGTTTCTCCGCAGTGCCCGAAGGGTCAGTGGTGGGACCTCGTGGTGCTCACTGCATTGATCGATCGGATCGAGCGAACCTATGCCATCGATCCCGATCGCATCGTGGTGACCGGTCTCAGCATGGGAGGCTTCGGTTCCTGGGGCCTGGCTGCTGATAGCCCTGAACGCTTCTCAGCGATTGCCCCCGTGTGCGGTGGCGGTGATCCGGAAACCGCAGACAGCCTCGTCGGAATTCCCGTCTGGAACTTTCACGGCTCCGCTGACAGGGTGGTTCCTGAGCAGAGATCTCTGGAGATGGTGGCTGCGATCGTTGCCGCCGGCGGCGAACGGGTCAAACACACATCCTATGCCGGGGTCGGCCATGATTCGTGGAAGCGGGCCTATGCCGGCGATCAACTGTGGAACTGGTTGCTGGCCCAGCGACGGGGAGCCGTTGCAGATCCGTTGATTTCAGAAGAACGGTTGTCGCAGGCGGGCGAGAATCGCCCTCAGATCGAACGCGCTCTCGCGAGCGGCTCCGCAGCACAGAGGCAGGCGATGCACTGGCTGGTGCAACAGATGCCGCTGACAGACCTCACATCTCTCGATAGCGGATACCTGCTGGAAAATGCCCGATTGGCACTGGAGGCGCGGCGATACACCCGCTGGAAGCAAACCATCCCGGATGAGATCTTCCTCGACGCAGTACTGCCGTATGCCACCATCAACGAGCGCCGCGATCGCTGGAGAGCGGACTTCCGTGAACGATTCCTGCCGCTGGTGGCAGAATCGATGTCGCCGTCCGAGGCGGCCGCCACATTGAACCAGAAGATCTTCGAGATCGTGGGCGTGAAGTACTCGACGAAGCGTCCCAAGGCAGATCAAAGTCCCTACGAATCGATGGAATCGGGACTCGCTTCTTGCACAGGCCTCTCCGTGTTGCTGATCGATGCGTGTCGCTCGGTAGGTGTTCCGGCGCGCTTCGTCGGCACACCGCTCTGGTCCGATGGGTCGGGCAATCACTCCTGGGTAGAGATTTGGGATGACGGCTGGCACTTCACAGGTGCGGCCGAACCGACAGGAGATGACCTCGATCGTGCCTGGTTCACCGGCAGAACCTCCAAAGCATCGCGCGAAGATCCTCGAAACGGCATCTACGCCGTGACCTGGCGATCTTCTCCCCTCTCCTTTCCGATGGTCTGGGCTCCCGAAAACACCTCCGTCCGTGCCAGCGATGTCACCGACCGATACACCAGCGCCTCTGAAGCTGCTTCTGAAGGAAAGAGTCTGGTTCGCTTCCGTCTCATCGATGGCGAGTCAGGAAATCGATGCCAGGCACCGATCCAGGTGCTGGGATCTGATGCCGAGATACTGTTCGAGGGAGAGAGCCGTGACGAGCGCTTCGACGCCAACGATCATGTTTCTGCACAACTGGTTGCCGGCGAAAAGGTGATCGTCGTCGCCGGTGAGGGGTCGCACTGTCGAGTCGTCTCGATCCGTGTCGAGGAAGCAGAGCAACTGGTCTCCATCGAGTTGAAACCGAGAACCGCTGCCGCGGCATCGGCGGAAGCCATCGAATCGCTGGCGGCTGTACTCGCCATCTGCGGTGCCCAGACAGATCTCGATTCGCTCCCCATCGCCTCCGTCCCCCTCACCCGTGACGATGCCGATGCCGCAGCCAGTCTCATCTGGCAGGCGCATGCCACTCTCATCGCCTCGCGGAGAGCCAGCGAGATGGAGGCGCGGGAGTTGACCATCGGAGACCTGAAGATGCCGTTCTGGTATCAGAGTCTGGGCACGCCTTCTGCGACCGGACGTAGCCTGTGGATCTCGTTGCACGGAGGTGGCGGCGCGCCCGCACAGGTCAATGATGGCCAGTGGGAGAACCAGAAGAAATTGTACAGACCTGAGGAGGGGATCTACCTCGCTCCTCGAGCCCCCACCAACACCTGGAATCTGTGGCACCAACCTCATGTCGATCAGTTCTTCGATCGATTGATCGAGAACCTGATCGTCTTCGAGCAGGTCGATCCCAATCGTGTCTACATCCTCGGGTACTCCGCCGGAGGCGACGGGGTCTACCAGATTGGCCCGAGAATGGCTGACCGATGGGCTGCAGTGGCCATGATGGCTGGACATCCCAATGACGCGCGTCCAGAGAGTCTCAGAAACACTCCCTTCACCTTGCACATGGGTGGCCAGGATGAGCCGTACAACCGCAACGGGCAGGCGGTGATCTGGCAGAAAAAACTGGCTGACCTGGCCAGCGCTGACCCCGGAGGGTACCCGCACTGGGTCGAGATTTACGCCGACAAGGGTCACTGGATGGACCGCGAGGATGCCGCTGCCATCCCCTGGATGGCCGGGCACACCCGCAATCTGCGCCCCAAGAAAATCGTCTGGCAGCAAGACGATGTCACCCACGATCGGTTCTACTGGCTCAAGGTGACGGAGGCGAAATCACGAAGCAGAGTCGTGGTCGAGATGGTTGGGCAGAAGGTGATCATCCTGGAAGCGGAAGGCATCACAAAGCTCACCATGCGATTCGATGACTCGATGCTGAACCTCGATGAATCCGTGTGGTTCGAGAAAGATGGGCGCCCAATTTACGAATGTATCCTGGAGCGAAACATCTCAACCATCGCCCGGACGATGCAAGAACGAGGAGATCCGATCGGGATGTTCAGCGCCGAGGTGAGCGTGGAAATCCCACAGAAGAAAGACTCCGAGTAAAGGAAGACAGATGGGCACTCCCTACCTCGAGCATCTCAACATCACTGTCCTCGATATCGATCAGGCGGTCAGTTTCCTGCAGACGGCCATGCCACAACTCGAGGTGAGGGGCGGTGGAACCGGTGATAAGTGCAGACGCTGGGTTCATATCGGCACCGAGCACAGTTACCTGGCCATCGAGGATCGCGGCGCGCAGGGTCCAGGACCGCATCAGCCCTACATCCATCCGGGAATGAACCACATCGGATTTGTCGTCGATGACCTCGACGCAGTGGCCGAAAGGCTGCGCTCTTCCGGTTACAAGGAGGGGATGAGTGCCATGGACCATCCTCATCGCAGGCGGATTTACTTCTTCGACGATGACGGCAATGAGTACGAGTTTGTCGAATACCTGTCCACAGAGGCTTCCGAACGCAACGATTATCGACTGTAGATAGCCAGGAGGTTCTGAGCAGGGCCCCAGCAACACGGAATCAGCGCCGTATGCAGATCGTATGAGAATTGGTTCACTCCCGCACGATACGCCTTACCATCTCATCTATCGTGTAGGCCTTGTTCCAGCAGGGAGTGAGTCGAGATGAGTTCGCTGAACCCATTCCAGCAACAGTTCATCGAGTTCCTGGTTCGATGCGAGGTTCTCACCTTTGGCGACTTCACGACCAAGAGTGGTCGAAAGACGCCCTACTTCGTCAACACGGGCAAGGTCCGCACTGGATCTCAGATCGACCAGTTCGCTTCCTATTACGCCCACACCATCTCCGACAGAATCGGAGACGAGTTCGACCTGATCTTCGGCCCCGCCTACAAGGGGATCCCGCTGGCAACCGCCATCGCCACCTGCCTGGCACGAGAGCATGGCATCGATAGGGGATTCTGCTTCGACAGAAAAGAGACCAAGGATCACGGCGAAGGAGGATCGCTGGTCGGTTCCATTCCAGGGGATGGAGACCGTGTACTCATCGTCGAGGATGTCACCACAGCAGGCACCAGTATCCGGGAAACGGTTCCAAAATTACGGGCCGCCGCAGATATCAAACTTGCAGGTCTGGTGATCTCGGTCGATAGACGTGAGAGAGGAAGCGACGATCGAGCCGCCCTCGATCAACTCTCCGAAGAGATGGATATGCCGTGTTATTCGGTCGTCACCGTCGGCGATGTGATCGAGTACCTGCATCGGAGAGAAATCGATGGGAGAGTCGTCATCGACGATGAGATCCGCAATCGTATGGAACAATATCTTGCCGAGTATGGTCCACGAAATCGCACTGTCTGATTGGGCCCAACCTGATCGGTCCCAGCCTGACTGGTGCTAGTCCGATCTCACCATCTGCACCACGGCATCTATGGTCAGTGGTCGAACCCCCTGGGCAGAATCTTCAACGACCAGCAAATCATTGGCACTGTTGGTGTACTGGCTAGTTTCGACCCAATCGAAGGAGACGGGAATGTTCCCCGTCTGACCGATGAACATGCCAGGAACCGTATCCAGATCCAGAACTGCGATCTCTTTTACGACGTCAAACTGCATCACCGCCAGATCCATGAAGGAAAAGATGGCACCGAGCACCACCTCATCCGCTTCGATCTGCTGGTACCAGAAGGAAGGTCCCGCACCTCCATCGAGGGCCTGTATCACGGCAGACTGATCCAGATTGGTCACCGATAGAAGATCTGGCTGATAACTCATCGCGAGACTGAAGCCCGCCACATCGGTTGGAAAAGACGGATTCCCAGAATCTTCGGCCAGCGTCATCGCCAGGCTCACCTGCCCCACACCGGTGACACCGGAATAGCTGCCCGGAGCTGCATTCACGGCATAGGTGTAGACGGGATCGAGGCGAATCTGCAGGACAAACGTTGCCGTACCACCCGCATTCGATGCAGAGATGATGTGGATCTGATCGTATCCCTCGAAAGTCGCCATTCCGGAGATGGTGCCGTTGTTGGCATCCATCTGGAGACCTACCGGCAACGAGGGGTTCACCTGCCAGCTGGTCACAGCACCACAACCTACAGTGGGCACCAGCGGAGCAAGGGAGACTCCTAATGGAATGATGACAAAAGACAGCGGATAGACCAGATTGCACGGTGCAGGAGGATTCACCACAATCCTGATCGTGAATGAGGTCGATCCACTGACATTGGATGCGGTGATGAAATAGTCATCGTCAGTGCCTGAGGTTGTCGGTGTTCCCGAGATGGTCCCGTCGACCTGGGAGATGCTGAGTCCTGCTGGAAGGGTCGGTACCGAATTCCAGGTGGCCACCGCGCCGCAACTCACTACTGGAGTCTGAGGAGGCAAGGCGACACCCTGTTGTGCGATGATGAAGTCAATCGGATACATCAATCCGCAGGGTGCAGGTGGATTCACGATGATACGGATCATGAAGGAGATCGAACCGTCAGCGTTTGCTGCCGTGACATCGTAGAACTGGTCAGTTCCCGAGACTGTCGGTGTTCCAGAGATGGTCCCGTCAACCTGGGAGATGCTGAGTCCTGCCGGAAGCACCGGATCCACGCTCCAGGTGATCACCACTCCACAGCCCACGGTAGGTGTCTGCGGAGTGATCGGAGTCCCTGATTCGACGGTGAGGATGGCGAGTGCGTAGAGCAGGTCACAGGGGGCTCCGAGCTGTGGTGTCGACCCACTACCACCTCCACAGCCACCGATGATCAGTACCAGGGTCAGTACCGTGAGTGCCTTCATGAACATCGCAATCCCATCCAAAGCCTGTCGCCTGTCTTCACCTCGATCATGAGCAGATCAGTACCGGCTTGAGCACTTCCTGCCGTTCGGCCTCCTCGAATGCTCGTAGCCCTTCGTCGAGCGGATAGAGTTTGACGATGTCGGCAACGGGAATCTCCCCGCCATGAAGAGCCGTGATCGCCCTCTCGTAGTTGGGCATCGCCGAAGCATAACAGGTTCTCAGGTCAATTTGATTGCGCACCAGGATATTGAAATCCAGGCTCACTTGCTGCGGATAGAGCGCAACCACGCAGATGGTTCCATCGGAGCGTACGATCCCCGCCGCTTCCTCCAGCACCCTGGAGGCTCCAGAAGCATCCACCAGAACATCTATCGTCTGACCCTCCAGTTGTTCGGTGAGGCTCGGCTGAGTTCCCCCCACCGTGACCGTCTCGAAACCGATTGTCTTTGCTATGGCGAGTCGAACCGGCTCGTCGGCTTCGATTCCGGAGATGATGACATCTGCCCCCCGCTGTCGCGCCATCAATGCACACAGGATTCCGATGACCCCCGGCCCACAGACCACCACACGATCACCCGATTCGATCTCCGAGCAGTCGTGGATGCAGTGATCGGCTACCGAAAGCGGTTCCGTCAGCGAGGCGGCCACGGTGTCGATGTTTTGGGGTAAGGGCACCAGGTATCGATCGTCGACGACGATCCTCTCCGCCATACCCCCATCCAGATGCAATCCTTGCACCCTTCGCTCGCGACAAAGTTGTGTCTGGCCCGCAGAGCAGTACCGACAATCTTCAGCAAGGCAGCCCTGGAGGGCGATCATCGTCGCCGCCTCTCCCTGCTTCCATCGATCGACGCCATCTCCCCAGCCGGCCACCACTCCGGCCCATTCGTGCCCCAGGGTGACACTCGGCAGCACCGACTCGTATCCCTTGTGATTGAGATAGACATGAAGATCACTACCACAGACCCCACAGTGGCGTACATCCAGCAGCACTTCTCCATGCCCAGGGGTGGGCTCTTCGACCTGTTCCATCGCCACAGCGCGGGCTTCACGCGCCTGTCTCCGAAGTGCTTTCATGTCGCCTCCTGTACTATTTGGCCAGTCTCCAAGAAGATATCCCGCATCGGGGCCACTGCAATCCTGGGCCTGGAACTGCTGACCTCGAAAGATAGCATTTGACGATGCGCGTCTCCAAGGCTACGAAGGTTATCGAATCGGGACATTCACTCGCACTTTCAGAGGAGGTTGAGAGATGAAAAAGATATCCATAGGTTCCTGGGCCTACACCATCGGCCCGTATGAGAAGGATCCTGTCGATTTTTTCACCGTCTGCAAAAAGCTCAAGGATCTCGGATTCGATGGCGTCGAGTTGGGTGGGTTCCCACCTCATCCGAATCCAGACGATCTGCCAGATCAGGGGCAACGCCAGGAGGTCGCGGCCAGGGTCCGTGACATGGGACTCGAGTTCAGCGGCCTCGCCGCCAACCTCTGGGGTGAACATCTGATCGATACGGATGACCCCTCTGCTTACATCTCGGAATTCCGGAAGAACTGCGAGTTCTGCACCGACATGGGCATCCAGACGATCCGTGTCGATACCGTTCAACCACCCACCATCTTCGAGAGCGTGGATCCCGAGACCGCCTTCCAGCGCGTTGTCGATACCTGGACCGAGTGCTGTACCGTCGCTGAAGGCCACGGATTGCAGGTCACCTGGGAATTCGAACCGGGCTTCGCTTTCAACAAGCCTTCCGATGTGGTGAAGGTCCTCGATGCGATCACCTGTTCAAATTTCGGAGTGATGTACGACACCTGTCACGGCCAGATGGTCGCCGTCGTCGGAGCGAGGCACCCCGGGGAGAAAGAGATTCTTGCTGGCGGACAACTCGAACTGATCCAGATGCTCACTGGCAGGATCAATCATCTTCACTTCATCGATTCAGACAACACCTGCCACAAGGCTGCCGATGGAACCGATGAAACATCCAGCCACCCTCCCTTTGGACTCGGAGTCCTCGACTTCGACGCCATCGTTCCAGCCCTCGTCAAGGAACCCGTACCTCACGACTGGTGGACCATCGACCTCTGCTTCTGGCCCGATGCATGGCAGGCCACTGCCAGTTGCAAGAAGTCGATCGATGCGCTGAATGACCGGTACGGAGTCCGGGAGGAGACTCGATGAAAGAAGTCCGCATCGGAATGATCGGCTACGGCTTCATGGGAAAGGCACACTCCAACGCGTACCAGAAGGTCAATCGCTTCTTCGACCTGAAAACCAGACCTGTGCTGCAGGCACTGTGCGCCAGAGACAAAGAAAACGCTTCGAGCTTCGCAAAGAACTGGGGTTATGCATCGGTCGAGTCCGACTGGCGTGCCCTCATCGAGCGCGATGACATCGATGCCATCGACATCTGTGTCCCCAACAACCTTCACCGCGACATCGCCATCGCCGCTGCCGAGGCGGGCAAGTGGGTACTTTGCGAGAAGCCTCTCTCGATGAATGTCGACGAGGCGGTCGAGATGACCGAGGCGGTCGAGGCTGCAGGTGTTCCCAACATGGTCTGGTTCAACTATCGGCGAGTCCCCGCCATCGCTCTGGCAAAACAACTCGTGGATGAAGGCCGCATCGGAAAACCATTTCACTACCGGGGAACCTACCTGCAAGACTGGACCATTGCAGAAGATGTTCCTCAGGGGGGAGCGACCCTGTGGAGGCTCGATGTGGATGCTGCAGGATCGGGTGTCACCGGAGACCTCCTGGCCCACTCCATCGATACTGCGATGTGGCTCAACGGTCCCATCACGAGAGTCGTTGCTGACACGGAAACCTTTGTCCGAGAAAGAGTCCACCAGGAGACAGGGAATGTTCAACCTGTCGGTATCGATGATGCCTGCATGTTTCTCGCACGATTCCAGAATGGATCGATGGGCACCTTCGAATCGACACGCTATGCCCGCGGCCGCAAGAACTTCAACACCTTTGAACTCAACGGCCAGGATGGATCCTGCCACTTCGATCTGGAAGATCCGCAGTATCTCGACTTTTTCGAACACACACGAGGAAGCGAGGGCCAGAAGGTAGAGGATCACCTGACCGGCTGGCGCAGAATTCACACCACCAACTTCGAGCACCCCTACATGGATCGCTGGTGGGTACCCGGTTGTACGATTGGATACGAGCACACCTTCATCAACGCTCTGGCAGACTTCCTGCAAGGAGTCGAAACTGGTGAAGCCGCACAGCCGGATTTCCGCTGCGCACTGCAGACGCAGAAAGTTTGTGACGCCGTGCTCGATTCGGCGAAAAGCGGTCAATGGCGTGAAATCAGCAGCGAGTAGCTCTGATCAGATGTCGCAAATCTTGACCGCCTCGGTGAGGCTCGCGAGTGGGTCCCCTGTGGGCAGGAACTCCTGGCCGACATGGCCCTGGTAACCGATCTCGACCAGCGCCTCCATGACTGCCTTGTAGCAGATTTCCTGGTCGGTGCCGATCTCGTTTCGACCCGGATTACCCGCCACATGGACATGACCGAGAATATCCCTGTACTGCCGCAAGCGACGGATCACATCCCCGTTCATGATCTGTATGTGATAGACATCGAAGAGCAACTTCAGATGCGCTGAATCGACCCGCTGGATGATGTCGACGACATACTCGGTGTCATCTCCCTGGTAACCGGGATGCCCCTTCATCGGATGCGTGGCGTCTCTCGTATTGAGAACCTCGATACAGAGCACAACCTGTTTCTTCTGTGCGTACTCCACGATCTTCTTGAGGCCCTCGACACAGTTTTTCGCACCCTCTTTCTTCGAAAACCCATCGTTCATGCCAGTGAAGGCGATGACATTCGGAAAACCGAACTCACTACAGGCATCGATGGAATCCCGGGTCGCCTTCAGCAACTGATCGTGGTGTTTCGGGTTGTTCCAGCCCTTGACGAAGGGAGGATCGGGGGCCATGTCGATCTGGCCGATGGCACAGGTCAGCCCTTTCTTGCGAAGCAGTGGGAAGTACTGGCTCTCGATCAGTTCGACACTACGACACCCGAGTTGGACAGCGTGATCGATCGTCTGCTCTACCGTCCAGTACTCCGAAAAGCACCAGTGTGCGATCGATTGGCGGATCTTCTTCCCGTCAGCCGGAATCGTCCCGGCATCCAGCACCCTTGTCGGGAGTGAGCATGCAGACAGTACCGTCGCTATTGCAGCACCCTTGAGGATCTGTCGGCGGTTTACTGCCCTGGCAGCTCGGTTGCTATGGCTCATCTGTTGTTCCTCCTCGGATCAACTACCCCTCTCAGGGTGCCCCGTTGCTTTCTGGATCCCCCTCAAAATAGGCACCAGATGTCACTTCAGCAACAACGAACCGTACCATGGGACATTTCCACGCCACAACATCAGTCGATATACTG
>JAYZBV010000083.1:0-12736 GCA_036338595.1 Planctomycetota bacterium | reverse complement strand
GTCCATGGCTACGGCGAATCCAAATCGCATCCGGTTCCCGCCACCGATGTTCTCCAGGCAGACGGCAAGATCATCCAGTGGAGTGGCGACACTTATCACTGCTCGGGCGATGAAGGCACTGTCTATGCAGTGATCGGGCATGGGGGTGGACATGTGAAGTCACAGGGAGAGCATCCCGTGATGGTGACCAGTCAGGCAGTTTACGGGTCAGCATTGATCACCATCGACGGCGAACAGTTGATCCTCGAAAACGTAAAATCGAATGGCGACATCAGCGATCGGATCATCATCGATCACCGTAGCTACGGGGCCAACAAGTAAAGATACGAGTTGGTCGCTTCGGCCGTGCCGTGCGGTGTATCCTCCGGCGACAGGGCGTACACCAGATGGGAGAACCAGATGAATCTGCCGGCAGGGAACGCTGTCATCGCACAGTCCGGTGGACCCACCGTGGTCATCAATGCTTCCCTGGTTGGAGTGATCGAACAGATCCAGAGTACCGGTATCGCAGGATCCATCTTTGGCGCTCGCCATGCGGTTCGGGGCATGCTCGATGATGATCTGATGGACCTCACCGATTTGTCGGGAGACCGACTCGATCTGATCGCCGGAACTCCAGGGGCCACGCTGGGCAGCAGCCGTGACAAACCGGATGAAGAATATTGCCAGAAGATCTTCTCAAAGCTGGCGCATCGAGACATCCGCTACTTCTTCTACATCGGCGGCAACGACAGTGCCGATACCTGTCGCATCGTTTCGGATGTGGCAAAAAAAGCAGGTCATGATCTCAGGGCATTCCATGTGCCAAAGACGATAGATAATGATCTGGTACTCAATGACCACACGCCCGGATACGGATCCGCTGCTCGATTTGTCGCCTGTGCATTGATGGGAGATAGCCTCGATAATCGTGCTCTGCCTGGAATCAAGATCGATGTCATCATGGGTCGACACGCCGGATTTCTGACGGCGGCCAGCGCCCTGGCCAGGACGGAACTGGGTACCGGACCGCATCTGATCTATCTGCCCGAGTCCGTCTTCGATGTCGATCGGTTCATCGCTGATGTGGATCGTGTCTACGGAGCCATGGGACGCTGCATGATTGCTGTCAGCGAGGGGATTCACGATGAATCGGGGACTCCCATCGCCCAGGGTCTTGCCGAGCAGTTCTCGGGAGAAGTGGAGCGCGATGCCCACGGCAATGTCCAGTTGTCGGGCAGTGGTGCGCTCGGTGATTTTCTGGCTCGATTGATCCGCGATCGCCTGGGCAAGAAACTGAGAGTGCGTGCGGATACTTTTGGTTACCTGCAGAGATCCTTCGCCGATTGTGTCAGCAGCGTCGACGCCGAGGAGGCAAGAGCCAGCGGCCGCGCTGCGGTTCAAGCTGCCGCGGATGGCCTGGAAGCAGCGAGCCTGACGATCCGCAGGATCTCCGACTCGCCTTATCAGGTTGAATATGTGCCGATCGGCCTGAGAGAGGTGGCGGGCAAGACACGCACCGTTCCGACCTCATGGATCTCGAATGGGTGCGATGTCACCGACGAATTCATCGAATACGCAACGCCCCTGGTGGGACCACTTCCGGCACTGGGATCCGTCTAGATCTCTACCGGAGAGGCTCCGCCTTGACCGGTTCCGGGGTTGCAGAAGGTTCTGCTTCCTTCGGCTCGGGTGACGGCTTGGAATCGGGTGCCTCTGGCTGCTGCTCCTGCTGCTGCTGTTCCTGCTCCATGAAAGCTGCGGTCATGCCCAGGATCATGCCGCCCAGAAACTCTGGACCCATCGGCAACGGAGATGTCTTGGTCGCTCTGAATCCACTCTCGTCGATCCACATCCTGGCCTCGACCTTCCAGTCCTCGAAGAGGTGTGCCGAGGGGATGGATGCGGCGTCGAACTGACCTCCCTTGCGAGAGAGCATCTTCTGCAGTTCCGGAACGATGGTGGGCCAGCTCCATTCCAGAAGTGCCCCGAGATCGATCAGGCCGGCACCATTGGCTGCCCCCTCGGGGATCTGGCAGGATCCGCTGACCAGGTCGGGAATCTGGAATCGATCAGAGTCATCACTGCGGGTCTCTATCCTGTGGATCAACTGTTCCAGCACGGTGGGATGCATGGCGAACAACATCTCTCCATCGATCTCGGTCCAGGCGAGCACAACCGGATTGTCGCGGGCGGATGACTGCATGTAGCGAATCAACTGTCCACTTTCCCTGAAGGGCACCTCCAGCGAACCGAGTGTGAGGCGAGTTCGCGCCGAACCCGTCAACAAGGAAATCATCGGCAACTTCGTCCGGATGATCTCATTCATCAGCTTGGCATCGGCCCCTGCGATGGAAATGACGAATCCGGGTATCAAGCCGCGCGCAGATGTCTCCTCGAAGACGGTGATGCGATCACCGAGAGCGGCGATGATGTCATCGAAGGGCACTCCGATGAGGGCCTCGATCGTCTTCCTTCCCTGTTCCACCTTCCAGGTTTGCTCGGGGGGGAAGAGGGCCTCGATGCTTTCGAGTAGCTGCTGGTACATCGCCTTTGCATCGTAACTGCCAGACCAGAACAGAAACGGATTTGCAGGAAGCAGCGCAAACATACCCGAGGTGATGGGTTTTCCCCCACCGACGAATTCCTGGAAAGGAAAACTAACACCGGATGTGTAGGTGATGCTCTCATCTCCGACCTCGCCAGCGGCGATGTGAATCGCTCCCAGGCGGGAGACTTCATCGATCACCGCTTCCGCCTCGGGAGGAAGGGTGGCTCCAAACTCGTCCATCAGTCCCAGCACCTGATCGAGGATCGCCGGAAAATCGAGATGCAGGGAAGCGTTGACCCTGGAATCGCCGATGCATCGCTGCATACCGCTCTTGTATCCGGTACTGGCAGCCAGGCTGGTGCGATTTCCATCACACATGGCAAAGTAAGTACTGACACTCTGCTCGCCGACGGCAAAAACAACCCGACCATCGTGCTCGCCCCACCAGATGTCGAAGGAAGGATCGGTATCGAGGGTCGACACTGCCCAGCGAACCCCTCCCAGCTCCTCGCTACGAGGGTCGTTGAGAACGCTCTTCATGAGGTATCCGCCGAACTGACTGCGCACCGTCGGCGCTTCGTCACCCGCTTCGATGATCAGGTATCCCTGCATCTGTGGCTCGACCGGATCGATGTCGAATGCTGGCACTCCCACGGCCACGCCGTATCGCATCGAATTGAAGAGCATCTGCGGGCCGTTGGAACCGAGAAGCATCTTCATCGGAAGTGACAACTGTTGGGATTCGTCATCGGCTTGCTGTTGGATTCCACCGAGCAATTCGTAGATGAACGCAGGGAAGCTCTCGACATCGCTTCGGATTGCATCGAATCTGGGATGAGCCCAGACTTCTCCCGCAGGACTATTGCCGAAGGAATCCTTGATCCCGTTCCAGCCATTGCTTCCGAGATAAAAATAACTATCTGCCGGGTAGAAACGCGCCAGGTCGTCTGCGACCACCAGCGTTGGTGTTCCCAGGGCCAGTGCTAGTAGTAATCCAAACAGGTACTTCATGGTGTCACTCTCATCATCATTGAACCTCACTCATCAACGCCAGTAGGTTTTCGTCCGGATCACGGAAGAAAGCCATCCACAACTCATGGTCTGGCATTTTCGCAATGAGGTGAGGTTGTTTTTCAAACGAAACTCCACGTTTCGACAATGTATCGAAGGCTGAATTGATATCGGGAACCTTGTAGTAGATGACGGAACTGTATTTTTCTGATGGTGGTGTTCCAGCGGCATCCAGCATCAGTCGGACTCCCGAGCAATCGAAGAAACCGAGGCCAGGAGGCGCCTGGAACAGGAACTGCATGCCCAGGGTATCGCGGTAAAAAGCCACGGCTCTGTCGATGTCTGCAACCGGCACGGCGATCTGTCCGATCTGGCTCAGCTGAAAGCTAGTTGTTGCAGAGTCGTTCACGTGAGATTCCCTTTCGCTGGTTGAACCATCGATCCTGGTCGGACATACATCCGATACCAGCATGACGATGTCCATGAAGGATGCAACTTGGTGCGGGCTCAGGATTTTCCGAACTGCAGCGCTACCAGCCGGGCGTAGATCCCATCGAGCGCGACCAGTTGTTCGTGGCTACCTTCTTCGCGCAACTGGCCGTGATGCAACACCAGAATTCGATCTGCCTTCCGCACGGTACTGAGACGGTGAGCGACGATCACCGATGTGCGGCCCTCGACCAGTCGATCGATCGCTTCCTGGATGAGAGCCTCTGTCTCGGTATCGACATGACTGGTCGCTTCGTCCAGCACCAGGATCCTGGGATCGCCAGCGAGTGCCCTGGCAAACGAGATCAACTGTCGCTCGCCACTGGACAGGGTCCGCCCTCGTTCCATCATCGGTTCTTCAAGACCCTTCTTCTGCCGGGTCACGATGGCTGAGCCCTGAACCTGTTCCAGTGCCCAGATGATTCGATCGCGATCGATGTCTCGATCAAACCGAATGTTCTCTTCGAGAGTACGAGAAAGAACGGCGACATCCTGAAGCACCAGTCCAAAGCGCTCCCTGTGGCTGGCCAAGGATGTGTTGCGGATGTCATCACCTCCGACGGAGATGATTCCAGTGGTTGGGTCATGGTATCGCAGCAGTAGATTGATGATGGTGCTCTTGCCGGCGCCGGTCGCACCGACCACGGCGATCGTCTCGCCATCTCCAACGGTGAACGAAACATCATCGAGAACCGGAGTTTCACCGTCATAGCTGAAGGAGACATCCTGGAATCGAATCTCATCGCCATTGTCGATCGGTTTCTTTGTTTCGGTGGCCAGCACTTCTGGCTCCGGAAGGGACGAATCGGTGTCGAGGATTCCAAAGATCCTCTCGCTGGCGGCCATCGCTGATTGCAGAAGGTTGTATTTCTCGGCCAGATCTCTCAATGGCGAGAAGAGCCGCGTCAGGTAGGTCCAGAACAGGAAGAACTCACCGAAGGTAGCGGTGCCCGCCTCGATTCGTTGGCCCCCCTGGACGACGATGATGACCAGCGCTATCACAGACAGGAACTCGATGGTGGGGAAGAACAGTGCATACCAGAAGATGCCATTGAGATGTGCATCTCGCAGGGTGCTGTTGATCTCGGAATAACGGTTCGCTTGCTGCTCTTCTCGCCGGCATACCTGGACAACTTCCATGCCGCTGATGGATTCTTGCGTGAAAGCGTTCAGGTGGGCCAGTCGGCGTCGCATTTCTCGGTAATGTTTTCGGGCATACTTGCGAAAGACCATCGTCGCGATGACGACGATGGGAGTCACCATCAGAACCATCGAGGCCAGTTCCGCATTGGTCCAGAACAACATCGCGACGATTCCAGTGATGGCGAGTAGATCTCCAGCCAGTGAAACGAAACCGCTGGCGAACAACTCGTTGAGCGACTCGACATCGTTTGTGACCCTGGTCACGAGCCGACCGACAGGATTTCGATGATAGAAGCTCGAACTCTGGAACTGGAGATGTGAGAAGATCTGCAAGCGCAAATCCTTGGTGGCATTTTGACCGGTGCGTTCGAGCACCATGACCTGGATGTACTGGACGAAGAATCCGATCACCAGAATCGTGAGATACATGCCGACGATCAGCCATAGCCAGCCCGTTCGTTGCGTGGAGTCACTGGTGGCAACGATCGGCTCAAGACCGAATCGATCACCTAGCGCGGTGACGATGGACCCGGTTCCACCAGCATTCCCATCTTGCTGGATGGATACCGAAAGTGGGCCGTCGATCGCTTCCTTGACCAGCAAGGGCCCCATCAACGAAAGCATCGTGCTGAGCAAGATCAGCACAACGGATGACAGCACCAGGCCCCTGTATGGGCGTAGATATCGCATCAGTCGGCGGGCCAGCTGGCGACTGAAGGGGCGATCGATCAGCTCCTCAACATGGAAGTCTTCCGCTTCATCCGGCTTCTTCTTGGCATCAGAGGGGGATCGTTTGCTGGAGGTCATTCGAGATCCTCCAGTTCGCTCTCGACCGTCTGTCTGCGCCACATCTTGTGGTATCGGCCCTTCAACCGTCTCAGCGACTCGTGATCACCCCGTTCGACGATGCGCCCCTCGTCCAGAACGATGATCTCGTCGGCATGAGTGATGGCACTGAGCCTATGCGTGACGATCAGCGCGGTCAGATTCTTGGTCCAGTCTTTCAAGCCTTCGAGAATGGTGGATTCGGTTTCTGAATCGACTGCAGAGAGGACATCATCGAGGATCAAGATGATTGGCCGTTGTAGGATCGCTCGCGCAATGGCAATGCGTTGCTTTTGCCCGCCGCTGAGAGTGATTCCTCGTTCACCAACTCGTTGGTCGTATCGCGATGGAAACTTATCAATTTCTTCATCCATCTTGACCAGACGTGAGACGCTGATGATGTCATCCATCGAAGCGTCATCGACACCGAATGAGATGTTGTCAGCGATTGTGGCACTGAAGAGGAACGGTTCCTGCGGGACCATCGCAATGGAAGATCGTAGTGCGTCGAGGCTATATTGTTCGACCGGTACCTGATCGATGAAGATACTTCCGCTGACGGTGGGAGCGAGACGCGGAATCAAATTCAGCAGGGTGGATTTCCCACTCGCCGTGGCACCTACGATGCCCAGAGTTTTCCCTCCAGGTAGGTCGAAAGAGATCTGTTGAAGGACGCCATCCTTCGATTCCGGATAGCGAAAAGAGACCTGATCGAAACGGATCTCGCCTCGCTCAACCGTCAACGCGTCGTCAGAACGTGAATCGTCGACCGTCGGTGTCGAATCGAGAATATCTTGCAGCCGCTTGGCGCTGGCTGCACCGCGATGAAACAGGTTGATCACCCAGCCGAGCGCAATCATCGGCCAGATCAGCAACAACTGGCAGCCGTTGAAGGTGGCGAATTCTCCGAGGCTCAGATCGCCCGTGATGATTCGCATCCCACCGATCAGGAGTAGCACGACCAGGGCCAGATCGCCGAACAATCCGAAGGAACTGGTGGCGATGGCTCTGACCCGTGCAATTCGTAGGTTTTGAAGGAAATAGTTGTGACTGTGTCGATGCATCCTGTCGATCTCTGCATCCTCAACAACGAAGGCCTTCACCACCGGAGCGTTGGCAAAGTTCTCCTGCGCATGTACCGAGATGTCGGCGAGCAACTCCTGGCCAATCTTGGATCGGTCATGGATTTTTGGACCGATGAAACGCACTTCAAGTGTGATGAGAGCGAGCGGAATCAGAGACCAGAGTGTTAGCTGCCAGTCGATCTGGAGCATCAGCGTGATCGAGAAGACCATGATGAAGACGGTCTGCACCGAGTACATGATCGCAGGCCCGAAGATCATACGGACTGCATCGACATCGCTATTGAAGCGACTCATCAGGTCTCCAGTATGAATTTTTGAATGGAAGGAGCCATCCAGCGTCTCGATATGGCGAAACATCTGGTCGCGCAGTTGTTTTTCTATACGTCGGCTTGATCCGATGACGGTCTTACGCGTCCAGAAGGATGTGATGCCGCGGATCAACACCGCGCCCACCATCGCCATCGCCACCGGGATCACCAGATCGATACCAATCCCGGATTCAAGTCGTTCGACTGCCATGCCAATCAGTCGTGGTACTGCGACCTGACTGATACTCGTCACCAGAATCAACAGGATGCCGAACGAGATCACGGCCTTTTCGCGGAGAACAAGCGGCAGCAGGAAGCGGAAAGCTCTGAAGGGGATCACGCGCTCTCCTGGCCTGGTGTTTTGCGCCGCAGTTGCCTCGACCCCTCACCGGTGAGGGGTACCAGAAGATGCTGACGTGCCGTGTAAGGGCACCAACATCGCCCCAAAAGGGTGTGATGTCGAGGGATCAGGGCCGTTTGACTGCGACCGGCATCGGTGCATCCCGCACTTTTCGCCATCTCTCGATGGATGAGGCGAGATCGGAGACCAGCTCGGGGCGACTGCTGGCGAGATCGTTTTGCTCGGATGGATCTTGACCGAGATGGAACAACATCCTGCTCCGGTCTTCATGGAACTCGAGCAACTTCCACGGTCCACGAACGATGGAAGTGACGGGAGTGGTTCGCCAGGTGCCGTGGGCTCTGGTGTAGCCCTGAAGATAGGCAGGGAAGTGCCAGATCAGATCGCGGACAGGTTCGGCAGATGTTCCAGACAGTAACCCCGAGATGCTGACCCCTTGCAGGGGTGTTTTTTCCGGCGCCGGCACCGATGCCATCTCGAGCATCGTCGGAACCAGATCAGACAATTGAATGGGAGTATCCTGGATCCGCTCAGGGGATCCCGTTCCTGCTCCCCATGCGATGAAGGGAACCCTGACTCCGCCCTCGAACAGCATCCCCTTGCCCCCCCGCAGGGGTCCATTGTCGGTAAACCCTTCATGTCCACCATTGTCGCTGGTGAAGATGAGGAGGGTGCGACTGGAGCAGCCGGTATTTTCGAGCGATTCCCGAACGCGTCGCACCGACCGATCGACGCTGTCGACGAGAGCTGCATACCGATGTCGCTTTGCCTTTTCGTCGGGCAACAGTTGGGCCCATCGTTGGACTTCCTGTGGCGGTGCCTGGACCGGAGTGTGGACCGCATAGTGCGAGAGGATCAGCAGGAAGGGTTGATCTGCATTCTGCTCGATGAAATCCACTGCATGATCGGTCAGAGCATCTGCGAGCGCGGTTCCGGATTGCTGTTCCGGGAGATGGGGTAAGTTCCACGGCGCCAGGTGGCTTTTCGGGTGGCCGCGCTGATCCCCGGCGATGGAGACATCGAACCCCTGGTCGGCGGGGTCAGCCCCCAGGTGCCATTTTCCGATGTGTGCAGACCGATAGCCGTGACCAGAGAGCATCTCTGCGATGGTGATCGCCTCTGGTTTCAGCTTGTGCTCGGTTCGAGGTGGTTCCAGTCGGCGATTTTCCTTCTTGCCTCGCGCTGACGGTCGCACCGTGAAGATGCCATGACGGGTGACATCGGTGCCAGTGACGAAACAGGCGCGACTGGGCGCACAGTTGGGACCGTTGGAAGCGGCACGCGTGAAACGGATGCCATCGGCGGCAAGGGCATCGATGGCGGGGGTCTTCCATATGCTGCCCTGGCACGACACATCGGCCCAACCGAGATCATCAGCGAGGATGACGACAAACGATGGAAGCGGCTCTGGATCGCTTCTTTGCAGGTGGGAGCATCCCCAGCAAATCATCGGTAGCCAGATCAGAGCGAGCGCCATACGACTCATTGAATCGGTCCCTTTCCACCGGTGAAGGATTCCACACCAGTTCCCCGATGGCTACAAGCAAGCATCGGTCTTGCCTGATGCTGCATCCTCTGCGAGTCTTCCAGACGGTGGTACTGACATGAAAACGAGGTGCGCTTGATCGTTCCCATCCCCGAGTATTGCGGCGCCTGTGGCTCTGCCCTCGAGAAGCAGATTCCCGAGGGTGAGGACCGATTGCGTGAAGTCTGTCCAGACTGTGGTGAGATTCATTACCGAAACCCGAAGGTTGTGGTGGGAACGCTCATCGAAAGCGAAGACCAGGTGTTGCTCTGTCGCCGCGCCATAGAACCCGCCATGGGGCTATGGACACCTCCCGCAGGGTTTCTCGAGATGGGAGAATCGATGGCCGCAGGTGCTACCCGAGAAACGATGGAGGAAGCGTGTGCCGATGTGGAGATCGTACGCCCCTTCGCACGCATCGATCTGACTCGCATCGGACAGGTGCATCAGATGTTCCTGGCCAGATTGAATGACCCCAGGATCGCCGCTGGAACCGAGAGCCTCGAGGTGAAGTGGTTCTCATGGGACCAGGTGCCGTGGTCCGAGCTGGCATTTCCTGTGGTGGAGTGGGTGATGCGCCTGCGCATGGAAGATCTGCAGACAGAGCAGCACAGGATTCATCACGGCTGCCTGCACTGGAGAGAGGACGGTTCTCCGCTCTCACTCGAAAGTTATGATCTCAGCGACCTTCAGTCGCTGTCACTGATCCCCTGAACAGGATGGACCCCGCGTGTCATCCCTGTTGTGGGGGAGATCTGACCTCCACAATATCGGGTCAACTGGAGCAAAGGAGATTCGATGATGGTCCTCGGATTGGTCATGGCGCTGTTTTCACCTCAAGCCGATGGGCAGGACGGTGCAGCCGCTTCTACAGATGAGGTCGCGAAAAAAGCACCGTTTGATGAGCAGGCGCTGATGGAAGCGCTCAAAGTTTCTGGATTGCAGTTTACCGATGCGGAACTGGCCCAGTTACTGCCAGCAGCTCTCGATCGAATCGGCGAATATTCTGCGCTTCGATCGCGTTCGATAGAGAACGCGGTGGCCCCCGCCTCTCATTTTCGTCCGCTGGAGCGATCCCCCACCGTCACGGCAGAGAAGTTGCCAGCGTCGGATTCGCTGCCGGATGTCATCCGTCCCGATGACCTGCAGGAGTTGCTCTGGGCACAGATTCCGGTACTGGCATCGCTGATCAAGACGAAGCAGGTTTCCTGTCTCGAACTGACCGAGTTGTATCTCGCCCGGTTGAAGGAAGTCGACCCCATCCTGCACTGCGTCATCTCGTATACCGAACAAAGAGCGAGAGATCGTGCAAATCTCCTCGATGCCGAGATCGCATCCGGGAAATGGAGAGGACCACTGCACGGGATTCCATACGGCGTGAAGGATCTCTGTGCGGTGAAGGGAACCGTTACCAGCTGGGGTGCGATGCCTTTCAAGGATCAGGTGATCGATACCGATGCGACGGTGGTGCAGAAACTCGATGCAGCAGGAGCCATCCTGGTGGCCAAGACAACGCTCGGTGCGCTGGCGATGGGAGATGTCTGGTACGGTGGCAAGACTCTTTCGCCGTGGAACATCGAGAGAGGCTCCAGCGGTTCTTCGGCGGGTTCTGCGGCTGCGGTCGGTGCGGGTGCCTTGCCCTTTGCCATCGGATCAGAAACGCTCGGCTCGATCGTCAGCCCATCGACACGCTGTGGTAACTCATCACTTCGTCCCACCTTCGGGCGAGTATCTCGTCATGGAGCGATGGCGTTGTCGTGGTCGATGGACAAACTCGGGCCCATCTGCCGAAGTTTGCAGGATACCGCGCTGGTACTCGATGCCATCCGAGGTGCCGATGGTCTGGATCTCGATTGCGTGGATCGTCCCTTCGAGGCCCCGGGGATCACTTCCATCGAGGGTTGGAAGATCGGTTACTCGCCCACAGCCTTTGAACGATCTTCTGAACACGGCAGTGTTCTGGAAGAGATGAAGGATCTTGGTGCAGAACTGGTCGAGATCGAACTGCCTGATTATCCGGTGTGGCCGATGATGGTGATCCTGTTTGCTGAAAGCGCCTGCGCCTTCGATGAGTTGACTCGTTCGGACGCCGATGACGAACTGGTGGAGCAGGGTCCACAGGCGTGGCCCAACAGTTTTCGTGCAGCGCGATTGATTCCTGCAGTCGAGTACATCCGCGCGCAGAGACTACGCACACTATTGATGCGAGATACAGCCCGGGCCCTTTCTGGAGTGGATGCCTACATCTCTCCGGCAGGGAATTTTCGATCGCTCGGGATCACCAATCTCACCGGTCATCCGAGCCTGGTGGCCCCCTGTGGTTTCGGTACCGATCGGATGCCGAGATCGATCACCATCATCGGGCATCCTCATGACGAAGCTCGTTTGATTGCCCTCGGTAGTGCCTGGCAAGCTGTTACCGATTACCATGAAAAACTTCCGACTCTCGAAGCATATGTTGAAGAGAAGGAGCGAGATTGATCGTTGCCATTCTATCGGTACTGCTTTTATTTCCATCGGGGCAGGTCCCTGCTGGGCGTATCGATCTTGAATCGCCGCTGAAGAACACCAGCAACGGTGCGGTCGGGACCTATTTTTCCTGGGTCTTTTCACCCAATGGCAAGTGGATCGTTGGTGGAAGTAGTCCCGTCACGGTGACCGACAATGCTGGCAAGATTGTTCATCCCGCCGGCGTCTTTATCTGGGATGCGAAGACGGGAAAGTTTCTCAAAAGGCTCGGTGACCACGATGCGAGTGTCGATTTCCTGGCCTTTTCCGCCACTAGCCAGCGATTGATCAGTGGGCATGTGGGTCGGATACAGAGCCAGGATCCCAGGCCGACCGTCATCAAGGTCTGGGACTTACGTCGGTCGAAACTGAAGAAGCAGTTTCAGATCTCTGGATCGGCGAAGCGGCCCCGAATTACTGGCGATGGAAAATGGATGGTCTGGTTGGGGAAGGATGAGTCTCTCTCTGTATGGAATCTGGACAAGGGAAAGATGAAGTGGCAACTGAAGGACACCGGATTGAAACACATCGATGTATCTCCAGATGGAAAAACAGTGGTAGGTACTTTCATCGAATACGAAATGACCGAGATCGACGGCAAGACACGCCGGCGCGCGATAAATCGCGGAATCAGGGCGTGGGATCTCTCTGACGGCGCTCAGAGATGGCATGTTCAGGCTGACCGGCAGTTTCGAGCTGCTCCCATATTTTTTCTACCCGATGGGAATCAATTCTTCCTGCTCGTCAATGGAAGTGACAAGAAACCTGCCAGCCTGGTTCGATTCAACGCCGCAGATGGTTCTCCCGCTGCTCGATTGAACCTGGCAGGCCTGGACAGTGTCGGCACCGTCGGCATCTCCTCCGATGGTCATCGACTTGCTGTGACGGAGTTCATGGGAGATGCGCTCACGATGTGGAATCTTGATGACGGAGAGCCACTGATGCGGATCG
>JAYZBV010000082.1:0-6095 GCA_036338595.1 Planctomycetota bacterium | reverse complement strand
TTTGATTCATCGAGCAGGATCGCGGTCGCCGATTGCCCCATCTTCTTGTAGGGAAGCACGACGCTGGTAGGGATCAATTCGGGGATTCGCGCCGTATCGATGTGAAGGCGACCATCCTCTCCGTCGGTGGGTTGTGCAGGTTCCGGTCCCATGTTGGGAGCGAGGCTGTACCAGGGAAAACTGATGGGGTGTCCGACAAATCCGCCCGGGCGCAACTGCTTGAGACCACAGGCTCCGTTCCAGGGCCCCTGATTTTCGGTATAGAAGGGGATTCCCTGGGCATTGAATCCGACACCGCCAGGACTTCGCAGCCCACTGCAGGTAGGAGTGGTTGTGCCGTCGGCATTGACGCGTAGACACCAGCCGCGAAAGGGGTAATCGGAGGTGTAGGAACCGGACAGACACAGTGTGACCCAGATGTTCCCATCCGGGTCGAAGCGCGATCCGAAGGTGAACTCGTGTTCCGAACCGAAGCCCCAGTCAGCGCTGACGGTCTCGTACAGATCCGCGCTTCCATCACCATCTTCATCGATGATGCGTGTGACCTCTGCTTGCTGGGTGGCATAGAGAACGCCATCTTTTCGCGCCAGCCCGAACACCTCGTGTAGCCCCTGGGCGAATAGGTGATACTCGGCCGCCAGGTCATCATCGAGCAAGCCATCGACGAACCAGATCTCGCCGCGGCGGGTGCCGATCGCGACCCGACCGTCATCGAGTTCCAGCATGCTGACCGCCTCGAGGTGGATCGCTGGTGGGATCTCCAGATCCTCGATGATCCACCAGTCGCCCTCGTCGATATCTGACCGGGGAGGCAGATTTTGCTGTTCGTTCTGGGCGATGCCGGGGACCGCTGCGAAGCCGATCACACAGGCGATGATGAACCAGCTGAGAGAGCGAGTCATCGGTTCTCCTTTCCCCAGTGGTACTCGATGGCGAGGGTGGTCGTCTCATCGTGATAGATCGGTAACCGTATCCATGTTTCCCACTTGTCGGGGATGGTGTAGACAGGTTTCATTCGGGTTCGGTGCGAAGTTTCCACAACTCGGATCTGCAGTCCATCGGCGTAGATGCAGGTTCCATCATCGCGCACTTCTTCGGGGGGGATGTCCCGGAGGCGCAGGTAATAGAGGCCTCGTTGACCGGGGCGTTGGTTCTTTTCGATCTGGATCTTGCGCAGCAGCTTTGCTCCACCTGGCTCGTCGATGCCGAGAAGAGTCTCCTCGATATCGAGTGCTTCGGTCGAGTACATCAGGGTCGGGATTCCCCTGTCGCCGAGGCGGTAGCCTCGGAACCGGTAGCCGGGAGGGCGAACCCCATCCTGTCGGCCGCCGGGCCAGGGGCAGAAGACATCGGTCAGAAACACGATGTCAGGACCCCTGGGAAAGGTGATGACATCCTGTCCGAGAGGACGGATTCGGCCCATCCCCTGGGATGACCAGTGCGCCCTCGCATCGAGGAAGCGTCCCTTCCACAGTAGCGCCAGCCGCAATTCCTGAGCGTCGAAGGCGTAGTGGACTCCTTCTGGCAGGCCAACCGCAATGCCGCGGAACCCGGCTTCCCATAGTTTCCCTCGATAGACGATCGCCTCGCCACCGACGATCAACTCCTTCTGCTGGCGGCTGAGGCCCTCGGGGAAGACGGCCTTCTGGCCATCCTCGAGGTAGCGCCAGATCGCCTGAACCTGCTGACCGGCATCGCCATCGAGCAATTCTGGAATCAAGCTGCGACCGTCGGGCCAGAAGGCGAGCATCTGGGTGCCGGGGCGCAGCGATTCCGGATCGAGCATGTAGCGATGAAACCAGTCTCGGTTGAGTCGCTCGGTGGTGGTGACCAGATCCATCGCGCGCATCCCCACCGATTGCTTCTGGTTGAAATCGTGGCAAAGAACGCACTGCAACATCCCAACGCCTGCCATCTGATGTCCGGCGGACCTTGCCGTATCGGAGTCATGGATGAGACGGGGAACTGCGGTGGCCTGCCGATCCACTGCGATCAGATCGGAAGCGAGGGAAAGAGTCTGGGGGTGATTGAAATGGGGCATGCGAGTGTTGACGTAGCTTCGTACCGATCGTCCGCGTCGGATCGCACCATCGAGCCAGTCATGTTGCAATTTATCCCCGACTCCCGACAGAGGCGGCGGGATGCGCCCCTCATCTCCGAGAAGTGGGTCGGTTCCGGTGAAGAAATCATTTCGATCATCGGGAACGCCGCCGAGATCACCACGGGAGTGGCACGCAGTGCAGCGGAATGTGCGCATCGTCAGATCCACTCGCTGCTCGGGCTCGGGTGGCTGTGGATCATCACGAAGGAACCCCAGAGCGGTCTCCAGGTCCTGAGCCTGGCGAGATGTGAGCGGGTACCGTGGATGCTGATCATGCGGGATCGGCCCGGATAGCTTTTCCAGTTCTGTTGAAAACCCGGTGGCTCCATCTTCGTGGCACTGCGCGCAGCCGAGTTCCTGATAGAGGTCCTTCCCTCGTTCTGCACCGCCACTCTCGACATTCCAGATCTCTTCGGGGGGCAGTGATTCGCGGTAGTTACTCAGGAGAGATGGATCGATGGGACCGCGGTCAAAGCCTGGGCCCTGCCATTCCAGTTCCAGGATGGCATCTTCCACCCACTGAAAATGAGACACTTCGATGCGATGGAGCCCCGCTTCCAGATGGATGGAAGCATCACTCTCTACCACCTTCTTTCGCTGGTAATTCTTGGTATCCCCCAGGTTGATGACATTCTTCTCATCGATACGAAGTCTGCCGATGTCATCGACCTTCAGGTAGAAGTGGTAGTCGCCGGCCTGGTCGATGCGAAGCCAACCTGAGAAGTGGGTCGTGACATCGTTTCCACGCTGCTTTTCGGGCAACTGAAATCCAGCGGCAACAGTTGTTTTCCACGGTCGGGAGCGAGAGGTGTCATCGAGACCCTTGCGATGTCCGCGGTCTATGGCCAGATCGAGAGGAGCGGCGACCTTCGTATCTCGCAACAGGAAGTGGGCGATGGCATCGGCCTCCCGGCCGTTGAGACCCAGTGATGGCATCCTGCCCGATGGCCGGATGCTGTGTGGATCCCGCAGGAATCGAGACAGTTGCGGTTGCGACCAGTGTTCGATTCGACCGATCAGGCGGTTCGAATTGAGGGGTGTGGTGGCCGACTCTAGCAGCGGTTCATGACAGCTGACGCAGCCGACCTGATGGTAGAGACGCTCACCCTCTTCGATGGCGACCCGATCCGGGACGGTGTGTTGCCAGGGGGATCCCGATCGAGTCACCAGGTAGTCCACCAGACTGCGGGCGATCTGCTGCTGTTCATCAGGGGGGAAGTCAGCGAGCATCGCCGGCATCACAGTGCCGGCGTGCGAGGTGGCAGGGTCCAGCACGAACTCGAGAAGGTGGCCCGGCTGGATGCGCTTCGCGACCTGATCGAGTCGAGGTGCGCGTCGCGGAAGTATCCAGCTTGCAGAGTCGGAATCCGCCATGTGGCAGGATGTGCAACCGAGTTCTCCGATCAGCAGCAGGCCTTCGGTGATGGAAGACTCGTTGCTATCGGAAACGGTGTGATTCGCACCGCCGATGAATGGCCAGACAGCATCCTGCCCTGCTGCGGAAGTGGGCAAGATCAGCAGCAGGAGAAGTGAACGGATCACTGCGCCTTTATTACCATATCCAGGGGCTTCTGATCGGGGGTGTGCTTTCCGAAGCCGAACTTGGTTGGCTGATAGTCACCCACGATGTCCACCTTCGATTTTGCATCGATCTTGTCCTCTATGGCGAGACACCAGTAACAGGCGTTGACCAGCAATCTTCGGGATCCTTCACGGGTGAAGGAGCGGGAAGCGCCAAAGGTACTGGAGAAGATGCGCTGCTTCTTGCCACCTTTAGCAGGCCGAGTGTTGATCCAGGCGACAGGCATCATCGGATCATTCTTGTCGAAGGTGGTGCCATCGTCGCGTTTCTCGATGTCACACGGTCCGTCATCCGGATTCATCCCGGACAGCACTCTGCCCATCAGTAATGGAGTACAGCTGTCTGGAAGCGGCAGTCTGACGGTGTAGACATCGGATGGGTCCCAAACATCTCCATCTTTGAGTCCCGTGAGGATGGGATGCTCTTTGGCAGCGGGGGCGATGATGCCGCTGCTGCTTTGCCAGCCATGACCTCCATGGTGAGCGACCCACGTCTCTCCCATCACCTGACGGCCAAATCCACCTCGCCATTTGGGGTTTCGCCACGACCAGGAGTGGTACTTGCGATCTCCAGGGATGTCAAAGGCGTGTGTCGCTGTACGGAGGCCAATCACCGGTTTTCCCGATTCAACGAAATCGACGATGTGCTTCATCTGCTCGTCAGGAAGATTGCGAAAGCGGGTGAAGATGACCATCAGATCGGCGTCGTCGAGTGCCTGGAGACCTGGAATGTTGTCGTTGACCTGGGGATCGATGCAGCCGCTCTCCTTGTCGATGGAAAACAGTACCGTGCAGCGGAATCCGTGGTGTTTCGCCAGGATCTGCGCCACCTGGGGCATCCCCTGCTCGGAGCGATATTCCTCATCGCCGGTGACGAATACGATGTGCTTACCGACCCCGGGACCCTTATCTCCTGCGAATGAGAGCCATGGCTCCGCGTCCGGGGAATCTGGTGCTCCTTGGCCTAGCAGCACGGTAATTAGCACGATCAATTTCATCGGTCCTCCTCGACATCATGAATCCTCTGTCACCTCCGGTCGATCCGGATGTGCCTTCAGGATACCCCTTCAGCGGTGCGTTGGGCACAGGGTTGATGAAGCGTGATCTCTCGATCAGTATGAGTGACGAGAGTGCTGGAGTGGACCAGGGTGGGCTCGGTTTCGTATGTGGAGCCAGTCCCTGATTCAGTTCTTCCTCTTTCTCGCTCCCGCCTGCGAGATGGGTTTCTTTTTTGCCCCGTCGTACTTTTTGTCCCGGATCTACCGGGAGATTTTTCGGCATCGCCGAAGCAGGAGGAAGTATGCCTCGACTTGTTTCAGCCCTACTTGTAGCGCTGATTTTTTCCACAATGGCGATCTCTCAGGACACCGATCAGCGATGGTCGTATCCATATGGAGATGGACGGGTATCACTCATTCATGACGATGGGATCATCGCAGTCAAGATGATCGCCGGACTCGAGGATGAACGTGGTTCCCTGCTCGCAGAACTCAGGACCATTCGTGGAGTGGGTAAGGTCAAGGATCAAGACCTGCAAGAATACCCGGGGCTCTGGTATGTTCCGATCGATGAGAGAGCAGACAGGCGCATGAGAGAGAGGATCCTCGATCGACTCTCTGCGGCAGGTGTGGTCGAGTTTGCCGGTCCGGTTTTTCATTACCGTGAAGCAGTGATGATTCCTCGTCCGGAAGTCATCGTGACCTTCGATGGATCTGTCGACGACGAAGAAATCCGTGCCGTGATTCGCCAATCGGGCCTTCGTTTCATGAAGGAGTTTCCTGCGATCGATCCGACATATTTACTCGGATACGAGGGGCCCACATCGCGTGCTTTCGAGATCAGCGATGCGCTCACCGAGCTGGAAGAAGTTGCGGTGGCGGAACCGAACTTCATCCACGATTTGCCAGAGATGGCGACACCGAATGATCCGCTCTTCTCCGACCAGTGGGATATGCTCAATACAGGTCAAACCGGTGGCACCATCGGTGCCGATATGAAGGCTGCAGCGGCCTGGGATATCTCCACCGGTTCGTCTAGCATCGTCGTGGCAGTGATCGATGAGGGGGTCGATGTAGACCACCCTGACCTGCTCGCAAACATGGTCGCAGGCCACGATGCCGTTACCGCTGATCCCACGCCTGGAGGCGTCCCCGGCAATGCGAACTCGACCGACGGCCATGGCACCTGTTGTGCGGGAATTATCGCAGCGGTAGGCAACAACGGCATCGGTGTAGCCGGGGTGACCTGGAACAGCAAGATCATGCCGGTGCGCATCGGTTTCGGTAACTACTGGACCCAGACCGACTGGATCATCGATGGCCTGACATGGCCAGTGGATAACGGTGCCGATATTCTCTCCAATAGCTGGGGAGGTGGATCGGCAAGCACCTCGATACAAAACGCAATTATCTAT
>JAYZBV010000081.1:0-30890 GCA_036338595.1 Planctomycetota bacterium | reverse complement strand
TGACCAGGAGACCGCCGAGGTGGGCATCGGCTGGCAATTCGGACTCGATTCGGCGGCTTCTCATCGAAGAGCCACCGCCATCTTCGAAGAAACCCAGCTGGCGATGAAAAAACTGGAATTGAGGATCTCTGCACAGATCCGTGAGAGCCTCGCGCGACTCACCGCTTCACGTGCTTCGATGGCCTCTGCCAACCGCCAGCTGGAAGCCAGCGAGGAAACGTTAATTCTGGTTCGACTTCGCTACCAGGCTGGCGCAGCCCTCCTCGATGAACTGCTCGGTAGAGAAGCAGATCTGAGCGAAGCTCGAACCGGCTGGCTCAATTCGATCCTCTCTCACAACCAGGCTCAGTTCGATCTGCTGCTGGCGATCGGCGGCCCCTGACTCAGCGCCCTTCAATCGGTCTTGAAGGGTGCGGCTGGCAATCCATGACTCGAGACCATGTTTGCCCTCACCGGGTTGTCCTGCCAGGCGTACCGAACCGCAGTTGGAGATTTCGCTTCTGCATGACTGATGCGTAATTGCCCGGCGTCCATCACTTCGACCTCGCCCCAGTGCCACTCTCCATCAGCGCCCTGTATGGCAAATCCATCGATCTTCATTCCTCGACGGCCTACCAGGCCATCCCCGATATGATCGAAGGACACAACGATGGAATCTCCATCTACCTCGTAACTACGGTAGAAGGGACCCGACTCCGGCAAATCTGACCGGCCGTGGCATCGATTGAGTGCCCACTCAGCGAGGCGCTTCCCAACATCCTGCTTGTTGCGCGGATGGATGTCGTGCGAATCACCTATATCTGTGAGGACGGCCAACCCTGTGTTTTTGACAACACGGTGAGTGAAATCCTGAGCTTCTCGAAGCGTTGCCCAGCCTCCCTGGACGGGGTTGTCACTGACCCCCTTGAACGCTGCCAGTTGAACGATCCCGAAGGGGAAATCTCCCTGTCCCCACGCTTCCCGCCACGAGCCGATCATCAGTGGCAACAACTCTGCGTACTCTGCAGCCTGTCCCGCATTCGATTCACCCTGGTACCAGATTGCGCCGCGAATACCGAAGCTCGCAAACGGCGAGAGCATCGCATTGAACATCACACCAGGATCACCCGTCTTGCGTCCTGGAGCCTGTGGCGCTGCGGGAGGGTAGGGACCACGATCCCCAGAAAATTGGTTACCGCGGTTGATCTTCCACGAACCGGCCAGTGGAATCGCCTCGTCTTCCTTGGCACTGACAGGACGGATCTTGATCGCAGAAGATGCTCCTGTGATTCCGCCGGCTCCGCCTGTATCGAGTGCCGCGATGGCGATGGTCGCCTGACCCGATTGAATCAGGTCACCAGAAATGATGTACTTCCTCATCGCCGCGTGCTGATTGGTGGTGCGGCCGATCTCCTTACCATTCCAGTAGGTGATGTCGGCATCGTCGATGGCTCCCGGCTGGAGTAACAGGTCCTTTCCCTTCCATGCATCGGGTACATCGATGGTGGTGCGATACCAGACGAAGCCGTCCCAGCCCTCGTTATCTCCCGACCACAGTCCAGGAACTGGCATCTCTTCCCAGTCCTCATCGACAAAGGCGGGAGCAGCCCAGGATCCTGCGACACCAGGATCTCCGGCGAGTTTCTTTTCCCACCATGCATCGGTCTGCTGCTCGAACTGCTCCATCTGCTTGCGATAGAGTTGATTGATCTCATCTGCAGAACGATCGCCCCAGCGAGCAGTTTCCCGTTCCAACTTCACAACTCGCTCACGAAAACGAGGGTGTCTCTTCATGGAAACTGTAGCCGTCCATGGTTCAGCTCTGGTGCCTCCCCAGTTGATATCGAGCAGCCCTATGGGAACACCGAGTTCTTCATGAAGCCGTCGAGCCATGAATGTGCCGACGGCGGTGAAATTACCGGCAGTTTTTGTCGTCGAAACTTCCCAGGCAGCGTCTATGTCTGCTTGAGGTGTCCGGGCCAGGAGATGAGGAGCCTTGATCCTGCGCAACCACGGAAGATCCCCCGCTGCGATCTCCTCTTCGGAGTTCATCGAGGAACGCACTTGCCATTCCATGTTTGATTGTCCACCACAGATCCACACTTCACCGACCAGGATGTCCTTCACTTCGATGGTTCCATCGGATCCGATGATGGTCATCGTCCGGCCATCTGCGCTGGCTGGCATCGCATCGAGAGTTACCGACCATCGACCATCATCCGACACGCTGGTTGCTTTCTGTTGCCCTGCGAAACTGACCGTGACTTCGCTTCCAGGGTCACCGGTACCCCATACCGGTAGAGCCAGATCTCGCTGAAATACTGCGTGATCACTGAACACTGCGGGAACATCGATGGCAAAAAGTAGCGGCGAGAAGAGCAGAAAGCAGCAGCCCAGCAGCCACTGAACGCGCGATGGGGTCGGTCTCGACATCGAATCACCTCCTGTTGTCACGGCAAGTGGGAATAGCACCACAGCTGGAGATCGTCATATGTCTCGACGGTCAGGTCAAGGAGGGCCAGCAGCGTCAGAAAGAGCACTTTGGAGTCGATCCAGCGCTTCCAGCTGAAGATCAAGGTAGCGCGGGTAATTCTCACCCAGTGAAACATCTGTCGGCCAGACGACACTGACCAGCCCCGAGTGATTCTCGATTCCTTCACGCAATCCAGCAGCGGGTGGCTGGTTCCAGAACAGGACCTTCGCCGAAGCCGCGTTGGAGTTTTCTTGAAGCCGGGTCAGATCCGTTGAAAGTGCCTCGTTCCACTCACCTTGAGGGTCGAGATCCAATCTGTGGAGGGTCCAGTTCATCCGGTGTACCGGGTAGATCCAGAAAGGACCGCTTCCGATCAGTACCAGGTCCGGATGAGATGCGGAAAGTTGCGCCATCTTCTCGCCCAGGGATGTGAGTCTCGCCGCCAGCCCCGTCCAACGCGATTCGATATTGCCTCTCTGGTCGGGCATCAATTGAATCAGACGATCGCGAATCACCATTGCTTGATGCTGGAGAAGTTGCGGATCCAGCCAGGTATGACCTGCGACACCTTCGTAGGAGGTTCCACCTTCTGGCCCATGGCTATGTGTGACCACATCGGAATACCTGAGCCATTGATCTCGACTTGATCGAGCAACTTCGATCGTCCGGACAATCGGTAACGACAACCGCTGTGACCAGGCTTCGAGACTGGCTCCATTCAGGATGATCAGATCCGCTGCCATCAGTTGATCTATCTTCATCGAATCCGGTGACCACAGCCCGGGGTCGGCCCCCTCGGGCATCAATGCGATCAACTCGACAGCATCACCAGCAAGTTCCGAAACAACCCAGGCCAGAGGAGAGATCGACACGACCACCAATGGATGTGTCTTTTCGTTGACGGACTGGGGCAGTTTGCCGCCATTCGACGATGCCCCGTCACAGCCTGTCAGCGATAGCAGAAGAATGAGGATTAGCCACGATGGTCGGGATGACATCCGAAAGTCCTTTGTCAGGGAAGAAGCAATGGGCCATCGGCCACGAACCAGATCGCAGCGCGCGCCAGAAAAAAGGAAAGCATGCCGCCACAACAGACAACGATGGCAATCTCGGTGAATAGCAGTCGAGCAACAAACCCGCGAGGAGCACCGATCCGCTCCAGTGTCTGGACTTCTCGCTCTCGAACCTTCACATCCAGGGTGACGATCAACCCCAACAACAGCGCTGTGGCCACGATGACAAGCATCGAATTGGCATCCAGGATCGCTTTGGCGCGCATCACTACCGCAAGCAACTCCTGCAACTCCACCATGGAGTCGATCGGTTGCAGCGATTCATCCCGTCTGAAACGAGATCTCAAGATGGTGGATCCCTTGTCATCGTTGGCATCTATGAGGATGGCAGTGACCGGTAGCGCATCCGGGTCGCCATGAGGATGAAAACTGTCCTCGTTTTCTGGAGTCACCTCTACCGCTTCCACCACTGCAGCATTGGCGGTGACGTGGTTGCTCTGATTCTCGAGCACCAGATTGAAGTCTTTCTCGGGATCGATGCGCAGGTGGCCATGAATTTCCCCCGACACCACCCAGGAAGTCTGCAAACTGACGAAAACAGCGTCATCATCTGGAGTACCTGTCCTCGATAGCACACCGGTCACCTTGAGCAGCAGCGGATACGAACCTGCCAGGTCGTGCAACTTGTGCACATCCGTGGCGATGGATCCTCCCACTTCGATTCCCAGCTCCTGAGCAACCTTGCTGCCAAATGCAGCCTCGGCTAGCTTTCGTGGCCAGTGACCACGATTCATCTTGATCGAGCGGAATGCCTCGTAATCTGGAGTCGTTCCGACCAGCGGATTTCCGTTTACGGTTCCTTTCAGGTGGATCGGAACAGGCACACCGAACCCGGATTCCCCCGCTTCGATGGCAACACTTCTCGGTATCATTCGCTCCACATCGCCACGGAAGTACAGTGCGTGAATCAGCAGATCGGAACGGCTACCAGGAGCACCCACTACCAACGGAGTGGATGCTGCGCGTGCTGCAAGTCGAGTCCTGTACAGTTCCAGCAGCCCGTCGACGGCGGTAGGCAGAACTCCTACCAGTGCAATGCACAATGCCAGCACCACCGTACGGACCTTGTGATGGGAGAGCGATCGAAGCGCCAGTCGTAGCATCGGCCCACTCATGACACCTCCCCCGCTAGATCCACTACCCGATCAAACCCATCCAGGATGGTCGAGTCGTGCGTGACCACGACCACGGTGGCCCCGGTCAGATCCGCCTCATCGAAGAGCAGATCGAGCACTGCCCTTCCTGAGGTGCTATCCAGACTACCGGTCGGTTCATCGGCCAGGATCAGCGTTGGGGAGTTCATGAGCGCCCGGCATACTGCAGCCCTCTGCCGTTCGCCCTGCGACAGTGCTCGTGGTTTTCGATGCAACAACTGCTCGATGCCACAACGACGAGATCTTTCGATCAGTTTCTTCTCCTCGTCCTCTGTTGGCTCTCTACCGTCGAGCCACATCGGCAGGTAGGCGTTTTCCCTCACATCGATGTGTTCGAGCAGTTCGAACTCCTGAAAAACCAACCCGATGCTGTCTCTGCGAAACTTGCGACGAGCAGAGTCTGAAAGTTGATCGATTCGATTTTCATCCACCGTAACCTCGCCACTGGTTGGCATCAGGATGCCAGCGATACAGCAGAGGAGAGTCGTCTTTCCGCATCCTGAAGGACCGGTGATGGCCACTTTTTCTCCGGCACCAATATCGAGATGTGAAACACGAACTGGATGCTGTCCAACGATGTGTCGATGTTCCAGTTCCTTTACGCAGACACTGGCACCTCTCATTTGACAAACTCCTGACCATCGTCTAATCGCCTCTGATCGATCACATCCACGGCATCGATCCGCCAACCGGTATCCGGAATCCATCTGACATCATAGATGGCTCTGGATAGATTCTTTCGCCAGTGTCCATGTCCCCAGTGCTTCACGGTTCCAATCACTTCCCATTCAGATCGAACCTGGAACACGGGCTCCTGTGCTCCGACATCACTGATCAACTGTGTGTCGAGAGTCCGCACCGCCCTGACGTCGCAAACTGCGTCTTCCTCGAGTTTCATCAGTAAACTCTCATGAATTTCATCATAGATCTGCTGCAGCAACTCCCCAGAAACGCTTCGATCGAGGAGGTCGTAGATCTGCTCTTCTTTCTCGTAGTCAAATGCTCGGTAGATGTTCCTGTGTAGTGTCTCGAAGAGTGCCGTCGCCACACTGGATTCAGGAAGCTGCACCGGTGAGACCCAGAAGGGCCGGACTTCTATCACGCTGCTCCCCAGGCTTGTCAGGGCAACTACCGCACAGAACGCTCCCGAGAACACTGTCTGCATCGTGAAGCGCCTCGATTTCCAGACGATGATCAAACCAATGACTGAAAACAGTACCGGTAACAGGTCGAGATGAAACCAGGGCACTCGAATACCAGGGGGCACCAGTTCCGGATCGATGACCATTTTTGCCTCAGGAGGACTCCAACTCCACCCCGTTGTGTCTTCCCTGAAACGGAACACACGGTAGTCGTCCATGCTGGAGAGCACATAAAATACAGACTCCAATGGAAACCCATCTTCTGTATCAAATCTGCTCCACAAGAAATCAAGCCTCTGGGGTCTCGCCTTGGTTGGATATGTCACCGTGATCCCAATGAAGTTCAACAGAGCGTTCAACTCAAATCCTTCTTGCCATTCAAGGTCGGAGATCACAGGAATCACCTGAACTCCATCGACCTGAACGGGGGCATGAAGATCGAGCCATTCAACGACGCGGTCACCGAACGGACCCCAGTCTCCACTCAGATCTTCATCCAGTTCCGGGATCAATAATGGATCGAGTGAAAACCAGTGCCTGAAGAGAGTCTCGTCGACAAGTAAATGGAGCTCGGTCTCGGCATCTCTGACTTCGACCTCGATGTTGATAGGATTGGGAACGTGGACCGAATCAGAGAGGGAGAGTCCGAACACGGGGCCACAGATGTGGCCGAGCAGCAGCAAGATCGGCAGAAGAAATGCCGGTCTCCTGTCGAAATCGAAAAAGCGCCCGGGTCGGCAGCAACAATCCGGCCGACCCGAACGCCTGGAAGTCAAAGCCGCCAAGATCTTCAGCGAACAGCTCCTCGCTTCTTTTCTTCCTTCTTCTCTTCCTTGGGTTCTTCAGGAGCGGGACGGTTCTGTGGCCTGCGGTTTGGCTGCGGCCAATCGATGGTCGCCTCCATCCGCTTCCCTTCACGCTCGAACACGACCTTTTTCTTCGGATCACCGTTCATGATCGCCCGGATCAACGTCTGTCGATCCGACACTTCTTGATCTCCAACCTTGACGATCTTGTCGCCGGCTTTCATTCCCGCCTTCTCTGCTGCGGAATCCGCCATCACTTCTGCAATGGTGTTCTCTTCGAGCATCACGCCCAATCGGCGTCCACCACCGCCACGGCGACGTCCGCCACCAGCCTCCACCATTCCTTCCCGGGAAAGCAATCCGTCAAGATTTCCAACCCCCAGTGCGGTGAGTGCGATCACCGTGGTCGAGTGCTCCAGATACTCCGGGATCACCAGGTCAAAGGTGTCGAACTGGGTGTGGATACCACGACGCCAGTCGGCACGCCCTTCCTGGGTCCAGAAGAATCCAGGAACTCCTTTGGCAAGAAATGACTCGTGGTCACTTCCGATTCCTCGGGGGATACCGTCGACATCCTTCAGCGTGAATGGCAGATCGGGATTCAAGTTCATCACAGGCCCGAATACTGTCTCGAAGTCTTCCTTCATCGCCTTCGTTGCCGGCAATCCTGCAATCGCATTGGGTCCACCATCGTAAACAAAAACCGCAGAGATCTTGTCAAGAGCATCTGGATTTGCACTCACCCACGCCTTGGAACCGAGCAGACCCTGCTCTTCACCACTCCACAACATGAAGCGAATAGTGCGACGTGGCTTTGCACCTGAAGCCATCAACATCCGAGCCGCCTCGATGGTCGTCGCTGAGCCAGTACCATTGTCCGTGGTTCCGGTGGCACCGTCCCAGGAATCGATATGCCCCCCGATGATGACGTACTCATCCGGGAACTCGGTGCCGACGATGTCACCGATCACGTTGTAGTACTTGGCTGGACCTGGCTGAAAGTGATTACGGACATCGATCCGTAATGTGACCTCTTCATCTGCACCAATTTTCTCGGCAATCATATCGTATTGATCCTTGCGCAGATGAATACGCGGAACAGTAGGCAGGTCATCCCAAGAAATCCGGTAGTTGCCGTAGGTCGTGATCGCCTCTCCACGAGATGGATAAATCCAACCGCCGATACCAGCAGTCTCCAGTTTCTCGGTGACCTCACGTTGCGCCTGGCGAGCCTCGCGGTCGCGACGACCGCGCTGTGCGGGCATCAGTACCCATGCGCCCTTCAAAGAATCCATGTCCAGATTCTCGATGCTGTCTGGCAACATCACAGCAGGGCCCTCTTGCACGCCCTTGGTTCCCGCCGACCAGGCGGGTGTACCGAACTCAAGATCGACTCTCTCTGGTGTAATCATGTGACCACGCCAGGAGCCACGCTGGAATGCAACGGGGAATTCTCCCGCTTCTTCCATGACTACATTTTCCAGTCCAAATTCGATGAACAGATCCCTCGCCCATTCGCAGGCAAGATGATCCTGGTGACTGCCCGTGAGCCTGGGCCCGATGCCGTTGACCAGCTGGTCGAGAACACTGACCACACGGTTATCATCCATTCCGATGTCGATCAATTTCTTCTGAGTCTCGGTAAGCACGACTCCTTCACCATCCGCAGCAGTGACAACAGGAGCTGAGAGCAGGCAGAAGAAGCAAATCACCATGGCACTGAAGCGCATGTTGGTTCCTTTCAGAAGGCCACCTCGAAGCGGCCGAATACACCCCCTGGAAACGGGGTATCCCGGCGACCACAGGCCACCAGGATCGATCAGAATCGCAAGTATGCATGGGGGGGTCAAGGATGCGACCGACAACAGCAACCCTGCCAGCGAGGAACTCAGGATCTGGGGTCTGCCTGCCGCTTCTCCTGCTTGGCCCAGGAGTCCCTCAGGGGGACGATTCTGGCAAGATGGGGTGCGCCCGGGCGGGACAGGATCGGGTCAGCGATGAAATACCCGACTCGCTCCAACTGGAATCGATTGCCCGGATTGGCTTCCTGGAGTGAGGGCTCGCACAAGGCCGTCGTCTCCTCCAATGACCCTGGAGCGATCAAATCGGAGAGGTTCTTTCCGTCTGGTACATGGTCCGGATCTGATACCAGGAACAGAGGCGAATACAGGCGTACCGGCAACTCGATGCAGCAGGATGCGGCCACCCAGTGAATGATGCCTCGCACCTTTCTCCCATCCGGGGTCTGGCCACGGGCGGTCTCTGGATCGTAGACACACCTCAACTCCTCGACCTCACCGGTTTCTGAATTCTGGATGACTTCCTGAACGGTCACACAGTAACCGTAACGCAGGCGAACCTCCGCACCCGGAGCCAGCCGCCGCCACTTTCTCGGAGGCTCGAGACGGAAATCATCTCTCTCCACCCAGACCTCGCGCTCGAAGGGCAACTGACGCGTTCCTGATTCAGAATCCTCAGGGTTATTGACAGCCTCGACCATCTCCTGCAGATCTTCTGGAAAATTCTCGATCACTAGTTTCAGGGGATCGAACACAGCCATTCTGCGCGTTGCAATCTTGTTGAGATGATCCCTGACGGAGTTTTCAAGAACCGAGTACTCGATGGTGGAATTGAACTTTGCCACTCCGATCCCATTCATGAAGGAACGAATCGATTCTGGCGTATATCCACGACGACGAATGCCTGACAGTGTCGGTAATCTGGGATCGTCCCATCCTTCAACATGACCATCCTCGATGAGGGTCCTCAAACTCCTCTTGCTCATCACCGTGTAGCTGAGAGCGAGCCTTGCGAATTCGGTCTGACGAGGACCTTCTTCGATCCCGATCTTGTCGAGGAACCATTCGTAGAGTGGTCGATGATTCGTGAACTCAAGACTACAAAGCGAGTGAGTCACCCCTTCGATGGCATCGCCCTGGCCATGAGCCCAGTCGTACGTGGGATAGATGCACCAGTCATCTCCGGTTCTGTGATGAGTGGATCTCAGGATCCTGTACATCACTGGATCTCTCATGACGATGTGAGGTGAAGCCATGTCGACCTTTGCACGAAGCGTTTTCGAACCGTCTGCGAACTCTCCGCCCTTCATGAGGGCAAACAGGCGCAGGTTCTCCTCAACGGTGCGATCACGATGTGGGCTGTCTCGGCCAGGTTCCTTCAGGCTACCTCGGTGCTCTCGCACCTCTTCTGCCGTGAGATCACAAACATAGGCATCTCCCTGGCCAATCAACTGAACCGCCCAGTCATGGAACTGATCGAAATAGTCGCTGGCAAAACAGAGTTGATCCCACTCGAAACCTAACCAGCGAATATCCTCCTGAATCGAATCGACATACTCCTGCTCCTCGCGCGATGGATTGGTGTCATCGAATCGGAGATTGATGCGGCCAGCAAACTTGCGGGCGAGCCCAAAATTGAGACAGATCGCCTTGGCATGACCGATGTGAAGGTAGCCGTTGGGCTCGGGAGGGAAACGAACCTGAACCTGGCCCTTGTTGAGACCAGAGGCGACATCTTCGATGATCTTCTTTTCAATAAAATTGTCAGGCTTGCCCTGTTCCTGCATGCCGGTTTCAACAACATCTGTCATGTTAGGCAACTCCTGACAACTCCCCGTGTAGATTGTGTCGAAACAGCACAATTATCGCAACAGAACACTCCTGTACCTCCTGATCCCTTCCTTCCTATGTACCCCGACTGGCACTAGTATTTAGGCTAAGAGGTAATATGCAACGGATCGTCCCGACTTCGTCGTGACGAGAATTGGGAGGTCGGGTAGTGATCGCCGGGAAGATACCCGGGAGACACCCAACATGGGGGAGACGATAGCCATGAAGATTCTAACCATCCAGGCAGCAGTGCTGACAGCGTTGCTGCTCATCTGTCCAGGACTCGCCACGGCCGGTGGCGGTATCGACATGAATTTTACCAGTGCCGCAGCTCCTCAGGGGTCGCTGGCGCCGATCACTCTGACGCTCATTCATGGCGCTCCCACAGGAGTTCAGGGATTCTCGTTCGGGGTGTGTAACGACGAGAGTGTCACTACACTCGAACTGGCAGGGGCTAGCCCTACGGATTTCGATTACATCATCGACTGGTCCACGGAAATCGAGACGATCCGCAATGGCAGTAATCCTGATTTCTTCCAGCAAAACATCGAATCGGGCGGCTGGACGGTAGGGTGTGTGATCTGTTTCACTTCCTGCGCAGTCATGAATTCAGGCTCTACCGAGATGGGTACAGCGAATTACCGGCTTGACGGTCCTGCTGGAACCGTGACCACCATCGGGCTTTGCAATGTCCTCGGCGGGCCCCCTGTTTCCAGTGTCGCCGTGGTTCAAGGCACCTCGATTCCGATGAACAGTATCGATGGGACCATCGAGATACTTGAGCAGCCCCCCACCCTCTTCACCTTCACCGCCCCTCTGAAGCAGGTGAATTACGACCCGCTCGATGGAGATGCTGACTTCATCGCAACACTGACGATCACAGAAGATCAGAACAACCCGACCTTCCCGACAAACACCCAGGGTTTCTCGATGAGTGTTGTCACCGATTCGACATATGTCACGCCGACTTCCACTGGAATCACAGGTGCAGTCGCTGCATCTAACCCTGCATTTGCAGAAACGGTCTTGACCACAAATGGATGGGCGATCGGAGTGGTGTACGCCTTCCAGTTGCCGGTCTATATCCAGTTCCCCGTACAAACGAACGCTGTTGCAATCTCGGGCTCGACCGTCCCTTCGGTATTGACCGGAAACGAAACCGGCTTGACCGTCCCGTTGTCATGGCAAAGTAGCGGAACACCTCCAATCTTCAATGTTGTGACCGCCAACAACGAGAGCATCCCTCCATTGACCATCGATGGCACTCTGGTGCTGAACCCTCAATCGGTGCTTGACTTCATCCGCGGGGATGCAAATGGAGACGGTGTTCCAAATGTCGCAGATGTGATCTGGGAACTGCAAGAGATCTTCAACTCAGGACCGCAAGGTACCTGCAATGATTCCAAAGATTGCAATGGCGACACTCTCTTCGATGTCGGGGATCCGATCTGGTTGATCTCGTACATCTTCACCAACGGAGCGGCACCGCCGAGTCCCTTCCCAACCTGTGGGAATGCCGGTGAACCTCAAGATTGCGAAGTCTACAACGGCTGCTAAACGCTGACAGAATTTTGAATTCCATGCACGAACACCCCGGAAGGCGTCGCCGCCTTCCGGGGTGTTTTTGATTTCACCTGGTCTCCGAGCAACTCATCGACGTCTGTTCTTCATCGCCTCTTCCCGGATCCGCTTCGCAGTGGCTGCCCACGAACAGATGGTGCAGTTTGCGAGGTCGTGCCCCCTGGCAGGACAGTGCTCACGGCCGAAATAGATGATCTGCAGGTGCAGGTCATTCCAGAGTGCCCGAGGAAACACCTTCTTCAGATCAACTTCTGTCTTCTCTACATTCTTGCCACTGGAGAGGCCCCATCGAGCTGCTAGCCGATGGATGTGAGTGTCGACGGGAAATGCGGGAACCCCGAATGCCTGTGCCATGACGACGCTGGCGGTCTTGTGCCCGACCCCGGGCAACGCCTCAAGACTTTCGAAGTCCTCCGGTACCTGAGAGCGATGCTGCTCGACTAGAATTCTGGATAGATTACCAATCGCCTTCGCCTTGCTCGGTGCTAGCCCACAGGTACGGATCACATCCAGTATCTGCTCTACTTCGAGCTTCGCCATCTCTTGAGGAGTGCTCGCCAATCGAAATAGCTCCGGGGTCACCATGTTGACCCGGACATCGGTTGTCTGGGCCGAGAGCAACACTGCGATCAGCAGCGTAAAGTCACTTTCATGGTCGAGAGGTATCGGTGGATGCGGATACAGTTTCTCGAGAATCCGCACCACCTTATCTGCTGTCTCCTGCCGCGCCATCTAGACACTCCTGGCTTCCAGATTTCTGGTTTCTGTATCGCTTTTCTGAGCGATCGAATCAGGACACTCAAGCAAGTAGCGACACCGGATCTTCTCTGTTAGATTCCTCCCCACAAGCGGACTATTCGCCAATTTTCCACATGAAGTGGCAGGGAACTATCCTGAGCTGTATGTCGTCATCAGCAGCATAACGCACGCACGATGATTCCAGGAAGCAGGAATCCAGTCTGAAGGAAAGAAAGCGATCCTATGGCTCCGTATGAGAGTGAAGACAACGAACCCCATGACCCTGCCGATCAACAGATGGAGGCAAGAATCTTGCCTCTATTTCCTCTTCCCGATGTGATCCTGTTTCCGGGGCAGGTGATGCCTCTTCACATCTTCGAGCCCCGTTACCGTCAGATGATGCGCGATCTTCTCGACAACTCGGGCGAGGTGATCCTCGGGACGGTTCTTGGCGAAGACAAGGAACAGCTCACCGAGTTGGCTCCTGTCCAACCTGTAGCAGGCCTTGGCCGTCTCCAGAAGTACCAGGCCCTCGAAGACGGTCGCTTCCTGGTCATGATCCTGGGCGAGAAGCGAGTGCGGATCAGGCCGCACATCGGTAACGAACTTTATCCCCAGGCGCGAGTGAAGGAAATCGACGACTCACACGGTCCCATCTCCGAACAGCAATTGACCTGGCTGCAGGATTCCATTCACTCCATCAAACAGGATGTACAACTCCCCGAGGGAACATCAGCTCTGCAACTGTCTGATCTGCTCATGATGATCACTCCGATGTCTATCGAACAGCGATATGAAATATATGCGTTACCAACACTCGAGGAGCGGATCGACAAGGTTCTCGCAATGCAAACTCACACCGATGAGGATGATAATCTCGATTGATGGACCCCAGGTTTTTGTGCATCCTTGGTAGCCCAACCATGAAAGGGCTGCGCGAGATGTTCTACAGGTGTCGATCTTCTTCCCTGCTACTATTCGTTTGCTTCATGGCACTATTTCAGGCCTGTGGCTGTCGCCAGGTCGACAAGATTGAGATTGAACGTGATCTACCGATACGAGCATGGGATCGGAACCTGTACGAATCAGAAGGCGTGCTCGTGTACGCCACCAGTTCGAGTGCTGCACGAGAGATCGCAGTGATCGCTGATCGCGCAGCAAATTCGTTTCAACAGCTCGCCGACGAAGAGCCCAGAAATTTGATCTACATCGCCGTAGCTCTCGGGGATGCCACCAGTGACGAGATGCTCCAAGCAGGCCTCGAAGGGCTCTCACGCGTCTCCGGGAAATCGGTTCCCGATATACGAAAGTCGATGATCGGCGAGGCAAGACGAAAAAGTGGCGACGAAATCGATGGGGATGATGTGGTCCTTCGTGCATTGCTCGGGATGATCCCTGGAATCGTTGACTCCCCGGTCAAGAGACCTCCGGAGATCTGGAAAGATGCCGTGATCATCCCCACATCTGCTCGTATTTCTGACGGCTTCGATACAGTCATCGAGTTCGTCGTCGAGAAGGAGCAGATCGGCTTTTTTGAAAGATTACTGATGGCACCGGTGATCGCCATTGCGAAGAGTTATTTCCACAAGATTATCGACTCGGTTCAAGAGGCGGTCATCCTCGGTATTCATGCGCAGGGACGAGACGACTGGCCTCAGGAAAGAATCGATAAAATGTTCGAGGAGTCGATGAAGGCAACAGGATTTGATCAACTCGCTGAAGATCTATCTCGCCGTAGAGATGATAGCATTCAGAATGGTGAGCCACGGGACCAGAATATCGAATCGACTGAAGAGGCTGGTGTCGAGTAGACCGGGGCACCCTTCCTACCGATGCCCCGCTTCAGGTGCTTGACTCCGACCGATTTTCAAGCATCCTCATCGATGGATGGCGATCGGCATTCCTGCCGATCATTGCCAGCCGCTTTTTTTTGGATACTTGCCTCCTCGAGGAGACTCATCATGTCTGCAGCAGTGCGATTCACCTGTTCATCTCTCATCATCCTGCTGATGCTGGCAGCATCCGGCTGTGGGTTCATGAAGGAATCAAGGATCCAGGTCGGAGCTGTCGAGCGCGTCTTCCATCTTCGCTATGTCACCTCGATCAAGGACTGTGATATCGGAGACGAATATCGCCTGTGGATTCCGGTTCCGCATGATGACCCGCACCAGAAGATCGATGGATTGAAGATCAGAGGTCCCGTGGGTGGCTCTCTCTTCACCGAGAAGCAGTTCGGCAATTCCATGTATTACTTCGAGGGGATCTGCAGCGCTTCTCAACTCGATTTCACCATTGAATACGATGTGACTCGCCACACCTACATGGTCGATACAGCTCCCGGTGGTGAAAAGGTAACGGACATCGACTACCCGGGCTTGATGGCCCTCTATTTGAAGCCTTCTTCACTGTGCTATGTGACACCGAAGGTGAAGAGAGAAGCTGAACTTCTCACCCACGGCAAGACGGCGGTTGCCGAGAAAGCGCGATCCTTCTTTGATCATGTGCTCAAGAACATGTCTTACGACAAGAACCATTCCGGATGGGGCAGGGGAGACATCACTCACGCCTGTGATGTGGGCATGGGGAACTGCACAGATTTTCACACCTATTTCAGCGCACTCTGCCTTGCCAGTGGCATCCCTTCGCGATTCCAGATCGGCATGTGGGGCAAGTACTATCCAGTCAATGGTGAATACAAGACTGCTGGATATCACTGCTGGTGCGAGTTTCATGTTCCGGGCACAGGTTGGGTCCCGGTTGATCTTTCCGAGGCGGACAGGGATCCAAAACAGCTCGATCGGTACTTTGGATCTCACACGGGAAACCGTGTAACACTATCAACCGGACGAGATCTGACCCTGATGCCTCCTCAGGCGGGCCCGGCCATCAATTACTTCGTGAATCCGTATGTTGAAATCAATGGCCACCCCTACGATAAGGTCAGCAAGAATTGTTTCTGGACCGATAACACAGGAAGCGAGTGAGCGGATGTCTGAAGAACCGATAGCGACGGACAACAAACCCGTGGTTGTTGAACTGGAAGCAGGCAAGCATGCCTGGTGCGCTTGCGGGAGATCGTCCCAACATCCTCTATGTGACGGATCTCATTCCGGTACCGGACTCGCACCGAAAGTATTCGAACTGGAAGAAACCAAAACAGTCGCTCTCTGTGCCTGTAAGAAGACCAACGGGGCGCCCTTCTGTGATGGATCCCATTCCAGTTGAGACGATGTTTTGAGGCCCGCATCGTATCGCTATTGACAGATAATCTCGCAATTCAGGCAGTTTCTTCCAGTGGCCTCCAGCCAGCGTCCACCTTATCATTGGCTATCACTCCAGATCCATCCGAGACCGATTCTGATCTTCGGGTAGTTCAGGAACTCCACCAGAGAATAGGCGGTCAACATGCGTATTGTCCTGGGATTGCTGATTTGCTTTCTTCCCGACTTCGGTTTCGCACATGATCCTCACGACGATATCCCGCCGCCATTTCTTGCCATAGACAAGATCGATCGGGAGGACCCGTTCCGTCAGTTAGACGATGTACTCCCCACACCAACCGAAGCTCGGCTCGCATCCGGCGCCCCAGGACCTGGTTACTGGCAGCAGCGCGCCGACATGGATATCCAGGTCACCCTGGATGCAACGACACACCGCCTGGACGGCAAGGAGAGGGTCACATATCACAACAACTCTCCTCATACCCTGACATATCTGTGGATGCAGTTGGATCAGAACAGATTCCGTTCCGAATCGATCGGAAATAGCAGCGACCCCACGGACATGGATGCTGAAGAGAGTATCAACTGGCTGCGTCGCCTTGCTTTCGAAGAGGAGTTTGTTGGCGGATTTGACATCCTATCGGTGCGTGATCGAGCCGGGGCCAGACTCGACCATGTGATCGTCGATACCATGATGCGCATCGATTTACCCACACCGCTCAAGTCGGGTGAAAAGCTCGAGTACCTTGTGGAGTGGAATCATTCCATCGTGAACGCAGACCTGCTTCGAGCGCGCGGCGGATACGAGTGGTTCGATGACGCAGGAAATGCGATCTACGAGATTGCCCAGTGGTTCCCCAGGATGTGCGCCTACACCGATTATGCTGGCTGGCAGAACAAACAATTCATCGGAAGCGGAGAGTTCACCCTTGAGTTCGGCGATTACAAGGTGGCGATCACGGTTCCAGATACATTTGTCGTCAGCGCCACGGGCATCCTGACCAACCAGGACGAAGTCCTTGATGACACACAGAAGGAGCGCCTCGCTGCCGCGAGGAGTTCGCATCGCCCGATGTTCATCGTGACCCCGGACGAAGCTCTGGAAAACGAGAAGCGCGAATCTACCGGGGAGAAGACCTGGATCTTCGATGCCAAAGATGTACGAGATTTTGCCTGGGCTGCATCCCCCAAATTCATCTGGGATGCGATGGGTGTCTCGGTTCCCGGTGGCAATACCACCATGGCGATGTCCTTCTATCCAAACGAGGGTGAGCCGTTGTGGAGTCGCTACTCGACTCACGCCGTGGCCCACACCATCGAGGTCTATTCTCAGATCAGTGTTCCATACCCATACCCGGTTGCGATCAGCGTCAATGGTCCAGTGGGAGGTATGGAGTATCCGATGATTTGCTTCAATGGCCCCCGCCCGGAAGAAGATGGAACCTACTCACAGCGAACCAAGTACGGATTGATCGGTGTCGTCATTCATGAGGTGGGCCACAACTGGTTTCCGATGATCATCAATTCGGATGAACGGCAGTGGACCTGGATGGATGAGGGACTCAACACATTTTGCCAGTTCATTGCGGAACAATTATGGGAAGAAAAATACCCATCTCGACGCGGTGAAGCGCGAAACATCACCGGATTCACCACGAGCACGGATCAGATGCCCATCATGACCAACAGCGAACAACTGTTGCAGTTCGGAAGTAATGCCTACGCCAAGCCAGCAACCGCACTGAACATCCTGCGAGAAAGTGTACTCGGCAGGGAGTTATTCGATTTTTCATTTCGTGAGTATTCCAAGCGTTGGGCATTCCGCAGGCCGGAACCGGCAGATCTGTTTCGTACTCTCGAAGATGCCAGCGGCATCGACCTCGACTGGTTCTGGCGTGGTTGGTTCTACACCACCGATCACGCAGATTTCGCCGTCGAGACGGTTGTCCGCTATCACCTCGATACAGGAAATCCCGATGTCGAAAAACCTCTACAGAAAGCGGAGCGAGATTCGGACCCCCAGTGGATCAGCAGGAAAAATAACGAGGGGCTGACCCTCAGATCAGATCGCTATCCAGAGTTGCTGGACTTTTACAACTCGTTTGATGAGCTCGATGTAACCGAAAAAGACAGGCGCGGCTACGAACGCTTCCTCTCTCGCCTCGAGGATGGAGATGCTGAACTGCTGCAAAGAGACTGGAACTTCACGGTGGTTCGACTTCGAAATTATGGTGGCTTGATGATGCCTATACCCATCGAGGTCACCTATGAGTCCGGAAAAACCGAGCGGTTTGATCTTCCCGCAGAGTTGTGGAGATCGAATCCTCGTGCAGTTTCCAGGTTACTCGTTACCAGCGAACCCGTGATACGCGTCGAGATCGATCCGATGCTGGAGATCGCTGATGCTGACCGATCCAACAATGTCTTTCCCCAGGAGATCGATCAACAACGATTCAAGATCAGACCGGAGAGCGATCGTTCCAATCCGATGCAGATGGATCGAGATGAAAGGCTACGCATAGAGGCTCAAATCGCTGCCCGTAGGCTTGGCAAAGAACTCGCCAGCCGCATAAAGAATCGTGAGAGCGGCACTCCCGTCCCTGCTGCAGCCAGAATCCTGCAAGAAGTGGCTGAAGACGCACTCGCGGATCCATACGGACGGATGCTCTCGGTCTTCGACAGTTCCGATGAAGATGGGATTGCGCGGATTGTCAGTGTTGGGCCTGATGGAGAGCCGGGAACCGGCGATGACATCACCTGGATCGTCGATGCGGATGGAAGTATCGAGGAGCCTGTGAAGAAGAGTGAACCCTAGCGGCTCACTCCGATTCGATCTCGATGACAGCCTCGATGACATCACCATCGGTGACGGTGATCCCGAACGGATCGATGGGCTGGAATCCGGGAAGGTCCGGGATCGAGACGATGTAGGGTCCAGTTGCGCTGACCAGGATTCGATACCCGTTTCCTGTTCGTCCCCGTGTCACCACGGTTCCACCATGACCCTGAGCAACAACTTCGGGATGCCACGACAGGTCCCAGGGAACCGAAGTACCATTTTCCTCGAGGAATAATCGCATTCCCATCGCCGGCTCAAGTGGCAGCGTGAACTCGTTGGACCCATCGATGGTGACCTGAATCTGCTGATGCGTCGGTCGATATGCAACATCGGAGCAGGAGATCATCACCTGACCTAGCGGCACCTGAAACTGGAAGTAACCGCCGATGCCTGGACCGACCGGAACCGCCCCTGCTCCCGGTGTCCCGGGAGGTCGGACGGGCGCCCAGCGGATCAGGCTCGGCGTGGCATTGCCCGAGCCATCTGCGAGAACGGCCTGGACAGCAATGTCTACAGGCGCAGGAAGTTCGATGCTGGCATCGAGCAGACCGTCTTCTCCGACAGTGAAGAGGTTTCCGACTCCGACAGGGAGGACCAGAATTCCATAACTCCCCGGTTTCACCTGCACGGGTCCCCACTCCCACAGAAAACCGCCCGCCATCGATGTGCTCTCCATCGTCTGGCTGTGGATCTCTATCGTGTCGTTGATCGGATCCGAGCCAGGACCTGTCGGTCGAATCCTCACCGAGAAATTATTGAGCATCCAACCCTCGGGAATGAACACCGTTCCGGCAAGATCGACACGTTCTTCATCGTCGAATGGGATTTCCATCTCCAGCTGGATCACATCTCCTTCGATCAACTCGAATGAGACCTCGTCGTGGACTTCAGGCTGGTGAGCCCAGTGACCAGATTCCAGTGTCGCTACCCATGCACCGGGAAGCAGGCCGTCGAGTTGTTCGGATGTGGTGCCTGTGATCGGCACCTCTGCGTGGGGGGATCCAACGCGTCCCTGCTCACGCAATCGCAACACGATACCCTCCCTTTCCGTATCACCGAACAGGCTCAGAGCAATGGAGCCACTCGGTGCCAGGGTCAGTTCGCGTTCTCCTCCCGCGACCAGATCAACCGTGATCCTCCGCCACTCGTGTCCCGCCGCTCTGGCGTGAAGCGCCACTGCGGCTCCGATCGATCCAATCCTGCCGTCGAGTGCCACCGGACTCTGATCTGTAACGATGATGGGATCGGCAGGTAGTGCCCAGCCAGGATGGGGAAGCGAACTGCGGGAGTAATCCTGGACCCGGATCACCTCGACCTGGGTCAGATCTTCTCCGGTGATCGCAGATTTCAGATGCAGCATCGTGAGTGCGTCATAGCGGATGACGACGCGAATTGATCCACCAGGAGTGACCGGCCCTATCGGTGAGACGACACGTGCCGGTCGCCCCCCGAGCACAGCACCATGAAACTGCAAAGGTCCCTCGGATGAGACATTCGCCTGGAATCGCCCCGAGTTGACGGTGATGGATCGAGACCCCGTTGCTGTACCGATCTGAAGTTGACCGGAGGCATCGACGACGCTGGTGAGTGCTTCCTCCAGCATGACTTCACCGGTGATCCTCATCATTCCGGACGGAACCGCGGGCTGGCTCCCCGACTGCCCGTTTCTGGCCCCGCGGCCTGGTCTGGAGCCGGCGCCATTTCGCTGACCCCCTCCACTGGAACCGGAGTCGCTGAATCCTCCGCTGGATGGATCCTGACCACTGGCCCCCGAGCCACTTGCCGATCCGTTGCTACCTGTTCGAGGAGAGCCGTCATCGCGAAATGTTCTGCCCTGCTGCTGATCGTCTGCTGGAGTCGAACTGCCACCCCGACCAGAAGCCGCAGATCCACCCGATGAGGCTCCTTGAGAGCTGGAATTTCCGCTTCCATTGTTGCTGGATGCTGCCGAACCGATCACGGAAGGGTCAGCCGCGCCCTCTCCTCCGAAACCACTGATCGGTGGTCCATCGTCAGGGAGCAACAGAACCATCATCACGATGATGACGAGCAGGATCGAGCCTGCGATGATCACGTTACGGGGGCTCACTACAACTTCCTCCGAGAGTAGGCGGGATCACCTGATTGTACCCATTCGCAGCCGTCCATCATTCCCCCGCCGGATCGTTCGGCACCAGTACTTCGCCACTTCTGATCAGGTGCACTTCTTGACCCTTTTTCAGCACCAGTTCCAGTTCTTGCCCCTGCTGAGCCAGGATCAACGAAACATCGCGAGAGGGCGCCAATCGTACCGTCTCGATCATTCCATCCTGCCAGCCCAGAGACACCTCAACCCCAAATCGGGTACGCAATCCCGAGACGGATCCGCCATTCCAGTCGGCAGGAAGTGCCGGAAGGAGTCGAAGCACTCCGCCATGCGATTGTACGAGCGCCTCACAGATTCCTGCTGTCGCACCGAAGTTTCCATCGATCTGAAATGGAGGATGATCGTCGAGGAGATTCGGCAATGTCGACTTCGCCAGTTGCAACTGGAGACTCTCGCCGACTTTTTCTCCATCACCGAGTCGTGCAAAGAAATTGAGCAGCCAGGCACGACTCCATCCAGTGTGACCACCTCCATTGGCAAGGCGGAATTCGATGGAGCGGCGCGCCGCCTGCATCTCTTCGGGTTGCTGCTCCGCTGACCACTCTTCACCGGGATAGAGACCATACAGGTGGCTCATGTGCCGATGCCCGGGTTCCACCTCTTCCCAGGGCCGCGACCATTCGAGGATGCGACCGTCTTCTCCGATCGCAGGTCGCGCCAGCTGGCTGCGAGTCTCACGGATACGGGTTACCAGTTCCTCTTCTATTCCCAGCACATCAGCAGTCGCCAGTGTCATGGTGAAGAGATCCCATATGATCTCCTGATCCATGGCATTACCCATGCCTACATCTGCGACCTGCCCATCCGGGGTTCGATATGAGTTCTCTGGCGAAGAGGATGGGCCACTGACCAGTTTTCCAGTCTCCGGATCCTCGACCAGGTACGCGCAGAAAAACTCACTGGCACCCCGTAATACTGGCCATGCACGTTGTCGGAGAAACTCTTCATCTCCACCGTACTGGTAGTGCTCCCAGAGATGTCGACAGAGCCACGCCCCACCCAGCGGCCAGATCCCCCAGACTGTTCGCCCGATGGGAACCGTGAAGGCGTGGACGTCACTGGTGTGGTGAGCCACCCAGCCAGGTGCGTTGTAAAGCTCCTGTGCAGTTCTGGCACCACGCACCACCAACTGATCGATGAAATCGAAAAGAGGTTCATGGCACTCGGAGAGATTCGCCATCTCTGCCGGCCAGTAGTTCATCTGGAGGTTGATGTTGATGTGGTAATCACCATTCCAGGGAGTCGTGATGTGGGGACTCCAGATGCCCTGCAGGTTTGCGGGAAGGCACCCTGGTCTCGAGGAAGAGATCAGCAGGTAGCGTCCAAAGTGGAAGAAGGTCGCCATCAGATCTGGGTCCGGCTCGCCCTTTCGGATCCGCCGCAATCTCAGGTCGGTCGGATAGTCCCGCATCGACTCACCGCCAAGTGAGAGTGAAACTCGATCCATCAACGACCGGTGATCTGCCGCCTGGCGCGATCGCAATTGCTCGTAGAATCCCATCGGTTCCTTCGGTCCAGCATCACGCTCATGCAACTGGATCAACTTTTTTGCATCGAACTTGCCCTCCGGGTCGCTATCTGCAGTGATCAGAAACAGCACTGAATCCGCTCTATCGATCGTGATCCCGGCACCCTTCATCCGCATCACGCCGCCCGTGGCGATGACGCTCATCTGGCATTCGAAATGCGCACCCGGAAACTTGTCTCCGTGGCTTGCCTGACCACCGAAGCGCAGCCATGCACGATTCCCGTCGATACGGACCGGCTCCAGCAGGGTGCCACCCACCTCGCGAGACAATCCCACCTCGATGGAGATCGCTGCTTGCTGATCGGCATCGAAGAGCGCCGCCACACAGTGGTCGGGACGGCTTGCGATGACCTTTCTGCTGTAGAGAACCCCACCTGATGTGAACTCCTCGTTCACCTGCGCAGCATCGAGATCGAGCCAGCGGCGATAGTTCAACTGTTCATCGATACCGGATTGCTTCACGTTCAGATCCGCAAGTGTCTGATACGATCGAGTCCAGCGCGCCGACATGAACTCCTTCTGTACCAGTTTCTGAGCTTCGACCACTTCACCGGCGAAGATCAATTCACGCGCCCTGGCGAGATGAGTGTGGGCACCACGGCGAACTCGATCTGCAGGTGTGCCTGCCCAGACTCCATCTTCATTGAGCTGGATCTTCCATTGGCGTGGATCCCCCAGAACCATGCCGCCCAATCTACCGTTGCCGACCGGCAAGCCCTCGTTCCATCGGGTGCCCGCAGGAGTTCGATACCAGATCACCTTGTCGCCATCTGGCCGCGTGGCCAGACCCGAAGACTTCAATCCACCGCCCGGTGCGATCGCTCCATCTCCCTGTGTCGACAGGTATTGCCGCGCCAGAAGCGTTGCCTGGATCGAGCCGATCTTGGCGGGCCACTCCTTCCAGGCTGGATCATCTCCTTTTCGCCCGAGCCAGGTGCCCCCATCCATTCCGATACTGCCATCGGGACCATCGATCGAGACGCTCCCCGAGGTGACACCACCGTTTCCGCCGGTATCCACCACGCGTATCGCTACCATGTTGGCGCCAGCGTGTACCAGTTCACCGGGGATGGTGTAGACACGATCTACATTCCACCCGCTGCCTTCACCGATCTTCTCTCCATTGAAATAGGTCTGGTCCTTGTCGTCGATACGGCCTGCGTGAAGGACCAGGTCCTTGCCCGCCCAGTCCGCTGGCAAGATCAGATATGCCTTGAGCCATCCGGTGCCGTCGTATTTGCCAAAGGAAGACTCCCACCGACCAGGAACCGGGACCGGTACCCAGCCTTCTTCTACAGCGATTGCCTTCGCTGAGCCCGTCGTAGAAGCGATACAGCACAGAAAGATCAGCAACTTGATGTGGGACACCTGAGCCTCCTCGTCGCTACAAGGATGCACCTGTGCGGCCTCCGAGCCAAGTCCTCTCAGATGAATGAAAAGAGGTCCGGACGCTCTGGCGACCGGACCTCCTGGAACTGTCTGGGTTGCGTCGTGAACTACGACGCGAACTTGACCGTTCAGCCATACGCCTTGGTTCTCGGTGTCGAAACTTCCTTGTTGGCCAGAATCTCATCGAGTGCCTTCTTGACGTAGTTCTCTCCCGAACGGCGGTTATCGAATGCGCCCTGGTAGAGGATCTTGTCGTTTTTCACGATGAAGACATGGGGAGTGCGTTTGGCACCAAACTTCTTACCCACTTTGCCGTCAAAGTCAGTCAGGATCTTGTGGGAAACCTCGTACTGCTTGGCGAACTTCTTGAGGCCTTCCACCGTATTGAAGTGAGTCGAGCAGATGCTGAACCACTGGACACCCTTGTCCTTGTACTCGGTCACCAGATTCTGGACCTTCTTTGCCTTGTACAGGGGCTTGACTGCCGGGCAGCCGGACTCTGTCCATTCCATGACCACGATCTTGTCCTTGTAATCCGCCGACTTGATAGATTTCCCATCGAGATCCTTCAATTCGAAGGCATATGCGGGAGTCTCCTTTTTCTTGACGTCGTCATCCCCTGCTTGAAGAAATCCTGCAGCGACGAAGCAAATCGCCAGTATGAGGATTGTTGCGACACTTTTCATAGGCCGCTTCCTTTCATGATGCAGGAGTCATCGGCGACTCCTGAACAGTAGATACTATTCTGTACGAGGCGATCCCTCGATGGTGATCGCCGGCATGCCAGGCACCGGCCCCAAAGCCTTTCCTGGAGTGGGTACCAGTGTGACACCGAGTAGCCCCGGATGGAAGCCCGACCCCAGATCCTCCAGCTCGAAACGCACCTCCCAGCCTGGCCGATTGGCATTCTCGACATCTGAGTCCCGGTCACCCTTCAGTACCGCCCGCACCACCCTCGCCTCGGAGATGGCTCCCTCTTCGATGGCGTGTGGAAACGCGACCCATTGCACAGGTACTGCAGGTCGCCTGTCAGTGCCCTTGCGAGACCATCGCACGACCCATGTCCCTTTCCGGATGGGATCCGATCCCTGATCGGGAATCCACTGTTGCTCGAATCTGAAGCCGCGCGCCTTCGCTGCGGAAATCGGATACCGATCCTTCCAGTTCGCCAGAATCGTGCTGCCACCCATATCCATCTGAACACGATCGCCACCTGCAGAGATGCTCAACTTCGATTCGCTCTTACCATAGATGCAGGTCTTCTCGCACACTTGCCAGATCACCTTCACGGGGATGATGATCGTGGCCTGATCTTCATCGACTTCGATGGCAGGAGTGATGCTGAATCTGAGTAGAAACGGTTTCTTGTACCCGATCGAAATCAAGTTGCCGTCCTCGACCATGCGCGTGGGTACCGGATAGTCCGGCTCACTGACCTTCCACCCCATCGGCAATGACCAGATCACCTCGGGTGCATCGCCTCCATCTCGCGATGAGTGCCAGTATCCGTGCCAGCCCGGTAATGGCTTGACCAGAACGCCCACCTGGAAGGGGACCCCGGCCTGAAAGTGTTTCACCGACGAGAAGATGTCGATGGAGCACGGATCTTGCTCCTCCAGCTCATCGAGAATGCTGTCCTGAGCGGCTAACGAACTGGAGAACATCGCCGTGAACACGAGCAGCAGCAGTGTCATCATCTGGACCGATTTGAGATTCATGGTGTCAGTTTTCTACCAGACATCTGCTGCCTTGACGCGCTCGGTGGCGAGAGCTTCCTCTACACTCGGCGAACACTCCAGGCCGATGTAGTCCCGGTATCCAAGGTTCCACGCCTCCTTGAAAACCCGTGAGTACTGTATCTCTCCGGTGCCCGGCTCTCGACGACCAGGATTGTCGGCCAGTTGCAGGTATCCGACCTGCTCCCAGCCTTCTCTCAGCCGGCGGCACAGATCCCCCTCGGTGATCTGCATGTGATAGAGGTCCCAGTTGATCTTGACCATCGGGGAGTTGACCTCACTGCAGATTCTCACCGCCGGGGGACTGCCGTAGAGGCAATGCCCCTTGTGGTCCACTCGGATGTTCATCGGTTCGAGAATCAGCATCACGCCTGCATCCTCTGCCATCGGAGCAACTCTCTTGAGGCCGATGATGATGTTCTCATGCATCTGCTCCTGGGTCATGCCGGGCTGGTCGTTGCCACCCACCACCGTCATTTTTCGAGCCTTGAGCTTCTTTGCTGTTTCGATGGATGCGGCGATCTCCTTCTCGAATCGATCATGGTTCTTCGGATCATTCATGCCGGGAGAGAAGCCCCATGCAGTGAACTGCGCCACCTCGACTCCCGTCTCCTCGCAGGCCTTGCGAATCTCATCGAGGTTCTTACCTCGCCAGGGCCACATCTCGACGGCGGGATAGCCCAGTTTAGCAGCGGCTCGGATCCGGTCTTGATGCGGCCCGCCGCCGAATCCCCACATCTCGATGTTGACCGCAAATCGAGTCTTTCCCCAGGGCAGCGGAATCTTGCCATCACCGCCTTGCGATCCATCCGCAGCACCGACGCTCCCCGTGGCACCCGCAGCAGCGAGGGCCGCAGCGGTGGTGAGGAAATCTCTTCTATCGATGCTCATCCACTTGTCCTTCCGAAATCCTGCGCATATTCGAAGATGATGTCACCGTGCCCCAGAGTCGGGGTGGAAGCAAGGAGGGTGATGCACCCGAGGGGGTTCAAACCTGGTAATCGCGGCCAGGCTCCATCACCTCGACACCTGGCAATGACAACGCGATCAGTTCCTCGACGATCTCGTCGTACTGATTCGCTTTCAGGTGCACGGCGAGAAATTGTAACTGGTCCGCATCGGGAGCCTTCGCTCGCTCACTCTGGAACGTGGTAGGGGTCAGGTGCTTCGAGGCATCTGCGAGCCACTGAAGACGGTCAGGAAATGCCGACTCCAGAACCACCGTCGTCAAACCGGTTACATCACGACAGCGCTGCCAGATCTCATCGGTTGGACCGGTATCCGTGACGATGGCACAGGCACTGGATTCATCCTCGATGATGTAAGCAACCGTTTCGACGGTGTGATCGACGGGAATCGCAGTGATCCTGACTCCCTCGACCTCTACCGGTGTGCCAACCTCGATCACCTCCAGCCTCATCATGTCCTTACCCGATTCATCGCTGATTCTGATGAAGTCGGGCCAGTGGCGATCATTGAGCAGGTCTTGACGCAAGCTGGCCGCTGTCGTCTCCGTGGCATAGATGATCACCGGCACTTCCGACCCAGCACCGACTCCGAAGTGGGTATCGAGAAAGGTGGGCAAACTGGCGACATGGTCGCTGTGTGAGTGGGTGATGAAGATATGCCGAACAGCGAGCTGCTGGGCCAGATCGGATTGAAATCCGATGCTCCCGGCATCGATGCAGATTCGCTCGCCAATCAGATAGGAACTGAGGAGTTGGGCACGGCCTTCACCGCCAATCAGCGATGGGAGTAACTGAAGCCTCACTTCTCAGCTCACCCTTCTATGGTCACTGGACTGGAGTCTCATGGCGATGAGCCGCGCCAGCGCCAGCACCATTCTGAAGACGGTGCGATCTTGCATCTCCAGCAACTCCCGGAACTTGGCGATGGAAAACGCGCGCAGTCTGGAACGAGAAACTGCCACCACGCTGGCAGTATGTCGATGATCGCAAACCACTCCCATCTCGCCAAAGGAACTGAGGTCAGAGAGCCTGGCAAGAACCTGCGGGTTCTCGCCATCCGACTTGATCACATCGAGAGTACCCTCTGCGACGATGAAGAAGTGGCCAGGTATTTCATCCTCCAGAATGACCACATCCCCCGCCTCGACGATCATCTCTTCCGAGTATTCCAGCAGAGCGCCGATCTCCTCCGGCTTCAGCCCTTCGAAGAGCGGTACCGATGAGTATCGTTCGTACCTCGGTGCGTCCATCGTCACTCCTGACTCGCCGCGATCCATCGAGCACGGCCCGGATTCTGTCCCCGAGAACTACGCTACACCGCCCCATCGCCGGCGACAACAGGCGACAAGAAGCGGGACCCATCTGCGGCGGTGAATGCGAGATGATCTACATCATCTGTGCCATGGGGTGCCGGGGAAGACCCGATGAGATCAGGCGCAGCCGGGGAAGGCGAGGCAGTCGAGTGGATCAGCCGTGGTGGTATCGAAACCACATCCTGGAAACGGGTTTGCCGGCGGAGGAGACCCCATGCAAAACATGGAGCACAGAACCACCACCGCATCGGTGATCGAGATGTTGCCGCTATCATTGGCATCGAGTGCGTCGAGACAGCTGTTGGGAGTGCCGTTGAACAGGTAGTCGAGAATTCCCACCCCATCGGAAAGATCGAGAACCCCATCGCCGCTGGCATCACCACGGATCAGCAGCGCTCCCTCGTAGGGAGTCAAGGTCACCGAAACATCGACCACCGAAGGAATGATGGCCGCTCCCCCCACTACCACTACATTGGGGATCAACGGAACCCCAAGATCGTCGACGAACGCAACATCCGTGACGGTCGCCGTACTGGCACCGGTGAGCGGACCATCGACCAGCTGGATCTCGATCTCGAGCAGTGGAGTGTCCACGTCGAAGATCACCGTCCAGACGCCTGTGAATGAGTAGACGATCCCCTGGGTGACTCCATTGGCATAGATGTTGACATCATCGAACTGCGGAGCCGCCCCATCCGGTCCCGTCAGCAAGGTCGTGGTTGAAGTGATCTGAAGCAGATCGGGGTCATTGCCGATGCCGATCTGGTATCCCTGGGTCAGTGCCGCATCTCCGAGGGTCTGGATGGCAGAAACCACCGAGGTGAAACCAAACGCGGCCGGATCGCCGCTGGAGTAATCGACATCGCTACCGTTGACGCTGAGCTGGAACTCGACCGGATCCTGCCCCTGCAGGGAGATCGCCGGGATCAGCAACGCCACCAGCAACATCGCTGGAACAATACGGGTCAGGCCGTAGTTGTGGTGTCTCTGGTTCATCTGGATCAACTCCATTTCACTACGGGCACGGGGTCACACTGGACGGGGTCGGATCAGGACCGGCTACATCGAACGGTTCCGGCGGTTGCGGACCGTTATTGAACAGGAATGTGAGCAGGAAGATCGTATCCGCTATGTCGACCAGGTTGTCATCGTTGGCATCGAGACGGGCGATACACTCCGGTGCAGGACCGTTGACGAACAGGTAACCGAGCTCATAGATGGGGTCTCCGATGTCGACCACTCCATCCTCGTTGGGATCGCCACGGGTGAAGTTGCCGGTCGCCTGGACCTCGTAGACGGTGCCATCGCTATTTCCAGTGATGACGAAGTTCTCACCGTCAAACAAGATGCCACCGGGATCATCGATGGCGGCAAGGCTGATCCCTTCGCCGACCTGGGTCGCAACCCCTCCCGACACCGAGACCTCGATGATCTCGAGGGTGCCGTCGGCAGTCTGACTCGTGATGAAGATCGGTGCCGTACAGCCGACCCAAGGGGAACCGGAGCAGTTGCCAGTGGTACAGCCTTTTTGCTGTGCCCCCTCATTGGGGTGCGGGAACGATTGCTCCGGATTGATGGCACCATCTCCGCCTTGCAACATGCCAAAGATCTCGCAGGTGTCGGGGCCCGTGATGTACATCGTCGACGAACTCTCGTCGTAGCCCATGCCGCCCGACTTTCCGGCGATCGCTCCCGGTAAGAACTTTTGACCGTTGGGAACCGCAGGCAGAGGATTGTAGAGGAAGTAGTCGCGGATGTAGTTCCCGATCAGGTCGATCTCCATCAGGTGCATCTGGCCACCGGATGAGCCCTTGCCCACCACCAGTGTCTTGATGCCGCCGAACCCTTCCTTGATGAAGGCGATGCCGGTGACCGGCTCCCCATCCGCGAACGGACTCGGGATCACCACCACCACCACGAAGTTCTCATCGAGGCCGTAGATCTTGCCGTTGAGAGAATCGGTGGCGTAGTACTTGATCCCGCCCGGCAGCGCATCGGGATCGGCAGTGATGTCGTAGATCTCGGTCAGTTCGCCCTCTTCGCTGCCCGGCACATCGATCGGCGTCTCGCTTTCGGTCTCGCCGCCGCCGACCACCAGCACGGAGGTCACACAATTGGAGCCGCCTTGTATGATCACGATGATGGAGTATTCATGAACACCGTCGGGCAAGCCATCGCCGCCATTCTCATCGGTCCAGCTGGTCGCTGTGCCGTCGACCTGCACCGGAAAACCGGCAGCCAGCACCCCATCGGTGGTGCGGGTGATCTCGTAAAATTGAGGAAAGTCCGCCGTCGGAGAACTCCAGGTCCACTCGAGGAAGGCAAAGTGATTGTCGCCGATGATCACGCTGGAGAGACTGTCCACCGGCGGCGTGTAATCGGGAACCTCATCGGTCGGATCGTCGTCTGAATCGAACGGGTTCGAGCCGGCGACCTGCTCGTTGATGTTGGAATAATCGTCGCCGTCGAAATCATCATCGGGAAAGGCAGCCACGGCAGGCATCGCCGCCGAGTTCTCGGTCAGCAGGATTGTCTGGCCAGGGAAGGTCAGATCGATGCCGGTCGGAGTGCCATCGCTGTTGTAAGCGGTGAGCGTGGCATCGGAGGTGCCCGCCTCCTGGCCGGCGATCCACAGCTGGCGATCGGGACCCCAGCAGATGCTATTACCGCCTCGGTTGTGAGTCAGCGTCTCGGCCGCGAGCACCTCATCGTCGTGCTGCCAGTTGTACTGGAAGACTTGATTGCTCGACGGATTGAGCACAGCGACGCGGTCGATGCGCTCATCGCCTCCCTGAATCGTCGTCACGGCCAGTTTGGTCGGTGCCGTGGCCAGCGGCAGTTCGACATACGCCGCCAGCGATCCATCGGGGACGATCCTGTAGACACAGGTGTTGAAGAGTACGAACACCGATCCGTTCGGTCCCGCAGCGATGTCCTGAACCGGATACCCGGGACCAAAATCGACATCGACGACCACATTTCCACTGGGCTGCATGCGAACCATACGCTCGCCGCCTGCGAGCCAGCTGGTCGATCCCGGGCCGGCAGCGAAGTGGAACAGGTCGAAGGGGGCGGATCCGATATCGAGGGCCACACCCAGCACACCGTCGGGGCCATTTCCCTGCCCATCGCCTCCAAACAGCACGGTGCCATCGGAATGAATCACCTGCATCGT
>JAYZBV010000080.1:0-7292 GCA_036338595.1 Planctomycetota bacterium | reverse complement strand
GTGGTGATCCCCTCGCTGCGAGGGATTGTGCCAGTTTCCGGCAGTTCCGCATCGAGTTCCGCATCGAGTTGAGCATCGAGTGGAAGGGCCGGACGGCAGGACAGGAGAAGAGTTGGTGCCAACAGGGCGAACAGATCGGCAGTTTGGCGGTGCGGTTCGTGCTGGCCTCGCAGCGCTGATCCTGGCACTGCTGTCGGGCGCGGTGATGCTTCAGTCTGGCTGTGGCCAGGCGCCAGTTCGTAGCGGGTCGCAGGTCGCATCGGGGCCGCCGGTGCTGCGTGCAGAGGGAGCGATCCACCGCACCGGACCCGGCGAAACGCTGCACTGGATCGCCAGCGACCGGGGCTTCCATCGGATCGAACTGGAAGCTCTGAATCCGCAGTGGAAGTCAGTGACGATTCCACCGGGAACCCTGATCCGTCTGCCGATCGGGAAGCCGAAGATACGCAGGATCCGCAACCTGCAGGGAGGTACCCGATGAGCGATGAATCTGCCGAACTGACCGGTGCCGATGGCGATCCGACCGCACCGCTCCGGCTCGACCCGCACCAGCGCGAGCAACAACTTCTGGCCCCCTATGCGATGCCGAGTGCCAGCAGCCGTGGCCGGGTCCATCCGGAGCCACCGACCGAGCACAGGACCGCCTACCAGATCGACAGGGAGCGAGTCATCCACTGCACCGCTTTCCGTCGACTCGAGTGCAAGACCCAGGTATTCGCCAACCATCAGGGCGATCACTACCGGACTCGCCTCACGCACACACTGGAGGTGGCGCAGGTGTCGCGCGCTGTCGCGCGTCGACTCGGTCTCAACGAGGATCTGGTCGAGACGATCGCGCTCGGTCATGACCTGGGTCACCCCCCCTTCGGGCACTCGGGAGAGCGGGAACTGGACCAGTGGATGTCTGCCCACGGCGGGTTCAATCACAACCGTCACGCGTTGCGCGTCGTGGATCTGCTCGAACATCGATATCCGGGATATCTCGGGCTCAATCTCTCCTGGGAGGTGCGAGAATCGATCGTCAAGCACTACGGCCGCTTCGACGAGCCGGGGTTGGCCGAGTTCGAACCGGGGGTTCCTCCGACGCTGGAGGCGCAACTGGCGGATATCGGCGATTCGCTCGCCTACGACAGTCACGACCTCGATGACGGGCTTCGCTCCGGGGTGCTGGAACTGGAATCGCTGCGGGCCATCGAGATCTTCGCTCGATCGGAGCACGGGGTGAGACAGCAACATGGCGATGCGCTGCCGAGGCGTGTGCTGATCGCCAGGTCGATCTCCGCTGTGATCTCCGATCAGATCAATGATCTGGTCACCACCAGCAGTGAAAGACTCCAGCAGAGAAATATCCAGAGCGTCGAGGATGTCAGGGCTTGCCCCGATGATCTGCTCGGATTTTCAGAACCGATGAGTGCCGAGAAAGATCAGTTGCAGACCTTTCTCCATGACCGTCTCTACCGGGATCCGCACTGCGTTCGTGTGTCGCAGAAGGGCCGAAGAATGATCGCTGCTCTCTTTCAGGAGTTCGTGCGAGAGCCCGCTCAACTACCGAGAGAATATCTGGATCGTTGCGCAGAGATCGGCAGGGAGCGGGCAGTCTGCGACTACATTGCAGGGATGACCGATCGCTACTGTGTGCAGGAGTACGAGCGCTTGTTCAGCCCGCACAGCAATGATCCGGGGCGTCTGACATGATCCGCGACTTCAGGGTCGTGCTGGTCGCGGCAGGAGACGGTACTCGCCTGGGAGCCGATGTTCGCAAGGCAGCGGTTCCCATCTCAGGTCGACCGATCGCAGTGCATTCGCTGGAAGCTGCGATGGCGCACAACTGCTGTGTCGGTGCCGTGCTGGTCGTTCATCCCGACGATTTATCGAACGCTTCCGACTGGCTGCGGCAGGCTCATATCGATGATGTTCCGGTCGAGATCGTTGCCGGAGGTCGAACCCGCCGGGACAGCGTGCTTGCGGGGCTGTCCGCGACGGTCGGATCTCCGGGTGAGTTGCTCGTCATCCACGACGGCGCCAGACCGGCACTGCATCCTGAGGATCTCGAACGTGTGCTCGAGACGGCCACTCGGTGCCAGGCGGCCACCCTGGCAAGAGCGGTGACCGACACGCTGCACCGATCGGATGCGTCGGGTCTGTGGCGGGAATCGGTCGACCGAAAGGGGTTGTGGAGCGCTCAGACGCCCCAGATCTTCGATCTGGAACTGATCCGAAATGCGCTATCTTGCAGCACAGGAATCGTCACCGACGAGGTCGAGGCTGTCGCATCGACAGGATTCGAGGTCCAGTTCGTCGAACCGGTCCACGCCAATCCCAAGGTCACCACTGCTGCAGATCTTGAGCGAACAGAGGCCCTGATACGGCAACGCTGCTGAAATCGCTGGCCGCCACACATCGTCCAACATCCGGATAACTGCAGGAGTGCTTTTCGTGGCTCCCTTGACCGGGACCTTCCGAGTGCCCAGACTCCACCGATCTTCCGGCTCGTGGAATGGTCTGGTGTCCCGTTGGGTGCCAGGTGAGGGCCGGAGTATTCTGCGATCCTCGATGGGGATTGCGTTCATCTTGTGGGGAAGGGGGGGATCACCCCATGCATAGAAATCACAGGCTCTCCAGCCTCATCATTGCGATCTCGCTGGCGATCTTCGTCAGCGGATCTGTATTTTCACAAACCACTCTCGGTGGAGATGTCAAACCAGGACGCGCTCTTCGTCTGACCATCACCGGAGACATGACGCTCAGTTTCGTGGATCGAAGCGACTCGTACGGGCGCGCAGGACTCGGCGATGGAGGTAGCGGCGACGGGCCGATGTTGCTGGGGCAGAGTTGGGGAAGCCTGGCGGGCGGATCCTTCATCGATCCGCTGGTTCGAATCGGTATTGATGCCGACATCTCGGAAGCGGTCACCGCATCTCTGAAACTGGAAACTCCCTTCGACATCGCCAGCAACGGTCGCGACGGAAACCTGTTGATGAATCTCGGCGAAGCAAAGGTGAGTTGGCAAGGCGCAATGAATGCCGCTCTCGATCTGGATTTCGGAGTGCTCGATTACTCCATCGACCTTTCAGGAAACAACAATCCGTTCCTGTTCGATGTCGGCAACTCGGAGTCTGCCTTCGGAAATGGCCAGAGTGGAGATGATGGAATGCCTCAGTCACCATCGGCAGGCCGAGTGCAGGCGCTACAGGCTGCAGGGGCAGTGGGGCACTATGATCTGGGAGAGAACACCCTCGATCTCATGATGTTTGATCTATCTCCCATCGATAACGAGTCGGTATTCGGAATGGTCTACGGAATGCCGCTCGATACCGGTGACTACAGCGGAGATCTTGGCATCGTCATCATCAACTCGAAGAACGATGGTGGTAGTGATCTGATGACTTACGGGGGCGGTGGCTACCTCGAGGGTGGCGATGGAATGAAGTACTACGGCGAGATCTACTGGCAGTTCGGAGACTATGGCACTGCTGGTGGTCCCACCATCAGCCAGAGTGGCGCCTACGGCCTCGTTGCAGGGGTTCACTACGACATTCCAGAGGACGAAGATAATGACGAAGCGCCCTGGGTCGACTTCTCGATCTGGGACCTGTCCGGCGATGACAATGCCACCGACAACACCAACTCCAACTTCGTTTCCTACGAGTTCAATAACGACACGCTCGTTCTTGAGGATGCGTATTACGGTCTCGATATCGATACGAACTACAGGGCCTTCAAGGTCAAGGGTGGCATGAATTTGTCACCGGAGTGGTCCGTGCAGGGGTTGTTTGCATACGCAACCCTCAACAAGAATCGTAATGGGGGAGCATCGAACGGAAACTCTAGCAGCAAGCTCGGCGATGAGTTTGATGTTCGCGCCACCTACCGTGCGACGGATTACCTGACCTTTTACATCAACGCCGGAACCTTGCAGAACGCCAAGGCTCTGGGAGTCGGATCGGGGGTCGAGGTCATCACCTTCACCTCCGAGGTGCGATTCTAGGGGTTACCTGCGATGCCGATGGACGGGCCCTCTGCGCGATGCGCCGGGGGCCCGTTTTTTTATCGAGACCCTCGGTGACGTGACTTCGATTTCGGTTTGCTGCAGATCTCGATCCGGGTCAGGGGACAAGATACGATCAGTGAGCCACAGAAAAGAGGTGCCCGAGATGGAGTCAGGCGAGTTGCCAGCAACGCGTGTCGGCATTGGCACCGACCGGCATCGACTGGCGACCGATCTACCACTGCTGCTCGGTGGAGTCGAGATCGCCTCATCGCATGGTCCGGTGGCGCATTCGGATGGAGACGTGATCCTTCATGCGCTCTCCGATGCGATGCTCGGTGCCGCTGCCGCTGGAGACATCGGCACTCTGTTCCCGGACACCGATCCGCGCTGGAAGGGGCTCGCTTCCCGCCACATCATCACCGAAGTCCTCGAGACGATCGCGAAACTCGGCTGGAAACCGGGCAACATCGATGTGATCGTCCACCTCGAGCAACCAAAAATCAGCGAGCACCGGGATGCGATCCGGCGTAGTCTCGCCGAGATGCTCGGGGTCTCGATCGATCGGGTCGGGGTGAAGGCAAAGACAGGGGAGGGGATCGGTCCCGTTGGTGAGTCTCTCGTCATCGAGGCGATGGCGGTGGTTCAACTGGTGAGATCGGAGGAACGATGACACTTCGACTGTGGAACACCCTGGAAAATAAACTCGTCGACCTCGAGCCGGTCACTCCAGGCGAGATCCGCATGTACAACTGTGGTCCCACCGTCTATAGCGATCCTCACATCGGTAACTTCCGCTCCTTCCTGCTGGGTGATCTGTTGCGTCGTGCCATCGACCAGCGTGGTCTGAAGACCACCCAGGTGATGAACATCACCGACGTGGGGCATTTCACCATCGATGATGTCGCAGATGCCAGTGGTGAGGACAAGATGGAGAAGAAGGCGAAAGAGGAGGGCCTCGATCCACACGAGGTCGCCTGTCGATACGAGCAGATTTTTCACGACAACGCCGCCCTGTTGCACCTGCGAGAGGCCCATCAGTACCCACGCGCCACCGAACACATCCCCGAGATGATCGAGATGATCGAGGATCTGATCGAGCGAGGGCACGCTTACCCGGTCGATGGTGTCGGAGTGTATTACAGGGTTCATTCCTTCGAGCAATATGGTTGCCTGTCGGGAAATACTCTCGAAAATCTCGATTCGGGATCGAGAATCGCCGTCGATGAACGCAAGGAGTCTGCTCACGATTTTGCGCTCTGGAAGATCGATGAAAAGCACCTGGTGCAGTGGGACAGCCCGTGGGGACGGGGATTTCCCGGCTGGCATATCGAGTGCTCTGCGATGAGTTTGAAATATCTGGGCGGCACCTTTGACATTCACACCGGTGGTGAAGACAACATCTTTCCGCATCACGAGTGTGAAATCGCTCAGTCTGTAGGTGCAGGAGTCGGTGATTTCGCCCGCACCTGGGTTCATGCTCGGCACCTGCTTGTCGATGGTCAAAAGATGTCCAAGAGCAAGGGGAACTTCTACACGATCAACGATCTGGTCGAGCGTGGTTTCCGTGGCCACGAAATTCGATACTCGCTGATCTGCAACCATTATCGTCAACCGATGAATTTCACCATCGAAGGGATGGAGGGCGATGCAAAGGCGGTCAGTCGACTTCGTGCGCTGCGCCATCGACTGGAAGAAGCCGCGAATCAAACCGATGAGGGAACAGATTTATCCGAGGACCTCGAAGCATCACGAATACAGTTCGACGCTTGCATCGATGACGATCTCAACATTTCAGGGGCACTCGGGGTCGTGCATGATCGCTCTCGTGCCATCGGCAGGAACTTGCCCACAGGAGCAGCGGCCCGGCAGGCGATCGACTTTCTTCGACATTGCGATGAGATCCTTGCGGTTATTTTCGTCGAGGACGCCGCTGCTGCCGATGCGCTGACCTCCGAGCAGCAGCAATGGGTAGAGCAGCGGGAGGCGGCTCGAACTGCCCGGGACTGGGCCCTGGCGGACCAGTTGCGTGACCGATTGCTCGAGCAGGGGATCGTCATCGAGGACTCGGCAACGGGGACCAGCTGGAGTCGACAGCGCTGAGGGAAGAGGTGCGAGGCCGATAAGGCCGTGCCGGCAGCGGTTCTGGCGCCGAGTAGAAGCGCAGATCCTGGGAAATTCACCGTGTCCGGGATCCTTGCCGGGAACCGGTAGCAAAAAGCCGTTAGAGGCCCGAGGACACCGTCAGAGAAGCGAATTCGAGGTAGGCTTGCAGATCAGCAACGAGGTCGCTATCCTTCCGGCCTTGCTCCCTTCTGTGCTAGCGTAGCTCAGCGGTAGAGCTCCCGCCTTGTAAGCGGGTGGTCGTGGGTTCGACTCCCACCGCTAGCTCTGCAACTTTTTGCATGGTAAAGGGTTGCGGCATCTCCGGGAGGGCCGCGACAGCGACAATCTGGACCAGGTGTGGGGGTGTGCCCGAGTGGTTAAAGGGACTTGGCTGTAAACCAAGTGCGTAAGCTACGTAGGTTCGAATCCTACCGCCCCCACTGTTCCTCTCTTCTGAGGAAGATGACCGGATTTGCTTGAAAGGTGGCTCCCAACCCTGTTTCCTAACTGACTTTCCATCTTCGGAGTAATCCGTCCTGGAAGCGGGCAGATCGCTGCAGGAAGAGGATGGGAGCCAGAAGTTTCGGGATGTTACCGTCTCGAGATGGCATCGGTCCGGTGGCTGCTTGCATTTGTTGTGGGCGACATCGATGTCGATGAAGTGTGGGTTGCAGCAGTCTTCGATTCGGGATGCTCGGAAAGGTATTCGAGCATCGTTTTGAATCGATGCACGAAGTTCGATTTGAGCGTCGAACCGGTTGCGATGTGTGAACGATTTGCGGGTGTAGCTTAGTGGTAAAGCCCCAGCCTTCCAAGCTGGTCATGTGGGTTCGATTCCCATCACCCGCTCCATTGAAAATGGAAGTGTCGACTGCGGTCGTCACTGATACGGAATGAAATAAGGGCTGCTGTAGCTCAGCTGGTAGAGCACGTCCTTGGTAAGGACGAGGTCACGGGTTCAAGTCCCGTCAGCAGCTCCAGACAAACGGAGCCCGCACATGGGTGCGGGGTTTAACAAAAATAGGAGACGCCGTAGCCGAGTCACGAGTGTGGCCGGTGGGGCGGGTAAAGAGACCCTGGCGATCGCATCGCGGTCGGAGGGCGAGGAGATTGGATCATGGCGAAGGAAGTCTTCGTACGCGACAAGCCTCACTGCAATATTGGAACCATTGGTCACGTCGACCACGGAAAGACGACT
>JAYZBV010000079.1:0-8864 GCA_036338595.1 Planctomycetota bacterium | reverse complement strand
CCGGCGTTGTGGTCGAGATGACAGCACGCGCCAATGCGATGAGAAACAAGCTGGGAGATCGTCTCTCCGGGATCAAAGGCTCCGAAGTGAGAGCCCCGGGACGGATTCCGGATGCGAGTAAGCAATGACCTCCCAGCACTGGCAGTTAGCAACGATTGCGCAAGCGGTTTTCCTGGCGATTCAAGCAGCAGGAGACTCCTGGAAGCGGTCGATGGACACTGTCGCGAGACGACCGGGATGCTCCAGCGCGTTTGTTTGATCTGACTTCGGATCCGAAAGAACTTCGTGATCGATCAGCGCTTATCTGGAAGAGGCGAGGGGACTGGTCTAGCAGAAGAACCTGATAAGAAACGGCAGCGAATCGCAGTCCGAAAGGCAATCCTGATCTGGAACAGCCGCGGCGGGGAGGAAACCTCCCCGCCGCAGTTGTAGTTCAGCCGGGCTCAGAAAGAGGCCGGCCGAGGGATGGCCTTGTTATTCGCCGGAACCCGTTTGAGTACGAATCGCTGCTCGAAATCGACGACATCATTTTCTGCCGTGATGTCGGATCCTTCCCACCAGGCCCATTCGAAATCTATCTTGATCGTCTTCGAATCGACGAGATACATCTTGTTGATGGTGCTGACCTTGGCCCCGTTGCCAAAGGCGGAATCGAGCACCCTCAACTGACATGGAGTACCGTTCCTCTCGGTCGTCGGCGAGATGTATCCGGTACACACCATTCCATTTGCACCGACCTCGGTGAAGGCGATCCTTCGCATCTCATCATCATAGTAGAAGGTCTGGATGGTGTTGTCCGAGATGGCATCGTTGGTGAACTTCTTCACTTCCACAACAAGGCATGCTTCGTTGGCAGCCCAGTATCCATTGTGTTCGATGCGAATCCTGTCTCCTGTATCGGAGTAACTTTCTGACTGCCAATCGCTGGCAAGCGTCACGAACGGTCCAAGGCACTCCTTCAGTGGATTGACCCGTTCTCCAGACACATTCCATACCTGTGCAATCGGGTTGCCAGAAGCGGACAACTCATTGACGACGACATTGAAGTTCTTGTTGCGAATGGTGCGCTCGATCAACACCTTCGGAGAAGCGACGCCGTCCTGAGTACGCTGACCGATCCAGCAGTAGGTATAATCCTTCACTTCATCGAGGTATTCGTCAAAGATCGCCACTACATCATCGGAAACGAATCGTCCATGGGACTCCAGAAGCCCAGCGGTGTCATTCCAGTTGATGAAGTAGGTGCCGTTGCTGACCTGCGCACCGGAAAGAGTCAGCGTCTCGGCGAAGCCGAATAGCCCCCCGGTATTGAAATCCCGTTGGTAGGTGACCGTCGCCAGCACCGGGGTTCCGGCAGCGTAGCCTCCTAGATCTTCGCTGAGGGCGTACTCGAATCTCCAGGACCCCACCAGGTTATTGAGAACCTGGTTGGCGATCGCCTTGGTGACGACGCCGTCATCGATCCCCGTGGTGGAGGTATCAATCAAGGCGTTGTTGTTGGTCTGGGTGATGATGCTACCCGGCTGGGCGCTGACCCAGCCACTGACTAAAATCAGGCAGCAGATGACCGCCAGAAATCGTATACCGAATCTCTTCATTGCCGTTCCCCCATGAAATTCCCCCGGCCACCCCACCCGGAATTCCGGGCTCCCACGGGCGGCTCGGACTCACGGTACCGGAATTTGAGTCAAAAAATCAATACCGTGTGGAAAACTAGCCGGAGACTTGTGGAGAAGCTGATCACAGGTCGGTATCCAGGCAGGCCGCTGCGAAGCGCCGCCGCGCCTCCCGATTTTCCTTCAGGAACAGGGTCGGTTCGATCAGCTCGAGTTCCGCCACCATCGGCTCACCCTGCTCATCTCTGACCGTATCGACGCGCCCGTACAGGATCGGTCCTGGAGCACAGTTGAGGGCAGATTGTCCCAGAACCTGATCATCACCCTGGACCTGCTGGGAAGTTCCCACCTGCTCATCGGAGCCATGGAAGCGAGGATGCTTCGACACGCAATGGGTCCAGTGTCCAGCGATGAAGACATTGGCACGTTCACCGCCATGATCGACGGAATGAATGTAAGGCTGGACCAACAGGTCTCGATCGGCCCCATGTTCTTCGACAAACCGGATGGCTCTGGCCGATTCACCAGCTCCGAATCGATCTGTGAGCCAGCTTCCTGCAGAAACAGCCGGCTTGAGAACGATCTCATTCCAGCCCTCTGCCTCGGTGATTTCCAGGAGGCGATCTGCTCCGCTTGCTGCGGCAAGTACATGTGTCGGAACCACCGGCACCCCGGCAGCGGACAGGTCGAGTAGATAGCCCTTGTGGAGATTCCACGACACCACATCGAGCGGATTGAACAGTTGCGACTCGCCATCTGCAAGGAGCAGCCAGTCCCTGAACTCCGCCTCTCGCCAGGGATAATCCCAGCACGAACGGAGAATCAACCGATCGAAACGAGTGAGATCCACTGCTGGATCATCCCAGGCAACCAGTTCAGCATCGCCCCCTGCATCGCGGATCGCTTCGATCTGGATCTGCTCATCGGGATCGGGTTCGGGAATATTCCGACAGGTCACCAGACCGATCATCTTCAATCACGCTCTCCCATCACTCTTTCAAGATCTGCCACCAGGTCTGCAGCGTCCTCGACTCCACATCCGATCCTCACCAGTGAATCGGGCACACCCATCGCGCGCCTCACCTGCGGATCCACTGCTGCATGGGAAGAACTGGCCGGCCTGATGATCAGAGTCTCGACGCCACCCATGCTCGGTGCCGTCGCCATGTAGCGCATCGAGGTGGCAATTCGTTCCGCTTCCTCCGCTCCTGCTGCGACATCGAAGGAGAGCACTCCGCCCGCTCTGCCTCCCAGCAACTCGACACATCGGTGGTGATCGGGATGGCTTTCAAGACCTGCGTAATTCACGAGCGAGACCGCTTCATGCCCTTCCAGGAAGCGAGCGATCTCGAGCGCATTCTGGCATTGCCTCTCGACCCTCAATGCCATGGTGCGAAGCCCGCGGTGCAGCAGGAAGCAGGCGTGCGCATCGAGATGGCCTCCGAGGTGATTGAGACAGTGATGCACCTCATGAACCAGATTCGCCTTACCTGCGATGACCCCGGCACAGATGTCCCCGTGTCCGTTCATCGACTTGGTGGCAGAGTGCACCTCGATGTCAAAACCCAGTTCAGCAGGCTTTACCAGCACAGGCGTTGCGAAGGTGGCATCGATCACCGAGACGAGACCGTGCTCTCTGGCCCAGGATGCCACCGCTCTCAGATCGCCGATCCTGCATGTCGGATTGGTGATGACCTCGCAGTACACCACCTTGGCCCCGGCAGGAGGATCTTGCCATGTCTGCGGCGAACAGGCATCGAATCGTTGCACATCGATCCCCCATCGCTGCACTTCACCGCTGAGGAAACTTTCGGTGCCACCGTAGAGTCTATCCTGAGCGATGACGGTGTCGCCGCTGCCGAGCAGAGTCAGTAAGGTGGATGTGATCGCCGCCATCCCGCTGGAGGCAACCAGTGCCGACTCCGTTCCACAGATGGCCACGAGTTTCTTGTGCAGATGATCATGCGTGGGCGTGTTGGAGAGACGAATGTAACGACCATCGTGGTAACCACTACCTGGAATCTGCTCGAAGGTAGCGCTCTGGAAGATGGGAGGGACCACCGCGCCGCCGATTCTTGGATCAGGCTCGCCTGCGTGTATCAGTTTTGTCTGGTCGCCTGCCATGGTCAGACCTCCTGTTTCTCTGAAGATAATGCTCTCTCTTGAATGCACCATCTACTGATACATTTCCTGGTCGATGCACGGATCAAACTTCACCATCTTCCGACACGGTTGTGACCGGAAGCGCAGCGAGGGCTTGTGCCTGCGATGCCGCAGGATGCCTTCGGCTTCGAACCCCGTGAGGGCGCCAGGCCGACGCAGGATCGAGCGCAGGAAGCGAATCGGGTGCCAGATCCTCGCGCACGAAGAAGGCGTTGGTACCTGTCGATTCGACGGCCACGAGCCGATACCCCTTGCTACGCCCCAGCGCCTCCATCGCCCGCAAGCTCGCCCCGTGATGCCAACCTCGAAAGTGGCTGCGATACCTGTCATGATTCGAATCCCCGCGTTGCCAGGGCACCGTGCAGCAAGCTTCAGGGCCGAACGATGCGTTGACCTCCACGATCACGATGCGCGGCCGACAACGGGTCATCTCACGCCAGATCCAGAAATCAAACCCATCCACATCGATGGACAGGACATCGAGATCCGCCGCGGGAATGAGTTGATCCACTGCATCGGGCAGCACTTCCTTCTCCAGAAGTTGCACTCGATCCGAGGCGCCGCGTGACCGGAAGAAGGCCCCGGCATTTTCCAGTTCGGAGCCATCTCGATCGACCAGCAGGCCATTCCATCCGAAGCAGCACACCAGCAAGGCCGAGTTACACTCGATTCCCTCGCCACAGCCGATCTCGACGATATTGTGATCGACCGCCCCCACCTCGGAGAGGATGTGGAGCAGCACACCGTCCTCCCCATTCTGGGAAAATCGGCTCGCTTCGATTCTCTTGAGATCGACTTCTTCTTGCCCACTTGCAGACGGTGTCGATTGAACGCCAGGGTGCAGCCTGAGCAGCAACCGTTCGCTGTCACCCTGCAACCGTTCCACCCGTCGTTCCAGCGACCTCAGATCAGGATGCCCGATCCAGCGCCGGGCTATTCTGAGCAGAATGGAGATCCGGTCCCGGATCCTCCTCCAACCTCGCATCTCAGGCTCCACTTCTGGCCTGACCATGTCGCACCGTTGTCAGGCGGTTCCCCAACGGTATCCCGACCGGTACGAGGCATCCAGCATGGCACAACGATCTGCCCGTCTCCCTTGACTTGGCCGCAGCAGACCTCGATCCTCGGACGAAGAAAGCCGAGGGTGCATGGCAGAAGAACTGGCCAAGAACTTCGACCCCGCAAGTATCGAGCAGGCCGTTTACCAGCGGTGGCTCGAAGCAGGTGCCTTCGATGCCACTCCTGACGACCGGGATGACCGCTATGTCATCATGATGCCGCTTCCCAATGTCACCGGGGCGCTCCACATGGGGCATGCGCTGGACAATGTCATGCAGGATCTCCTCATCCGCTGGCACCGGATGCAAGATGACAACACGCTCTGGATGCCGGGGACTGACCATGCAGGGATCGCAACCCAGGCGGTGGTCGAGAAACGTCTGCTCGAACTGGAGGGGAAAACCCGCCACGATGTTGGCAGGGATGGCCTTGTGGAACGAATCTGGGGCTGGAAGGACCAGTACCAGAAAAGAATCATCTCCCAGCAGCAGGCGATGGGATGCTCCTGTGACTGGAAGCGACAGCGATTCACCATGGACGAGACCTGTGCAAGAGCGGTCACATCGACCTTCTTCCGCATGTTCGACGATGGCCTGATTTATCAGGGCAATCGGATGGTCAACTGGGATTGTCACCTGCAGACTGCCGTCTCTGACGACGAGATCGAGCACCGCAGCGTCGATGGCCACTTCTGGCATCTCCGCTATCCCGTGATCGATCCACAACCGGGAGAACCGGAAGCGATCGTCGTCGCCACAACCAGACCGGAGACGATGCTCGGGGATACGGCGGTTGCCTGCCATCCCGACCCCTCGGGAGCGCTCGAGCAGCGAATCGAAGATGCAATACAACGACTCGAGCGAGCTCCAGAAAAGAGCAAGCAAGACATCGAGATGGAGATCGAAAAGCTCAAGGCGCGCCGCCAGAGTCATCTGCCAGTTCTCGAACAGTTCGCCCAGATGGCAAAAGATGGACGCATGATCCGGCTTCCCATCGTCGATCGCGAAATCCCTCTCATCGCCGACGAGTGGGCCAAACCGGAGTTGGGCTCTGGTTGCGTGAAGATCACACCGGGCCACGACCCCAACGACTACGATGTCTGGACTCGCCACAGCGATGAGATCGACCTGATCAACATCCTCAATCCTGACGGAACCCTCAATGAATGTGCTGGACCATGCTCGGGCCTCGATCGCTTCGAGGCACGAAAGGAAGTGGTCAGCCGCTTCGAAGCCGCCGGGCTGCTCGAGGAGATAGAAGAGCGCAACATCGAGGTCGGACACTCGGATCGATCAAAAACCCCGATCGAACCGTACCTTTCTCTGCAATGGTTCGTCCAGATGGGCGATGTCGACCAGGGTGTGACCTTCGGCCGTGGCACCGATCTGGAATTTGAGGGCCGAGGCCTCGCACAGGCAGCGATCGATGCCTGCACTGGCTGGAAATCCGAGACGGGAAGAACGGTCGAGTTCCACCCGGATCCTGAGCGCTACCGGAACACGCTGGTCAACTGGTTGGCAGAAAAGCGTGACTGGTGCATCAGCCGTCAACTGTGGTGGGGCCACCAGATCCCGATCTGGACCGCCGAACTCGAGCAGAAGCCACTGATCGACCTTCTCGAAAATCTGCACATCGACGAACGAGACGATGTTCGAGTACGAATCGTAGAAGGGACATCAAGCCGACCACTGACCCGACCATCCGATGCCCCTGAAGGCGGTGGCAGGATCCTCGTCTGCCTGAGAGATCCATCGAAGCAGGGCACTGATTCCGAGCTACTGGACAGATTCGGAATCGAGCGAGATCCCGATGTCCTGGACACCTGGTTTTCCAGCGCACTCTGGCCACACAGCACGCTCGGATGGCCAGACCCGGAGACCGCACCCGTCGAAGCGGGGCAGAGCCGATTCACCGAGGGCGACAGGGATACCCTCTCCTACTACTACCCGGGTTCATGCCTCGTCACTGGTCGTGACATCATCACGCTGTGGGTCGCCAGAATGGTCGTGATGGGCCTCTACAACCTCGGCGACCTGCCTTTTACCGATGTGTTCCTCCACGCCATCATCCTCGACGGCAAGGGTGAACGGATGAGCAAGTCAAAAGGGAACGGGATCGACCCGGTGGACATCATCGAACGCTACGGTACCGATGCGATGCGTTACGTATTGAGTGAGATGCAGACAGGCACCCAGGACATCCGCCTACCCGTTCAGGCGATCAGCCCATTTACCGGCAACAGCATCGACCTGGCAACAGCGAAGCACGGCCGCAACATCTTCACTTACATCTGTCCGGAAAGTGGCAAGGAATTTGACGTGCTCGGGACGATGGAAGATGTTCCTGCAGCCAGGTTGATCAGCGACAGATTCGATGTCGGTCGAAACTTCTGTAACAAACTCTGGAATGCAGTCCGCTTTGCCCTCATGAACCTGGAGGGATACCAGTTCGATCCCGCTCGAGCGGATCATCTGGCCACGGAGGACCGTTGGATCCTGTCGCGATTGAGCGATGCTTGCCAGCAGGTGCAACAACAACTGGAAGACTACAACCCCTCGGCTGCCATCGGCATCGCCCGCGACTTCTTCTGGAATGAACTGTGCGACTGGTACCTGGAAGCGATCAAACCCCGGCTCAGAGACGGTGGTGAAGATGCTGGCACAGCGCAGCAGGTGCTGGCGACCTGTCTCGATCAGGTGCTTCGACTGCTTCACCCCTTCGTACCTTTCGTCACCGAGGAGTTGTGGGGAAGTCTGAGGGAGGTTGCCGAAATTCGAGGCATCGATGCACCGCTCCCTGACCACGATTTGCTGTGCCTGGCAGCGTGGCCAGTTGCGGTCTCCAGCTGGCGAGATGACGCACTCGAGACCACCTTTGATCGCAGCCGTGAACTGATCAGAACCATCCGGGATCTTCGGTCACGCCATAACATTCCGCCGCGAGAGCCGCTCGAGGTGCGTGTACGTACCACGGCAGAATCGGAGACTACTCTGCGTACGCTCGAGGGCTTGATATTGCACCTGGGTTGCATCTCATCACTGACGATCGGACCCGATGTGGAACGAACCATCGACAGCGCCGTCGCAGTGAGCGGAGATATGGAAATCTTCATCCCGGGTGTGATCGATCTCGCCAAGGAGCGCACCCGCCTCGAGGATCAGGCACAGAAAACTTCTGGCCGTCTCGATGCATCTCGTAAGAAACTTGCGAATGAGAACTTCGTCAGCAGGGCGGCAGCCGAGGTGGTCGAGCGAGAAAAGGCGCTGGCGACCGATCTGGAGCAGCAACTGACCACGATTCGAAGCAATATCGAGGCACTCGGCGACGATTCCTGAACCATTGATCCAGATGATGAAAAAGGGCGCCGCCAACCCTCGAGGTTGGCGGCGCCCTTTCGTATCAGCACGCAGATGTCGGTGCTATCGCATCAACTTTCGAGCAGCAAGTGGCACCCTGAACGGATCCACTGCTTCGCTGGAGTCTATCTCGTACTCGTAGCGGAAAACGACATGCTCCACTCCGTTCGAGAATGCAGCATCCCCCTTCGCAGTCTTCCCATCGGCGTTTCGCATTCCGGTCAGGACCAGTAGTTCCATCTTACGAGGAGACATCGTTTCGGGGTTCAGATCGATATCGAGGACGCTCCGGGTCTGGGTCCTGTCCGCACGGGACAGGTATTCGGAGATACATCAGCCACCCGACAAGCAACCTGAGTTCTGCACCTCGATGAAGTACTGCAGTGCCACTTTTTCCGGAAGGGTCACTCGCAAGCGATGATAGACCTTCTGATCTTCCTCACTGGAACCACCAACTGCGGTTCCGCTGCGAGGGGTTTCCCGCTTCACCTTGCGCGGCCCGACCTTTGATTCGAGCCATTCGACCTTGTTGCCCTTCGTGGTGGCATCCATCAGCACCCGTTCCGGGAACGAGAAGAGGCGATCGAGCTTCTTGCCGTCAGCGGTCGACTGCAACACTCGCCACAGGTCTCCATCTAGCTGGGCACCCTTGTCGAGGGTACGGAAGATC
>JAYZBV010000078.1:0-18166 GCA_036338595.1 Planctomycetota bacterium | reverse complement strand
GGGCGTGGGGATGTCCCGGTACATATTCCATCATCCTACGACCCTGCGGTTCCAGCTGGATTACTTCTGGTGCTTCACAGTTACATCCTCGACGGTGCAGGGATGGAGGCGTACTTCAACCTTGCCCCCCTGACAGAGGAGCATGGTTTCATCTACACATATCCGGATGGTTCGATAGATTCTCTGGGGTTTCGCTTCTGGAACGCCACCAGTGCCTGTTGCGACATGGACAACTCCGGGATCGACGATGTGGGCTACTTGCTGGGGCTACTCGACCTGGTGGCCAGTCAGTACAACGTCGACCCGCTGAGAGTCCATATTGCCGGCCACTCCAACGGCGGCTTCATGGCCTACCGCCTCATCTGTGAGGACTCCGAACGGTTTGCTTCCATCGTCAGTTTCGCCGGAGCGACACACAATGATCCCGCAGATTGCAACGCGACATCTCCGTGTCATGTCCTTCAGATACACGGCACGCTCGACCCCATCGTCAATTACTACGGCGGGTTCATCAACGACACCTATCCATCGGCAACACAGACTTGCACTCAATGGGCTGCGCACAACGGTTGCCTCCCCAATCCCGTCTCAGGAAGCAACATCAATATTGACGGAGGCATTCCATTCAGTGAAACCACCGTGCAGCGCTGGGAGGCCGGTTGTGATGACGGGGGGTCTGCTGAGTTATGGTCCATCCTCCTGGGTGGGCATCTACCGGTTCCCAGTGGCCAGATGGCCGACCTGATTTTTCAGTATATTCTCGAACATCCCAAGCCGACACCCATCGCAGTCGATCAGTTCATCCGTGGCGATTCCAATGCCGACCAGTCCATCGATCTCTCCGATGCCATCGAAACGCTCAACTACCTGTTCGGAAATGGTGCCATCGGGTGCAGAGAGTCAGCAAACTGCAACTCGGATCTCAGCGTTGACCTCTCTGATGTGGTCTACCTGCTCGGCTTCATGTTTGCAAACGGGCCACCACCGGGTTCACCGTTTCCAGACTGCGGGCCACAACCCCTCTCTCTCGACTGCGTCTCTCCGACCTGTCCCTGATCGGCGACAAGCTCGGCTGATGTTCATCCGGACGTGACATCCTGAAGACGGCCTCTACCTCTCCATCCATTCATCTTCTGCAACGACGGCGGACTTCAGATGGTGGAGTTCTGGCGGCAGCGGAAACCTCCTGGGATTCACTTCGATCAGATCGATGCGGATTCCATCCTGGCCACCTCGATTCACCTGTAACCAGCGTGCACACCGGCGCAGGCGTGCCGCTTGTCGGCCAGATAGTGGCCATTGTCGCCGATGGCGCCGGAACTTCACCTCGACGATGACGAGTACCGAACCCTGTCTCGCCAGCAGGTCTATCTCGCCAAAGGGAGTTCGGAGATTACGCTCGGTGATGCGCCAACCTTTGCATCGCAGGATCCAGCTGACCCAGCGCTCGGCCCAGCGTCCGGAAGCGGACGGGGAAAGAAAGAAGCCCTCCCGGTCCGTTCGATACGGGCCCGGAGGGCTTCTTCTGGTTGATCTGCGACGGAAGAAAACAACTCCTCCATCCCTCATCCGAAATTTAGCTCTTGCGGCGTACCGCCACTTTTTCGCGTACCTTGGTCGCCTTGCCGATGCGATCCCTGAGATAGTAAAGCTTGGCGCGACGAACACGTCCGAGACGCTTGACCTCTACCTTCTCGACCCAGGGTGAATGGAGCGGGAACGTTCTCTCGACACCTTCCCCTGCGACGATCCGGCGAACCGTGAATGCGGAGCGGCTGCCCGCATTCTTGCGACCGATGACGGTGCCGTTGAAGATCTGCACACGTTCCTTGTCGCCTTCGACGATTCTCACGTGGACATCCACGGTATCACCCACATGGAACTCGGTGAGTCCCTCGGACCTGAGCTGGTCCTTTTCGAAATCAGAGATCCTGTTCGACATCTTGTTCTCCCGGGACCATTTCTTGTGAGGCCCCATCTTGTCTGCCATCTGGCGATTTACCAGATGCTGCTGTGCTGCTTTCTCGCAACTCGACTCGATCCGAGTGTTGTTGCTTCGAACTCTCGCGACGCCACTTCTCTATCGCTCCGTGGTCTCCGCTGAGCAGGACCTCCGGAACTCCCCTTCCCCGATACTCGGGAGGGCGGGTCCAGTGTGTGTGATCGAGGCCATCGGGCCCCGTCCACTCGTTGAAGGAATCGCGCAAGGCGGATTCCTGATCGCCGAGAACGCCCGGCAGTAACCGGACCGTGCCCTCGATGATCGCCATCGCCGGAACCTCGCCACCGGAGAGGACATAGTCCCCCAGTGACACCCGTCTCCACGGGTAGGCCTCGACGATTCGTTCGTCGTAACCTTCGTAACGACCGCACAGGATGATCAGGCGACTGGCGCCAGAAAAATCCTCCAGGTCGCGTTGCCCCAGTTGCTGGCCACGCGGGCACATCAGCAGGGGCACCACACCTTCGGGGGCATCCGAACCCGCCACGAGGCCCAGCCCATCCAGTGCCCGGAAAACCGGCTCCGGTTTGAGGAGCATCCCCGGGCCACCCCCGTAAGGGCGGTCGTCCACGGTACGGTGTCGATCCTCGGCAAAAGCTCGGAGATCGGTGATGCGGACATCGAGCCTGCCTGATCGGCGGGCCACTCGCACCATTCCGTGACGCAGGAACTCGTCGAAGAAGTGCGGAAAGATCGTCAAGATGTCGATCTGCACCGGCAACTCCGAACGGGTTTCCTCAGGCGTCGCTACTGCCCTGTTTTTTCTTGTTGGCGCGCTGAATCGCTCTTCGGCTCTTCTTCTGGCCAGGCACGCCCCACTTCACGTTCGATTTGCGCAGGAAGGAGGTCACCGTCTGACTCGGCCGAGCTCCCATGTCGATCCAGTGCTGGATTCGATCCTCATGCAACTTCACACGCTTCTGTGCATCATCGACCATCGGGTCGTACCAACCGACCGTTTCGAGAGAACGGCCTCCTCGGGCATTTCGCTTCTCGATGGCCTCGATGCGATAGAAGGGCCTGTGACGCCTTCCGCAGCGCTTGAGACGGATCGCTACCGCCATACCGTTCTTCTCCAGCCTTACATCTCCGGAAACCCGGATGAGAAATCAAAAGTCAGAGGCAAGAAGCCTCAAATCCACAATCCCTCCATCAGAGGGGAAGGCTGAAATTACAGGGGGGGCCTCGATCCATCAACAGAGCCGGACGATTTATAGGGCAGAATCGTACCAATTGGGCCGATGAGAGGCTATTTACGCCTCGAGTTCTTGCGTCTCTGGCGCTCCATCTTGCGTTTTTTGCGTCTCTCGTCGCGAGATGGCCCTTCTTTCTTCTTACCGGGCCCACCTGGACCTTGCGCCGGATCTCCACCGAGAGCGGGTGGTAGCATCCCCGGGGGCAGGCCGCCGGCTGGCATCTGATCTCCATCCGCTGCAAGAGCATCCTTCATCTCTCGCATCCCCTTCATCTTGCCGAACAATCCCTGGTGCTTCTTCATCTGCTCCATCATGCCCTGCATCTGCTTGAACTGGCGCAGCAAGCCTGTGACCTCTTCGATTTTTCTTCCCGCTCCGGCAGCAATTCTTCGTCGACGGCTGGTGTTGATGATTTCAGGTCTCTGTCGTTCCTTGGAAGTCATCGACTGGATGACACTCTCGACCACCTGAAGTTCATCCCCCTTCACATCCAGTTCATCGACGCGCCCACCGATTCCCGGCAGATGTCCGAGCAGGTCCTTCAGGCTTCCCATCTTCTTGATCTGACGAAGTTGAGACAGGAAATCCTCGAGGTCGAACTTGGCGGCGAGCATCTTTTCCTGCATCTGCGCCTGTTCATCCTCGTCGATCACCTGTTGTGCGCGATCGACGAGACTGACGACATCTCCCATGCCAAGGATTCGAGAAGCCATCCGATCGGGGTGAAACTCGTCTAGCCTGTCGAGTTTTTCGCCGACACCGACGAACTTGATCGGTTTGCCGGTGATCGCCTTGACCGAAAGCGCCGCACCACCGCGCGCATCGCCATCGAGCTTGGTCAGGATCACACCGGTCAAAGGTAGAGACTGGGAGAAGGCATCGGCAGATTTGACAGCGTCCTGGCCTGTCATCGCATCGCAGACGAAAAACACCTCGTCGGGGGAGGTCGTAGTGGAGATCTTCTTCAGTTCGCCCATCAACTCTTCATCGACATGCAGCCTTCCCGCGGTATCGAGCAGGACCACATCGCATTTGAGTTTTTTGGCCTCCTTGATCGCCGCAGCGCACACCTCGGGAGGGGTCATTCCGGGCTCATGAAACACCGGTACGTCGATCTGCTGGCCCAGCACCTTCAACTGCTCGATGGCCGCTGGTCGCTGCAGGTCGGCGGCGACCATCATCGGCTTGCGTTTCTTTCGATCGCGAAGATAGAGGGCGAGTTTCGCGCAGGTAGTGGTCTTTCCGCTTCCCTGGAGACCAGACAGCAACACCACCGTGGGGCCACCCGAGCGCCAGGAAAACTCGTGATCGACCGGGCCCATCAGATCAGTCAGTTCATCCTGAACGATCTTGGTCAGCATCTGGCCGGCGTCGACACCCTCGATCACGGTCGAGCCGAGAGCTTTCTCTCGAACACGTTTTTCAAAATCCTTGACCACCGGCAACGCGGCATCGGCTTCCAGAAGTGCACGGCGGATCTCGCGGCCCGTTTCCTTGATGGTGGCCTCGTTGATCTTGCCACCCCTGAGACCAGCAACAATGTCCGTGAATCTTTTGGTGAGTCCTTCGAGCATCGGTCTTTCCTAGGCCAGTTCCAGGTCTTCCTCGAAACCTGGCACCTTCTCATCTATCACCTTCTCGACATGCGCTCCGAGTTTGCGGAGCTTCTCTTCCATCTTCTCGTAGCCTCGTTCGAGATGGTAAATGCGAGTCACCTCGGTTTTTCCAGTGGCCACCAGTCCAGCCAGGACCAGGCAAGCACTCGCTCGCAGATCGCTGGCCATGACGGTGGCTCCCGACAGTGGAGTACCACCCTCGATGATGGCAGATGGCCCTTCCTTGCGGATAATGGCACCGAATCGTCTCAACTCGGAGAGGTGATTGAATCGATCGGGATAGACCTTGTCGGTGATCAAGCTCACGCCTCGACCGAGACAAAGAAGCGCCATCAAGGGGCCCTGAAGATCGGTCGGGAACGCCGGATAGGGCAGCATCGCCACATCCACGGGCTTCACCTCATCGACTCCAAACACCGTCAGAGTGGATTCTCCAGCATCGACACGAACTCCGATGCGATCCAGCAGGGACAGCAAGGCCCTGTTCTCCGACGGCTTGCACCCCTCGACCACGACCTTGTCACCCGCGATGGCACCGGCGAGCAGATAGGTGCCGGTCTCGATCCGATCGGGCGGAATCTCGAAACTTGCACCACCCAGACACCCATCTTCATCGAGACGACCCCGTCCTTCGATGCGAATCACCGGTGTCCCATCCCCTTCTATTACAACACCCAGGGCTCGCAGGAAACTGGCAGTTCCTTGCACCTCCGGCTCACAGGCTGCGCCTTCGATGACCGTGACACCTTCTGCGCCGACAGCTGCCATCATCACATTCTGGGTTCCCAGTACGGTGGAACCCATCGGGCCCGAAAGGTAAATGGTATCACCCATGAGGCGCTTGGCTCGAGCGACCACATATCCATTTTCAATTCTGACCTCAGCGCCGAGCGCTTCCATACCGCGGGGGTGTAGTTCGATGGGTCGGTCGCCGATGCTGCAACCTCCTGGAAGCGAAACCATCGCCTCGCCGCGACGCGCCAACAGCGGGCCGAGGCAGCAAATGGAAGCACGCATCTTGCTGACCAGTTGATAATCCGCACGAGTGGAGGATGGATCGGTGACCTGCAGGCAAACCGTCCCGTCGTCTTCCACTGTCGACTCGACACCCAGTGTCTTGAGGATCTCCAGGGTAAATTTGATGTCTCGAAGATGAACTGGGACGTTGTTCAGTTGAACCGGCCCATCGCACAGAAGGGTCGAAAAGAGCACCGGCAAGGCTCCGTTTTTTGATCCCGATACGCTGACAGTTCCGTTGAGGCGCTGCCCCCCGTGGATGACGAATTTGTCCAATATGGTGCCCTTCCGGCGATCGACGGCGAGATTCCGATTGTGCTACATGGGATCAGGGTGTCAACGCCGATACGACGAGGAGCGATCCTCAGGACCGAAATCATCATCTCTCGATATGAACGGCTCTCTGGATTCCCGCCAGATCGGGGCGAGATGAAGCCTGATATCCCGACCGGGTCGCATATTCCACGATTCCTGAATCCTGCCCCTGGCCACACTCCATCAACAGTGATCCGGACCGCCCCACGCAGCGCTCGAAGCCATCGATCAGGGCCCTGTGATAGCCGAGGCCATCTTCATCTAGATCGTCGATCAGCGCCGACGCTGGCTCATGGCGGGCCACATCTGCAGCCAGGTGCGGATCTCCCGGGACGATGTAGGGAGGATTCGAGATCACCATGTGGTGGTTTCCGGTCACCGCTTCGAGCAGGTTCCCCTCGATCAGTTCGACCCGATCGAGCAACTGGTGCGTCTGCAGGTTGCGACCAGCCACCTCGATGGCCTGCGGGGAAAGATCGATCGCTACAGCTCGCAGATCCGGACGTTGATTCGCCAGCGCAATCACGACCGCCCCGGAGCCCACACCGACCTCGACGATCCGCGGATCGGGGACATCTTTCAGCAATTCCAGTCCCCACTCCACCAGCAGTTCCGTTTCCGGCCTGGGAACCAGCACAGCGGCAGTGATCTCCAGTCGATAGCCGAAAAACTCCCATTCCCCCAGGATGTATGCGAGGGGTTCTCCGGCAGCTCGGCGCAGGATCAACTGTTCGAACTCGTCGGCCTGGCTCGCTGTCAGTAGAAGATCGGTTCGAAGCTGCGCATCGCGGTGATCGAGACGAAGTACATGAGCGAGTATCCAGCGTGCGTCGAGTTGCGGAGCGTCCGAGTTTTGAAGCCGGGTGATGGCATCGCGTAACAACCCAAGAGATGAAACCGATGCGGACATCTCAGAGCCCCTGCACCCGCTCTTCGCGGTCATGTGCTTCCAGCTGATCGAGAAGATCGTCTATTTCACCGCTGATGAATCGATCGAGGTTGTAGAGGGTGCAATTGATCCGATGGTCTGTAATTCGGTTCTGCGGAAAGTTGTAGGTGCGAATTCGATCACTTCGGTCACCACTGCCTATCAAGGAGCGACGCAGCGCATCCTCTTCCTGTTGCTTCTTGCGATCCTGCGCTTCCTTGAGACGCGTCTTCAGCAAACGCATCGCCTTGTCTCGATTGCGATGCTGAGACTTTTCATCCTGCATCGAAACCACGACTCCCGTCGGGATGTGCGTGATCCTGACGGCGCTGGATGTCTTGTTGACCGACTGCCCGCCCGGTCCTGAAGCGCAAAAAGTATCGATGCGAAGATCGCTTTCCTCGATATGTATCTCTTCCGCCTGGGCTTCCTGCATCACGGCAACCGTGATGGCGGATGTGTGAATGCGTCCCTGGGCCTCGGTGGTGGGCACCCTCTGAACGCGATGGCCTCCTGATTCGAAGCAAAGCCTCTCGAAGGCGCCTCGCCCCCGAACCGAGAAGGTGATCTCCTTGTATCCTCCCAGGGCAGTTTCGCTCTCGGTCAGGACTTCGATCTTCCAGCGCTTCTTTTCTGCATAGAGGGAATACATCTTGAACACATCGGAGGCGAACAGCGCTGCTTCGTCTCCGCCGGTTCCTGCACGGATCTCGAAGATGCAATCATCTCCACCTTCGACCTGTTGGTCGAGGATCGCGAGTCGGATCGCTCTGGCTCGCAACTTCGCCGATTGCTCCAGATCGTCCAGCTCTGATTCTGCGAGTTCTATCAATTCCGGGTCATCTCCACTGGCGATGATCTCCTTCGCTTCTGAAAGTTCTGCGAGGGAACTGACGTACTGACGATGGAGCTGTACCAGCGGGGACAGGCTGCCGTGTTCGCGTAGGATCTCCTGGAACTTGCTTCCGTCTGCCTGCTGATCGGGGTCACCGATCAGGCCTTCGAGTTCATCGAATCGCTGCTCCATCGACACGAGTCGGTGGGACAATCGACCCTCGATCGGTTTTTCGAGGAACTCTGCGGTATCCTTCTCTGCGGCACACATCGGTCCACCCTTTGCGATTCGAGACGGTCCCGGGAGTGTCAGTCTCCAGGATGAGAATGAGGGCCGGAAGGGGGCGCTGATCGCCCTTTTCCGGCCCTCGTTGGTTGGCGCACTTAGGAGTCAGAATCGGCAGGCTTGCTCTCTGCAGCAGCCCCATCGTCCCCATCTTCTACTGGAGTTTCTGCTGCCGGCTCCTCGGCTGCGGGAGTTTCCTCAGCAGCGTCCTCGGCTGCGGGAGCGGCTTCTGCGACTGGCGCTTCCGGCGCGGGAGTCTCCTCGGTAGCCGGAGCTTCAGCAGCCTTCTCGGCGGCAGGAGCTTCATCTGCAGGTGGCGCTTCTGGCGCAGGGGTCGGCGAAGCGGTCTCCTCGGCGGCCGGAGCTTCCTTCTTTGAAGCTTCCTCCTTCGGGGCTTCCTTCTTCGCTTTCTTCTTCGGAGTTTCCTTTGCAGGTGCTTTCGCTGCCGCTTTTTCTGCAGCAGCTTCTTCTGCAGCCCTGGCCTCTTCGGCCTCCTGAGCCTTCTTCTTCTTGCCATCGAGGATCTTTCGACGTCGGTCTTCCCTGACAGACTTGCGCTCGGCGGCTTCCTTGCGAGCAGACTCTTCGGTCTCGAGTTGCTTTCGATGTTTCTCCGTGCGCTTCTCTTCCGCCTTGTCGATCACCTCCGCAGCCTTGCCCTTTTCCCAGTCGAAGCGTTTCTTGAACTTTTCGACCCGCCCGGCGGTATCGACGAAGGTCTGCTTGCCGGTGTAGAAGGGATGCGAGGCGCTCGAGATGTCGAGCTTGTAAAGCGGGTACTCCTGGCCATCCTCCCACACGATCGTCTCGGTGGTTCGCACCGTTGAGCGAGTGAGGAAGGAGAACTCCGCATTGCTGTCCTGGAAGACAACTTCACGATAGTTTTCAGGGTGAGTGTCATTCTTCATCGAATCGATCTCCGGTCTTCATCGGTCCACCCTGCAGGATATCCCGGTGCCGGCCGCACGTGCGGCCTCGGGGCCCGGGGTCCCTCAGGTCAATCTCTCCACCACGGACGAGCCAACGGCACCGATCCTCGTCAGGTGTGACCTGGAATCGTACGAATCGAGCCGCTTGGCTGCAAGGGAAGCCGAATTACTGCCGTGTAAACAGCGGTCTTCGGGACCCCTGCCAGACCACGCCTGGGTGGCTCTCAGCCCCCGGATCCTCTACTCTCGTGATTGAAAGGCGAATCCATGACTCTTCCTGCGACGGCACCCTTGACGCTCAGATTCAGGGATTCGAGCGGTGATCGGCTTCACCAGGTGTGCTCGGGAATGATGGTGATCGGACGCGCCTCCAGCTGCGAGGTCTGTATCAAGGACGACACCATCTCCAGAAATCATGCCAGGATCATCGAACGGGGTGGTGTATTCCTGATCGAGGATCTCGATAGCCGCAACGGGATTCAGGTGGGCGACCAGCGGATCGCCTCTGCGGAATTACGGCCAGGTATGGTGATCCGGTTGGGGAATGTATCGATCCTCGTGGATGGTGAGGCAAAGAGCGTCTTCGACATCCAGTTCGACCAGGACCTGCCCAGTCAGGGTGTGATGGAATCTCTGATCATCGATGACCTGGAACAACACCTCCAGGGTCAACCCACCAAGGGTAGCGCTGTCGCAGACCTCGGCGTGGCGCTGGAACTGTTCAAGAATGCCGCCGAAACGCTACTGACTGGTTCCAGTCTCTCCGAAGTGACCCAGGGAGCCATCGATCTGGCATTGCGATCGCTGCCGATCGACCGTGGTTTCTTGAGCCTGGTCGAAAATGACAACCTGACCCCTCACGCTACAGGGTCCCGAGAGGGGCTTGGCGATAATCCCCAGATGCAACTCTCCCGTACCATCGCCAGACAGGTTATCGATGAACATCGTGCAGTGCTGATCCGTGACACCGGAAACATGGGCAACCTGACGTCAGCAGACAGCATCATCCAGATGCACATCCTATCAGCGATGTGTGCTCCACTTGTCGTACAAGGTGAAGTCGTCGGGATACTCTACGTTGATTGCATAGAATCACAGAAGCCGCTCGAACCGGAGCATCTGGATCTGATCTCGGTGCTTGCGCTGATGGTATCGAGCGCCCTGGAGCAGTCCCGATTGCATCAATCAGTAGAAGTTGAAAAACGTCGCCGCAAGGAGCTCTCTTGCCGCCTTTCCCCGAATGTTGTCGAGCGGGTTCTCGCTGGCGAGGCACAGTTAGGCTCGATGGAGGCGGACATCACGGTGCTCTTCGCCGACCTCGTTGGCTTCACTACCATGTCAGAGCAGATGGCTCCCCGTGAAGTGGTCGATTTGCTCAATGAGTTGTTCGAAGAACTCACGGCAGAGGTCTTTCGCGAGGACGGGACCCTCGACAAGTACATCGGCGACGCTCTCATCGCATTTTTTGGTGCTCCGGAACAACAGGAAGACCACCCAGCTCGTGCCATACGTACGGCGCTGGCGATGCAAACCAAGATCCAGGAGATGTCTGCCCAGCATCCTGATTGGCCACCTCTGAGCATGAGAATCGGCATCAACTCGGGGATGGCTGTTGTGGGAGACATCGGATCGATCCAGCGCAGTGATTATACCGTCATCGGCGATATCGTGAATATTGCCAGCCGTCTCGAGTCCCAGGTCGCCAAGGCGGGTGAAGTGGTCGTCGGTCCCGCAACCGCCCAGCCCTGCGGTCATCTGTTTCTCCTCGAAGAGATGGAGGAAATGCGCCTGAAGGGCAAGCGCATCGGCGTCAAGCCGTGGCGGGTGCTCGGCAATAAGGGTGGCGACTGACACCGGCCAGCTCCACCCCGAAAGGGCCGAGAAATGGCCAGTCGGGGTTCAGGAAATTAGTTGTGCGGCCGTCTCGCCGGCGGGCTCGTCATCGCTGTCGGGTAAGGGGGAGACGGGCGGCTGATCTTCGTCATCATCTGCATCATCTTCTTCTGGTTTTTCAAAGTTTACATTGTCTGGTGAACTGTCCTCATCGGAGAGCGCATGCACCCGCTGCTCGTCAACCACCAGTTTCAGCCCCTTCAATTTCGTTCCGCTCGCCTCGAAGATGATGTCTCGCATCAGGTCCTCGATGACAGAACGCAGCCCCCGGGCACCTGTGCCGCGGCGTCTGGCGAGTTTTGCTATCTCTCGCAATGCCTCTGGAGTGAAACTGAGATCACCATCCTCCATGCGAAAGAACTCGCGATACTGACGAACCAGTGAATTTCTGGGTTCCGTCAGAACCCTCACCAGATCATCGTCATCGAGGGGCTGAAGCGCTGTGACCACGGGCAGTCGTCCTACAAATTCTGGAATCATGCCGTAGCGCAGCAAATCCTGCACTTCAACGTGCTTGAACAGGCGGGCCTTTTCGTGAAGGTCTTCCAGGTCCAGTGCTTCTCTATCCTTACTGCTGGATCCATCTTTACTGCGGAAACCAACCTTCTTGGCGTTGAGTCTCTCTGCGATGATTTCCGGCAATCCGTCGAATGCTCCGCCACAGATGAAGAGAATGTTGGATGTGTCGAGCTGAATGTACTGCTGCTCGGGATGTTTGCGTCCACCCTGGGGTGGGATATTGGCAACAGTCCCCTCGAGAATTTTCAGTAGCGCCTGCTGTACTCCTTCACCGGAGACATCTCTGGTGATGGAGACATTTTGCGTCGCCTTTCCGATCTTATCGACCTCGTCAACAAAGATGATCCCTCGTTGTGCCTTTTCGATGTCGTAATCTGCTGCCATGACCAGTTTCAACAGCAGGTTCTCAACATCCTCTCCAACATATCCAGCCTCCGTGAGGGTTGTCGCATCTCCGATGGCAAAAGGGACATCGAGTGCTTGCGCAAGCGTGCGAGCCATCAGCGTTTTTCCGCACCCGGTCGGGCCGATGAGGAGGATATTCGACTTCTCGATCTGTACCTTGTCATCGCCGTCCTCGGAAGAATCGGACTTCGCATCGAGGTGCACGAGCCTGCGGAAATGCAGGTGTACCGCGACGGCAAGAGTGCGTTTGGCATCTTCCTGGCCAATGATCCAGCTCTGAAGTTCTTCGTGCAACTCCTTGGGGCTCGGTACGTCATCGAGTGTTCTTGGTGGTTCGCTGACGCCGAGGGGTGAGGAATCCTCTGTGATGATGGTGTGGCACAGATCCACGCATTCGTTACAGATACAGACTCCAGGAGGGCCGGCGATCAGCCTGCCCACCTCCTTGGCGCTCTTGCCACAGAAACTACAGCGCTCGCCGCGTTGCGGCGGGCCGCCAGTGGAGTCTGATCCGGAATCTTGCTTCTCGTCTGACATCTGCTGTGCCTCGTCCTACGACACTTCTGCAACAGGTTTGAGAGAATCGATCACCTGGTCCACCAGGCCGTAATCCTTGGCTTCATGTGCAGACATGAAGAAGTCCCAGTGTGAATCATCCTCGATCTGTTTCGGGCCCTTGCCCGCATGGCGCCCGAGGATCTCGCAGAGGACCTCCTTGTTGCGCTTGATTTCTCTGGCCTGGATTTCGATATCCATCGCCGTTCCCTGAGCACCACCCCACGGCTGGTGGATCATGATGCGAGAATGCGGTAGCGCATGGCGCTTACCCTGTGTTCCTGCTGCAAGAAGAACCGCACCCATCGAGGAGGCCTGGCCGATGCAGAAGGTAGCGATATCACACTGCACGAACTGCATGGTGTCGTAAATCGCCAACCCAGCGGTGACGGAGCCACCCGGGCTGTTGATGTAGATGTTGATGTCCTGGTTCCGGTTGTCGGAGACCAGGAACAAGATCTGGGCAATCACCAGGTTCGCAGTGTGATCTTGAATCCCATCGCCGATGAAGACGATTCGATCCTTCAGCAATCTCGAAAAGATGTCATATGAACGCTCGCCACGCCCCGTCCGCTCTATGACAAATGGCACGAGGTTGTTCTGAATGTCATCGATTTTTCGCATCAACTCGTCGTTCATCGAATCCCCCTGTATTTCATTATTTTCAGGTTCCTGGTGTTCAAGTTTCTCGTGCTCTCATTTCTTGTTACTGATTCACACGGTGGTCTGAAATTTATCATTCGCTGGAGACCTTCGCCTTCTTGCGGAGCATCTGCTTCACCTTCTCGCGCCGCATGCCGTTTCTGAGTTCGGGCAGCATACCCCCGTTGCGGTATTGTTCGACCACCTGTTCAAGCGGCTGCTGATAAGTGGTCGCAATCGCCTGCAATCGCTGAACCACCTCGTCCTCGGTAACAAACACCTTTTCCTCGTCTGCAAGACGGTCGAGCACGAAGATGCGTGACAGCTCCTTGCGAGCCTCGGTTTCGGCACTGTCATCTTTCTGCGCCTCTTCCTTTGCCTCTTCTTCCGACTTTCCGCTCTGAATCAATTCGGCCTCAAGGCGATGGGTCTTTGACTCCTTGCGCTTCTCGACCATCGCCTCGGGCAATTCCATCTCGACGGAATCTGCAACCATCTCGGCGAGCAGGTCTTCCTGTCGCGTATCTTCCTGAGCCTTGCGGCGACCTTCGAGGTTATCTCGTACCTTCGAGCGGAGGTCGTCCTCCGACTCGACACCCAGTTTTTCGATGAAAGCCGCATCGAGTTCAGGGGTGACCTTTTTCTTTGCATCCTTGAGGGTCAACTTCAGCAAGGCTGTCTTGCCGTGATGTGCTGCATCGGGAAAATCATCTGGCACCTGAACCGAGTTCTCGATCACATCATCCTGAGCTGCTTCCAGCAACGCTTTCCCGAGATCGGGAATCTCTATCGAATCGATGTGGTCGTCGCCGATTTTCAGCAGCACTTCCTGGCGTTCAAAGATGGGGTCGTCATCGATCACCATCGATAGATCGACCACCGCAAAGTCGCCCTCGGCGTGTTCCCCAACAGGCACAGGCTCCAGCGATGAAGCCTGTTCGCAGATCATCTCGACCTCTCGGTCGATTTCAGACTCTTCCACCTCTACCGACTTGCCCTCGATCTCGATCCCCTTGTAGGTAGGAAGGTCAAAAGTGGGCTGAACATCAAAAACGGCCTCGAAGGTGAAGTTGGCATCCGCTGAAAACTCGACCTTTTCGAACTCGGGAGGCCCGATCGGCTTCCATTCAGCGGCTTCGAACTGCTCCTCGACGGCGCGTCCGATCAGTTCTTCTCGCACATCCTCTTTCACCTGTTCACCAAATCGTTTCTTGAGCAGGTTCAGTGGTGCTTTCCCCTTGCGAAACCCGGCCAGTTGAATCGTATCTCTGAGTTGCTTGAAGTTCTTGGCGAGCTCTTCTGCGACGGTGCTCTGGGCGACCTCGATCTGGAGGCGCTTGCGGCAAGGTCCTTCAGAGGAGCACTCTGCCTGGCTCATCTGCTGTCCAGCGTCATCGTCCGACACCCTGGTGTTTTCATCGGTGGTGTCTTCTTCGGTGGTGTTCACATCGGCGGATTCGGTGTCGTTCATGGGGTCCTCTCTGCCCTTAGTCCTGAGCACGGCACAATGCCTCGATCGGAAATGATGGTCGCGCCCCTCAATTGTGTCAACGCATGCAGGCGAACGGATGCTCCTGATTTGGCCAATTTTCGCCTGGATCGACTGAATTTCGCTGAAATTGAGAAGCGGTGAGAAAAAATGGAGCGGGTGATGGGATTCGAACCCACGACAATCACGTTGGCAACGTGATGCTCTACCCCTGAGCTACACCCGCTCTGACCGGCACATCCAGTGGATTCCTGTCCGGTGGATACAGGGTCGATTGTGCGCATCTGGCTCGGCCCTGTCAACACCTGGTGGAGACCACTGCCCTGGAGTACAGCCCTACATCGGCAGCGTGATCGCCCCGTCAGGCATACAAACGCTTCTCGATCCGAACCACATTACCCTTGCCAAGATACTCGAGGCGATCGGAACAACGGTGCATCAGCAGGATGCCGAGGCCGCCTCGGCCCCCCTCTCGCATCCTCTCCTTGGCTCTATCGAACGCATCTTTTTCCTCGATCTGGCTCAGGTAATACTCGTGGTCGAATCCCTCACCTTCATCTTCCACCAACATCGTTACCCGGCGCGGATCTACCACGTAATTGATTGTGACTCGCCGTTCGGGGCGAGCACGATTTCCATGACGAACTGCATTATCGACACCCTCCTTGAGCGCCGAATGGAGAGCGTTCCGTTCCGACTCCGTCAGTGGCAACTTGGCGATGAGCGCTTCGCCGAGGCTCAATCCTTGATCGATGGAATCTTGATTGCCCTGGAACTGGAAACGCACTTGCTGGGTGAAGAGTTTCCGGTCGCGCGACACGCGTCGGATTTCGGTCTCGGTGAGAACGAACAGGTTGCCGAGGTCAAACGGGTCCACCAATGAATCATTTTCCCACACCCTGAAGCCAGAGACATCGTTGAGATCGGCACCTCGTGGATGAATCAGAATCACCGATGCTAGCGCATGTCTGGGGTCGAGCTTGATACTCTCGACCAACGTTTCGCTGCCAGGCACACGCTTATCGACAACGATCAGATCGGGCACGATGGCATCTATTCCCTCGATCAGGCCGGGAACTTCATGAAACAGATAAGCCTTGCCACCCCGACCCTCGACCCTCTTCTTGCAGATTTGAGAGAAGTGCCCCGTCGACGGAAGCAACATCGCTACCGATCCCGATGGGATCTCTGGATCTGCCATGACAGGAACCCGGCGCGCAGCTTTCGATTCCAGGTCGGTTTCGTCCTGGTGCGCCGTCCCCAGATCCCCGCTCAGAAGCAAACCCTCGGCCTCATCCAGGTCCTTGGCAACCGGCACGACCGAGGTGACCCCCAGCAGGTGCATCGTGATACCAACATTGCGCGCTACACGAGCGAGCAAAAATGCACCGCCGGCATCATTGCACTGGTTGTGAAAGCGTATGATCCCGCTGATCCCGGTCGAGTTGATGTACTGAACCCCTCGACAATCAAGTACCAGATGATGCCTTCCCCCCTCGACCAGCCTCTCCAGTGCTGACTCGAAACGGGGATAATTGGCGGCGTCGATGAAGCCCTCTAATTGAACCAGCGTGTATGGCGTTGCCTGATCACCACTGGTGACACGTTGCTCGTAGGAAATGTGTAGGCTCGACAAATGTAGTGTCCTTTCTGCACTCAGCATTCTACAACCACATGAGGTTCAGTCCCAGTTCTCGCAGCGAGCCGCCTGGTCGTGTACCCTCAACAAAGGAGAGGAAGCCGCGGATGCCGTCGAAATCCATCATCGATCCAGGATCCATCGACCTGGGAATTACCATCTTTGGCCAGGAGGAGATCCGGCGACGTAATTCTCAGCGACACGAGATGGAGATGCTCAATCGAATCGTGCATTACGACCCTGAAAACTCCACCATCGCCGGCGTTCACGAGGTCCGAGATGATGCATTCTGGATCCGCGGCCACTTCCCGGACCGGCCCATCTTGCCGGGGGTATTGATGATTGAAACCGCTGGACAGCTGTGTTCCTTCTACTTTGGAGAAAGTCTCGAGAGTGACGAGATCCTCGGGTTTGCCGCCTGTGAGGATGTGCGGTTTCGGGGCGTTGTGAACCCTGGATCAGAGCTATTGATGATCGGGGAAGTGACCGCATTGCGTTCCAAACTGGCCAAATTTTCTGCCCAGGGATATGTCGAGGGAGAACGAGTATTCGAGGGTACCGTCGTCGGAATGAAGCTCTGAGGCGCTTTCCATCGGTGGCATCCTTGGCCTTTTCTTTCACGCTGATTTGAGTACCGGGAATAGAAACGACACGCCTATTCTTGTGCGCTTGTATCCCCCGAGAGAGTTCAGGGGTGGCGTTGTAGATATTCGAGCCCCTCGTCCTGCTCTCCCTTGTTCAATATCTGTTCACGACAATTTGCCCGTGGTTGCTGAGATGCAGACGGGTGCAGCGAATGCCGTGGTAAATAATTTGGCGGAGAGGGAGGGATTCGAACCCTCGGTACCCGTGAAGGCACGCCGGCTTAGCAAGCCGGTGCAATCGACCACTCTGCCACCTCTCCGTGACAACCCTTCGGCACGGTCGCACCATAAATGGTGTCCGGGAATGTTATCGCGAGCCTGACTACTCGGCAAGGAAACCTGCTCTCTCAAGAGGTACTTGCATCCCCCTCTCCCACTTCGGTAGTCTCCACATTCGGATTGCTCTCCAATATCACCACCATCCCGAAAGGCTGCCGTGCGCCCGTCCGCCGCCGATATTCCAGCCGGAGTCAGGATCCTGAAGGCTCTCGAGGACCAGGTGCCTCCAGAATTGTGGTCCCCATGGTTCGACGGGGTCACCTTTGTAGAGGACGCAAAGGATCTCGTGGTGGTAGTGCCCAACATGCTTCATTCAACCTTCATCCAGCAACGGTTCAGCTCGGTGGTGAGTGATGTTGTTGCTGAAGTGCTTGGTGATGACGGACACGAGAAGCAGATCCACTATCGAGTGACTGCGGCAACAATGGATGAATCGCCACGCTCGACACCTGGTCGCGATCGCGGTCGTATTCCTCTCAACCAGAGTCTCACTTTCGATGCCTTCGTCACCGGACCGTCAAACCAGCTGGCGCACGCAGCAGCGATGGCTGTAGCGGATAACCCGGGTGGCTCCTATAACCCTTTCTTCCTGCATGGGTCCGTCGGGTTGGGGAAAACTCACCTCCTTCAAGCGGTTGCGCATCGGCTGCGCGCAGGTGGGGTCTCGAATGTTGTGACCATCTCCTGCGCCTCCTTCACCAATGATTTCATCTCGGCACTCTCCTCACAAAAGATCGATGAATTCAGATCTCGCTATCGTGATGCGGGAGCGTTGCTGATCGACGACATCCAGTTCCTCTGCGACAAGGAAGCCACACAGGAGGAGTTCTTCCACACCTTCAATGAGATCTACAATCAAGAACGCCAGATCTTCCTCACATCCGACGCCCCTCCTTCTCAGATCATGGGCCTTTCCCAGCGCCTGGTATCGCGTTTTCGGCTCGGCCTGGTCGTCCAGATGGACCCGCCAGACCTGGA
>JAYZBV010000077.1:0-75318 GCA_036338595.1 Planctomycetota bacterium | reverse complement strand
AACTTCGGCATGATCTGACTCAAATAGATGGTCCAACTGCTGGATCACATGAGAAGCAACACCGCCTATTCCAGGCCATCCAACAACAAACCATGGGCTCTTCAGCCCAAGTTGGTCGATGCGTACTGATTGACTAGCTGTGCCCCCGTGGAAATCTGAATTTGACATAACTTCCAACTCAATAATTAAATATTCATATCAACTATCATATGGAAATTTCCAAGTTCGACGGACACACTACTGACTGAGCATCTCGGACGATCACTGGAATTAGATCCCCACAATAAAGCCAACACCTCTACTCGAATAAAACATGTCTACAACTCACTCGTGTACATAATAAGTCCTCACATGGATAGTACCTACACACTGCCACTGGGCAAGAGAGCACAAGGACTGGGATGATGTTTTAGCATGCTTACAGACGCTCTATTGGCACTAATTCTAGGTATCAACTGTGGTTAGTGACTATTTCGCAACCACCTGACTCTCCTGACATTCCTGTCATGGGCAAGTCCCTCAGGGAAACTGAATACTGAATAACGTTGTCGTGATCCACAATATTATCAACAACTGTAGCGATCCATGAGTCTGTAACATCTCGACAGGAGACCGCGTTTCTCCCTGCACCAGAATCTTGTACTGGTATTGCCAGAGCCCTACGAGCACTGGCGGCAGGCTCCACCACCAGCGCTCGGGGTAAAACGGTGCGATCCTGAAGCAGTAATCGAAGTACATGATAGCCACCAGTAACACCTGAATCCGGATTGCCCTGGTCATACCGTTAACTGAATACCACTGCAAACTCCGACGATGCTCGGTAGAGAGATCCAATCTCAACTCAGCCATTCGCTTTCCCAGTGCTAGCAACAGGGCAATCCCCGTCCCCCCTGCCAGGAGGCTTGCACTCGGAGTCGCTTCCAGCAACGCACACCCGTAGAGAATCCTCAGGAAAAAGAAAGAACCGATCAGCAGTAAATCGATGATCGGAAGTTCTCTACCCCACAGCGAATAGACCAGATTCAGGCCCAGATAGGCCCCGGCGATGGCCACGACAGGGCCCCACCCTGTCACCAGTGACAGCAACAGGAACGAGACGATGACGAGAGATAAGCTGATCAGCAGGGCCACACGGGGGTTGATTTCCCTCGCAGCGATCGGCCTCATTTGCTTTTCGGGGTGAACTCTATCGCGATCCTGATCGACGACATCATTGAAGGCATAGACTGCGGAGCTGATCAGCGAAAACGCCACCAGCCCCAGCAGGAAGTCATAGGCAACCGGAGTGATCCCTGCTGCCATGGCGTAGGGAACCGGTAGCAGGATGAACAGGTTCTTGATCCAGTGTTGCGGCCGCAGCAATCTCAGATACGGCATCGCCATCCCCTCCTCTGCCCCTGAGAAACCCACCTCCCACACCGACGAGGGGTCCCACGGCCACCGATAGACACTACCATGTAGAGACTGAATTCCTGGCCAAATCAGGGGAGCCCAGATGACCCTTACAGATGAAGAAGAAGCGGACTTGCAGTCCCCTGCGCAGCTGATCGACCACGCGCTCGGGCTTGGATTCCATTCGCTCGGAGTTGCCCAGGCAGGGCAGTCTCCTCACGCTCGACACTTCCTGGAATGGGTCAAGCAGCGTAGATACGCCTCGATGAACTGGATCACGAAAGATGTTGAGCGTCGAATCGACCCCCGAAAATCCCTGGAAGATGCCCGCAGCATCCTCGCAGTCAACTTGCCTTATTCCAGTGAACCGGCCGTCGGCCCAGGCGGAGGTAAGATCGCTCGGTATGCGACGGGCAGAGATTATCACAAGGTGATGCAACCGCTGCTGGAACAACTGTGCCAGTACGTCTCCGAGCAACAGAAGTGGCGGACCTGGTGGACAGTAGATACTTCACCCCTGCTTGAACGAGACTGGGCAGAACTATCCGGGCTCGGTTGGATCGGCAAGAACGGAGTCGTCATCGACCGACAAATTGGCAGCTATTTCTTTCTCGGTACCATCGTCACCGACCGCCCCTACCAACCTACACCCTCGGCGATGAACCACTGTGGCAGTTGCACCGCCTGCATCGATGCTTGCCCGACAGACGCCCTCATAGCGCCCTACACCCTCGACGCCAATCAGTGCATCTCCTACTGGACCATCGAGCACCGTGGCTCCTTGCCGCAAGAGGCGCGGTTGCACGACTGGCTCTTTGGTTGCGATATCTGCCAGGAAGTCTGCCCGTGGAACTCCAGAGCTGGCAGGATCCGTCCCGAACTCCACCCTCAGCTGGAGCCTCGTGAGCTCCCTGTCGATCCCGAGCAGGTCGCCATCATGAGTCATCAGGAGTGGCTCGATCACTATTCGGGTACCGCCGTGACCAGGACCGGACATGAAGGCCTGAAACGAAATGCCAGGAAGGTACTCGAGGAAAGAACCGAGATTCCTCGATGACCAGCCGGCAGGGCCCTCGACAGATCGTTCGCGCTTCTCTCGCCTTCCACGGCGCCATGGGAATCATCGCCTGGATCGGCATCCAGCTGTCCGATCAGCCCCACCCGTTCGGGGAATCTCCTGGGAAACTTCTGCAAGGACTCGCCATCGGCATCGGCATCGGATCACTGGCGGCAGCCATCTCGGTGCTGCTGGGCAAGGTCTGGTCGGAAGCGAAAGAGCTCGAAGACCGACTCTCCCAGATCTTCGAGGGTTGCACGGCGATGGAAGTGCTGCTTCTGGCCCTGATCTCCTCGGTCGCAGAGGAACTCCTGTTTCGAGCCTTGTTGCAACCACTGCTGGGATTGACGCTGACCAGCGCGCTGTTTGGACTGGCTCACTGGACCGGAGATCGCCGCCTCTCTGCATGGCCATTGTTCGCCATGCTGGCGGGACTCGCACTCGGATCGGTGGCCAACTGGCCAACTGCTGGGCTTGCCGGGGCCATCGGAGCCCACCTGGCATTGAACTGGATCGGATTGACCCGCCTCAGTCGCCCAGCATCGGCTCCACATGTCGATGCCGCCGGTTGACAGTCACCCCTCCCCAACCGACGATGACGATGACCTTGAGGAGACCTCGATTGCACCAACGTGGGCGTCAACCATCGTGGACGTCATGGGGCGGGCGAAACCCGATCGACAATTCGGATGGATCCACGACCAGGGAAGCGATCCCCGGTCCGTTTCATTGCTGAGTCGCCAGATCCTGAACGACTCCAACTGGTCATTTGCTGCTTCAGAGGTGGTTTCGCTGGCGAGCGGAGAGGAATGCCGATGGGCGTGAAACGAATTGATCCGGATCGTGCCAATGAACTGCTGAACTCGGGCCAGGATTATGTCTATATCGATGTCAGGATGCCCGAAGAGTACTCCCAGGGACATGTCCCCAATGCTCGCAATATCCCCGTGATGATCCGTGGTGACGGCGGAGTGGGCATCCGGATGAATCCAGAATTCGTCGACTCCGTCTGTGCGGAGGTCTCTTCCGACTGCCGAATTATCCTGGGTTGTCAGAAGGGCGGCAGATCGCAGAAAGCTGCAGACCTTCTCACTGCAGAGGGTTTCACGAACCTACATGACATGCGGGGTGGATTCATCGGTGAGACCGATGTGCTTGGAAATGTCACATTCCCGGGCTGGTCTTCCCGGGGACTGCCGACCACTCGTCGCTAGCGCTACCGACAAACCTGATCCTATTGAGCCAACGAGACGGCCCGGCTTCAGGTCTGCTGCCGCTTCATGATCGGTGCGAATACCCTTCTAGATACCCAGCCCACGAGTCCTCTTGGCACCAACCCCTGGATGAACAGCAATATCCGGTTACGAATCCCCGGGACGATGAGAGCGCGGCCCCGGGCCAGTCCGTTCAACGCTTGTCTTGCCACCTGTTTCGAGGTCATGCTTCCCGAGCGGATGTCTCTCTCATCGATTCCTGCCGATCGAAAGAAAGCCGTGCGGGTCACTCCAGGAGCAAGCAATGAGACCCTGACTCCCGTGCCTGCGAGTTCCCAGCGCAGCCCTTCAGCAAAACGATTGACGAATCCCTTGGTCGCTGAATAAACACACATCCCGGGTCCGCCGGCCCATCCTGCGAGAGACCCGACCATCAGAATGGCTCCTTGCTGACGCCTCAGCATCCCGGGCAGGATGGCTCGGGTCAGTAATACCACCGCATCGCAGTTGAGCCGGATCATCGAGGTGATCCGCTGCTCATCCTCATGGCCCTCAAAAGCGCCGCCGAGCCCCACCCCGGCATTGTTGATCAGCACATCGATTTGCACACCTTCGAGTCGCTTCAGCAGAGCATCGAGTTGATCCTGGCATGCTAGATCGACCGATTCGATACGCGTCTCGGTGCCACAACCATCGGCAACTTCACCCAATCGCTGGAGATCGCGTCCGATCAGGATCATCTGCTGCGCGCCGTGGGAATCGAGTTGCTCGACCAGATCTCGCCCGATGCCATCGCTGGCACCTGTCACGAGAATCGTCTTTCCCGAGAAGTAGGTCACGGTTTCAATTCCCTTCCTGCGAGGCAGTGGTTGCCTCGACAAGCACTTCCGGGGCGATGTGAGTTGATCCTGCGGAACCCCTGTCATCGAGGCAGTCTTGACAAAAAAGCGCCCCTGCGAGATTCTGAGTGTACGCCGATGAGAGAGATGCGCAGGCCACTTGATTTCCATCATGATCCCATGGGAGCCCGTGATCGCAATGTTCACGGCCCTGCCTGGACCATTACTGGCTGAACTTGCCAACGCCTCCTCTTTCCAGGATGCGTGGGCACAATCGAACTGGATCGACATGGTGGTGGTGCTCGGTCTGTTATCGGGCGTGTTCACCGGTGTCGGAGTCGGTTTTTACCGATCCACAGCGCTCCTGCTCGGATCCACCGTCGGACTGCTGCTGGCGGGTCAGTTCTCGGTTCCCCTTTCGATGACCCCCCTTTTCTCGTCGATCCGGGCAGACATGGGTCCGCTGGCGAGTCAGGTGCTGGCAGGGCTCGCCATCTTCAGCAGTTGTGCCGGAGTCGCCTTCTTGACCACCATGGTGCTGCGCTCCTTCTTCGACCAGACACTTCGCATCTGCGACAATGTACTGGGCGGGCTGATGGGCATCTCACTCGCTGGCATCCTGTTAGGGGTCGTTTTCCTCGGCGTCTTCCAGTGGCCCGATAGCCGCCTCCATCAGCCGATCCTGAGTTCCCTCAGTGGCCCCTCCATCACCGAATGTACACGACAACTGGGACGCTTCTTCCCCGTTCAGTTCAGGGAACGATTCGACATGGCACTGCATCGGCCAGCACAGGGAAGTGGAGTGCTGGCGATATCGGGCGATCCTCCTCGATCTGACCCGCGCGACTGACCGTTGCCATGATTCCACCTGGGACCGCAGCGTGTACCCTGGGTAGCAACCGATTCGAAGAGCCCCGCAAGGAAGGTACAGATGATGATGCAATTCTCACGAGTCCTTCTGATTCTGTGCTGCTGGCTGCCCCTCTCTCATGCCACGGTTCAAGGTGCTCCGGCCGGGCAAGATGCAACTCCCGCCGACGCAGGGAAGGTCACGCTCACGGCACTCGATCAGATCTACCAGCGTTACTGGGAAGGATTGCTCGCCGATAACCCGCTGTTGGCTTCTCGCCATGGTGTCGCGGAGGCGGATTTCCTGTTACCTCGAGGAGGTCCAGGGCAGATCCAGCATGACCTGGATTTCACTTACATGATCCTGCAGAACATCCGCGCCCTCGACCTGACGACCATCTCCTCGGGTGCGAGGCAGCAGGCTCAGATGTTGATCCGGATGCTGGAAACCCACATCGAGGGGATCCGGATCGGATTGCAATACACCCCCATCAATCAACGAAGAGGTCCCCAGGTCTGGCTTCCGATGCTGGCGAGTCAGATGACCTTTGACGATGCCAGAGACTACCAGGCGTACCTCTCACGGCTGCAACAGGCTCCCCGTGTGCTCGCAGAAACAGAGCAGATGTTGCGCAAGGGAACCGAACTTGGATTTGTACCGCCACAGGTGACCCTTCAGGGAGTGACCGAGCAGCTCTCTTCTCAGATCGAACCAGATGTGGAAGCGACCCTCTTCTTCGATCCGTTTCGCTCGATACCACCCGGCATCGCCGAAGAAGACCGCATCACCTTGCGAAAGCAAGCCACCGAGATCATCCGCGATCAGGTTCAGCCCGCCCTCAAGAAGTTGAAGGAATATCTCGAAACGGAGTACATCCCCCTGGCCAGGAGTACTTTCGCGTGCCTTTACTACCCGACCGGCAATGACTATTACGGACACTGCATCCGTCGCCATACCACTACCCATCTCGGTGCTCAGCAGATCCACAAGAAGGGCCAACTCGAGGTCGCCAGGATCCGGGCCGCGATGGAACGGATCATCACCGAAGTCGGTTTCGAGGGTGACTTCGCTGCCTTCGTTCACCATCTACGCACCGACCCGAGTTTTTATCACGATGATCCCGCCGATCTGCTGCGTGGATATCGGGATATCTGCAAGCGTGCGGATGCGATGCTGCCGCGACTTTTTGGAAAATTGCCCAGGGCTCCCTATGGAGTGCGTCCGATCCCTGACTTTGAGGCCCCACGATCCACCACCGCCTATTACAGGTCTCCTCCACCCGATGGAAGCCAGCCCGGTTGGTTCTATGCCAACACCTTCGACCTGCGAAGTCGTCCCATCTACGAGATGGAAGCACTGGCGTTGCATGAGGCTGTTCCTGGCCATCACCTTCAACTGGCACTGCAGAACGAACTGGAAGATCTACCCCGCTGGAGAACCACGACTCATTTCACGGCATACATCGAAGGCTGGGGGCTCTACTCCGAATCTCTCGGCGAGGCGATGGGCTTCTACCAGGATCCCTATTCACGATTCGGCCAGCTCTCCTACGAGATGTGGCGAGCGCTGCGGCTGGTCGTCGATACCGGAATCCATGAACTGGGTTGGTCTCGCAAACAGGCGATCGATGTGATGCTGGAAAACTCTGCGTTGACTCGTAAGAACATCGAGGCCGAGGTGGATCGATACATCTCCTGGCCGGGACAGGCTCTCGCCTACAAGATCGGAGAGCTGGAGATCCAGGGGCTGGTTCGAAGTGCGCGCACCCAACTGGGCAGCCAGTTCAATATTCGTCACTTTCACGATCATCTGCTGGCGGAAGGATCGATGCCGCTCGATATCCTCCGGGATCGTATGGAGAGCTGGATCGCCGCTCAACTGGAGATCCTGGAACGAACGGATGCTGCTGTATCGGAGGAATGAACACCCCGGTGCAGATCACCTCGAGAAGGTGAGGCTCTGACCATTCTCTGCAGGCGACAGCGACAGCAGGTAATCGACGGCTGGTTTCGCCCAGAGGTCAGGATCGATCGCCTGGTTCGCCTCCCGTGCTCCGAACGCCGTCGCCAGCATCCGGGTATCGACCACACCCGGAGACAGTGTCACCGCGCAGAGCCCCGAAGGGAGATCCTGCGAGAGAGCACCGATCAATCCCTCGACCGCGAACTTCGATGCACAGTAAGGAGCGACTCCTGCAGATGTGGATCGTCCCCAACCGGAAGAGAGCGCCACGAAGGTGCCTCGCCCCTGTTCCATCATCTGCGGCAGAAAGGCCCTCGCTGTATTCGCCACCCCTTTCACATTCACATCGATGACAGCGTCAAACTGTGCTGCATCGACATCCCAGAACGGACCGGGCTCGTTGATCACTCCAGCGTTTGCAATGATCAGATCAGGTGACATTCCGGCACCCAGCAGGTCCTTCGACCAGCGAGCGACCTGACCGTCATCGGTGACATCGACGCATCGAAATCGTGGATCTGAACCGAGTTGGCTCATCGATTCCTCGCTACGGGAACAGCCAGCGACATCAAATCCGCGATGACTGAACTCGGAGATGAGGGCCGCTCCTATACCGCGGCTACATCCGGTCACGATGATGCTTCGGGACATCGTCTCTCCTAGTGCATCCTGGCTTCGATCGGATGCTGTACCATCAGATCCGCTTCCAGGTGGGCGACCTCGACGATTCTGCGCTCGACCTGATCGGGAGCACACACCTCCATGGCAAGATCGCGAAAGGTCTCCCAGTGGCGACCCTCTGCATCGGCGAGCCTTTGATAGAAGCGTGCCAGTTCTTGTTCCTCGCTGTCGTCGCCATCGAGCGCTGCCGCCAGCACTCGGAAGCGCTCACAACTGCGCGCCTCGACAAATGCGTTCAGAATCAGATGATCACCCAGATCTCCCAGCCCTTGCCCCTTGGCGCACACCACACTTCTGAGACGTCGCACATATTTGTCGGGCTCCGGAGCGCCGAGCGCCACTCCTCGCTCGCGCAGCAGGTCTGTAACCTGCCTGAAATGCAGTATCTCTTCCTGTGCGAGAGCGATCATCGGGCGACACAGAAAGTCCTGCTCCGGGAAGCGGGAGATCATGCCGAGTCCGGCACTGGCCGCCTTGAACTCGCACCATGCATGATCCCTCAATACCTCGTCGAGTTGCTCACACGCCAAGGACGCCCACTCCCGGGGGGTTTCACGAACCAGCGGTAGGCCGTTGAGAAATGACATCGACTCGCTCCCCTTCATCCCCTGTATTCGGTCTCGGTCGTTTCCGGGCCGGATGGCATCCTGCCGATCCTACTGTTCTTCCTCGAAGTAATAGGCCTCTGGATCACGAGCCAGCGGTCTCGGCAATTCGGGTGGCCTCCGCAATCCGCCATGCTGCTGGGGGCTTGCCGGACGCGCCAGGGCGAGCCACCGACGATGCACTTCTCTCGACTTGGCTGTATCTACCACCACATCGGCATACTGATCGGTGGCATCTGCACGGGCGAGTCGCACCTTCTGATGCCAGCAGTGCATCCCCGAGACCGGATCGGTCTGAACCCCGAATGCCATGTTCTGATGGACCCCGGATTCTTGCCACCAGGTCCGCTCGTTATCCGGGTCTTTGCTGACGAAGGGTGCCGCGTCGAGCACCTGGCGCATCCGGATACGACCATCGGGAAGGTCCTCGAAGCGGACCGTTGCACAGTTCCACCGCATCTCCGACGCACTTTCTGGCTTCCAGCGCCCCATGTGATGAGAGCAGGCCAACACTCCCGGCCGGAGTCCGTCGGTGACCCGAGCCCGATTGACAAAATGACCGATCTCGGTCTCGATCCTCACCAGCGATCCATCTTCGATGCCGTGATGATCCGCATCATCCGGGTGAATCCAGACGGGATTTGCGTGTGAAATCTCCATCAGGTGCTTCGAGTTGGCAGATCTTGAGTGAATCATCGTCGGCAGCCGAAAGGTCGGTACCAGCACGAAAGTGCCACCATCAGGATCGAGCTGATCGGGTCCAACATGACTCATCGGTGCTGCAGGCAGAGCCATGTCTGCGAAGCCCCACTCCTTCAATAGACTCGAGAAAACCTCGATCCTTCGGCTTCGGGTCGGAAAGCCCTCGCGGATCGCACCATCCACGGCCACCCCGACGACCTTGCCATCGATGGTGGCGACGGAGGTGGTTGGATCCACGACCACGCTGGAGCCCTCGGCAACCTCGACCCGTTTCTCGTGGAGACGCAGGGTTCCTTGTGGCAGTTCAAAGGCACCCACCCGGGACATGTATTCGAAGGGCTCCATCCCCATCTCGGCGGCCTTCTCGGGTAGTCCAGGGATGTCGTTCTCGAACATGTACCTGTACTGCTCCTCTACCGTGATCTTTTCGCCACTCCTGTAGGGAGACTCGAAGTGCTTGCGAATCCCCAGATCTCCATCCGGGTCGATTCGCCACGACAACTCGATCCAGAACTCATCCTCTTCCCAGACCTCTCCCGGGTTGGATTCTCGAGTGTCCTCGGTCGGTTTTCCTTGCAACCTGGCGAGGGTCCTGAGAACAGGCTGCCGGAAGGAGATCCAGCGCCCTGCGTGCGTCTCCTGACTCTGGATATCGTGTCGTTCGGTGGAGTGGCCCATCGGCAGGACAAGATCTGCAAACAGGGCGGTCTCGTTCCAGGTCGGAGTCATGGCGATGTGAAGCCCGACCTTTTCCTCATCTCTGAGCATCCGCATCCATGACATCCCATCCGGGAAGGTCCAGACAGGATTGAAAACACGTGTGAAGTACACTCCGATCTTGCCGATTCCATCCTCTATCAGGTGCGGAAGCAGATGACTCATCTCGTAGAACGATGTCGGATACTGTCTCGGCCAGATCAACTCGTTCCATCGCTTACCGTGCTCCGGGTTGGAGAAGAAGGCGGGTTTCATCTTGTTCCAGCCGGCTGGCGATGTGCCACCCTCCTGTCCCAGAGCGCCCGTGAATGCGGTCAGCAGCGCCAGCGAGCGCGCGATCTGCCACCCCCCGAGGTTGCCGCTGGCCGCACTTCTCCAGATGTGGCAAGCCATCCTCGGTCCCGCTCGTTCGATCTCGTCTGCGAGTGCTCGAATGCTACCTGCCTCGACACCGGAAAGTTCTTCGGCCATCGCTGGTGTCCACTCGTCGAGGTGCTCGGCAAATCGCTCCAGAAATCGATCCAGCGTCGGGGAGTCGGACGGATGCAACTCCTGCATGTATCCGCGCCAGTCGATCCAGTTCTCGACAAATTCGAGATCGATCTTACCCTCCACGACCAGCAGTCTCAGTACTGCAAGCAGTACAGCCCCTTCGGTTCCGGGACGCGTGGCAAGCCATAGATCGGCCTTGGCTGCGGTGTTCGAGAGGCGTGGATCGAGCACGATGATCCGGGCACCTCTCTGCTTCGCCTCGATGATTCTCTGAGCGTGTGGATTGAAGTAGTGCCCCGACTCGAGATGAGCACTGATCAGCAGGATCAACTGGGCGTTCTCATGGTCGGGAGCCGGTCGATCGTAGCCCCACGTCAACTGGTAGCCACAACGAGCCGACGCGGAGCAAACCGTGGTATGACTGTTGTGCCCGTCGACTCCCCACGCTTGCAGCACCCGCTCCATCGACCCTTCATGTCCGGGGCGTCCGACGTGATACATCACCTCGTCATGTCGCTGCTCCTGAAGCAAGCCTCGTATCTTCCCGGCGATGGTGTCGAGAGCCTCATCCCAGGAGATTGGTTCAAATTCACCCTCTCCACGCCCCCCCTTTCGAACCATCGGTTGCAGGATTCGCTCCGGATCGTTGATCTGATTGAGAGTCGCCGGCCCCTTGGCACAGTTTCGGCCGCGACTTCCCGGATGCAGCGGATTGCCCTCGATTCGGACGACCTTCTCCTCGTTGACATCGATGGTGGCGAGCAGCCCACAGCCCGCCTCGCAGTTGAAACAGGTGGTCGGAATCATCGCCATGCGACGTGAACGCCGTGAGGCATCCAGTTCCTCCACCTCGAGCCAGCGATCGAAGGGCGGGTAGTCCTGGAGATCCTCGCCGTAGCGAGATGGCGGAACCGACTTCTTTTGCCTCGGCACCAGCCCCATCTCGACGGCAACCTTCTCGATCCAGTTCCGCTTTGAACTCATATCGCTCCTCAGGCCAACGGGAGACGCTGAGGCGCCTCTACCCATAGATGTTCCCAGATGGCGATGCCCACGAGTGCCAGCGCTCCAGACACGATATGTGCCAGCTCTCCTGCCGGTATTGCCCACAGCAGAATCAGTGGCACGATTCTCCCGACACCGATCGCCCCACCCAGGAGCCACCATCCTCTCGCTCCCCGCGTCATCGAGCGCGCGGCAACACGTGCGGCCTCGGTCGAGTGCTTACCGAATACCTCGAGCAAGATGAAAGGCAGTTCGATCAGAAGCGCGATGGCAAGTACACCATGCAAGTCGCTCAGTGCCACGGGACGGATCAGCAAGAGCACAGCAGCACCGGCGACCAGTGCCTGGAATCCCAGGTGAATCGGCGACCATGCCGACTGCCACAGATCACGTCCCTTTGCCTGACCAAAGAGCCAGCCGGTATAGATCGCCACGAAGGTTCCACCGAGACCGCCCAGCGATAGCAGCAGCAACCCCAGCCACGAATCGGTGGGATCTCCGTGCCACCAACCGAGTGTCACCACACCCCCGAAGAAGGTGATCCCGTAGGCACCTCTCACCAGCCATGAGGACCACTGCGGCCGCAGTAACACCCAGAGAAATCGCTCCGGACGTTTGAGATCGGAGACCAGTAGCACTCCGGTGACGGCAAGGAAGAGCAGCGCAACGATCCACCCGAGATCGATCGATTCATCGATGAGTGACGGCGCTCGAAACGGCACCAACATCGCCGGTACCATCACCGCACCCGCAGCGATCGACTTGGTCCACAGGTAGGCACTCACCTTCCAGCCCCAGCTGGCGGCGTGCCGTTGATGGATATCGTAGGTTCGATGGGGAGCCCCGCGTTGAAGTGCCGGCTCCATTCCTTCGGGAGGATCGGTGGCATCGCGTGGCCGCTCGCCCCAGAGGGTGCGGACGCTGCGCTGGCTCGCCAGTGGATCGAGGGCCTCTCGATGCCCCTCGATGTAATGCACCTTGGGACCGGTCCCCTTCTCTGGTTTCCGGACCATCGTCGGTTGCCCGGCCACGAGACGTGCGATCCGGCTACCTGAATCAGCCAGATCACCGGTGATGATGGCGTTGGTCGGACAGACCACTGCGCAGGCGGGCTCCCGACCTGCATCGACCCGGTGAGAACAGTAGTTGCACTTGGTCGCCGTACCCGTTTCCGGATGGATGTCGATGGCATCGTAGGGGCACGCCTGCATGCAGGCCTTGCAGCCGATACAGCGGCTCGAGTCAAAATCGACGATCGCGTCCTTGCGCACCGTCAGGCTCGCAGTGGGACAGATCTCGACACAGGGGGCATTCTCACAGTGGTTACATCGCAGGACATGGAAGGAGCGCTCGGCACGAGGATGCACTCCCTGCTCCAGATACTGCACCCAGGTCTTGTTGACCCCGACCGGATCCGAATGCTCCGTCTTGCAGGCGACCGTGCATGCGTGGCAACCGATGCAGCGCCGATTGTCGATGACGAATCCATAGGAGCGGTCATTGCGGGAATCCATGTTGTGAATCTAACTGCCGGGACCGTCCCGGGCCACGACTCACCCCGGGTTGACCTGGACTTCTTCAGGCCTCAGGGTGGCCCAGAGACACCAAATCGACGGTGGGCGAGGAGATTGTCAGTTTGAATCGTATTTTCCTGGGAACCGAAGATGACGCACTGGAGTGCGCCGCCGCCAAGATTCTCGAATCTGCACCACCATCCGCCAGCGGCTGCCCCTTCGACCTCAGAGAACTGATCGTGGTGGTTCCTGGACGCCAGGCGGGAAGGCGATTGAGGCGAGTCCTGGTGCAACACGCCGACGCCCTCGGGCGCGGGCTGCTGCCCCCTCGCATCACGACCCCGGGTCATCTGGAACAACTGCTCTGTGCTCCCGACCAGCCGTTTGCGACGGCGCTCGAGGACCGCATCGCCTGGATCCAGGCGCTCAGATCTTGCCCCCCCGACCTGCTCGCCACCATCGGACTCGAATCGGCGGCTCTCGGTGCGTCTGCGCTGCTGGCCCTGGCACGGCTGCTCTCGCGCCTCTGCTCCGACCTGCGCAGAGAAGGGATCACGCTCGGTCAAGCCGCCGAGACGACCGCTCGAAACGACCCCAACGCCGCACTTCGTTTGCGTACCGTCGAGCGGATCGAGGCGATCCGTTCGGCGAGGCTGCGCGAACTGGGTCTCACCGACACCGGTGAGTTCAACTCGAATCCAGCGAGGCAGGAGCAGCGCATCGTGCTGATAGGAATCCTCGAGATTCCGGCGCGGATGCGACAATGGTTGCAACAGAATTGCCAGGCCCAGGCGTGGATCGATGCAGATGAGGCACTGCAACATCGCTATGACGAGTTCGGTTGCCCCATCCCCGACGAGTGGGAATCCATCGAAGGCCCTGCACCCGCTGAATTGGTCGTGACCGACGATCCTCGGTCACTCGCTGCGGCGTTACTGCAACAGATTCACCAGCACTCTTCAGAGTCTGCCGAGAATGAGATCACCATCGGACTGCTCGACCAGGAACTCTCGCCCTGGCTGCTGGAAGGATTTCGCCGCTCGGGGATCCCGCTACACATCGCCTCCGGAACTCCCCATGCCGAATCCTCCTGCGGGCGACTGCTGGCAGACCTCCACTGCGCTGTCGAGTCCTTCTCTCGACGCTCGGTGGCGGCGCTGGCCAGACACCCTGCCATCCATATCCGATTGCCCGGACTGACACTCAGGAACGGCACGGAACTCGCTCCCATAGAATCCATCGATCGCTGGTCATCGAAGAGGCAACCGATCCTGGCCAGTGATCCTCTCGCACCACCGGCTGTCGAGTTCATTGGTAAGGCCATCGAGCCTTTGCGTGCTGACACGGGGAGTTGTTCCGACCGGGTGCAGCAACTTCTACAGTGTTTCTTCGATCTGGTGGGATCTGGCGACGCCGCCCAACCCGCCCTTCCAGCATCGGGTCTCGACGGGTTGATCTCTGCCGTGGAAAGGTTGAGTCGAATCGGGGATCGTGACCAGGATCCGCTCTCTGGTAGCGATGCCATCGCCTTGATCATCGACTTGCTCGAAGAGTCTCCGATACCGGATCGACAGCAAAACTCATCCATCGGCTTGCTCGGTTGGCTGGAACTCTCCTTCGATTCTTCCGATGTGTTATTGCTCACCGGTGCAACCGAAGGACAACTTTCACCGGCGCCATCGGGCGATCCGCTGCTTCCTCACGGTGTCCGCCAGGAACTGGGACTGCCTGGGCCTCGCGAGGTGGGTGCCAGGGATAACCACCTGCTCCACTCGTTACTCGATGGCCGCAGGAAAACCGTCGTCGCCCTGTGCGCCCGCAGCGGTGAAGGCGATCCGCTGCTTCCCAGTCGATTGTTGCTGCAAGGAACGGATGGCCTCGATCGGCTGTCCAACTTTCTGGATCGAAAGAAAAGGCACCGCTACCACCTCCGCGAACCGGAACAGGTCACGAACAGTCCTGATTCCCTCGGCCCGCCGAGCAGTGTGCTGCTGCCACCGCCAGATACCATCGCCGTCACATCATTTTCCGACTACATCGAAGATCCCGTACTGTTCCAGATGAACAGGGTCCTGCGACTCCAGGATTGCCACGACCGTGATCGCCAGCTGAACCATGCAGATTTTGGATCCTTGATCCACAAGGTGCTCGAATACTATGGCAAGGATGTCGACCTTCGAGAACTGACCGACGAGGACCAGATTCGTGACGCGCTGCACCAGTTGCTCGATCGATACAGGACGCAGCGGATCGCAGACCCCGCCAGAGCCGCCGTGCTGGTCCAGCTGGAACAGGCCAGAGCACGCCTCGATGCCTGGGCATCCGTTCAGGCGACCCAACGAGCTCTGGGTTGGCGACTGGTCGACGCAGAGGTCAAACTGGATCACAAGAAATGTCGCATCGTGGTACCCGGCGGAGAAATGGGGCTGTCGGGCCGTATCGATCGCATCGACTACAACGAACAGACTCAGCGCTGGCGACTCCTCGACTACAAGACCGGAGACTCGGGCAAGACCCCCGATCAGGACCATCGCAGGGGAACCAGGAACATGAAGTCCTGGGTGAGGCTGCAGTTACCCCTCTATCTTCAATTTGCCCATCAACTGGAGATCGATGGCTTGACCCGCGACTCCGAGATGGAGAGTGGCTTCTGCTTGCTCCCGGCCACTCCAGCGGAGACCCGCATCGAGATCGCTCGGTGGAGTCCGGATGACCTGGACCTCGCACGAGAACTGTCGGAAGCGATCGTTTCCGAGCTCTTCAAGGGCACAGAACAGCCCCTCTCGGTGCTGAAGTCCCCGTGGCAGCGGGCCTTCGCCGGAACCACCGTCGAAGCGGCATCTCGCCTCGATGGAATCGCCGACAAGGATGAAGAAGAGGGCTCCCCATGACCTTTTCACCTCACCTGCTGATTCGAGCCAGCGCCGGTTCCGGCAAGACGCACCAGTTGACCAGCCGCTTCATCGGATTGCTGACCAGTGGTGAGGACCCCGCTGGGATCCTCGCAGTGACTTTTACACGTCGCGCTGCAGGGGAAATCATGGAACGGGTGCTACTTCGGATGCTGACCGCAACGGTCGATCCAGAGGCACTGAAACAACTGCAAGACTCGCTCGTCGAGGCGGGCTTCGAGCCTGCCAGTTCCCCGCAGATCGAGGTCGCCCTCAGAGGACTCGTCGACCAGTTGCATCGTTGTGGCGTCTCGACGCTGGATGCATTTTTTGCACGGCTTGCGGTCGCCCATACCTTCGAGTGCGGGCTACCCCCCGGCTGGACCATCCTGGAGAAGGACCAGCTAGAAGCGGTGCAGGCGGCAGCCATCCAGCAGATCCTGTCGGTCGGCAGCCAGGTCGATGCGCGAATCTTGATGCACCGCTTGAGCCGTGGCAAGGCAACGAGTCAGGTGGCGGATCAACTGCAGCAGATCGTCTCCCACGCCCATGACAAGTTCATCGAGTTTCCCTACTCGGCGTGGCAAAACCCCCAGATGTGTACCAGGCCGGATGATGCACGAGTTCAAAAGGTGCAGGACCTCTTCAATTCAGTGGCGTGTCCGCTGACAAAGGCGGGAACTCCGAAGAAGAACTGGGAGGGGGCGCTGGCCCGATTGGGCACGTGGTTTGATGACCCGAACGGAGCCGATGCGCTGGGCCTGTTCAAATCCGGGCTGGCTCTGGCGGTCCTCAATGGCGAGCCGAAGTTCGACCGCGTCGAGATCCCCGAGAGAATCCACATCTCGGTACAACTCATCATCGAGATGGCGCGAGCCCACATCTCGGGCACGATCCGCGCCCAGAACATCGCCACCCGTGATCTGCTGGCGAGTTACGATCAATTCCGACGCATCGGGATGCACACCAGAGGCGGCGTAGCGTTTCAGGATATTCCTCAGGCTCTGGCGGTCGCCAGCGTTCTCGCCTCCGCAGACACCATCCTGTATCGGCTCGACGCTTCGACGCGTCACCTGCTGCTCGATGAGTTCCAGGACACCTCCCTGTTGCAGTTCGCTGCACTTCGCCCACTCATCGAGGAAGTCGCCAGCGATTCCGATGGCGGTCGATCGATCTTCTGTGTCGGGGATCCAAAACAGGCGATCTACGGCTGGCGGGGAGGCAGAGCAGAAGTGCTCGACCTGCTTCAGGATTTCTTGAAACCAGGATCGGACCAGACCCTCGACGAGTCGTACCGCTCCTCGCCGGAGATCCTCGACGGCGTCAACACGGTATTTGGCAGCCTTCCACCTGCGGGCTGGCTCGGCACCGACCGCCAGGCCATCAGTAACTGGGGCGATAATTTTCATGATCATGTCAGTGCCGCCGGTGGTCCTGGAGATGCTCCAGGACACATCGTCCTCAAGGTCGCCCAGCAACACCCCGACCGCGAGATCGCAGTCTGCCCCTACATCGATGCCATCGATGAAGTGGAGCGAATCATCGGGATCTCGACCGAGTGCTCCATCGCGATACTGGTGCGCAAGAACCAGAACATCGCCCGGATGGTGGCAGCGCTCAGGGAACGAGGTATCGATGCCAGTGAGGAGGGCGGCAACCCCCTGGTCGATTCTCCAGCAGTGGGCAGATTGGTCGCGCTGCTGGAACTGGTCGAGCATCCAGGAGACTCGACGATGCGCTTTGCCGTGGCACGTTCGCCACTGCCAGAGGTCGCACGGAGCATCGGCGGGTATCCTGACGGCGACTGGAACGATCCTCAGATCGCCCGAGAAATCTCGGATACCCTGCGCAGCCGCATCCACCAGCTGGGCATCACCGAGGCGATCGCTCCCCTTGCCGAGGGATTGGCGCAGATCTGTTCGCCAGAGGACAGGGTCAGAATTCGTCAGATGATGGAGCAGATCCACATCCGGCGATTTAGCGGCTGCCGCCTGGAGGAGTTGATCTCTCACCTGCGCACTCATCACCTCTCATCCCCGAGTGGATCCCGGGTCGAGGTGATGACGGTGCATCAGGCGAAAGGCCTTGGAAGGGATGTGGTGATCCTTCCCGAGCTGGCTCCCGATTGGTTCAAGGTGCTTCCCAAGTTGCTCGAGCGCAGGGCGACCACTGATCCTCAAGGGGAACGGTGGATCAGCCGTTACATCTCCAAACGGGATCGGCAGATCCTTGGCGAACCGTATCTCGAGATGAATCGCCAGGCTCGCCAGACTCAGCTACAGGAAGCCCTCAGTGTCATGTATGTAGCGATGACCAGGGCGAGACGATCCTTGATCATGATTCTCCCCGCGAAAAAACCTCCCGAAGCATCCGCTGCGCATCTACTTCTGCATACCCTCGGAGAGGGGCAGCCCCTCACGCCGGGCGCCACTCTTTACGAGCGAGGAGATGCCGGCTGTCCGGCACTGATCCCCGGAGAGCCAGAGACGCTTTCGCAGGAGGCGAAGGTTCCACAACTGTCGACCCCCTCGGTCGGTGTTGTTCAAACTCCTTCTCAACACTCTGCGATCTTTTCCAGCGAAGCGTCGTTTCGTGCCCGCTCGATCGGCACCCTGGTTCACCTTGCATTCGAACAACTCGAGTGGACAGCAGACTTGCCTCCGGACATCGAGGAACTTCTCTCCAGGGAGTACCCTCGGCTGTCTCCCTTCATCGAGGAGACAGTCAAATTACTCACCGAAGCGGTGCAGGAGCCAGGGCTGCGGGCAACACTTGACCGAGCGGAAACGGAGCAGAGACTCGGCAAGCGTGATGGCGATCAATTGGTGCTGGAACGAGAGGTACCTTTCTGCTGCAACACGGGAGACGACCTGCTGAATGGCATCATCGACCGATTGGTGATTCTGGAACGAGATGGGCGATCGGTGGCAGCCGAGGTGATCGATTTCAAGACGGATCAGATCAATGGATCATCGCAGCAGACCGCGGAGAAACACGCCGATCAAATGGAGAGTTACAAGCTGGCAGTCTCGAGAACCTGGGGAATTGAAATGGACAGGATCGACTGCCGTGTGTTGCTGGTCAAGAGCGGCGAACTGGTGACCCTCTAGGGACAAGACGGATGCATCTCACAGTTGAATACCGCATCAACAGGTAGGATCCCGCATTCCGGAAAGGGAGAGACGGGTGCGGGCTGGCCCATGAAAAGATAGTAGAGCAGATACAGTCCATCAGAGATGTCCAGCAAACCATCCGCATTTGCATCTGCGGCCTCCGGGCAATCGGGAATCGCAACATCGCCGAATACCCTTGCGATCAGTAGCATCGCATCGGAGATTCCAACTCCTTCAACCCCATCTGCCTCACCACGAATGAAACCAGCTTCACAGGAGTCCAGCAGACCGTTCGAGTTGGTGTCATTGTTCGCTTCTGCAAGGTCACACTCGTCTGGAATGTGATTGCTGTTGCAATCTTCCGCCATTCCTTCGAGGAACTCGCACTCATCGGGTGTTCCGTCGCCGTTGCAATCGGGGTCGCAACTGTCGATGATTCCGTTGGCATCGCAATCGGGTTCACTTCCCGTCTCAAGTTCGCAGATATCGAGCAAGCCATCACTGTCGCAATCGAGGAATCCATCCTGGCTGATCTCGCACGCGTCCGGGATCAGGTTCTGATTGCAATCCACCTGGCAGACATCGGGGATCTCGTCGCCATCGCAATCGGTGACAAGGCCTGAATCGATGGCGCAAATATCGGGAACTCCATCCCCATCGCAATCGGCAACGGTGCCCTCCAGCGTTGCGCAGGAATCCGGGATGCCATCTCCATCACAGTCGATCGACAGTCCCTGCGAGATCCCGCAACTATCTATGACACCGTCCAGATCGCAATCCTCGACCAGCCCTGAGGCTATCGAGCATGAATCCGGCTCCCCGTCGAGATCGCAATCCTCATCTCCATGAACCACCAGTACGGCGTTTCCGCCAACAGGTGCCAGAGTAGAATCGAAGGGAGCACCCGAGATCACAACGCCACGATGCACGGCTATCGAACTACCGAGGAAGGAACTGGAGTTTCCTGTCAGCGATTCCACCAGTTGCCAGTTTCCCTGCCAGCGATAGACGGAGACGGAGCCGGCTGGAAACGCTTCGCCACCGGTATCGGTGGGAGCCCCCACCGTCAACAGGTTCCCATCGAGATCGAGAACCGCTCCGAATGCACACCCACTGGCACCAGAAGGTGGGACCAGATGAGATCCGAGAACCCAGATGTCTCCGACCCGTTGATAGTTGACGACCGCTCCCGCATCAGGACCCGCGATGTCCGAATATGGCGACCCCAGCAGCAGATGCTGTCCCGAGATGGCGACCGAGGTTCCCAGCCGATCACCAGGTGCAGAAGCCCCGGTGCCGATGTCAAACTCCTCGACCCAACCGTCAGTTCCACCGGTGAACAGGTACGCTGAACCGGTATCGGATCCGAGAAAATCTCTACCTGGCGCACCGATCAGCAAGCGGGATCCATCCGCGAGCGAAACCGCCGTACCGAACTGATCCCCAGAAACACGATCGGTAGCGAGCAATCTCTCCTGCAACTCCCACCCCACCGCGGAGTCGAATCTCCAGAGAGTGACACAGCCGACCTGACCCTGGGCGGTCTCGAAATAGGGGCTTCCTGCAGCCAGCAGGTCGCCGTGCAGTGACAGTGAGGTGCCGAAACCGTCTCCTGGTTGACCCTGCGGGTCACTGAGTACCTGAATCTGGGTCCACTGGAGGCGATCTCTACGCCACATCTCTACCGCCCCGGCACCCGAGGCACCTGCCGCCAGAAGTTTGCCGTCTGCCGCGAGGCAGGAGCCGAGCTGGCTACCCGCCTGTCCGACCAATACTTCTTCGAGTTGATAGCCACTCAAATTTCGCTGGAAAATTCGCACGCTGCCGCTGAGCAGCCCACCATCATCATCACCTACGGCTCCGATGAAGGTTCGCCCACCCGAAATGGCCACTGATCGGCCAAGACCATCCCCTGCACTGACGCCAAACAACTCGATCTCTCCGGTGGCACATTGGCCCTGAACCGGGGCAAAACCAGCCAGTAATAGCAGTGCCACCAGGGCCCCCATGCGGAGGTTCACCAGTGGCAATCGGCTGGGGATGGATGGCATCGAACTGTCCTTCGAGACGAGGGAAAATTCCTCCCGTGACAGCAGGAGAAAAGGTTCTACCTCTATAGTCTCGGCACAGCGAATACTGTCAATCCACGCAACCGTTCGAGGCTAGCGTGGGACAGGAAAGGGAGATGAATCGGAGAAGCTCTAGAGAGGATCTCCGAGTCGACGCGGCCAGTGGTCTTCGGGAGGCTTGGGTTCATCTTCACCGGCGGGGCGTATGTGATCCAGAAGGCCTTCTTCAGCCTTGTCGTACTGGATCTTGCCGTCGATGACAGCCCACCGTACATGAGACATGTACGAGAGGAGGTCGCCATCCATGATGATGAAGTCGGCATCCTTTCCCACCTCGATCGACCCGATTCGATCCGCCACTCCGAGCAGACGTGCGGGTTCGATGGTGATCGACTGCACCGCCACATCCTCAGACAATCCACCTCTGACGGCAAATGCCGCTTCCAGGGGTAGGTGCGACAGATCCCGGCCTGCGAGACCCCACAAGGCGATTCCTCGACTGCCCGGCATGATGGTCACGGGCACTCCATGCTCGTACAGGATCCTGGCATTCTCGATGCTGGATCCCCCTGCAGCCCCACGGCTCTCATCCCGGTCTCGGCGACTACGAGGAGTCAACACCACGGATGCCCTGCAGCGCGCCAGCACTCCGGGTTCGATCCATGCCTCTTCAGCTCCCTCGATGACCATCTCGAATTCAAACCGCCTGGCCAGCTCACAAACCTCACGTAGATCGTAGATGGTCGAGGCCCGGGTCAGTGCAATACTCTTGCCGGTCAGCAAATTGCGTGCTGTAGAGAAAAGGCCACGAATCCACTTCTCGTCGGGAGCTTTCGCATCCGGGTTTTCCTTCTTGTCACTCTCGTGCCGTTCCAGTTCCCTGAGGTGTTCCTGGACTTTCTCGAGCGCTTCGCGAAGTTCGCGTTTCCCGGATGGGTTCCTGCTGTTATAGCTGATCGAGGTGAAGGCCTTGTTTCGAAGCGTCAGGTCGCTGACTTCGCCTCGAATCAACTTACAGACACGGCTGCCGTTCCACGTCGAGGTGATTCCTGCTGCCAGCCCCATCACCGTGCCGAGCGCAAACGGATCCTGGGTCTTTTCCGGCTCCCCTGAGCCGACAAGGCCACTGGACCGAAAGGCGACAAGGCCCGGATAGAGATGGTGTCCGGTAGCGTCGATCTTTTCAGCATCCGAGGGCGCCACGATGTCTTCCCCGATGGAGATGATCTTCCCATCCTTGCACAACACGGTTCCGCCGCGAATCACTGGCCCCGTGATGGTGTGGATGGTGGCACCCACGATGGCAAGGTACTCGCCACCGGGATCCTCTGGCTCCGTCTCCTCTTTCTCCGGTTCAGGTGCTGGCGCAGGGGGCGGTGGTCGGCGCCCACGCCGGCGACGGCGTGGCGGGTCCTGTGCCTCCGAGATTCCGGCCATCTGGACTCGATGTCCGAAGTTGATCGGAATGTCGGTCACCATGAAGAAGACCGCCAGCATCACCAGAGAGGCTCTCATTTTCGTGCTCATCGGTTGTCCTCTCGATCCCAGACCACCTCGCCTGCGATGATGGTCTTCATCACCCTTGCCCCCGGCTCCAGGGGGTCGGCATCGAAGAGTACGAAGTGCGGCTCCTTACCTGCCTCGACGGTTCCCATACGATCTCCAAGTCCAAGCAACCGGGCGGGCTCGGTAGTGACCGAGGCCAGTGCGGCCTCGCGGCTGAGACCATATCGAACCAGCTCTGCCAGCATGCCAGGGATGTTCCTCATCCCCTCAGGATTGTCTGTGCGCGGTATCGTCACCAGAGTGCAACCGGCACGAGACAGCGCCACGGGAATCGAAATCCTCGTGTAGGTATCGGGAAGAGCACTGAGACCAGGCGGAATCAACACCGTGGCCTTTCGTTCGGCGAGCATCTCCACCACCTGATGGAAGGCACCATTTCGAGTGCCGGGCAGGATGAAGATCCCCAACGGGTCGCGGTCCTTCAATTCCTTCACATCTGCCATGGCAGCATCGAAGTGAAGGATCAATCCAGGCGTGCTCGCATCAAATACGATCGGAAGAGCGTCATCTTTTTCCTGAAGAATCTTGACCAGTTCGACGACCGAAGGATTCATCTCGGGTGGGGTGAACTCCTTGGGTTTGTCATCCTTGGCTTCCCCATCCTTCTTTTTCTCCTCGGCCGCTTCCCCATCCTTCTTCCCGGATTCTTCTTCAGCCTTCTTCTTCGCCTCTTCTTGTTCCTTGTCCCACTGCTCTCTTGCCTTCTCGACCTTCTCTATCTCACCTCTCGCACCACCAAACGCCTTGTCGATCGAGGCGTATAGTCCAGATGATGTTCTTCCATTGAGGGGCAAGAAGGCGGATTCATTGAGGATTCGGTCAGTACTCTCGGGCGCTGTGTTGACCACCACTGCATGTCCTGGAAATCCTGAGCCAGCAGGAACCAGCGAAGCGGCAACAATGCCGGCTTCCAGAAATTCAGCCCAGGGCATCTCCTGATCATTCAGCTGTCGCAACGGCGACCAATCACAATGGATCCCATTTCGCGAAAGATTGCTGAGACCATGCCTGGAGCGCGCGAGGATCATCCCTGCCATCAGCGTCTGCCCCCGGGCATCGATGATCCTGGCATTCTTGGGATACTCCAGTTGATTTCCAACCAATGAGATCTTGCCGTCCTCGAAAACAACTTCGCCTGGTTCAAGGATCTCTCCGGTGCCTGTGATGACACGCGAGGCTCGAATCACCGTGACACGATCCGCATCGTCAGTCGCCTGCGCTGGTAGAGTTGGCAGTGCAACCAGCAACACCATCAAACAGCTTGCCCACCTCGGGAGGAGTTGAGTTCGACCACCCATCAGAAGACCCGCTTTCCGCTGGCGTCGTAGGTCACCTTGCCATCGATGATGGTCAGTTCGCACGATGAACGAGGATCGATCGGGTCGCCTGTCCAGAGGCAGAAATCCGCGTCCAGGCCTACCGTGATACTGCCGAGTCGGTGGTCCATCATCAGTGCTTCTGCAGGAATCCGTGTCACCCCCTTGAGAGCCTCGTAGGGAGTCCAGCCGTAGTAGCAAGCCATCGCTGCCTGATAGAACAACTCCTCCTGGGGGATCACCGGAGAGTCGGTATTGATCCCCAGTCGTCGCACGCCTCCCTGCCACCAGCGCCCAGCATTCCCCATGATCCGACGTTGAGTACGGTCATAGTGAATCTGACGCGGCCCGTTGATGGTGTAGATGCTCTCGTCTTCATTGACCAGCCTCGCCACCTTCCAGGCGTCAAAGGTGGAGTGGTCGAGCACGGTACGAATTCCGAACTCTCCTGCGACCATCTTCACGGTGGTCATCAGCACCTGGAAAATCTGGGTGTGCACCGATGCGACCGTCTCTCTGCGAAAGAGCGGTCGGAACTCCTCCCAGTGAAGATCCTTCGGAGGTTCAGCAGCCAGTTTCCCCTCTTCCCACGCCGTTCGAGCGAGGTGGTAGTCTCTCGCCTTGCGCAGGGTCTGGCGTGTATTGAAGTTCATGAAGGATCGACCCACACCGTAAAAGTATCGCTCAGGGTTCCCTGCCTGGGCGATCTTCAACGATCCAGGAGCCTTCAGTACAGCTTCCTTGACCGTGCCGGTGCCTGCTGTCTTCAAGATGGTGCCGAAGCCAGACATGTTATTGCCGCTGCCCGGAATCGTCAGCACGGTGGTGACTCCTCCGGCCCTGGCACGTTCCATCTCCTTACCGTCAGGGACCACGGACTCGAGGGTTCGCAGGCCAGGATTGGTCAGGTAGATGTAATCGTGAAGGTCAGGGCTGGACCCTCCGGTGTGGTTGTGGCACTCGACCATTCCCGGGACCAACCATAGTTGTGGCCGGTCGATGACCTCTGCTCCGTCGGGGATCTCGATATCTCGTGATCGACCTAACGATGTGATCTTCCCATCGACAACCACCACGACAGCGTTGTTGATGACCCGGTCATCATCATCCATGGTGATGATCTTGCCGACTCGAAAGACCGTGACATCGGCGGCAGCAACATCATCGGCGAAACTGACCAGCGTCAGAAAAGCGACGAGAAACAGCGTCAGTTTCCTCATCTCGGGACCTCCTCTCCATCGATGAATACCCTCTGCAGAGTGCTACCCGCCTCGAGGGGATGTCCATTCCAGATCAACAGGTCTGCGTCGAGGCCCTTCTCGATCGATCCGACTCGATCTTGAGCTCCCAGCGCTTCAGCGGCTCCTCGGGTCAGTGCATACAAAGCATCGTCGGCTCCCATGCCCCTCTCTACCGCCTGCAAAGCCTGCTGGGGTAGGGCACGCGCTCCATCGGAAGCCTGACTCTGGAAGGCCACATTGATTCCTGCGCGACTGAGAAAGGTAGCGGGGACGAATTCTTCTCTATTGACGGTATAGGACACCTGCTTCGGAAGAATCACCGAAACCGATTCTTTCGACAGAAGATCACCGTAGTGTCGCATCTCGGGACCGAGCCTGAGGGTCAAGGGGATCTTCTTTTTCGAGAAGAACTCGATGACCTTTGCTGCGACTTCCAGACCGCTGGGAGTCACCACCACTGGAATTTTCTTCTCGAGTACATCTCGGACCGGCTCCATCGCCAGATTGACCTTTGGCGGATTGGGACGACCGTCATCGTCTCGTTTCTTGCGCCGCTCCACCTTGAAAGTCTTGGCTTCCTTGCTGGTGCGAGTACCCATTACATCCGCAGAGAATTGCATCACCGAGATGGTTCCCGACAGGGCGTCTTCTCCGGTCAGTTCTGCTTCGATCTTGGGAGTATCTGGAATCACTCCATCTTCGATCTCGATGGTCGCTTCGATGGTGGTCCCGGAGAGGGTTCCCACCACCCGCACCGGAATGGGAGGAATAGGCTCCACGATTCGACCCTCGAACTTGTCTCCTTCGAGTTGAATCGAAATCGAAACCGTCTCGGCATCAGGAAGTGGGCCGCCAGAGATGGTCAATTCCCAGATCCCGGTGAGTGGGTCCGGCCCCCCTTCTTCCACCACCTCTTCCTCTACCTCTTCCTTGGCTTCGATCGTTTCACCCGCGGCCTTCTTTTCTTCCCACTCTGCAAGTTCCTTTTCGTACTTCTTCCAGGAATCGAGGTATTTCTGGCCCTGCCCGAGCAATCGCGTGATTCCACCGAGAGCTTCATCCGGATGGCCACTCGCTTCCAGCAGCAACGCAGACACTGGCCGGGCAACACGATCTGCTCTGCTCCGGCCCGCAGTTTTGACCATCACTGCAGTGGCAGCACCACGCTGCAACCGCTTCGGAGTCAGCAACTGTGAAGTTACACCCGCACGCGCTACCCGGTGTTCCGGTTCATCCGCGGATCCGATCAGTCTGTAAAGGCGATCCCCTGTACCCGCAGCTCCAGAATCACCTCGCAATCCGAGATGACCGAAACTGTCGATGAAACCAGGAACGACAAAACTGCCCGGCCCCGCATCGACCACCTTTGAATGGGGAGGGTGCGGAACTCTTCGACCCACCGATGCGATCTTTCCATCCTCGAGGAGGATCTCGCCATCAGCGATCGCAACCTCGGGGGAGAGCCAGATCGTTTCGGCGCGAATCACCGTTGCGGAACTGTCCTGCGGCTGCCAGGCGCTCCTGCCCCCGGCAACCACTTCAAGTGGGTGCGCACTGATGTTCCACGGTGCTTCGTTCCAGACCACGATGTCCGCATCTGCACCCGCTTGCAGACTTCCCACACGATCCTCGACTCCGAGGATGCGAGCGGCATTGTGTGTCACCAGTGCGATGGAATCCCCGGGGTTCTTCATGTGTGAGGCTGCTTCCACCAGCGCCCATCGCAGCAGCGCCAGATCGTTATCGGGAGGAGCAAGAGCCAGCAGTCCTTCGCTTCCCAGATCGGGCCAGTGGGTCAGGCCCTCGATCGGCTCCCTCGCTGAAAATCCCACATCTCCACCGACCAGCTGGATGCGAAGGACCAGAGGGATTCCCGCAGCAGCCAGCGCTGGAGAGACTTCGGCGATCTCTGTTCCCCCCACGATGTATCCTTCTCGTCCCTTGCCGCGGATGAAGGAGATCGCTGCGAGGATCTCCGGTGCTCTGCGAGCGGCCACTCTCAGGGGCAATCCCGATTGCCAGGCCTGGGCCAGTTCGCCGTGGGCTGCAGCATCCTCGGTCGATTTCTCGATCGCCTCACCGAGAGCCAACAGACGGCCGATGCGACTTCGAGGCCGCTGTGGAACCGGCGCAGTGATCGCCACATCGCTGGAGGCTGGAAATGGAATCTTGAGAAGAGCACCCGGACCATCCACATCGTCGGTGAGCGAAAGGGAGAGATCAGAGCTCGATTTGATGATCCGGTCGTCGGCGTCCCCGACCAGTTTGACCACAGCACCCTGGCCGCTGACGAGGCGATGTTCTCCCGGACTCAGGTGGACGGTGGTGACCCCGGTCTTCAACAGCGGGCGGTAGTCGCCGTAACGATCGAACCCATCCGAGGCTCTGAAAGCAGCGGAGATGCTCTCAGGCGATGAGTGCGCAGGGACCAATCCACTCGCTGCGGCAACGAGACCGGGAGTGACATAGGCATCGGGCCAGTGGACCAGCGGAAGTTGATCGAGACTGGCATCGTCCTGCAGTTCCGACCATGCGGCGGATGCGACCACCTTGCCATCGCGGACCACGATCGCTCCATCGGGAATCTCTCGAATCCCCGTGTGGACGGTACCTGCACGGAGCACGAAGTCATCCCCTGCGCTCTGCGCACCCGCCGGCTGGGCGCATGACAGTGTCAGGATCCCGATCAGGATCAGCGGAAATCGCATTCTAGACCTCTCCGACCGTCGGCTTGTCGTCCGGCTTGTCGTCCGGCTTGTCGTCCGGCTTGTCGTCCGGCTTGTCATCCGGCTTGTCGTCCGGAGGGACGGGCTTCTTGTCGGGAGCCTCTTTCTTGTCCTTCTCGGTCGACTTTTCCTTCAAGGGCTGAGGATCAGCGGCCTCGTCACCCTTCGGCTGATCCCCGTCTTCTGCAGCGGAGTCGCCATCTCCATCCTCTTCAGAGGTTTCGGCATCATCGAGGGGAGCGGGAGGTTCCGGTTCCTCGGCAGCTTCCGGGAAGAGCCTCTCCAGCCTGGCATCCTTTTCACGATCATAGGCGAGGATGCCCTCGACCCAGACCTTCTGGACCCAGGATGTCAGATCGAGGGGGTCACCGGTCCACATCACAAGATTGCCGACCTTGCCGACCTCGATCGATCCATAGCGATCCGCGACGCCACAGATCTCCGCAGCACCGAGAGTGACGATGCGCAACGCATCTTCTGGAGACACTCCCGAGCGGACCAGGCGAGCTGCCTGGTAGCCGAGGAATCTCTCCGGCATCGATCCGGTCCTGGAAGGCTGGATGGCAAATTTCACCCCTGCACCGCGGTAGATATCCGGGATGAAGGTCTCGATCAGTTCGCCGTGGATGGGGTCCCTTTTTCTGTACACCAGATCCGCATCGAGGATCACGGCAAGGTTGGAGTCATCGATCTCGCTCACCGCCAGGTGGGCATCTCCTCCCAGCACCAGCACCGAGTTCTTCTGCCACCCTCTATCGGAGATGAGGGCCAGCGCAGGAGCCACATCCGAGGCCGATCCACAATATATCCACGCTCCCAGACGTCCATCGACGAGGTGGGCGAGATTGCGGTGCTGATCATCCAGATCTTCATCACGGATCAACTCCTCCCCCTTCTGGCGCGCCTCCTCGGGGGGCAAGGGCTCCAGATCGTCGTCTTTTTTCGCCTCCTGCTCGAATCGCTTCTCTGCAAGATTCTCTCTCCAGCGGTCGTATTCCGAGAACACCTCGCGCAACTCTGCGAGTTGCCTCAATCGATCGTAACCCTGTCGAGGAGATGTCGAGAGTTTCATGGCCACACCAGCCTGGCGTGACATCTCATGTGGAGAGAGTCCGATCGGATGCACGATGCGACTGACACCACCGACAACGCAGTTGTTGCCCTGCATGACGTGAATCGTCGTGACACCATTTCGAAGCGAATCCTCGAAGAAGAACCTGGATGGATCGATGGCATCGAAGACGTCGACAAATGGCGCCTTCGGAAGGTTCTCATTGGGAATGTCGAGGCCATCCGCACTGTGAGGGTCGACAAATCCAGGAGCCAGGATCATGCCGGTGCAGTCGACTTCCATCGCATCGTAGGGAATCTCCGTGTCCCCTTCGCCGACTGCAGTGATGATGCCGTCTTCAACGAGGATCACTCCCCCCTCGATGACAGGTCCGGAGACGGTCAACACCGTCCCTCCTGTGAAAGCAACCTTGTTTCCATTCGCCTGCGCCATCGGTGTTGTCATCAGGAACAACACCGTGACGATGACCCATGGTAGTGGGCGTAAATTATTGAAGTTCATCGAAAACATCGGCTCCTCGCCTCCGGGGACTCTCGATTTCATTTATTGGCTCCGCCTCGGATGAAAGAGATCACACCTTCGTGGTAGACCTTTTCTATCTGTGACAGAGAGGAGAAGGGTGTGCCACTCCAGATGACCAGGTCAGCTCTTTTTCCAGCTTCGATGGTTCCCACCTGGGCATCGATCCCGAGCAACCGGGCTGGATTTTGCGTCACCAGTTTCAAGGCCATCGCAGGATCGACTCCATGTCGGATCGCCAGCATCACCTGACGGGAGAGCCCCTCCTCACCTCTGAGGTCCTGAGCGCTCAGCGACACGGAAACTCCGGATGAAACCAGATCACGTAGCGTGTGCAGACGTGCACCCCTGCTCTCACTGGTGCCTGCCAGAATTCCGCTCGGAACATCAAAAACCGGCCCGAACACGACATCGACGCCACTCTCCGAGAGCAGGTCGACTCGCTTCCACGCCTCGACAGGATCCTCGAGTACAAAATCCAGGCCGAATTCGTCGCACAGTCTGAAAGCAGTTTCTATATCAGGCGCTGTACGAGCCTGGATCCGCAGTGGCACCTCGCCCGCGAGAACCTGCGAGAGCACTCTCGAGGCACTGGGACTGGATGTATCCGCGCCGCTGGGTTGCACACCACTGGCGCGCAGGAACGCATCGTGGAACGCCTTGCGAAACACCCATGTCACTCCCATCCGGGAATCGGGGCGTCTGGTGTAGACGGAGACCAGCGTGCGAAATGGGCTGCGGTTACGCGAACCGTATCGATAGGCATCGCTTCCAAGGACACCCTTGACCGCACCGGCTCCCAGGTATCTGGCTCCAATGGGTCCACCTGTCTTCATCAGGGACCCCCTGCCTCCAATCACCGCCGAGGAGTCGGGGCTGACATAGATGGTCGTCACTCCCTCTTCGAGTAATCGGTCGAAATCATCCGACCCCTGATCGATCGCATCGAGCACCTCGAAGTGAGGCACGACCTCACTCGATTGTTCATTGACGACTCCACTGGGAGCGGGCACTCCAGCCGCTCGATCACCCGCAATTGCATCCGCAGCGATTTCATCGCCTGGATCATGAGGGTGAGGGTCGTGATCGGGCCAACCGCAGTAAAGGCACATCTCGTCGGCGATATGGGAAGTCATGGCGGGGCAAACCGTGCCACAGGGACAGACATCCCCGCCGTGGAAATGTTCTTCCAGACCCATCACCCGGAGAATCTGCAGCCTGGGGTCCTCTCCCGGGAAATAAAGCGCATCGGCGACATCGATCCTGGCGTTGGCGTCGATCAGTCCAGGTGTGATGTCAGAGACGACCAGTACATTTTCCTCCGACTCGGCCTCACCACCGCTGACGATACTCTGGATGATGCCATCCTTGATGACGATCAGAGCGTCCTCGACGATCTGTCCATCTCCGATATGCGCACGCTCTGCACGGATGGTCACATCCTTGACCAGTTCCACTTCCGATTTCTCGGCATCTCCCGCCACAACCGCGGCGCTCGTTGCAGGAGCCAGCGACACGGTCAGCACCACAGCCAGCAGCCATGCCATCGAAGTTGGAATGAAGAATCCAGAGGGCTGTCTCGTCGGGGTTTGCTTCTTCATCGGATTCCTTTCAGTGGCCGGATGTGTCCGGTGGGCTCCGAGCGCATCTGGACTCCTCCGATCCACACCTGAAGCACTTTCGCTCCTGGATCGAGTGGGTCGGTGGAGAACAGCACCAGATCTGCGCGAGCCCCGGGCTCGATGACTCCCACACCGCTGCAACCGGCGACCCGGGCAGGGTTGGAGAAAAGTGCTCGTCTGGCTGCATCGCCGTCGAGTCCTGCGGACACGGCTATCGCGGCACTACCTCGTAGTTGATCTGCAGGACCTCCACCGAAGGCACCCTTGAAGGCGAGCTCCGTTCCGGTGCGAGCTGCCCGGATCGCGGTCGACACCACTGCCGGATCTCCCCCTTCGAGGAAGGGGCCCACCACCATCATCGCATCCCGGCCTGCGAGCCTCCCGACGGGAGATCTCGCATCTCCGGAGTGGACCAGCACTGGCAATGACTTCCACCCGAGCGACAGCGTCTGGCGCAGATCGATGGCATCGGGGCAGAAGAGAATTCCGGGGCTCTGAAGTGCGGAGTCGCCGCTTTTGAGCCAGTCCTTCCAGATCGAGACCATCGCCGAGCGGCTGGTCGGCTCACGTGACGAATTGAGAACGGTTCCCGACAGTGCGAAGCATGGTTTTCCGGCGGCCACAGATGTGGCTTCGATGGAGCTTCGGCAGATGAAAGTGGCGGTGGTGCCGTTGAGCACGCCGGCGGGAAGTGCAGCGATGGTGCTGTAGAGCACACCATGTTTCGCTGCTCGATCCAGTTCCGGATCTGTCGGGTCGAACGCATCCGCAGCAGCCAGTTCATTATCGATGAGAACCGTTCCTGCTGTCAGGGAACCCCTGGCACCCAGAGATCCGAGCAGATCGTGTAAGCCCGGCGTGAGTACCGCCCCTGATGCGGCGGCGAAGGTGGAGAGTTTCGGATCTGCCTGATCCGCTGGAATGACTGCGGCGATGGTGCCGTCAGGCTCGATGACCACCGCCATCTGCTGACAGATACTTCCATCGGGGCCCACGACTCCGACGGGAGAGATCACGAAAGTACCGTCATCAGCCATCGACGCTGCCAGCAGCAATGGGCCGAGCAGTAAAAATCCGACCATGGCAAGCCTACTGATCAGCAGGGTTCCGCGTTGAAGGCGAGTTCTCATCAAAAACTACCTTCCCGGGTGCCGGCCGGCCGCTGCCAGACGACGGTACCATCGATGATCACACGCTGAGGTCTTGCGAGCGGATCCAGCACCGGATTCTTGTCCCAGAGAACCACTTCCGAACTACCCCGACGAAGCCATCCAGCCCCCCGGCCTCGAGCCCCCTGAGCGAGAGCGAGTTGAAGTGGAGAGGTTCCGTCGGCTTGCCCGGCGATCATCTGGATCGACCTCCAGAGAGATGTACTTTCGCCGCCACTGGCCACTGACCATTCGATCCCCGAATCCTCGAGCCTCGAGATCAGTGCAGCATCCTGACGAGGAGCAGAGCCCCGCTCGAGCGGAGTTCGCGGCACATCGAGCAGGATCGACAGATGATCCATCTCTTGCAGTGCCTCCAGCATCAGGTGAGCCTCGTCCGCTCCCTGAATCGTGGCGATAAAACCGAACTCCTCGATCAGGTCGAGGGCATTTTGCAAATCCTGGCTCCTTCGGGCAGTGATCATCACCGGCAACTCATGGTCCAGAGCCTGAAGCAGGATATCGGAGGCGGGATTGCGCTCAGGTCTACCGGGTTTCTCGGGCCCCTTCTCCTCTTCCTTGTCCTTATCCTTGTCCTTTTCCTTATCCTTCTCTTCCTCATCGTCGGATTTCTTGTCGTCGCCCTTCTCTTCCTTGCCCTCTGATTCTGCCTTCTTCTTGGCGGCTTCGGAGAGTTCCTTGATGTACTCCTCCAGATCACTGGAGTAATCATCGAAGGCGTCGCGGCGACGCTCCGCAGCAAGGAATGCTGATCTCACCTTTTCAAAGGTTCGGATCTTTTGCAGTGGAGTTCCGGTATCCAGATCGATACAGAGCGCAACATCCTCAGCATCGAGATTCCCATGGCCGCCGCCTTCTCTTTCACCGAGAGAAACAGAACAGGCACGTCCAACGATTCCACCGGCACCCATCGGAACCAGGTGAACCCTCGTCACGCCATTTGAGAGCACCTGCATGATCCGTTCCGAGTCGTATCGGTCGAATCCATCCCATGCACTATGAACAGCGCTTGCCGAGCTCACCGCATCCAGGGTCAGGGTAGAGAAGAGATCCGTCATCCCTGCGGTGGCAAAGAGCCCCTTGACCTTCATCTTGCGGGACATCATTGGAGCATCCGCATCGGGCCCCATCTCGGCGATCCGACCGCCCCTCAGGATGATGTTGGCATTTTCCTGCACCGTTCCGTCCGGTGCGGGTAGATGGACTCCCTCGAGCACGAGAGCGCGCTCGAAGATCTGCGCTTGCAAATTGTCCTGTCCCCATCCACCGATCAGCAATACCAGTGATGAAAGGGAAGCCAGGGTCAGAGTCCTCATCCTGGGAGAGGGCCCGGCGAGGCGAACCGTCTCTGTCCTGGCGCGCTGGACTTCATGTGCGGAATAACAGCAACTCGGCATCATCGTCGGGGTTTTTCCTTCGGTCTTCTGGCTCGGTGTACAGAACCCAGCGAGGCAAATCGACAGCCATCAGGACCTGGCCAGTCGAACCTCAACCAAGGAATCCCCGAACAAATTGAGTTGTCGACGATGATCCAGCAGCACATGCCACTGGATCCGGGAGTCTGCCTCATATCGGTCCCCTTCTCCGGGATTTCCGGAGTCTTTCCCAGGCACCTCTGATCTTCGCCATATTCCCGGCAGTTCTGGCATCAGAATAACGGCTACCCGGTGGCTCGGAAAGGGCCTCTCTGGGCCTCGATCCACTCGCATCTGCACCGCAGAAGAGGCAATATCGGGTTCCGCCTGCGGGGGTGCACCGCACCCTTTGCATCGAGAGAGAGGATGGAAGCCTTGAACGATCAGTCCACCACTCCGTTGAGAGCCAACGGGTCCGATGATGAGTTTCGCACAAAGGTCGGCCTCGCCGAGATGCTGCGAGGCGGCGTCATCATGGATGTCACCACTGCGGATCAGGCAAGGACAGCACAGGAGGCAGGAGCCGTTGCCGTCATGGCACTCGAACGGGTTCCCTCTGACATTCGCAGAGACGGAGGCGTCGCTCGGATGTCACCTGTGGACAAGGTTCGAGAGATCCAGGAAACGGTTTCGATCCCCGTCATGGCCAAGGCGAGAATCGGCCACTTCGTCGAGGGCGAGATCTTGCAGGCACTGGAAGTCGATTTCATCGACGAATCGGAAGTTCTGACCCCTGCAGACCATGCCCACCACATCGACAAGAGCCGCTTCCAGGTGCCTTTTGTCTGCGGAGCCACTAATCTCGGTGAGGCGCTACGCCGCATCGCAGAAGGAGCTGCCATGCTTCGTACCAAGGGCGAGGCGGGCACCGGTGATGTGACCGAAGCGGTCAGGCATCTGAGATTGATCCGCAGCCAGATTCGGGCCATCACCCAGGCCAGTCCCGAGGAATTGATGAGCATTGCAAAGGATCTGGCCGCCCCCTACTCGCTGGTGTGCCAGGTCGCCAAGGAGGGCAGACTGCCTGTCCCCAACTTCGCCGCAGGAGGGATCGCCACGCCCGCAGACGCAGCCCTCGTGATGCGACTCGGTGCCGAGGCAGTCTTTGTCGGTTCTGGAATATTCAAATCCGAGGAACCAATACGGACTGCTACAGCCATCGTCCATGCCACTGCACATTTCGATGACGCGGTCGAACTGGCAGAGGCTTCGAGCGGACTTCCAAAAGCGATGCAGGGAATGGATGCCACCAAACTTCCCGAGGATGAACGACTCCAGGTCCGAGGCTGGTAACCGTGCCATCGGTCCGCCCAGCAGTTCTGGCGTTACAGGGTTCTGTCGAGCCGCATCTTCGTGCGTTGTCGGCAGCGGGTGCGGAGCCGTTCGAACTGCGTCGCCCCGACCAACTCGATGACATCACTCACCTCGTGATTCCGGGTGGCGAGAGCACCACGTTGAGCCACTTGCTCCATCTCCACTCCCTGTCGAGGATGATCATCGACCGTGTTGTGGCTGAAGACCTCGCAGTGCTCGGCACCTGTGCCGGAGCGATCCTGCTGGGGCGCGACGATGGCGAAGCGCCACGGCGCTGGAATCTGATCGACATCGGGGTGCAGCGAAATGGATATGGTCGCCAGGTCCATTCCTTCATCGGTGACGTCGAGTGGATCTCGGGCCCTCGATCCGGAGTGGGCGAGGGCGTCTTCATCCGGGCACCGCGTCTCGATCGACCCGCCGCCGATGTGGAGATCCTGGCGACACGAGCACAGGAACCGGTCGCCGTGAGGCAAGGACGCTGCGTCGCCTGCACCTTCCACCCCGAATTGACGACTGATTCGCAGGTCCACCGCTGGTTCCTGGAACTCTGATCTGGCGCTTGTGAGCCGTATTTAGTGCGCCAGCGGGGCAAAACATCCGCAGGATCGCTTCCTTCCGCCCCCGGAATCTGCAGGATGGAGTCGTTGAAAAGGGGCCCCTGTTGAATCTCCCGGCCAGAACAGCAAACCGTCGTATCGGCATCTTCGGCTGGGGAGTGGTCGCTCCTGGCTGTCCGGATGTCGACAGTTTCCGGAGGCGGCTCGCGGATGGCGGCTCCTGGCTGGAGCCCTTCAGCGACTTCGGGCCGAGCAACTTCCTGGTAGGAAACCCTTCCTTCGATTTCGAGAAGTACCACGGCTGGATCGAAGAGCGCTTCCCTCCAAGCCGTTTCTCGCAGTTGCAATCGAAGATGGGGCAACCCACGCTCTATGCCGTGGGCTCATTCATCCAGGCTCTCGATCAGAATCCCGGGATTGAAGCAGCTCTGCAGGAGATGGGCAGCGACGCACATGTCTATGTCGGCACCGGGCTCGGCGATATCCCCACCATCGCCCAGATCACTCTCGAGGCAGATCGGGCACAGAGGCAATGGGATGCTTTCTGGGCAGATCCTGAACGCTGCCCGGCACGAGCAGCGCACGATGCAGGAGATTCTCCACCCGAGTTGCGCGACCAGGCACCCGCCGATCCCGATTCAATGGAAGCTGCTGCGAGTGAGGAAGCGAGGCGGATCTGGAATTCGTTCTGGGCCGCTCACTCATCCAACCTGCAGGAGTACCTGGCTTCCCTGCGAGAGATCGAGAACCTGAGTGTCGAGGGTGAGGTGGAGGCAGGGAAATCGTCGGTACTTCGTGAAAAGATGAAGCGCGCGGCCTCGCTGCGTAAGGAATGGGGAGCACCGCCAGAACCGTGGGCATCCATCAGTTCCAATGTGTTGTGGAACATCCACAGCAGCCCTCCGACCCAGATTTCCATGATGGGAAAAATCACCGGACCTTGCTTCGCTCCTGTCGCCGCATGCTCCACCTTCGGTGTCTCTCTCAAACTGGGGATCGATGCCATCGAGAGGGAGGAAGCAGAGGCGGTCGTGATCGGAGCCACTGATCCTGCCCCATGCTCTCTGACGGTCGGCGCCTTCAGCGCGGCCAAGGTTCTCTCCAGTGATGGAAGCGTCTCGAAACCTCTGACGGGCCTGCGAGGAACTCATGTCAGTGGCGGATCCTGCGTCTGGATCATCGGAGACCTTGAAAAGATGCGTGCTCGTGGTTTTCAGCCGATCGGAATGGAGCCGATCGCAGTGGGCTTGACAGCCGATGCAGACCACATCATCACACCCAGCGCCGAGGGACCGCAGGAAGCCATCACGAAGGCGATGGCCAGCGCAGGAGCCCATCCGAGCGAAATCGCCACCTGGGATCTGCACTGTACCGCGACTCCTGGCGACTATCTGGAAGTGGAAAACACGCGCCGAATCCTCGATGAAGATGTGCTGATGACCGCCCGCAAGGGCACATTCGGACACGGCATGGGCAGTTGTGGCGGCTGGGAACTGACGGCTCAGATGTTCTCTGGCGAGGAGAGGATGGTCCCTCCTACCGATCTCGGTGACCAGGAGTTGAATCCAGAGATCGCCCGGGTGCATGGCAACTTTGTTGGCGACACTGCTTCACCCTTACCCGAGGGATATGCAGGGAAACTCTCGATGGGAGTCGGCGGCATCAACGCCTGTGTCATCTCCAGACCCTGGAGTGACACGGATCTTGCAGACAGCAAATCCTCTGCAGCCGAGCGAGACTGAGCGATCAGTTCCATCCCCTGTGGGCGATGGAGCACGCGTCGAGCCACTGCCTCACAACATCGACTTGATCTCCCTGAAGTTCGATCGATGTCCCCTTGCTGGTTCCTCCTGTGGCACAGCGCTTCTTCAGATCCCTCAGCAGCAATTTTACATCTGATTTTTCGAGCGCAAGATCAGCGATGACGGTGACGGTCTTACCACGTCTCTTTTCGATGCGAATCTTAGCTACTCCCACGGGAACTCGCTTCCGACACTGGCATTCTCCTGCTCCTTGCTTGCAACCCTCGCACTATTCTGCCGAGGCCGAACTCCACACCACTTCCAGCGCCACCGGATTCTCCTGCCCACCTCGAACACCAGGGAGAGGTGACTGCTCCGATATGTTGTCGCTCGTGGCGCTGCCGATGTCGAGATTCCGGAGCAATTTTTGCGGCTCCGAGACGCTCGTTTCGCCTCCAGAACCGCTCTGGACCCCTCTCCTTTGGGTTTCCGATCCGGCTGGAGTGGAGTATCCTGGACCCTTCGTGGTGCAACCCTCTCGAGGGAAGCGACCGATGATACCGCCGGTTTCAAGATGCAGATTACCTGGAGAAATCCATCTCCAGTGCAAGGAGAAGTTTCATGTCGATGATCATCCTGACGGTCCTGATGGCCTGGTCACCGTTGACCACCGGAGACGAACCCACCGCCCCCGCAGCCGCACAACCACTTCCGTGGGTGATGGACATCGGTGTCGCCAGGGAGTTGGCCCAAAAGGAGGGGAAAGACATCCTCATCAACTTCACCGGCAGCGACTGGTGCGGATGGTGTAAACGTCTCGATGGCGAGGTGTTTTCCACCCCGAGTTTTCATGAAAGTGCAGGCAAGCAATACATCTACCTGTATCTGGACTTCCCGAGATCCGATGAGGCAAAGGCCAAGGTCATCGATGAAGCCCTCAACTCGAAGAGCCGCGAGGAGATGGGAGTCAATGGCTTCCCGACCATCATCCTGGCAGACAGCCAGATGCGGCCCTACGCAAGAACCGGCTATCAGCAGGGTGGTCCCGAGAAGTACCTCGAGCATCTCTCCGAGTTGCGCGGCTCCGGAGATAAGATCAAGGCACTGCTCTCGGCCAAGGAAGATGAGCAGCAAGGTCTTCTCGCTGATGCGTTTGCCGTGCTCGCCGAACACGAACTGCTCGGCTACCCGGACTTCAAGAAGTTCCTCGACATGGCGGCGAAGTCGAGCGATCAGGAACTGGTCAAGATGGTTGCCAAGCACCGGGCTCGCAGCGACCTGATGGCACTGATGAACTCTGAAGAACCAGATTTCCCTGCGCTGGTAAAATTTCTCAAGGACCACCCGGATCTCCAGGGTTCGGAAGTTCTCAATGCGCTCTGGTACAGCCAGGGCTACTTGCAGGAGTCGGGAGAGAAGGAGGTCGCCATGCAGTTCCTCAGCCGGATGCTGGCAGACCCATTGCTAGAGGGGAACGAGCAGGGACAGAAGATGATCGGGGACGCGCTCAAGCGCCTCGACGAAGACCCCGAAGCAGGAGCTGGTCATGATCACGATGGGGACGGCGTACCGGACCACTAGAACGCGGTCCGGCAACGCATCGGCGTGATCGTCGGCGGATGCATCGCGATCAATAACCTGTGGCCGGGTCCTGACGGATCCGGCCACTTTTCTGACTTGTAGCCATGATCCTGCATGGCTCTGTTTCCCTTGCGACACCTTGCCCCCCTCCTCAATATCGACACGGCGATCATGGCGTTGCCATTCTCCCGACGAGGTCCTGCGGCTATCATCCCGGCGACGGGGGGCCGATTGGCGAGTTCCGGGAAACCACGCGAGGGTTGCGAAGGCTATCGCCGCTCCTCCCAACGTTATCCGGGGCGATCCGGACGTCGCCGGGCCGTCTTTCTCGGTCTGGTCCATCTGATCATCGCTGGCCACCTGCTCCACTGGATCATCACCGGCAACACCCTCTCCCCTGTCGAACCATCGGAGAGCATGTACACGCTGGAGAATGGTCAGGTCAATGCAGGCTTCATCTTCTTCATCGTTGCGATCCTCTCGACCGCCGTCCTGGGACGATGGTTCTGCGGCTGGGCCTGCCACATGGTCGCGCTGCAAGATCTATGCGGCTGGATGATGCGAAGGGTCGGCGTCCGCCCACGCCCCTTTCGCTCCCGCCTGCTCGGTTTCGTTCCCTACATTCTCGCCTTCTACATGTTCCTGTGGCCATCGCTGAAGCGATGGACATCTCCCTGGCTCGAGCAGCACTTCGTTTCCGTGGCCAGCTGGTTGGGTCCGGTCACTCCCTGGCCAGGGTTTTCAGACCATCTGATGGTGACCGATTTCTGGGCCACCTTTCCGTCGCTGCTGGTGGCGATCCCCTTCTTTCTCATCTGTGGATTCGCCTGCGTCTATCTGCTGGGGGCCAAGGGCTTCTGCAGTTACGGTTGCCCCTATGGAGCCTTCTTCTCGGTTGCAGATCGCATCGCTCCGATGCGAATAATCGCCAACCTGGATGCGTGCAATACATGCGGGCTCTGCACTGCCAACTGCACCTCGAACGTGCAGATCTCGCGCGAGATCCGCATCCATTCTCAGGTCGTCGATCCGGGTTGCATGAAATGCCTCGACTGTGTCGATGTGTGCCCGAACGGAGTTCTTTCCTACGGACCCGGCATGGGAAGTCTGATCTCGGGCACTTCGAAAGGAAAGGCATCCACACGCACATCTGATCTGTCTCTCGCTGGTGAGGGGATCTTGGCGGTCATCTTTGCGGTGACATGGCTATGCTGGCGAGGAGTCGCACAGCAGATCCCGATGTTGATGGCCACCGGCATGGCACTCACCATCACCTTCTTGTGCTGGAAGAGTTACCAGATACTCACGAAGCCCGATGTCTCTCTACATCGACAGCCACTACGTCGCGATGGGACATCGACGACTCGCGCCCATCTGCTGCTGGCGAGCGCGATTCTCTGCGCACTCTTGACCGTGTCAGCGGGTCATACCCGCTGGAACCAGCACCTTGCGGATGGTCACTTTGCCCTGGCAGGGGTCAATCTTGATCGGGTGCTGCTTCCTCAGCAGGAGCCTGTTGCCACCGAGGTGAAGGCTTCCGCTCGCCGCGCCATCTGGCACCTGCAGCAGACGATCAGGATCGGCCGAGGGGGCCTGGCCCTGTTCGAACCGGCCGGGACCGTCCTGGAGGAGAAGCTCGGATACATGAGTGCCGTCTCCGGTGATCTGGAGGCGGCCAGATCCTGGTGGACCCGAGCGCTGGAAGAAAACCCGACCGATGACCTGCTGATGCGTTTCGGCCAACTGATCGAGATCACGGGTGAAGGGGCTTCGGGGCCGAAGGCGCTGGCAGACTGGCTCGATGAACAGCGAATCCTGCTCGGAAACCGCATCGTTCTGCTCAATCTTCGTGGGGACCTCGCCAGAAGACAGGCCCTCAATGCCGTCGGTCAGGGAAATCCGGAAGCCGCGGCTCGGCATCTACAGGCCCTCATCGACTGGGTCGGCGAGGAACCGCAGCTACTGCTGGACATCGCAAAACTTCTCGAAGAGGCGGGTATCAACGCCGAGGCACGGAGTTTCAGGGAAAGAGCGCAACTGCAGCGACAGTAACTACACAGGCGGTGGCACTACTCCTCCTGCTCCTCTTCCTCTGGCCCCTCATCCCCTGTGATCCTCAGGTACGCCTCCTCGAGACTCGCACCCTCGCGCATCTCGTGAGGTGGCAGGTCCAGTTGCAGCAATCCTCCGAGCAGTGCGCAGAGAGCCGCATCGATTCCCCCCTCGCCACCGCCATCCAGGTCGACCGTGATCCGATTCCCGTCCGGGCTCACCTTGCGGACGTGCTCTGTTTGCTCCAGTTGCTGACTCTCATCTTCGGAGACCTGTCGCCCCACTCGAATCTCGAAGCGACGGTCTCTTCGGGTCACTTCCTCGATGGTGCCAGTTTCGATCATCTTGCCGTCGGCGATCACAGCGATCTCATCGATGAGGTCCTGCAGTTCCAGCAAATTATGAGATGACACGATGACCAGCGCCGACTTGCCCAGTTCTCGAATCAGTTCCCGCACCTGCTTCGCATTGGCAGGATCAAGTCCAGATGTGGGTTCATCGAACAGGATCAACTCCGGTGATCCGAGCAGAGCCTGCGCCACTCCGAGGCGCTTACCCATTCCGTGGGAGAGGACTGCAGCACCTCGATCGAGTTCGTCAGCCAGTCCTACACTCTCCATCGTGGAGACCACATCTTGATGTGCTCTGACCCCTCGAACTCCATCTAGAGCTCGCAGAAACATCAGTTGATCGCCGATCGAGACATCTCGAGCAAAGATCGCGTCTTGAGGCATCACGGCAACCCGGCTCACCAGACTTGGATGTCCAGGAGACGCAGTTCCCAGCACCTCGATCGAGCCCTGCTGCACTTTCAAAAATCCTGCGATCAATGAGAAGAGTGTCGTCTTTCCGGCGCCATTGGGTCCCACCAGACCCACAACACCTCGATCGGGGAGACTCCAGTCGATGTTGTCGATGGCGACCTTGTCGCCAAAACTGTGGCTCAGCCCCTGAATCCGAAGTTGGTGATGCGATCGGTTCACAGGTCCATCCTTCGAAATCGAAGCAATGCCACGACGGTGAAGAAGAAGCCATGACCGAGGCAAAACAACACCGCCCAGGCAACCGTCTGCCCATCCGGCGACAGCAAGTTGTGGGAGTACCCCCAGGGTAGCAGGTACATCAGATAGCCCAGAAAACCCAGACCTTCCCACTCTTCTGCGGCTCGTCTGAGACTCAAGGAGATCACTGGAACAGCGACGGTGAACCCAACGGATCCCAGCAAAGCCACCATCGGTACCCTGAAGAGCGTGCTGAACAGCACTCCCAGAGCAACATATGGAACGCACAGCACCATCAACACGCCCAGCGTTCGAATCCCCCACGGCACCAGCTCACTCCAGCCATCGAGGGGCAACACGATACCCAGGTACAAGACGATGGCTCCCTGAAGCAGGGTGATCAGGGTCCAGGAAAGCACCAATGCTCCCAGCAGCCGACCCAGCAGCAGCGATGTTCGGGTTGTTCTCGGTAACAGGTATCGGATCGAGCGATGCTGGACATCACCCGATATGGAAGCAAAAGAACCGAGTGGAAGCAGGATCGGAAGCAGCAGACCCAGTAGCAACACCGTCAATGACAGCAGCACCGGATGGTCCAGCACCAGGTATCTCCCCCAGGTCGCCAGTTCGACCAGGTCTCCCGCCTCCATCCGCTGCGAGATGGTATTGAAGGTTCCCCCCTGCAGCGTCGCCATGGCGAGAAAGAAGCCCACTGCCTGGGCAGCACTATTTCTGAACTCTTCTGGGGTGATCATCTCCAACTCGATGGGCATGAATACCAGGCTGGCGACTCCCAACCCCGTCATCATCGTCAATACGATGAAGGCAATCCCCGACCCTGATCGAAGCGAATGGGACATCGAGTTTCGAGCATGAAGGAGTATTTGAGAAATACGACTCATCGCTTCCCCAGATCCTTACGAAAGATCACCTGCACCATGAACAACAGAAACAGCGGGTAGAACAACTGCCTCACCAGATCCATTCCCACCGCCCGCAACTCGTCATCTGGCAGAATCTTCAGCGCCAGCAGTGAAACCGATATCATCCCCAGCGCAGCCAGTGTCGAACACCACTTTCCTGCCCAACGGGATCGCTTCAACAATCCCACCACCGAGATGACGAGCAACAAGGTCACCACAACACCGAGCACGCCAAGCCACTGCAGATGAAATGGGGCAACCTGCGCATCGAGTAGGGATTGCATCTCCACTCGGAGCCAGCGTCCACGGGTTTGCTCGGGATCCTGGATGTATGACTGCAGGTTGTATGAATTGATGATTCGCCCCAGCGCCGGGCCGACGCTGGCAAGTGCAAAAAATCCATTCAGGAAAGCGAGAGAGGTCATCCCCCCGGGGCGGTCACTGATCGCCAACAGGCGACTCCACCAGCAGCATCTGCAGTTGAGAGACATGCTCGGATTCGACAGCAACCTGTTGTCTCGCGAACTCCTCGAGCACCACATCTCCGCTGGCATCCACCTGCTCCAGCAGATCGCGATAGCCATCGAGGGCTGCCTGTTCAAAGAGCAGCGCCTCTGCAATCGCCTGCTGTCCAGAATACCTCTTGCCGTCGAGATTCAACTGGATCCTGGGCGTAGGATTGCCTCCGAGTTGCAAGATCTTTTCGCTGATCTGCTGAGCATGCTCTACCGTCTCCTCGTGGTTTTCTTGAAGTATTTTTTGAACGATCAGGCGATCGATCCCCTGAACCATCGAGCCGAGATGAAGGTAACGAATCGACGCTTCCAGCTCTTCAGCGAGCAGTGCGTTGAGCCTGGCGATGGTTTCTTCACGGGTTATCTTCGAACTCATGAGTCCTCACTCTCGATTTCAACTGCTTTTTTCAGGAGGCGGTCCGCAATCTGCTGAGTTGCAGTACCAGGGAAGGGAGAGGAAGCGTCGGTGGAACTTCGCGCCGATTTCAGCAACGATTGAATCCGTCCGGTCTCGCTCGTCTCCTCCAGACCTTCCAGTAGTGAAGCGGCCGCCTCCGCAGTCAGGTCGCTGATGAGGTGTTCAATCTTGCACGCGTCCTGTTCAGCGATCTCGTCGGGAACCCCCAGCACATCGCGAAAGAGCGCCTGGATCAGGATCCTTTTCGTGCGAATCCCGCGAGCGATGCGCTGGCCCTCTGCCGAGAGGCTCAGATGCTTGTGCTCATCCTCCACCACCAGCCCGCGATGACGCAGTCCCTTGAGGGTCACGGAGACGCTGCCGCGGGTGATCCCGAGATGCCTCGCTACATCGGAAACGCGTGCGTATCCCACCTCGTCGTGAAGATCACCGATGGTGGTCAGATGATGCGCAGCAGAGTGGCTCACCGGGTTCTGGTCAAATTCTCGCCAGTCGCTCACCACACCTCCATACTTCCCCTGTTTCCGTCGCCAGATGCTTCTCCCGAGCTCTTCCTGGGCTCTTCCTGGGCTCAAATCGGCCCATCGAACTCGATGAGTTTGGCAACCCAAACATGTTGACGGGGGTGCAAACAGATCGCTACACTGCCGCCGAGGTCGCCACATCGGTTCCGGTCCGGTATCGGAGCAGGGTAGCGGCACCAGCGCTGCAAGACAATCAACATGCTACAGGTGTCCGGTGGCGATTTATCGCTGACGAGCCCCTCACAGGGAGAAACTGATGTTTCGAGGTGTCCTGGCAGAGACGAGCCCGATATCGCCGCTCGATTCCGGTCCATCCGACTCGGACAAGTCCCCCGACATGTCCCCCCGTGGCTCCGAAGCCGGCGCCGAAGTGCGGTGCTTGATGTCGATGGAGCGTGGCCAGCGCGTCCGACTGGTCACCGATTCACTGCCTTCGACTCACCGCCCTCTGCTCGAGGCGATGGGACTCTGCAACGACTGCGATCTCCACATCTGCCAGGCGAGCGGTACCTGCATCATCGAAATCGATGGCAGCCGTCTCGGAATCAGCAGACAGGTGGCCCGGTCGATCATGGCCATCCCGGTCGGTCCCTAGCGAGTTCCCTCTTCATCTTTGCGAGCATTCATCTCGGCCAGTAAAGCCTCGATCGCTTCGTCAAGATCATCACCACGAACATCTTTGTATCGGATGACTCCAGAGGAATCGATCACGTATGTGGTGGGCCAGCCGCTGACATTCCATCGTGTCGAGATGGCGCCGCTGGTTCCACCATCGTAGAAGTTCTTCCAGGTCAGATTGTTCTTCTTCACTGCATCTCGTGCGGCCTCGACGGAACTCTCCGAGTTGACTCCGACGATGGCAAACTGATCTGCAGGGTGCTTCTCCACGAGCGACCGCTCGTGTGGGTACATCGCCCGACAGGGCCCTCACCAGTCACCCCAGAAATCGAGCAGCACCACCTTTCCCCTGAATGCAGAGAGTTGCATCAGATTTCCGTCGATCTCCTTGCCGATGATCTCGGGAGCTACATGACCGATCTGGAGATGCTCCAGTTCGAAGATGTCTCCCTTCACCAGGTCGCCGTAAGTGGTCTGACGGACGAAGGTCACATCTGCATATTCCTTGAGCAGCCGGCCCAGGAGTATCCTCGACTCTGCTCTGGTCCCCTTCTCGACTGCCAGGATCTTCGACAGAGCGTAGAAGGCAGAAGCTCTCGCTTCGCGATGGGGGGAGCGATCGGCCACCGCCCGCAGGAGCCTCAGATTGGCAGCTGACGGCGGCTGGTAGTGGGCAAAGCGAACCAGATCCTTGACGCCCTCAGCTTCGATGTAATCGACCAGAACCGTATCGACCACCTTTTCGAGAACCCAGCCGCTCTCTTCATCCCTGGACGCCATCATCATCACTTCTTGAAGTGCCTCGAGACACGCATCGGTACCCGCATGAGTTCTGGTGAATTCCAGCATCTCTGGCAAGAAGACCACCGTGGGGCTCTTCTTTGGATCGAGCTGGATCGCGTCTCGCTCTTCGTCCGTCTTGGCTTCCCGAAAAGGAAGCATGTATTCTTCCCACGCCGCATTGATTCGCGCCTGCAGTTCTGTCAGCGCAGCGGATGCAGCAGTCTGCTGTGCCTCGGTCACTTCACCCCGAGGAGTATCGTCTGCACCGATCGCATGCAAGGACGGAGGAAGGGGTGCTGTCAACGACAAGGTGACGGACAGGGTCAAGATCCATGAAATGGGCATCCTTCTGATCTCCTTTGCTGTTTCAGAAGCGCGATATTGAACCCGGGCGCATCCGGCCCGAGGCTTGAGGATCATCAGATCATCCGAGATCCAGGAATACCAGCAGACAACCGCTGAAATCACTCGGGCTTGCAACCCCCGCAGGGACCACCCTGATCACGCTTCTTGCGGCTATTTCTCGACCACAGGAGCAGAATAACGGCACCGATCGCCAGCACAGATACGATCCAGAACTGGGGATCCTCGATCGGGAAATCGCTCATCCTGAAAAGCCCATCGCCAGCATCACCGAGCGAGTTGCGGCGCCCAGGGTCCAGGCCACAGCTGTCATCCAGGTCAACTGCAGCAGCGCCCATCGAAGGCCGCCAGTTTCCTTGCGGGTGACAGCAAGAGTAGGCAAGCACTGCATCGCCAGTACATAGAAGACCAGCAACCCGGCTGCGGATGCGGGTGGCAGCAGAGGAGAGCCGTCATCTCGCTTCGAGCCACGGATCCTTGCGAGCGAGGTGGGAGCCTCCGAATCTTGCCCAACACCCACCATCACATTGAGCGAGGAGACGAACACCTCCCTGGCCGCAAAACTGGCCAGTATGGCAACCGAGAGTTGCCAATCCGCTCCGACCGGGGCCAACGCAGGCTCGACCCAGCGACCCAATCTCCCGGCGTAGGATGCCTGCGCAGACTCCCGCAGTTGCAACGATTGGGCTCTCTCCAGCAGCGAGTTGGATTCGATCGGATCGGATTGCTCGGCCGCAGATTCGCGGAGTGCGGTGACCTCCGCTCCTGCGGGAATACCCGGGTAGTTGCTCAACCACCACAGGGCGATACAGATCAGCAGGATCACGGTCCCGGCGTTGGTCAGGAACGACATGCCTCGATCGAGTGCGACGCGCAGTGCTTCCATCACTGAAGGGACACGGTATGGCGGCAGTTCCAGCACCATCGGAAGACTTCGACCTGGCAACAGCGTCCTTCTCACCAACCCGGCAGTTCCCACCGCCGCCACAGCACCGAGCAAGTAACAGCCGATGAAGGCAGCTGCCGCAGCGAGGGGGCGATCCGGGAACAAGATACCGACCATCAGGATGTACACCGGCAGTCTGGCAGAGCAGGAGAGAAAGGGTGCCACCAGAATGGTGGCGAGCCGATCCCTTCGGTCGGGGATCAGGCGGCTACAGAGAATCCCTGGAATCGCACAGGCATGGCTCGAGAGCAGTGGCACGAACGCCTGCCCGGGTAACCCGAAGGGCCTTAGCCAGCGGTCCGCAACGAATGCGGCACGCGCCATGTACCCGGTTTCCTCCAGTAACGAGACGAGGAAGAACAAGGTCACGATCTGCGGCAGGAACACCAGGGTCCCGGAGACACCTCCGATGACCCCATCGACCAGCAAGCCTCTGAGTGCTCCATCGTCCATCCGTGACGAGATCCACGCCCCCAATTTTCCGAACAGCGCATCGATCCATTCCATCGGGTACTGGGCAATCCAGAACACCGAACCGAACAGAAGCGTCATCGCGACCAGGAACAAGGCCAGACCAACAATCGGATGAATCAGCAGACGATCGAGCCGATCGTCTCGCAACCGCCTTCTCCTGGCCTGCTCCGGATGGACAGGTTTGCTCACCTTCGCCAGCAGGTCTGTTCCCCACTGCTCGATCGTCCGTCCCTGTGCGGGAATCTGCGCTGGGATGCGTGCGGCATCGATCAGCTCATCGATATCCAGTGACCTGACATCAGATCTCTCAGCTGCGCCGATCACGGGAATCCCCAGCTGATCTTCGAGCAACTGCAGATCGATCTGATATCCGCGTAACTCGGCCTCGCGAGATTTGGTCACCACCGCAGCCATCGGGATCCTGAGTTGCGTCAATTCAGAGAACAACTGAAAATTGCGTCGGAGTCCCATGGCGTCGATGACGATGATCAACACGGCCAGTTCTGCATCCTGTTCCAGATGCCGACGGCATAGTTTTGCCTCCGGGAGGTCGAGGTGCAGGCTGTAGGTTCCGGGCAGATCGGTGATGAGCAGCCGGTCCTTGTCCCTTTCGCGGAATCCAGCGACCGACTCAGCGGTGATCCCGGGATGATTCGAGACCCGGGAGTTTCCACTCACCATCGAATTGAAAAGGGTGCTCTTGCCGACATTCGGATTGCCTGCCAGCGTCACATGAAGCGTGGTAGCCGTGGAGTCTTCCACCATCAGGGGGCCTCGCCGCCATTCATCCACTCCGATCGAGTCGCTGCCTGGCACTTCACCCTGCCCTCATCTCCGGGCTCTGCAGCCCACTGAATCGAACTCATCCGGCCCCAGGACTCGATCTCATTCGGGGCGGGCAAGGGACCACGAGGAAGTTTGTTTGGCAACCCAAACAAAAAAATAGTCCGCCAATTCCACCACCTGATGGCTGAAATCCATACGATCTGGCCATGGAACCGATCTGGACACGAATACTGGCGGGTGAACTGGCACCCCTGCTGGAAGCCGCACGCACGGTGAAGCCGGGCGATCTCGGTTCGCTGGAAAAACTACGCGAACACGGCAGCCGTGAAGAGGTATCGGCTGTCCTCTCCATCTGGGATGCGCGCCGCCGCGCCGAGGGTCGCCTCGAAGATGCGCATCGATGGTGGCTCACCGCCGAGGCACTCCAGCAAGCGACTCGCTCGAGTGTCGCTCGACACAAGGCTGACCGGATCCGGCGCGCCTGTGGCGAATCGCCAGTGATCGACCTCTGCTGCGGCATCGGCAGCGATGCGACGGCTCTGTCTCGGGGCGGCCCCGTGGTGATGGTCGATCGAGACCCACTGCGGCTGGCTCTGGCGCAGGCCAATGTCACCGCCAGTGGTGGACGGGGATGGGCAGTGGAAGCGGATGTCCGTTCGCTGCCACTCTCCCCCTTACCGACCCACATCGACCCCGATCGTCGCCTCGACGGGCGTCGCCGACATTCATACCCACAGATGTTGCCCGGTCCCGATGTGCTGGAACCACTGATGGAGCGAGTTCCAGATCTTGCACTGAAGTGCGGTCCCGGTGTCGACATCGATGATCTGCCTGCGGGTGAGGTCGAGTTCATCCAGGATCGGGGGGACCTGGTCGAGGCGACTCTGTGGCGAGGTGCATTTGACGGCGGCCAGCGACGCCGTGCGACATTGCTTCCTGAAGAGGAAACCATCAGTGGTGATTCTTCCCTACTCGTATCCTATTCCGGAACCGAACCGAGATGGCTTCACGAGCCGGTGGCTGTACTCGAGAGATCTGGATTGGTCGCGCAACTGCTGTCTCGCCACACACTGGGAGAGTTGCATCCGGGACTGGGCTGGCTGGCCGGTGATGATCCGATCGAGTCGCCGTGGTTGCACAGTTTTGAAGTGGTGGAGCGGATGCCCTGGCGGGAGGAAAAGGTCCGGCGTTGGCTGCGATCCCACGGTGAGGGTATCGCGATCGTCAAGACCCGTGGCGTCTCGGAGGATCCTGCAAGATTGCGCAGGAGACTGCGCGGATCGGGGGGTGATTTGATCCTGGCACTGCTGAGACACGGCAAGAAACAGGTCGCATGGATCCTTCGCTCCGGTCCTGGCTCCGGTGGAATCTAGCCGGGCAAACAGAACTCCTCGGGGATCACGGCGCCATCCAGCATCGCATCCGCCATCATCGTTGCGGTGGCGGGTCCGATGAGCAAGCCGGCTCGATAGTGGCCGGTCGCCACCCACAGTTGTGGCCGCCCGGGCCACATTCCCAGCAACGGGCCGCCATGGCGTGTCGCCTTCGGTCGGATCCCTGCCCGATGATCGGAGATCCTGTTTTCGACACCGGGACCGAACATCGATATCGCCACCTCGACCAGTTCCGCGCGCCCCTCGAGCGTCGGCTCGACGGCTTCCTGCGGCGGCACGTCATCGGCACCGTTTCGATGTCCACCGGCGACGCTGTTGCCAAGCCAGGAACTGCCATCCGGTGCAGGGATCCACGAGTAGATCGAACGATTACCTGCCGCATCTCTGAAGCCCGAAAGAGCGACATTGAAATGCACCAGGTGTGGAGGTGCCTCGATGTCGAGAGCGATCGCCTCGCCGGGCACCGGCTCCACTGGTAGTGGCGATGGCGGTACCGCAAGTGCTGCGGTGGCGCTCTCCCAGCCCGCTGCGAGAACCACCATCCGGTGCTCCGATGGCTGTTCCAGTTCCAGTGCCTGTGGGCCAGTGAGATGGATCCCTGCATCCCCCTGCGGTTCGATGCGAATTGGACCGAGATCCTCGCGAATCCGCACCCCAGATGCCAGACACGACTGGCGCAATGCCTCGATGGTGGCGCGTGGATCGATCCTCGCTTCCATCTCGACGAGCAGTCCTGCCTCGGGTGTGCGGACCATCTCGGGCAAGAGCTGGCTGATCCTGGCACCAGGGAGAATCTCGACCTTGCCACCAGAGTCACGAAGCTTCTTCACTTCACGCTGCGGATTCCGCATCGTCCGCTCGCGAATATCGATGCCTCCGCAGCGACGGTACCCCACATCGATCCCTGTCTCGTTGGCCAGGTCATCGGCGAAGCGTGGCCACCTTTGCCAGGCCAGGGTACGCAGCTGATAGAAGGGCGTGCGGGTGTGTTGCGGGGGGGTCAGGATTCCAGTCGATGCAGCGGTCGCTCCAGTGCCTATGCGTCTGGAGTCCAGCAGATCTACAGCGATCCCACGACCACTCAGTTCCCTCGCCAGCGCAAGTCCCACGATCCCTGCCCCGAGCACGACCACCGACCTCATCGATCTCTCCCGCCATTTCTGGTGCAAAATCTGCAACTGTCACCCCTGCCGCAGCGATGTACAATCGACGATAACAGGGAGGCGGTCCACCATGAGGAAAATCATTCTACTGGCAGCCATGTTGTTGTTGCCTGCAGTCTTGTGTGCCCAGGCGCCAAATGATGAATGCGATACAGCAACCATCGCGGTGCTCGGATCCAACGCCCTCGACACCAGAGATGCGACCACCAGCGTCGAGCCGATCCCGGTGGATACCTGTCCTGGAACCGCACTCGGCGGTGTCCATTCGGATGTCTGGTTCCAGTTCACTCCTGCAGAAGATGGTCTGATGACCATCACCACCTGTGACACCGTCGATTTTGATACCGACGTCATCGTCTATAGCGGTGATTGCGGATCACTGATCCCCATCGCCTGCAACGGGGACACTTGCCTGGTCCAGGGAACCACCCTCAACTATGCCAGCCTCATCGAGAACGTGCCGCTGAATGCCGGCGAGACCGTTCGGATTCGCATCGGTGGCTGGGGCGATTCCGACATCGGAGGAGGTACATTCGACATCTCGATGACCAGTTCTCCACCGCCACCACCCGGAGCCCCTGTTAATGACGAGTGCAGCGGTGCCATCGAAGCGGTACTCGGCGACAACCCCATCGATACCACTTCAGCCAGCGACAGTATCGATCCCTACAGTAGCGGCACCAATTGCAATGCTCTCGGAGTGATGAACCAGGATGTCTGGTACCGCTGGACCGCACCGGGTGAGGGTTCTCTCACTGTCAGCATGTGCGACATCGTCAACTTCGATACCGACCTGGTGATCTATCTCGGCGATTGCACATCCAAGATCGAAGTCGCCTGTAGTGGCGACGAGTCAGAATGCCAGATGCAGGGTAACGGCGCTTCCTACGCATCCGTCGTCGAAGGTCTGCAAGTCTCCGCCGGCGAGGAGTATTTAATCCGCATTGGTGGCTGGGGAGATGGTCAAAACGGTACCGGTAACGTCAATGTTCAATTTATCCAGGCGCTCATCGAATCCCTGGCCCTCAGTTCGGTGCCCGGCAGTGCAGAGATCGATTGCGAGGCACTGGTCTCAGGACCGTGTGATTCAGTGCTGTTCGAAGCAGGGTTGTTGGGCAGCAGCCAGGTGACCATGAACGGTCCCTTTGTCGCTGGAGATGTCATCACTGCAACACTCCCGGTGTCGTCGATCCAGACGATGATCGAGGTCTGCGCCACGCCGCACATCGGAAGTGCTCCCGGTACATCGTTCTGCGACGAAGTCGCTGTCACCGGGCCGGTCACTCTGGAAAATTGTAGTGCACCGCTCATCGATATTCCCGATGGCGGCGAGCCGATCGAATCCATCATCGTCATCAGTGGCGATCCCGCGACCATTCTGTGGGATCTTCAAGTCGAGGCTCACATCAATCATCCCGATGCCAGTCAACTGGTGGTCGAACTCACTTCTCCCGATGGCATCACGGTGACGCTTCATGATCAACCTACCGGTGCTTCCGGAGGGATCGATCTGACCTGGTGGCAAAGTGGATCTCCCAACCAACCTCCGTACGATTCCGGTGGCTGGATGCAACCGCTGGGAAGTCTATCCTCCTTCAAGGGTGCCAACACGATCGGTAACTGGACCCTCACCGTCTCCGATGAGATGACGGGTGAAACGGGGATGCTCGAGGAGTGGTGTCTTCGCATCTACGACACGGCACCGATGCCCAACTCGGGCCAGGATCTGATCATCGGAGATTCCAACAACCTGGTGATGGTCGGCCGTGAAGGCTCGCAGGCCAGCTTTGGTTCCGAGTCGGTGATGTGTAACGGGGGTACCGAACCGCTCGACTGGTTCGCCAACCCCGATCCCCGACACCCGATGATGGCCTTCAACATGTTTCGCCTCGATTCCGATCGGCTGATCCAGATCGGTGGCTCCTGGATCAAGCACGGCTGGTCATCGGCCCAGGCCAACGCCTGCGGATTCGGCTGCAACCCCAGCCCCACCAGTACCTATACCGGAGTCGGTTGCTCCGACACCTACGGCGCCAGCGGCAATGCCAACCAGAACACGATGGGGCCGCGCAGTGAGATCGATCCCTGGAGTGGCGGCTTCGTCTACGAGGGGTCCTACCTGCAGTCCGATGCGGGGCCGTGGGATCAGGTCGAGGAACGCCTCTCGGTCGAGGATGACGATCTCGATCCCGCCTTGCACCCCGGATCGACCTGGATCTCCGAGGTGAGCGTGGTTCATCCGGGGGATATCGACCACACCACCAACCATGCCTGGGAACCGATCGGTGTCACCGGATCTCCCGGCGGCAACTGGTCGATGAACATGTCCGCCCCGAGCCAGCTGGGAACGGTGCAGGCGGCCTGGCCCGGAGCCTCCATCGAGACGCTGCAACCGTTCCCGCAGATCGATGGCCGCTGCTACCTGGCACACAAGGTTACCGACAACGGCGATGGCACCTGGCACTACGAGTACTCGGTTTACAACCACGACATGGGACGCAATGCAGGTTCCTTCATGGTGCCGGTGGCATCCGATGTCGAGGTCAGCAACATCGATTTCTTCGCTCCGACCCTTCACAGTTATTCCTTCTCCAACGACAGTTGGTCAGCAATTCGCGATGCAGATGGGATCACCTGGTCCACCACCGACCATGCCAGCGGCGCCTCTGCGAATCCGATCCGATGGGGATTCCTCTACAATTTTGGCTTCGATGCGGATGCGGCACCGGAAACCGGCATCGCAATTCTCGGAGTTCATTCCCCTTCTGCCATCCCCTACATCGAGGCCGAGGTGGCGACACCTCCGACTGCCCCACCTGCGCCAACTTTTCGCAGGGGACTGTGTAATTTCGATGGCAGTTTCGACATCGGAGATGTGATCTTCCTGCTCGGATACCTCTTCTCCAATGCCCAGGCGCCTGGTTGCCACGACTCCTGTGACACCAACGACGATGGCGATCTCAACATTGCCGATGGCATCTCGATGCTGGGAAGCCTGTTCAATGGCGATGCTCCACCGGCAGCACCGGGACCAACGGATTGCGGAGTCGATCCGACAGCGGATGCTCTCGATTGCAGCAACCCTTCCCCCGGTTGCCCCTGAATTGCCTTGCCACGGTGGCTCGGTATACTGACTGTCGGGCTGAGCGGAGTTGGAGGAGATTTGCAAACTGAATCAGAGTCATCGTCAAACGCAGAGGAGGGCATCTCGGTGGAACACCGACAAGAGGACAAGGCGACCCGCGAGTGGTCGATGTACCTGCATCTTTCTCTGCTGTCAGGATTTGCCATTCCGTTGGCTGGTTTCATCGCTCCCATCATCATCTGGCAGGTCAAGAAGGACGAACTGCCAGAAGTCGATGTTCACGGCAAACTCGTCACCAACTGGATCATCTCGAGTTTCATCTATACGGTCGTCAGCTTATTCCTGGTATTTTTGATCATCGGCATCCCCTGTCTGATCGTGCTCGGAATCCTGAACATCGCATACCCCATCATCGGCGGGCTGAAGGCGAACAACGGCGAGGTCTGGCATTACCCGATGACCATCCGTTTCATTCGATGAAGATGATGAACTCATGACGGGGCAGAGAGTGGAATACTGTACCCTCAGCGTGGACCTGTTGACGCGTATTCGCTGGGTCATTGCGCTCGGAATCCGAAGTTCACTGAACGTCTAAGATCACTGAACGTCTGCGATCACCGAGGCGTGAAGTGCCCAGCGGGTGCCGGCATGATTCTCGACGACGGCCTGCCAGTCCTTCTTGAGGAGTTCGATGTCGAACGAGTTGCCGAGAAACGCCGCCATACCCCTGCGGTACAGGATTTCAGCCACGGCAGGGCCCTCGGGAGCCGCCTGCAGAGCTCGGTCGTATTCCCCCACAGCCCGCAGTGGCTCTTTCCTGTCATGAAGATCGATGGCTCGAGCCAGATGCATCTCGGCGATCAACTCCGCTGTTGGCAACCAGCCGGTCCAGTCCCGTAACAATCGTTTCTGATCGCTGCTGAAGAATCGAAACCGAGGCGAGAAGGGGATCCTGGTCATCACCGACGCATCTCTGAAATCATCATGCCGATCGGTGACATTGATGCGAAGTGCTGAGACCAGTTCACCGATGGCACTGTTGAAATCAGGATCTGGATACGTCACGGCATCCAGGCGCTTGCAACCGAGTCAGCCGGGGGCCTCCAGGATGATGAGAACTGGACGCTGGTCCGCTTCTGCGTGCTGCCTCGCCTGCTCGATCGTGTCGTGCCAGTACTCCATCGCAGCCCCCATCCAATTCGCCGCCAGTCATCCCCATTGGGATCAATACCCTGCATCCTGGATGCTAGACGGGAAAGACACCGATCCGCACTGCGGTTCCATCGATCTCGAAGTCCCGGAACTCGCCGCTGTCTGGAGTTTCCGCCAGGATCTCCACCGTCAGCGTCTCTTTTTTCAAATGTTCGCCATGTTCATCGACCGCCTGGGCGAGGTCTCCCTCCGTTGTCACGGAGAGTCGTATCCGCTGATCATATCCGAGGTCGAGATCTCTTCGGATCCCCTGCACAAGACTGATCACCTCACGCACCAGACCTTCACGATGAAGTTCAGGGGTCACCTCGGTCGAGAGAACAACCACGACACCTCGTGATTCCGCAGCACTCCAGCCGTCCTTCTGCTTCACCCTGACATCGAGATCTGCAGCCTCCAGTTGGACCTCACGATCATTATCGAGGCGTAACGGAATCTGATCCCCTGTGGTCGCTGCCTGAACAATGGATGCCGGATCCGGATGCTGTGCCAGCGCCGCAGCAATCGAACGAGCATCGGAACCGAAGCGAGGACCAATCGTCTTGAAGTTAGGCTTCACTTCATAGGAGACATACTCGGAAGCGTCCTCGACAAATTCGACACCCTTCACATTCAGTTCCTCGGAGATCAACTCGGTATCGGAGGCCAATGCCGAGACCAACGACGAATCGGCCAGAACGATTCGTACCGCTGGAAGCGGCTGCCTGACGCGTAACTTCTCGCGCGATCTACAGGAGCGCCCAAGCGAAGCGATTTCACGGATCATCGCCATCCGGTGGCAAAGAGCATCGTCTTGCCTGTTGCTGTCTGACTCGGGGTAATCACAGAGGTGAACCGATTCTGGAAACGCATCCCCTCTCGGACCCACCAGAACACCGTAGAGGTGTTCCGTGATGAAGGGAACAAATGGTGCTGCCAGGAGCGTCGTCGTGACCAGGCAGTGATAGAGAGTCGAGTAGGCCGCATCCTTATCGGGGTTCATCCCCTCACTCCAGTAGCGATTTCGACCTCGACGAACATACCAGTTAGACAGGCCATCGACGAAGTCGTTGAGTGCAGTGGCAGCACCCAGGTTGTCGAGACCGTCGAGGGAAGTTCGCATCTTGTCCACCGTGGCGTGCAACTCTGCCATCACCCAGCGATCCAGTTCTGACAGTTCGACTTCGTCTCCAGGTGACGCGAGTAGATCTCCGCTCGGCTTCCAGCCATCTATTCGCGCGTAGATGCTGAAGAAGGAATAGACATTCCACAGCCGCAGAAGGAACTCACGCTGCCCCTCCGTGATCGGCTGCTCCTGGAAGCGAAGGCTGGTCCACGGCGCCTGTCCGGCATAGAAGAACCAGCGCATCGCATCGGCACCCTCCTTCTCGAAGATGTAGTCGGGCGATCGATAGTTTTTGAGCGATTTCGACATCTTGAGGCCGTCTTCGCCGAGCAGATGACCCAGGACGATGCATGAACGAAATGGCTGAGGCCAGTCTGTAAAGACCTCCTCTGGAATGCGATCGTCCCCGTGAGCCGCTCCCTCCGGTCCAAACAAAATCGTCGAGATGGACAGCAGCGCATAGAACCAACCGCGTGTCTGGTCGATCGCCTCGCTGATGAAGTCTGCCGGGAACTGGCTCGTGAAGCGTTCAACATTGCCATGAGGGAATCCCCACTGAGCAAATGGCATGCAACCGGCATCGAACCAGCAGTCGATGACATCGGGGACCCTCCTCATCCGCGCACCTTCTGCAAACGGAGAGGAGTAGGTCACGGCATCGATGTAGGGGCGATGTACTCTCAAATTATCGTCAAGCTGCGGATCTTCTGCCTTTGCAGCAGCGAATACCTCCTGCCCCGTGGCATCGGGTTTGGAGAGCAACTCATCGTAGCTTTCGATCGCTTCCATCTGACCGGTCTGCTCGCAGACCCAGATCGGAAGCGGAGTCCCCCAGAAGCGCTCACGGGAGAGGGTCCAGTCTACATTTGATTCGAGATATTTACCGAAACGGCCATCTCGGATGTGCTCTGGAAGCCATTGAATCTGCTGATTATTGGCGAGCATCTGGTCGACAAAGTTTGTCGTCCGGATGAACCAGGAGCGTCGCGGGAACTGGATCAGTGCATCTTCTCGTGCACGGGGACAGAAGGGGTAGTCGTGGCGGTACACCTCCTGGTGCAGGAGCGTGCCGTCTTCCTTCATCGCACGAATCAGATCACGGTCACAGTCCTTGACCCACCGTCCTTCGAAGTCGGGGCCGGCGATCTTCGAGAAGGATCCATCGGGTTCGACGGCACACAGCAGCGGCAGCTGTTCTGGATCGTCAAGTTCTTTCCTCTGAGAGACGAGAAGGTCGTGGTCCACCTCGCCGAAGGCGGGAGCCTGGTGAACGACACCTGTACCACTCTCGGTCGTGACGAAATCGGCAGCGACCACCCGCCACATCGCCACCATCTCTGCGCCTGATCGCTTCGAGACGTGCAGTGATGCCAGATCTTTCCAGTAGTTGTCGAAGGGAGGCTGGTAACGAGCTCCCACCAGATCTGCCCCTGGCATCGTCTTTTCGATGGTCAGTTCGCGCTTCAATTTCCCAGCCAGGGTCTCCACGAGAGCCTCGGCCAGAATCAGCCGCTCCCCCGTCTCGCCATCGACAGCGACACAGTAGGTCACCTCGGGATGCACTGCGATGAACTGATTCGACAGCAGGGTCCAGGGGGTCGTAGTCCAGGCCACGAAACTGGTGCCGTCGGGTTCGCCGTCATCCTTCAACCGAGGCATCCGAACGAACACGCTCGGATCATCGACCTCGCGATATCCCTCACCCACCTCACCCGCCGATAGCCCGGTGCCACCCTGTGCCCACCACCACACGATCTTTTCACCCTGGTAGAGGAGGCCCCGATCAAACAGTCGTTTCAAGGCCCACCAGACGCTCTCGACATATTCCTGATGGTAGGTGGCATAGGCCTCATCCAGATCGACCCAGAATCCGATGTTACGAGTCAGCGATTCCCACTCCTTGACGTATCGAAATACAGATTGCTGGCAACGACGAACAAACGGCTCGATGCCATACTCTTCGATCTCTGCCTTGGAGTGGATCCCGATCTCCTTGCACACCTCGGTCTCTACTGGCAACCCGTGGGTATCCCAGCCCGCCTTCCGTTCGCATAGCCGTCCACGCATCGTCTGGTAGCGAGGGAACAGATCCTTCATCGCCCGCGTCAGAGCGTGTCCGGGGTGCGGCATTCCATTGGCAGTGGGTGGGCCCTCGAAAAAGACATATCGCTCGGCACCTGCACGTGCATCGAGAGCCTTCTGGTGAATCGAGTTCGTTTGCCAGAAATCCCTGATCTGCGCTTCGAGCGCAGGGAAGTCGGGGGATGAGATCGGCTCGGGGAACTGAAAAGGACTGCCGGTTTCACTCATTCGGGTTTCCTCCAGGGCCCCGGCTGATGAGAACTGACCGGGGACGAGGAAGGATAGCCGATCCTGAGCATCGCTACACCTGCTTCGAGGAAGTGGTGCTCAGCAGCCCGTTTGGCTGCAGTCGAGAGCGTCTGTATCGGTCGGATCGGGGCCGCAACCGTTCACGATATTCGGCTCCGGGATGCTCGGCGACCCGGGGATGAACAGACTTCCGAGCAGATACACTGCATCGGCAACGTTCATGCCGCCGTCGTCATTGCAGTCACCTGCATCGCCGCACATCACCTGCGGACTTCCGGGGATGAAGAGGCTTCCGAGCAGGTACACGGCATCGGCAACATTGACTCCCATATCGAGATTGCAATCTCCACGGATGAAATTGTCCCCAGGCGGGCACGGGGTTGCGATCTCGATCAATGCGATTCCGTTGACGTCGTGATCGAAGGTGCCGAGGAAGGTATCCACACCATCTTCGGTGACCAGGTAGGCTGATCTTGCTGTATCCCCCTGGACCCAGAGAAACACATCCTCATCAGGCCAGTAGGTCAGCGATCGAACGGGTTCAGAGGAGAGGTTCGAACCGATGGAAATCAATGCGGAGTCGCAGTTATTCGATCCACTGGCGGAAGGACGCTCGAACTCTGCCGGCCCACCGACGCTGTAGCCACCGGAAGCGTGGAACACCTCATCTCCAGATCCCAGAGCAATGGTGTCTCCACCTTCACTGCCAGGGTACTGACAGAGATCGCTGGGACCCCCCGTGATGGTACTCAACTCGCAGTAATTTGAACTGCCTGTCGAAAGGGTGTTGGTGATGGCACGCAGATCACCGTCTTCTCTGAAATCGAGGTCGTTGAAATCGAGAACGGTGAAGCCCAACGGATTGATAGTGATGTTGATGGGGTCGTACTCCATCAACCAGGGAGCCGGCGCGGGTGAGGGCGGTAACGAGGTCATCGCAAGAATGAACCAGTTTCCGGTGGTCGGGTGAATCGCAATTCCCCGGATACCATCAATTTCGATCGCACCTGGAATCGACAGAGCTACCTCAGCAATGACCTCGAGTGTGTCCGGGTCCACCGTCCTGATGACATCATCGGATTCCGATACGGTCAGAAAATTGGTGACATAGCAGATCCCCGTCTGGGCTTCCAGCACGGGCGGGGCGAGGAGCATCGTGGCCGCCAAAAAGAGCGCCAACGCACTGTTCCTCATGAAGGTATCCAAATTCATGGCTCGCTCCTCTGGCAAACCGATCAGGACAGAAATCAGGATTCCCGACCAGTTCATTTCTTGAGGGCCTTTTGAAGAGAACTCTCCAGTTGCTCATAACTCTGATAGCCCGGTGCTCGCGAAACTACATTTCCCTTGCGATCGATGAAGTAGACCGTGGGAAGTCTCTTCAGATGATACTGCTGAAATCCGACTCCATCGCCCCTCAACAACATCCGCTGCTGGAGGTCATTCTCGTCCACGAACTCTCGAATTCTTCCGCGACCATCGTTGTCGGCATTTATTGCCAGAACCACCACATCCTTGCTGCGAAACTCCTTCTGGATCTTGCTGAGGTGCGGAGACTCCGCACGGCAGATCCCTCACGAATAACCCCAGAAGGCAACCATCACGGTCTTGCCCCTGTAGTCAGAGAGGCTCACTGACTTCCCTTCCAGGTCGTCGAGGGTGAAGTCGGGGGCTGGCTTTCCAAACATCTTCCTGGCTCGAACATCTGGATCGAGGGGCTGCGAAGCGACCTTCTTGCTCGTTTTGAGAAGACTGGCCACTTCTTCCACGACCTCGCCAAGAGGTCCTCGCTTGTGGTCCTTACGTCCCTTCTCGAACATCGTCTCGGCAAGTTCCACCGCTGCCAGTGACATCCCCTTTCGAAGCACGCGCACCACAGGAGCCAGGAACTCGTAACCTTCCTGAACTTGCTTCGATTCCTCTTCCTCGATCAGCCCCGCCTCGAGGCGTTCGACTCGCAGAACCCGCTTCTCGGTGGTGACAGATTCCTCGCTTCCCCGTAGCAGGGTCGCGGTCCATTCGGCCTGTTTCAGGGAACCGCCTGTCCCGAGCAGCAGCGTCTCCTGGAACTCGCTCAACTTCAGAGCCCGGGAACCGCCTCGGATCTGCGTCGTACCCCCGGCAAGAACTCCGACCTGAGTCACTCTGCCCTCGGCATCCATCGTTTCGGTGCGCTCGACGGGAATCTGACGCCTCAGGCCAATCGAGGTTCCATCGGCCCAGCCGAGCCCCTCCCCCTGGGATCCTGCGCCGTGAACAGAGAGCAACATCTCCATCACTCCGGGAGAAAGCGGATCAAACAGTTCCGGGCGAGGATTGCCACTGCCCTGGATCAGCATCGATCCAATGGGGAATCCACCCGGGTAACTCCCGTCGGAAGCGATGGCTCGCCAAACCCAGCGATTTCCACCGGGAGCCGGGATCTGAAAAATCGTTACCTCGTACTGGACTGACTCAGCTCCACGCACACGGTCGACCTTCCAGACTGCCTTGGCAGACGGATTCTCGACCTCTTCCTCGCCATCCTGGACGCCAAACGATAGCCCGGGAATCAGCAGGACCCCCACCATCAGCATCAGGACCAGCACCCGACGGGAAACAGTGACCGGGATGGGAACATTAATCATGCAGAGCTCTCCTCAGGGCAATTTAGCCCGAATGTGTCCAGGATGGGCTCACCTGGAGCGATTCCAGCACTCTCATGGTAAGCCACCCAACGGTAAACCCACCCCTCCCAGGGCACAAGAGGTGGGCTCCTGACTAGTAGTGGCAAATTCTGGCACCCTCCCGTACACTGGGGCCGTAACCGAGAGGGCACGGTATGTCCCAGAGATTCCATGGGGGAATTCTGGCTTGCTGGCGTCCTTCAGGATGCCGGACGACTCAAGTCGGTTGATCCGGGAAGACCCCTCTCGAGAGGAGGCTCGATTTGTCGAAGCAAACTCGCGGCATTTTACTGATCGCCTTGCTGTTCATCTTTGCTCCGGTGGCCATTGGCACCGTCTACTCTGCAGACGATATCGGAGCAGCGCGTAAGCCTCTGGATCTTCCAGCGGGTGGAGCGGGTGAGGACGATGATGAAGAAGATGCCCCGGAAGCGATCCGCTTCTACGGTAGTGAGTTCGAGGGAGACTGCTTCGTCTTCATCGTTCCTGCGTATGGCTTCTGCGGAGAGACCGTCATCTTCGACATGATCCGCCAGGAAGTTTCTGCGACCCTGAACCAGTTATCGGCGTCTGTAGATTTTGCGATCGTCGCATACAACTCCACAACCTACATCTGGCGTCCGGAATGCTGTCACGCCTCGGCACCGCACAAGGCTTCGGCGCAGGCCTGGCTCGGCACCCTGGCTCCGATAGAGAACCATTGTCTTCTCGATGCAGCGCTGGCTGGCCTCGGCCTCGCCCAGCAAGCTCCGGGAGCTCACAAGCAGGTCATCATCTGCGGAGCCCGTGAGCCGTACTGCAACGGATCGGGTGGAGGCAACTACGCTGACATCTGCATGGAGTCGATCACGGCAGCCAACTTCGAAAACCTGCCGGTTCACACCATCTACTTCACCAGTTCCTTCTACACCGGTGAAGAGCAGTTTTACGTCAACCTCGCCGCCATGAACGGTGGAACCTTCCGTCAGGTCGATTACTAGAACCGACCGCAGGTCACCTGAAAAAGCCCCCGGACGCTCAGCGTCCGGGGGCTTTTTTTGTCCGGAAGTCGGCGCGATTCCAGCGTGGATCCGTACCATCGTGGATCTGTGCCAATAATGATTCGAGACCAACCCGCTCCATCAAGATCTGGCGAGCACATCAAATAGGAGTTGCGCGTCAGCGTACCTTCAACAGGATCACGATCAGCATCGGCGCCATCACCGCTTGCAAGATCACGAATCGCACCAGCACCTGGGTGTTGGACCAGCCCCAGTTCTCCCTGACATGATCGTGAAGCGGGCAGCGAATACTCTCGAGGACGCGGATGCGAAGGAACTTGATGAATCCGACCTTGAACAACCCTGTGCCCCCATTGGCGAGGATCAGCAGTGCCACAACCAGCAGCAGGAATGGATTCCCCGTCGCCAGCACGAAGACGCCCAGAAGAAGTCCGAGGGCGCGCGAACCCGCATCTCCCATCAACAACTGAGAAGGATATGCATTGAACCAGAGGTAGGCGGCGAGAGTACCCAGTGTCGTTGCGACGATGACAGCCCAACTGGCTCCATCCTCGTAGAAGGGCACCAACAAGTAGTGGGCAGAGTCAACATGCCCGACAACCCCGTACAGGACCCCACCGAGGCAGAGAAAAGCGAGCGCCAGCAAACTACCTGAGAGTCCATCGACCCCATCGGTACAGTTGGTGGTATTGATGGAGAACCAGAGAAGCATCGTGGCCATCACTCCGTACAACCACGGCTCGCAGAGGATCGGTGCCAGCATCCCGGCGGTTCCATCGAGCAACGCCTCTTGCCCCATCTTCGGTGCAAAGAAGGGTAGCCAGATCTCCATGCTGGACTCTCCGCCGATCATCGCCCACGCCACACCCATCGAGATGAACAGGTCGATGAGTCCCTTGCTCAACCTGCCCCAGGCATCTGGACTGCAGTCATCGAGAAATCCTGCGCCCATCGCCAGCAACACACCGAGCAGGATCACGGCACGATAGGGATCCCACGGTGCCACGAGTAACGCCACCAGAACCGTGACAGGGATGAAGAGAGATCCCGCGCCGGTCGGCTTGCCGATCGAATCGATCGACTCGGCTGCGTGCTCGCGTCCTCGATCGCACGGCAGCGTGCCGAGCCAGCGGCGCATGACAAGAAATGACCCCACTGCAGCCAGCAGCGCACCCAGGGTGCAGAGGACCAGGTGAGACTGGAGCAGCCGGATCGGCCCCCAGAGATGTTCAAATTGGAACCCGAGCCAGTGGAGCAACGAAACTTCCCCCCCGGATCGGACGCTGGCGAGAGCCGATCCACGGGCAGGATAGCCGCCGGCACTCGGGTGGGGAAGCATCTAGAAGGTGAGCCACATCGATGGGTGCAGGATTCGGCACGGCTGCGATGGTCTTCTCGCCAGGACCCGATCAGCGGCCGTCGCCTCCGGAATCAGGAGACTTCGGCTGCTTCGGAACCTGCACCTCTGCGCGCGCCTTCTCGAGGGCCGCTCTGCGAATATCCTCGAGTCGGCGAGTACGGATCTCCATGCCATAGGCACGAGTCAGTGGGTTCTCCACCTCAAGGCCCTCCACCGAGAGGCGGATCGCCTCATCGAGGTACAGTATTCGTCCTGCGTTCCTCCCCCACACATCGTCGTCGATGGCACCGTGGTAGACGACCTTGCCCCTGTTGAGGACCAGGTAGGTGGGACAGATCTTGACCCCGAACGCTTCTGCGACCGTACCCTTCTGATCGAGCAGGTAAGGGTGCTGTATCGGGTATTTTTCATGCCAGGGTTTGACCTTCTCCGGATGGGAATAGAAGGTCGAATTGACGCTGACCCATTTCACATCTTGCTTACCCCAGCGACGGATCATCGGGATGATACGGTGCTGAGCGTAGAGGCGACGTGTGAATCGACAATCAGGCTGGGTCCACTCCACCACCACGATCTTGTCGGAGAGAGTGGCGAGATCGAAGAGTTTGCCCGTTGTATCCGGGAGCACCATCGCTGGATGATCGTTTCCCAGCAGTGAGATCGCCGGGGCGATGGGTGAAATGTCGGTTTTCTCTTCTGTTGCAGCGGGTTGCTCGCCGGCGGCGGGAGCTTCCTGGTCTGTGGGAACTTCCTGGTGCGGCAGAAGCAGCAGCGACAGCAATAACAATGGGATTGACGCAATCATCTCCAGTACCTCTCACTCGGGTCCAGATCTCTCGCCCGTCGGGCCTTGAATCTCCCTGACACGCATCATCGTACCATCGAGGTCCAGAATTGTTCAGCTATTGGACCGACTTCCTGGCCACATGAGTTCAGCTCCGTTCCGAACAATCGTGCCGATGTGATACCATGCTCATGGGAATAATCCTGCCTGGAGACCGTGGCCAAGGTGGAGCGCCCCATTCCCCCCTCGATCGCTGTCTGGCCGACTGGAAGGTTATTAAATGGAACTGCGCCGTTGCCGTGGAGACGATTCACATCGATTCACCGGTAGGAAGATATTCCCCGGGTCGATGGTCATGCTGTCGATGGTCATGTTGCTGCTTGTCCTGCTGTGTCTACCTGGACAGGGACAAACAACTGCCAACCCTCAAGACCCGTCAAAGACGGTCGCAAGCCATCTCGACGAGAAATCCGCCGATGAACTGGCGCAGTACGTACACGAAAAGCTGCAGTCGATCCCCGACCCCCGAACCCTCAAGCGCGATGACTTGCCCCGGATCTTTCTCATCCTGGATGAAGGGATCGCCGCCGGCCGCAAGTATGTCTCTGATCACCCCGATGGAACTGACCATCCAGGCGTTTTCTGTGATCTGGGCCGGATGCTGGTGCTCAATGTCGACCGCCATGTTGGCGAGTTGAATGAGGAAGCAAAGATATTTGGAGCGCCCCTGACGTCAGAGCAGCGCCTCAGTGAACAGTTCACGTATCTCGTCGAGGTCGAAATGTTGGCCAGGCAGGCACTCGAAACAGAGATGAAACCGAGTCTTCGCTGCCGGCTCGAGGTCTTGCTTGGAGATTGCTTGCTCAAGATGCGGAACCCATCTGGATCTGCAGATGCGTTCATGAGAGCACTCCGACTCGACACGTCTCTGGAAGACGTCAACGAGATGCGAATCAAGTTGATCGAATCTCTGGAGATTGCAGAACGCTACAGTGACATGCTCAAGGCGGGGAACGAAACACTCGCGAAACATCCTCGGTCACCATTCCTGCCACATCTGGTCTACTTCACCCACAAGGCGCATCGCCACCTGGGGCTGCTCAGGAAGGGCAGGGATCTATGGCGCCTCTGGGGACCGGTGCTACGAGCCGGAGCATCGGGGGGAGCCATCTCCATTCCAGGTGTCGAAGCAAAGTGGCGAGTTCCCACCGGCAAGGAAAACGACTTCCGGCTGATCGCGGATCGTGCCGGGTTCTATGAAGGCTTCTACCAGCTCGCACTGGGTGAGCGTCAGTTGGCATTGAGGGCGTTTCTCGACTTCAACGATTCGCTCAACACAAGGATCAACAGTGGCGAAGTGATCTCGATGGCAACAAAGACCTATCTCGACTTCCAGTCGATCCCGATGGCGCAGCGCGTCGATGTCTTGCACGGAAAGAAAGCCCCGCCACTCGATGGATTGCAGTGGGTTCAACCTCCCCCGGAGATGGATCCGGACAAGACCATCGAATTGCGACTTCTGTGCGATTCGAGTCGCGCAGGTGGCCGCCAGGCCCGGTTCATCGCATTGCTGAAAAAACTGGAACTTGAATACTCATCCCGCGGCCTTCGTGTCGTCTGGATCAGTTCCGTCCTGCGCAAGGAGCGTGCTGATAGGGAAGCCGCCTCGATGGCGGCCATCGCTAACAAGCACCTACTCGGCTGGGCCTATGGTGTGCAACCGGGACAGGAAGCCGGAGTCATCGAACGGCACCTTGGATCTCACGGCGGCACGCTGCTTCTGGCCATCGATGCAGATGGTTTGATTCAGTGGGAGGTGATCGACCCGATGTTCTGGGATGAGGGTCTGTATCGCACCATCATCAACCGACTCTTGCACGAAGAGTAGATCGGTGGCTCGCCCTTACCAGAAACTGGTGTTCGTCTGTGTCCATGGACGAAGTTGTCCTCGACAGGGATCGCTCGATACCTGCGATGCCTTGCGCCAGGAAGTGACCCGAGCTGGACTCCAGGACAGGATCCGCATCGTCAAGTCGGGCTGCCTCGCACAGTGTGGGCATGGCCCGATGGTCGCCATCGAGCCCGACGGAACCTGGTACTGCGGGGTCACGGAGGCAGACGCGGTCCGATTGCTGGAAGGCCCCATCCTCAACGACTCGCCGCTCTCGGAGTTGCGCTATCAGCCTGCTTCGAGCGGTAAAAACGTACTTCCCGCCGATCGCTGGCCCATCCCTCCCCGATCCCAGGATTCTTGATCCCTGTTCCTGACCTGCCGCGGAGGCCGCAAGCACTGCTGTGGCCCACATTTGCTACCTTCGGGGGCGATTTCGCTGCGGATGATTCCCTCGATCATTCCCTTCAGAATCTGTCTACACGCAAGCACCTCAACGCTATCCTCGTGGTTCGAGGCTCCCAGAGCGAGTCTCGTGCCCTGCAGGGACGCTGCCGGGCTGGAACGAGCCAGCAACTAACGGGACCCTGTCCCGAGGAGAAATTGGAATGAGCCTAGACATCCGCGAGATGCGCAACATCGGCATCAGCGCCCACATCGACAGTGGAAAAACAACACTCACCGAGAGAATCCTTTTCTACACCGACCGGATCCACGCCATCCATGAGGTTCGAGGAAAAGACGGAGTCGGTGCCACCATGGACTCGATGGACCTAGAGCGCGAACGTGGCATTACCATCCAGTCTGCAGCGACATATCTCGTGTGGAACGACAAGCACATCAACATCATCGATACACCGGGACACGTCGATTTCACCGTGGAGGTAGAACGAGCCCTGCGAGTGCTCGATGGAGCGATCCTGATCCTCTGTGCCGTCTCCGGCGTTCAGAGCCAGTCGATCACCGTCGACCGCCAGATGCGACGTTACAATGTGCCCCGACTCGCATTTGTCAACAAGTGCGACCGCACAGGAGCTGACCCGATCAAGGTCTGTGACCAACTCCGCGAAAAATTGCGTCTCAACTCCGTGATGTTCCAGCTTCCGATCGGATTGGAAAATGATCACAAGGGGGTCGTCGATCTGATCCGGATGGAAGCACTTTACTTCGAAGGTGACAACGGAGAGACAGTTCGCATTGACGAAATCCCAGCGGAAATGCAGGAGGAGGCAGATCACCGCCGAGAAGTGATGCTCGATGCCATCTCGATGTTCTCCGATGAGCTGATGGAAGCGATGCTCGAGGGTGAAGTCACCGAGGAGTTGATCGTCGAAGCCACTCGTAAGGGAGTCATCTCACTGGAATTGTGCCCGGTGTTCTGTGGGTCCGCATACAAGAACAAGGGTGTTCAACCGCTGATGGACGCAGTCAACGCATTCCTCCCCTGCCCCACCGATGTCGAGAACATCGCAATCCACCAGGATGACGAGGAAGATACCATCCCCGTCACCAACAGTAATGATGATGAACTGCTCTGCTACGCCTTCAAGCTGGAAGATGGCGCTTACGGACAGTTGACCTATGTGCGGGTTTACCAGGGGGAACTGGTCAAGGGCGAGTTCGTCTACAACGCTCGTACCGGCAAGAAGGTGAAACTGGGTCGGATCGTTCGAATGCACTCCGACAACATGGACGAAATCGACCGAGCTGGTGCGGGAGACATCGTTGCCCTGTTCGGAATCGATTGTGCATCCGGAGATACTTTCCGTTCCCAGGGAACGGAATTTGTTCTCTCGTCGATGCATGTTGCGGAACCGGTGATTCACCTTGCGGTGAAGCCGGTCGACCGACAAGCCACAGATAACATGTCCAAGGCGCTTCAGCGCTTCACCAAGGAAGATCCGACCTTCCGGGTCGCCTTTGATCCAGCCAGCAGTGAAACCATCATCTCTGGAATGGGAGAACTTCACCTGGAAGTCTATGTCGAGAGAATGAAGCGGGAGTTCAAGGCAGAGGTCGAGGTCGGTGCCCCGCAGGTCGCCTTCCGTGAGCGAATCACCCGCCTGGTCGAGTTTGATTACACACACAAGAAGCAAACCGGTGGATCGGGTCAGTTCGGCAGGATCATCGGAACCATGGCGCCGAGTGAAGATGGTGAGTACTCCTTCGATAGCAAGGTCACGGGAGGAAATATACCGCGGGAGTACATCCCATCGGTACAGAAGGGCTTCTCTCAGAGTCTCGATACCGGGTTGCTGATCGGGGCTCCGATCGATGGACTCGAGGTCGTGTTGATGGACGGCGCATACCACAATGTCGATTCATCCGACATGGCGTTCCAGGCTGCAGCCCGTGGCTGCTTCCGTGAAAAATACATGTCCGGGAAGCCAGAGGTCCTTGAACCGGTGATGACGGTGAGCCTCGAAGGACCCACGGAGTTCCAGGGTGACATGGTCGGAACACTGCTTCAACGGCGAGGCGTTCTCAACGGCACCGTGGATGAGCAGGGCTTCGTTCGTATCGATGCTGATGTCCCTCTCGCCGAGATGTTTGGTTATGCAACTGCGTTGCGGTCAGTAACCCAGGGCAAGGCAGAGTTCACCATGGAGTTCAATTGTTACGCTTCGGCACCTCGGGATGTACAGGAGGAACTGGTCGCGAAGTTCCGCGCCGAGAAGGAAGCAAAGAAGTAACGCCGCGGATCGTCAACAGATCGGATACTTCGGAAACAGCCTGTAGGCCCCAGAGGGTCTACAGGCTGTTCTGTTGACCGCATTCTCACGCCAGTTGGAGGCTGCGTCCGCGCTGTGTCTGTTTCGAGTGCTACCGCTCCGACAGGAAACTTTCCACGGATCGACGGGATCCCTGTAATGCGACACGCTGGGTATAGAGATCGAGAGCTCTGATCCCGCCCAGTTCCTCGCCACCACCCGCCCTTCCGGGACCACCGTGCACCGACTGCGGCAACGCCACTCCCGATCCTGGTGCCTGGCTGATCATCTTCTCCGAGGCCAGGTAGAAGCGTCCACTCCATGCTCCACAGCGCCGCAGAAGATCAAAGGTCCACTGCTCCTGATCGCTGTACACGGAGGTCACCAGCGTCCCCTTGCCCTTGCTATTGAGACAGGCCGCCGTGGCAGCCTCGCCGTCGTAGGGACAAATCGTCGAGACAGGGCCGAACACCTCGAGGTCATGAATGAGGTCATCGGAATCACCATCTCTGAGTTGCAGCAGGGTCGGAGCGAAGAAATAACCCTTGCCCGGCTCTGCACCGATGCCCTCCACCCTCTCGCCACTTCCAGCGACAAGATCGGCCACCTCGCGCAAACTTGCCGTTCCCTCCAACACGCTGCTGAGTTGATCCGATGTTGCCAGCGGACCCACGTTGACGCTTTCTTCGAAGGGGTTTCCAACCACCCTGGTCGCCAGTTCCTCGCAGAGGTCTCGATGAAGATCCGAGATGCTGTCGTGCGGCACCAAAATTCGCCGCACTGCAGTGCACTTCTGGCCACTCTTCTGCGTCACTTCCCTGGTCACCTCCCTGACGAAGAGGCGCCACAGTTCACTGCCTGGCTCCACATCCGGAGCCAGGATGGCCGCATTGAGACTGTCGGCCTCGATATTGATCGGAGTGGACTGCCGCAGCAGATTCTCATTCGATCGGATGCGAAACGCCGTCGCTGCAGATCCTGTAAACGCAACCACATCCTGACCGGTCAGGTGGTCGAACAGGTCGCCGATCGATCCGCAGATCAACCCCAGCACTCCATCGGGTAGTACAGCGGATTCCACCACTGCCTCGATGCAACTCTCGGTAACGATGGATGTGCTGGAAGCAGGTTTGGTGATGACGGGCATCCCGGCAAGGATCGCGGCTGCAGCCTTCTCGGCAAATCCCCAGGCTGGAAAATTGAAAGCGTTGATGTGAACAGCAACACCATCTTTTGCAACACGCCCATGCCGACCCCAGTAGATGGCACTACGCCCCAGCGGCTCTCCCTCACCATCCGCAAGTCTATGCGCTTCCCCGAGTTCTTTTCCAAGAGCGCCGTAGTGGTACAGCGTCCCGGTAGCCCCATCGATGTCAAACTTGGAGTCCTTGCGCGTACTCCCACAGCTCCGCATCGACAACTCCAGCAGTTCGTTTCGCCTGCTGTGGATCGCTTTTGACATCGCAATGAGCAACTCACCGCGCTCGGCAAATGTCATCTCACGCAGCGCTCTTCCACCCTCGAGTTGTGCATAGTCCACGGCTGCCTTGAAATCAACTCCAGCACTGCTCACTGCCGCAAGCGTTTCCTCGGTGGTTGGATCGATGACATGAACTCCGGAATCCTCTTCCGGCTCCATCCATTTGCCCATCAGATGGCTGCGCAGAAACTTCACTCTGATCCTCCTTGCCGGAGGAACCGATCCTCCACGAATCGGTTCCGGGACCGTATTAGATACAGGGAGTCGCTACTGTTCCAGAGGAACAGCAATTCTGACACGGACCAGATCTCGATTCTGACATGCTGATATAGACGGATCGGGCACAGGCAATGGCCAGGAGGGTGGGAACTACTTCATGTGCTTCCAGAATGAATCCGAAGCGGGATCTCAGATCAGGGGAGGCAATCGGCGAGTCCATCGGGTGTCGGGTCAATGCCGTAACCTGGGTACGGGTAGGGAATGGTCTCGCCATTTGCAAAGAGAAAGTTCAGCAGATTGATGGCGTCTCCGATGTTGAGCGAACCGTCGTCGTTGGAATCTGCAGCATCGGGACACACGCTCGAAACCCCTCCGATGAACAGGTAATCGAGCAGGAAGATGGCATCTGCAATATTGACGGACTGGTTGTAATTCGCATCCCCACGGACAAACAGGAACTGCGGTTGTTGCGAGATGGTCACGGTGCCATGGATCAGATAAGGAGCCTCGGAGAGTCCCCCTTCGATGGCGTAGATGGTGTTTATCGGTGGATCTCCGACTCCATCGGCGAAGGTCATCTGCGTCGACGTTCCCATGGGAAACCCAAACTGGACGGTGTAGTCAAGAGTGCAAAGCGTCTGATTAGTACCTGGTTCCATCATCCTGCCATCAAAGGGCGGCAATGTATCAAAGATGACTGCCAGATACATCGTCGAGTCGATACCAGCTGGATTGATCTGTGTGATGAAGAACTCCGGCATCAGCGCCTGAGCCTGGGTCCCTTCCAGGGAGATCTCTGCCATGTCGAGAATCGTGGCATCGTATCGAAGCGCAATTTGATACCCCTGAAGGAAGTTTTCATGTGTTCCAAGAACCGGATGGAACACAGGTTGCCCGGCAAAGACCTCGATGTCGGCTAGAGCCATCGAAGTTGCAGGAGGAGCGACCACGATGGGACCGGAGGACACCATCGTATCGGTACCTCCGGGTCCAGTAACCGTCAGCGAGATGATGTAGTTCCCTGGCTCAACATAGGTGTGCTCTCCCTGGGGCATGGAACTGAACTCCCCATCACCAAAATCCCAGAGGTGACTCGATATCATTCCGGTACTGTCGGAATGAAATGAGACGGTGTGATCTGCGATTCCATCGTCATCGCTGGTGATGACGAAGTCAGCCGTGGGTGCAGGCGTATCATGCGTGTACCACGCTTCACCATCGGAGATCACCATGAAGTGCTCGTTGCCGGCGGCATCTATCGCCACTTCTACTTCCTGGGGATCTCCTTCGATGAAATCCAGTGCATCCGTCGAGATGGATCCATCCGGCCGAAGGGAGTGACGCTGGATCATGCCGGCCTGAATCCACGAGATGCAGTACCGCTGCTGCGACAGGCTGGTGAAGGTTAGATGTGAAGTGCCTGTTCCTCGGTTGCTGATCACTTGCTGGCTGGTGATGCCGCCTGAAGTCGATCCCTCGAGGAGCAAGAGTTGATCATCGAGCAGAGTAGCGATCAGGAGATTGCCAGAAGCATCCGACTCTATACTCCAGTGCAACGGCACGATGAGCATATCGTAGAGATCAAAGGCCATCCCCATCGATCCAGAATCCACCTGACGAGCACGCAGCACCGATCCGTCGAGCCAAACGATCAAGGTGGCATCGCCACCCACGGAAAGCACCTGGCTCGCCACTCCAGGTCCAACTTCTGCCGCTGGACTCTCGCCATACTTCATCCAGATACTGTCACCACTGGCACCAGAACAGGTCCAGCTGATGACCCGGTGCCCACTGTCGAGAATCTCGATGTCGGAGTCATGGCAATCATCCGTTGAGGAACTGATCTGCACGGGATCTCCAAACCCCGTTGCGAAACTCTCTATCAGGTAGATGGTTCTTGGCCCGCCAGACACCCCCTCGTCGAGAGTGATGAGGTAATGCGCCGCAAATCCCTGGGTCAGAGAGGGTGATCCGACCTCATTGGCGGAGTCGAGGGCCGATATCATCGTCTCGAACTGGAGCAAGGTACCACTGAAGTGAATCTGATCGCTGGACCTGGCACAGAGCGAAACCTGTTGCGGTGAGCAACCGGGACAACTGGTGTCCAGATTGATCTGCGCATCGGAGACGGCATCGATCCCATCGGTGAGCAGGATGGGCTCACTGAACTGGGCCTGCACATCGGAAGGGAAGCAGAAGGAGATGCCCAGACAAATGACCCAGACCAGATGAGTCATCACCGGAAGCCTGATCGGCCGTCGTGCTGTCGTCATCACCGACACCTCCTCAAGATCTTCACGGCATCTGCATGGAGAATCCGCTTCAGATCCTGGTCCCTCCGAAGACACTGATCACACATGGGAATCATCACACCCGGGAAGGACTCGTTCTCGACCGACCCCATCGTGACAGCCATGCCACGGAACCCGAATGGGGGGGTAAATCGCTGAACCCGTCTATTTGACCATGAAATCGTCAATTCAGGAACCCTTGACAGAGGTGGCCCCGAACAGCCGCTGACGAGGTGCACAGGCATCTTCCGCACGTCGCCCGCTCGAGTTGCGGGCACTTCACCAGCTTCGGTGAGCACGCGCCTGAAGTTGATCCTGGCCTCGAAGCACGATGATGATCAGCAGCGAGCTGGCCAGGCCCATCAGCGGTAACTCGATGCCCGGATGCCAGACATCGATGCTACCGATCGCATCGGGTGAGTCTGCAGGGCCCTGGGTCTGGCCAGGAAATAGCCACAGAAGCACACTGAGTAGCAGCGGAATTGCTGACAATCGTCCGATTCGATCGATGCGCACATTTCCCCCCTGCCTGGCTGCTGGTCACTCACAGCATACTCCAGAGCCGTCGGCGGCGCAGTCCAGTTCGATGCTCTGGAAGCGCGATCGGTCTCGTTTGTTCTGCTTGCTGATGCCTCCCGCCTGGTAGACCATCTGCAGCGGGGCATCGTGTCCCACGAGCCAACAGGAGGGTTCTTGCGCACTGACGATCTGCTGCCACGAAACGACACTCGCTCGATCCAGGTCGGGACCACCTCGCTCGGGGGCCCTCACCCGATCGTCGTACAGAGCATGTGTGCCACCTCGACAAGGGATGTCGTGACCACTGCCAGGCAGGCCCAGATGCTCTCGAAAGCAGGTGCCGGAATCGTACGGCTCGCCGTCGATTCAAAGAAGGACGCCGAGGCAGCCAACGAAATCGCCCAACAGGTCGATGCCAATATCTGTGTCGACCTGCAAGAGAACTGGCGATTGGCCAGGATCCTGGCCCCGCATGTCGCCAAGATCCGCTACAACCCTGGCCACCTCCACCACCACGAACCATCCGTCTGCTGGCAGGATAAGGTCGAGCGAATTGCCAGCTGGGCATCTGACTCGGACACCGCCCTGAGGGTCGGAGTCAACTGTGGATCGGTCGATCCGGCGAAGGTAGATTCCTGGCCCGCGGGGGATTCTGTTTCACCGATGGTGGCGAGCGCGCTGGAACATGTGGAGTTCCTCGACTCCATCGGATTTGAGCGATATGTCGTCTCCCTGAAGGATTCGGATCCGGACCTGGTGATCGCCGCCAACCGACAATTTGCTGCCGAACGACCTGATGTTCCTCTGCATCTTGGAGTCACAGAGGCCGGCCTTCCCCCCGATGGAATCATCAAGACGCGCGTCGCATTCGAACAACTGCTCTCCCAGGGGATCGGTGACACCATCCGCGTTTCTCTGACTCTTCCCAATGAACTCAAGTACCAGGAGGTCGATACAGGACATCAGATCCTGAAGGACATCGCAGCCGGCCGCGTTCGCAGCGTTGTTCAATACCAGCGTTCCGGCCCCAACATCATCTCCTGTCCCTCCTGTTCTCGGGTCGAGAACGAGGCCTTCGTCGATCTCGCTCAAGATGTGAAGCAACTCTCCGAGCAGTACTCCACTCACGACATCACCATCGCCGTGATGGGGTGTCGGGTAAATGGCCCGGGAGAAACCGATGACGCCGATCTCGGCCTGTGGTGCGCTCCCAGTTTCGTCAACCTCAAGCGCGGGGCAGAGAGTCTCGGTGCTTTCCCCTACGATGAGATCCTCGGAAAACTTCAGCAAGAAATTGAAAGTTTGATCCAGGATCGAGAATCCGCCTCCTGAGCAGCGCCCATCAGGGTGCGCAGCCGGCGAGACAGCAGAGACCTCCTGCCGTCGGATCTGCCGCACAACTGCTCGGTGCCGGGGGCTCCGGCGCGCCGGAGAAGAGCGCTGCGAGGAGTGCGATGGGATCGGCGATGTCGAGCAGTTCATCGTCATTGGTATCGCCGGCAATCGCACAGTTGAGGACCCCTCCTCCGAACAGAAATCCCAGCAGAGCGATCGGATCGCCGATGTCGATCACGCCATCGGCGTTGGCATCTCCGCGGACGAAGCGACCGCTCACCATCCCTGCCGGAAACTCGATCACGCTCACGGTGTTCGCGATCGCGGGACCGGGGTAGCCGCTGTTGGCGGCGTAGATCTTGTCCCCATCGGGACTGACCGCGATCCCGAAGGTGTAATCGCCCTCGACCGGAATGATCATC
>JAYZBV010000076.1:0-34730 GCA_036338595.1 Planctomycetota bacterium | reverse complement strand
GAGGCTCTGCGGGGTATCGACCTCAGCATCCATTCGGGCGAGGTGTATGGCTTGCTGGGTCCGAATGGATCGGGCAAGTCGACGACCATCCAGATCTTGCTTGGATTGCTGTTCCCGAGTGCTGGCACCGTCTCGGTGCTGGGAACTCCCCCCGGAACTCCCCAGAGTAAGAATCGCATCGGCTATCTTCCCGAGGATTCGGTGTTCTATCCCTTCCTCACCGGTGCCGAGATGCTGGACCTTTCTGCGAGTCTGTGCCGAGTACCTGCCAGGGAGCGAAAGGGGAGGATCTCTGACTTGCTCGAGATGGTCGGGCTGCAAGACGCAGCTCACCGGGAGATCGGCGATTACTCCAAGGGGATGCAGCGCCGCATCGGAATCGCACAGGCGCTGATCCACGATCCCGAGGTGCTGATTCTCGACGAGCCCACCAATGGACTCGATCCCCTCGGGGTCAGGCAGGTGAAGGACTGGATCATCAGTCTCCGGAAACTGGGAAAAACTGTGCTCATCAGCAGTCACCTTCTGGCTGACGTGGAACAGGTTTGTGATCGTGTCTCCATCCTGTACGGAGGCAAGGTTCAGTCCTCCGGGTCGATCGAGGAGATCCTGGCCAGAGATGATCGCACCTTGTGGACCACATCACGCCCGGACGAGACGGTACTCGCCACTGTTCGTCAGAGCATCGAGGAAGCAGGGGTAGAGGTGATCTCGGTCGGACCAGGATCCAGGAGCCTGGAGGAGAAATTTCTGGAAACGGTGGAAGAGGCTCGCGATAGCGGAGAGACGACCTCCGGTGCTGGAACGGGTGGCCAACTTCCCCCCTTCCTGGGTGGCCATGGGGGGACCCCCTGATGCCGTTGCTGATGGCAATCCTGGCCTGGATCTTGATGGCAGTTGTGGTCTTGGCACTTCAGAGAACCAGATGGCAGGAAGGTTCGATCTTCGCCATCGCTCGTACGTTGCTGGCTGAGGGGTGGCGCCGTGGAATTTTGCCCGTAGGAGGCATGATTCTCTTCGCCGGACTGGCACTCTTGCCGCTGCTAGTGGAGGACAACTCCGATGCGGCTGCCAGTCTTCAGATCGTGCTCGATTATGGCCAGCTGTGGATTTCCATCGTCTTGATCCTGCTGACATCACTGATGGCTTGCGGAAGTCTATGCGATGAGATCGTGACGGGCAGAATGCGGTTTCTGGTCGTATCGCCAGGGGCAAGGTGGTCGGTGTTACCGGGTAAGTGGCTGGGGTTGCTGGCCGCATGCTTTTCGATGTTGCTTCCCGCTACCTTGATGCTGGTGCTGATTTCGGGGCAGGTCTCCGGTAGTGCCACGGTGTTGCTGGACTCTCCTGCGGTTTCGCTGGTGAAGCCAGAGCAACTGCATGTGACACCGGAAGAGGTCGAGCAATACCTGGCGTTTCAGCAGCTGGAAGATCCTGCTGGCTGGGGTCGCCTCGATCATGAAGAAGCGATTCGAGCGGCACACTCGCGGCTCGAAAGGCTGTCTCGCAGTGTGCTCATGGGCGGTCGTTCCGATTACCACTTCAACTATTCGCCAGGGCTGAGCAAAGGGACCGAACTGGCGTTTCGACCATCGATGGGAAGGGCGCATCGATCCCAGCGGGCTCGCATGAGAGTTCACGTGGGAGCCACCTCGCAGGAGATCCTGATCCGCAACGGGTTGAGATCCCGGATATCCTTGCCAGAAGCCCTCGACGGTGAGCAGGAGATCGTCATCTCGATGGAGTTTCTCGGCGCCGTCGATGAGGATGTTCGCATCCCCTCTGTGATCTGGAGCGGCGCCGATGCGATCCAACTTCGCGTTCCGGATGGAACTCATCTGGCTACCTTGATCCGGTCCCAGATATTGCTGTGGATCCGTTGTGGGTTCATCGCCGCGCTGGGGTTGACTGTGTCTACTTTTCTCGGCCTGCCGGTGGCGACACTGTTCGTGTTCTGTTTTCTCATCGCAGCGGCAGGTGGTGGATTCTCGGGAGCCTTCGAGGGGTCGAACAAGGTTGCTCACCACGATCATGGACATGGCGATCCCACTCGCATCGTGCTCGATACACTCGCCGAGGGTGGCGATTGGATTGTCAGCCAACTGGCGACCTGGAATCAGCATGTCACCGGTGGCCGCGTCGCCGCAGGTGAAGCGGTGACCATCAGCGAGGTGCTGTCGGGGTTTGTTCAGATCGGGTTGCTCTGGGCAGGCGTCACGATGTTGGTCGGGCTCTGGATCAGTGCTCGCAAGGAGCATGGACTGGGGGCTGACCGATGATTCAGCGATCCGAGGCGATCCCGCTGCTGCTGGCATCCATTCTGATCAGCGCTGCAGCGCTGACCACGATTCCGCTCGATCGAGGGCTCGAGAAAGATGGCATCGCCTTGCCCGTGTCCAGTGCAACCGGAGTTCCTGCGGATGTCCTGTTGATGCAACAAACACTGGGTGCATTCAGGGGGTGGGCCATCGATGCCCTCTGGTTGCGTGCGCTGGAGCGCAGAGATCAGGGGTTGTTACACGAGTCGATGGAACTGGCGCACTGGATCACCAAGTTGCAACCCTATTTCCCCCGGGTGTGGAACTTCCAGGCCTGGATGTTGGCGTTCGAGATGGCACTCGATAGTCGTGATCCCCAACAGCGCTGGACCTGGGTCCGTGAGGCGATCGACCTGCTTCGCGGGCCGGGGCTGCGGGCCAATCCTCACAGCCAGGAAATTCACAGGCAACTTTCATATCTGTTCTGGTTCAAGATCGGCGAGTTTCAGGACGAAGCTGCCCCGTACTACCAGAAGCGTCTGTGCCAGCGCTGGCAGACCATTCTTGGCCATCCGCCTGGGCGAGATGCATCCCGTTACTTTGAAGTTCTCGACCGAGTTGCCGGATCTCCCGATCAGGTCAGGGAGTTGTCGATGGGGCTCGCCACCGATTCCGACCTGATCGATCGCCTCGGACAGGCTGCTCGTGATCCAGAGATGGCATTGAGCAGCGGGGTGGCTTCAAAATTCCCTTCACTCGAAGCAGAGGGAGTACAGGCTGTCGAGGATTTTCTCAGGCGCAGGCTGATCGAAGATGAGTTGAACATGTCACCGGATCTGATGGCAAGGCTGGGTGAAGAACTGGGTCCCGTCGACTGGAGAACTGCGGCAGCGCACGCAATTTACTGGGGTGCACAGGGTGCTCTTCGTGCCGGTTCGGATGATCTCTCGACAGGACTCAATTCTGACAATATCGATGAAGTGTTGACGGCCATCGATGTTCGGATCGGTTTGCAACAACTGGTTGCCCACGGTCGTGTACTACTGGGCGATGACGATCGGTTGGTCACGACACTGCCGCAGCCAGGCATCTTGCCTGCATATGAGAGAGCACTGCTACTTCTCACCGATGGCCAGGGCATTGCAGCCGAACTACTGCCTCGCGTACTCGAAATCGTTTCGGCTGCTGTGGTCACCTCCTGGTTGCAGGGAGAGGACGAACTGGCGCGGCAACTGCTGCAACGGAGAGATGTGCTGGCTCGATCGGAGCCGAGACCGCAATCCGATGATCTGGTCGATGTGGTGAAGTCGCTGGTACTGGATACGCTGGATGCGGATGATGGAGACCGGGAGAAGAGGTCGCTACTGGTCGGAATCCATGGTCGTGCGCTGGTAGCAGGCGGTGGGGGCGGCACCGAGGTGGAGGCATCCAGGGGAAGGCTACTTGCGAGTCAGCTGGAGCTGGATCTGTTTGGCAGCCGGTCAGCGGAGATCCCCCGAGGTGCCATCGCCAGAGCCCTGAGAACCCCGAGTGCCGCAGCACCCCTGTCGGTCAAGCGTCGAATCTGGGAGACTCTTACGCCAGAAGCCCGGGAGATGATCGATATCACCACCCGCAGTCTGTTACTGAGCGAGGGGCGAAGTTCAGGAAAAGATGCTGCAGTCGTTTTTCCAGGAATCGACTCTGGAGATGCTGCAGGAGTCGGTGACTCTGGCGGAGATTGATACAGCCCGGGATGTTCAGAAATTCAGGATGATCAGACGTCGATGAAGACAAGGAACTCGTGATGACCATTTCAATCAGTGAACTGCCAAAGGTACAACTCCACGATCACCTCGATGGGGGGCTGCTCCCGTCAACGATCATAGAACTGGCGATGGAGAGGGGGATCGAACTCCCTTCATCAGATCCCGATCAACTGGGAAAGTGGTTCTTTCGCGGTGCCGATCAGGGCAGCTTGCCCAGATATCTGGAGGGGTTTGCCGTCACAACTTCCGTCATGCAGGACCAGGATGCGTTGGTGCGGGTAGCGAAGGAGCATGTCGAGAGTCTCGCTGCAGATGGTGTGATTTATGGGGAGGTTCGCTTCGCTCCGGTGCTTCACACCGAGAAGGATCTGGGTCCAGAAGCGGTACTGGAGGCGGTACTTGAAGGGATTGCATCCGGGTGTTCGGCAACCGGAATCGATGTCCGCATCATCGTCTGCTCACTCAGGCACATGGATCCTGAAATTTCGCTTCGATCCGCAGAGGTCGCTGTCAAGTTCAGAGACAAAGGTGTGGTCGGCTATGATCTCGCTGGAGACGAATCTGGACACCCACCTGCTCATCACAATGACGCGTTTCAGTTCCTCCGCAGGAGCAATTTCAACATCACCATTCACGCTGGGGAGGCGTTTGGACTCTCCTCGATCTGGCAGGCTATTCAACACTGTGGAGCCCATCGCATCGGCCATGCCACGAGGTTGGTAGAGGACGATACGGTGCCGGGCGCGCATAGAGGTACTCTTGGCGAGTACATCCTTGACCACCGGATTCCACTGGAGATGTGCCTTTCATCCAATCTCCATACAGGGGCAGTCTCGGCGTTGAAGGACCATCCCTTTCCTCGTTATCTCCGCGAGGGGTATCGAGTAGGCCTCAATGTTGACAACATGCTGATGTCTGCCACCACACTCACCAGGGAGTGGCAACTGGCAATTGACCTGTTCGGGCTCGGCCTCGACGATCTTGAGCGCATCGCCGTCAACTCGATGAAGGGTGCCTTTTGCGAGCACTCCACCCGGCGCAAGGTGATTCAGAAGCAGATACTCCCCAGATTCAGGGAGGTTCGGGGCGACGCGAGTTGAACGGATAGGCACTAGGGTGAATAATGCACCCACCGCGAGGGATCTCATTTTCACCAGCTGAACCCGTGGAGTGATGAATGTCAGAGTTGATCGGACGTCTACAGCAAAGGGAAGTTAGCAGGCGACCGGAAGAGGTTCGTCTGGTGGGCAGAGTCTTGCACCTCGTCGATGACGCGGGAGAGATCACCCGACAATTAGCTGGTGAAGACATTCCACTGGATCACTCGATTCCATACCGGGACAACATCTCCACGGACGAGATCACTCCTGCCTATGTCTGTTACTACCACGATGAGACCCTCGGTGAGTTTCCCTATGTCGGCTTCTCGGCGGGGGGAGAGTTCCCGGTTTCCCGCAATTCGATCAAAGATGCAGGGTTTGGTGCCTCGGTCAGTGGCAAGAGGCGTGGCAAGGGGTCGAGCAGAGAGGCCTCCCCTTATGCTGAACTGTGTGCGGGGATCAAACTGGTCTTCGCCGAGAATATTGAGCGGATCTACGAGCAGAACTGCATCAATCTTGGTTTGCTGACCTCCACCGACCTCACGATCCTGAAGCGCCTCGTCGAGGGTGAGTCGGTACCGCTCTCGGAGTTCACGAACGGTCAGGATCCGGTTTCCAGTCAGATCATCGAGTGGGGTGGCTTGTTCGAGTTCAACCTGGCAAGACTCCAGGGCAGGGTAGACCTCCCCGGACCACAACTCGCCGATGGTCCGCAATCCATCACCCAGAAGATATTTGCTCGCAGTCGCATCCTGGATTCGTCCACGGGAGAGGTCGGCAGTGAAAGTTCCAGGGTGGGAGATGCAGGATTTTTTCGGACCGATCTTCGATTCAGTCACGAATATGTCACTCCGATGGCTGCCAACTTGTTCGAGGAAAAAGTTGGTAAAGGTGAACCGCTGACCGATCCCGATTCGATCATCTTTTTTCGTGACCATCTGACTTTTCTGGAGCAGGCGATCACGCCTCAGCGACGGAAGATGGGTTTGCTCGAGACAGCGGAGCAATTGAAGATAAAGCAGGAGGAGTTCGCCCGTGACTACGGGATCACTCTTCATGGAGAGACCGACCGCGGTGGCTCCGAGGCCATCTGCCACTCGAAAATACTGCAAGATTACGCTCTACCTGGTCAGTTGATCATCGGAAGCGACTCTCATACTCCGCATTCGGGAGCCATTGGCTGTGTCGCCTTCGGAGTCGGCACCACCGCCATTTTCAACTCCTGGATCACCCAGGACGTTTATTCCATGGTGCCGGAGACGGTAAAGATAGTGGTGCGTGGAGAGCGCCCCTCGGGAATCACTGCCAAGGACATGATGCTGGCCATTCTCAGGACTCCCTATGTCGCTGAGGGACATGCGATCGCAAAGATGGTCGAGTATTGCGGACCTGCGGTAGAAGCGCTTTCCATCGATGAGAGAGCGACGATGACCAACATGGCTGCAGAAGTGGGAGCCTTCAGCGGCATCGTCGCTCCCGACGAGAAGACGGTCGAGTTCCTGGTCGCTGAACGGGGAATCGATCCCGATGTGGCCAGGTCCTACTGCGAGGGTTTATTCAGTGACGAAGGTTCAGCCTACTGCCATGAGATCGTCATCGACGTCGCATCTCTCGAACCGCTCGTGGCGCTTCCGGGAGATCCAGGAAATGGTGTGGAGATCTCTCTCCTCGAGCAGAGGGTCGATATCGACATCGCGTATGGTGGCTCCTGCACTGCAGGAAAAAAAGAAGACATGGATATGTACGCAGAGGTGCTCCGAGATGGGTTGAGTCAGGGGCTGCATGTCGCTGAAGGCGTCGAGTTCTGGATTCAGTTCGGATCTCAGGAGGTGAGGGAATACTGCGAGCAGCAGGGTTACCTGAAGATCTTCGAGGATGCGGGAGCGCAGGTGATCGAGCCGTCGTGTGGTGCGTGTATCAATGCGGGGCCTGGTGTCAGCCGAACTCCAGAACAGGTCAGTATCAGCGCCGTCAATCGGAATTTCCCCGGTCGATCGGGGCCTGGACAGGTCTACCTCGCCAGTCCTCTGACGGTCGCGGCCAGTGCGCTGGCCGGACATATTGTCGCCTATCAGTCGTCCACCTAGAAAATCGACAGCAGATCAGTCGACGCCAGCACTCTGTGCCAGATCGGTTCTCTGTTCGAGCAATTTCCGCAGTGGCTCGATGAGGTCGAGGTAGGAAACCCCTTCGATCGGCTCCTTGCCTGGTGACCATCGAGATCCGTGTTGCTCTTCTATCGCTTCACTCACCTGATGAACGACGGGAAAGATTCTGGGATCGTCGTGGCGAACACCCACCCGTGTCGGTTGCCACCAGGATTCCCCCCTGAGCAGGAGTTCGCGTAGCTCGGCAGGGAGGGTCTGACCAAATCGTTGTTCCAGATCCATCTCGAGCCTTCTGATCAGTGGAATAGAGAACTGGATCAAGTTGGTTTCAACGAATCGGATCTTCTCCAGCGCAAGAATCTTTTTGCGGGCATCCTCAGTGCTGTTCATCATGGATTCCATCCCGCATCCTCCAGGGGAACCAGTCAAGAGTGGAGATGCGATTGTTCGAGCAGGATTCCTCGCTACATATAGGTACCTCCTCCTGGTCTCACAAGAGCTGGCAGGGGGTTTTTTATCCGCAGCGCGTCGCTTCTCGAGATTTCATCAGCCACTACGCCACTGTTTTTGACTGCGTCGAGATCGATGCCACCTTCTATGCCATTCCCACCCGAAGCACTGTCGAGGGGTGGAGGGAGAGGACGCCCGGGGAGTTTCGATTCGCTGCCAAGGTTCCGAGGGTGATCACTCATGACAAGGTGCTCCAGGATGCGCAGCAGGACATCGAGTTGTTTGTAGAAACGATGCAGGTGCTGGGAGACCGTCTCGGCCCTCTCCTGTTGCAGTTCCCCTATTTCAACAAGAAAGCCTTTGATTCAGCGGCTCCCTTTCTGGACCTGCTCGATCAGTTTCTCGAAACGATTCCCGAGGGCCCTCGATATGTGGTGGAGGTGAGGAATCGCAACTGGGTTGGCCCTGAATTGCAGCAGTTGCTCAGTGCCCACCGGGTGGCGCTGGCCTGGGTAGATCAAGCCTGGATGCCTGAACCTGAGGAATGGCCCCGCAGGGTCACGGGACCGACCACCGACTTCGGATATTTCAGATTCCTCGGCGATCACAAGGCCATCGACGAAATCACCCAGACGTGGGACCGCCAGGTCGTCGACCGTCGAGACCGTCTTGCTCGCTGGATACCGGTGATGAAGCAGTTCAGAGAATCTGCGGTGGAGGTGTTCGGGTTCTTCAACAACCACTATGCAGGTCATGCTCCTGCAACCGTCGAAGATTTCAGATCACTCTGGAATACCCCTGAAGGTCATTCGTCCTCGTCGTCAAAGTGACTGGGACCCTCGAGGCCTGACCAGGACCCGACCCTGTAGACCAGCATCAGGTTGGTACGGCCCATCTTGTGCGTCGGTGCGCCCATCAGCAATACGATCAGATCTCCCACCGACGCCACTTCATCGGTCTGAAGGGTCTTGTCCAGTTCCGCGATCATTTCGTCGGTCATGTGGGCAGGTCGGATCTGGTAGGGACGTACCCCCCAGACGAGGGTGAGCCGATCTCGAACCGTCTCGTTGGTGGTGAAGGCAAGTATCGGGTGCTCAGGGCGAAGCCGTGCCGCCAGCAGGGCTGTGGATCCAGACTGAGTGAACGCGCAGAGGGCATGGGCTCCGACATTATCTGCCACCTGGCATGCTGCCTCGGTGACCGCCTCCGGTGTCGTTTCGAGAAGATGCTCTCTTCGGCGTCTGAAAGTCGGACGAACAGCATTCTGCTCGGTGTAGCGAATCACATCGGACATCATCTGCACTGATTCGACCGGATAATCCCCGATGGCCGTCTCTCCAGAGAGCATCACGGCATCGGTACCGTCCAGGACGGCATTGGCGACGTCACTCGCCTCCGCTCGGGTCGGGCGCGGATTCCTGGTCATGCTATCGAGCATCTGCGTTGCCGTGATGACCGGGCGACCCAGTTTCATACCAGCAGCGATGATCTGTTTCTGGATGACGGGAACCCGCTCGGGAGGAATCTCAACTCCCAGATCACCTCGCGCCACCATCACTCCCCAGGAGTGTTGCAGGATCCTGGAGATATCTTCGAGTGCCCTGGGCTTCTCGATTTTCGAGATGATGGGGGTAGAAGCTCCTTTGGTAGCGAGAAGATCCTGCAACTGCAGCACATCTTCAGCTTTCCTGACGAAGGATAGTGCGATGAAATCCACATGAAGTGAGGCTGCGAAGAATGCGTCGTCGAGATCTTTTTCGGACACTGCTGGTGCCGAGATGCTGCTGCCAGGGAGGTTGATTCCCTTTCGAGGAAGGATCAATCCGGCATTTTCTGCCCTCGCTACCACCAGGCCTTTCGAGACGGCAGTCGCCTTCAGTGCGATGATTCCATCATCGATCAGGATCGGATCTCCCACCGACAGGTCCTGGTCGAGGAACTCATAGTCGCTGCCGATCTCACCCTTCTCGGACGGCCTGCCAACAGCGATCCGGATCTCGTCTCCCTGTGCGACGGCGATCGGATCACCCTCAAAATCTGACAGGCGAATCTTGGGACCTTGAAGGTCGTACAGGATCCCGATGGGTCTGCCGACTGTTCTGGCGATGTCCCGGACACGCTGGATGGTCGCTTCATCTTCCTCGTGGGCACCGTGAGAGGCATTGATGCGAACCACATCCAGCCCTGCCTCGAACATTCCCCTGAGCACACCCTCGGAACAGGAGGCTGGCCCCAGAGTGGCGACGATCTTGGTCTGCCTGAAAGTGGTTTTTTGATCAGTAGTCATGGGTCGAGGATGGAGGGATGGGGCTCTGCTGTAAAGAGCACCTCGGAGCTTGGCACCCTCGATACACGAATGGCCCGAAACACCGTTGGGTGTCTCGGGCCGGTAGTGGCTTCAATATGGTCCCTGACTAGGGGCAGGGAGGGAAACTGCTGCAGTCGATCCCATCCGGCTCGGTCGGGTCCTCACCGCAGTCCGGAAAGGGCGCGGGAGGGAAATTACCACTCGAGAAGAGATTTGAAAGCAGATAAACGGGGTCGCTGATGTCCTGGCCCCCGTCATCGTTGATGTCACACGCATCTCCACAGGGTGGAGGTCCGGCACCCCCGAACAGGAAACTGAGCGCAGCGACCACATCTGCAATATTGAAGAGACTGTCTGCGTTGCAATCTCCGCGAATGAAGATGGGGCCTGCAGTGCACGTCAACTGGCAACAAACCTGAGCCAGTACGCCACCGCATGCGTCGGTCGCCTCGATACAGATGTCCTGTGGGTCCGGCGAGAGGTCGAGGGCTCCTTGCCAGGCGACTGCGTTGGATGGAATCGACTCGGACAGGATGCCGTTGACATAAACATCGATGGCAGAGTAGCCACCAGGATTGGTCCAGCTCGCATCGACAGAACATCCACTGACGGGATCGGTATCGATGATGGAACAGGAGAGCCCACTTGGCGGCGGCGGTGCCGAGTATCCAGGACATGAATCGTCGATGCAGGTCTGCGCCGAGGATGCGGGTCCGATCACTCCAGTGACGCAGATGTCGGCGGTGGAAGCAGGCAGATTTATCGTTGTCGAGGTCGCACTCCCCGGCAAGGTGGCGATCAGCGATCCCAGAAGTCGAACCTGAATGCCGGTGTATGAGGCGTTGTTGGTCCAACTGAGATCGTAACTACAGATGCAGATGTCAGCGAGTGTGCTGGTGAGTCCAGAAGGTGCAGGTACCTCGACGGTGGCTGTACCTGCGGTGCTCGATGGAAATATGCTGGTCCCACCTACGGTGAAGACGATATTGATGGGAGGAACACCGAGAGCAGTCGAGGGAGACACCGCAGTGCTGCTGCCAGGTGTCGCCGCAGGAGAAACGGCGTAGTTGATGACGGCAATCTCCTGGCCTGCACCCGGGGGGAGCGAATCGAGAACGCCGCCAAAGGTGAAGATGCAGGCGAGCACCACTCCTGGCCCGTTGGCAGGAGCGAGGTCCTCGAAGAAGTAATCCGCTCCGGTACCGCCATTGAGGGGCGTCAGGGCTGCCCCCTGCACGAGACTGGTCGGAGTCAACACGGTGCCGTCGTGAGCCGCTCCGAAGGAGAAGCCGAGGACAGGGTCATCGTGGGTGATCTGGACGCCAATGCCGACACTCTCTCCTGGAAGTGCCGAACCGTCTTCGATGGAGAGAATGTTCTGGCTACAGGCCAGCGTTGGCAAGCCGATCATCAGAACCGTGATCAGCAGTCGTTGAATCGTGTTCATGAGAATTTCTCCTAGGGCGCCACAACCGGGAATCGACAGATCAAAACTGATCAGATCACCCTGTGGCCCCACAAATAAAGTCTGACAGGCACCCTTTATTGGACCCACCAACTCCTGTGGGAGCAAGGTGTCAGGGAAGAGAATCGCTGGACCGCTTCCTGAGAAGAGCCTCAGGCGATAGGATCAGGAGTGCATATCCTGCAACTCGACCGGCGCCTCTCGACACGGCTACGGGTCGATGTTGCGCCAAGACAATGAGGTGGATCGTGAGGCGAAGATGAAGGCACTGGTCAAGTCTGGCCCGGGACCGGGTTTGAGACTCATCGAGAAGCCGATCCCCGAGATGACTGACGATGGGGTCCGGATCAAGGTTCTGGCCACATCCATCTGCGGCACGGATCTTCATATTTACAACTGGGACAGATGGGCGGCCTCCAAGGTAACGGCCCCGTTGACCGTGGGGCATGAGTTCTGCGGTGAAGTGTTGGAGGTGGGACCCGGCGTGAGTCGCTTCCAGGCTGGCGATTATGTGGCTGCCGAGTCCCATGTCTTTTGCGATCAATGTCGTCCCTGCCGCACCGGGCAGCGCCACATCTGTGAGAACGAGAAGATCATAGGCGTACAGCGAGACGGAGCATTTGCCGAGCAAATCGTGATGCCAGAACGCTGTGTCTGGCGTACTCCAGCACAACTTCCTCCGGAGATCGCAACACTCCAGGAGCCGCTTGGAAATTCGGTTCATGTCGCGTTGGCTGACGAAGTGTCGAGGCGCCATGTGCTGGTCACGGGTTGTGGGCCTACCGGATTATTTGCCGTTGCCATCGCAAAGACCTGTGGTGCCGCTTCTGTCACTGCTGTCGATGTTCAGGATTACAGGTTGTCGCTGGCGACTCAGCTGGGAGCGGATCACACGATCTCACCACTGAACTGTGATCTGGTTCCCAGGGTGCATGAATTGACAGACGGCAGGGGCGCGGACGTTGTACTCGAGATGTCAGGAAATGAGCAGGCGATCGAGGACGGGTTGAGGTGCCTGAGCCGTGGTGGCGACTACCGCTTCTTTGGCGTTCCTTCCGAGCGAATCTCGATCGATGTGGCTCGCGACATCATTTTCAAGGGAGCACGGCTGCGGGGCATCCTGGGGCGCAAGGTGTGGGATACCTGGCACGATACTGCGCGGTTGCTGGAGGCTGGACTCGATGTTTCCCCGATCGTCACTCACAAATTGCCACTCGAGGAGTTTGAAACCGCGTTCGATCTGATTCGCCAGGGAAAGTGTGGCAAGATCATCCTGTATCCGGGAGAGTGTGCCCTCTAGCCGGAATCAGGGGAGGAGATGAGATGTTTGCCGATCGCGAACGCCTGGTCGAGGAGTTGCAGCAGATCGAAGACGCTGGCCTCTGGAAACAGGAGCGGTTGATCACGGGCCCTCAGGGGGTTCGCATCACCACCGAGGATGGCGAGGCGCTCAACTTTTGCGCCAACAATTACCTTGGACTGTCGAGTCACCCCGCAATCCTGGAAGCCGCACACGCTGCACTCGACAGCCACGGATTCGGGCTATCCTCCGTCCGATTCATCTGTGGAACCCAGGACATTCACAAGCAACTGGAAGCTCGGATTTCGAAGTTTCTGTCGACCGAGGACACCATCCTCTACACATCCTGTTTCGATGCCAACGGAGGGTTGTTCGAGACTCTGCTGGGCCCTGAAGATGCAGTGATCTCCGATGAACTGAATCACGCATCCATCATCGATGGGATCCGCCTGTGCAAGGCCAAGCGACATCGCTACTCCCACGCAGACATGTCTGATCTGCAGCGGTGTCTGGCAGAAGCCGCCGATGCTCGAACTCGGATGGTCGTGACCGATGGTGTCTTCAGCATGCACGGCGACCTGGCGCCCCTCGATGAAATCTCCGCACTTTGCGAGGAGCACCGGGCGATCCTTGTCGTGGATGATAGTCACTCGACCGGGTTCATCGGCAAGACGGGTCGAGGAACCGCTGAGCACTTCGGAGTCCAGGACAGAGTCGACATCATCACCAGTACCCTTGGCAAGGCGCTCGGAGGAGCCAGTGGCGGATTCACCACCGGTCGCAGCGAGATGATTTCGCTGCTTCGACAACGATCTCGTCCATACCTCTTCTCCAATACGCTCGCACCCGCCATCACTGCTGCGGGGATCAGGGTGCTCGATCTGATCGATGAAGAGCCAGAGAGAGTCGCGCGCAGCCAGTCAAATACGCTCCGATTCCGCGAAGGAATGACTCGAGCTGGTTTCGCCATCACTGCCGGTGTTCACCCGATCGTGCCGATCATGATCCACGACGAGCGAAAGACGATGGAAATGGCCAGCGCCATGAACGAGCGGGGCATCTTCGTGGTCGGTTTCTCCTATCCTGTGGTTCCAAGGGGGGAGGCGCGGATCCGCGTCCAGATCTCCGCGGGGCACGATACTGACCAGATCGACCGCGCCATCGCCGTCTTCTCGGAGGTGGGAAAGGACCTGGGGCTACTGCCTTGATCGCATCCCCTTGCGAGTTTGCTGTCGGCTCCCGATAGTGGTGCCGTCAGAGGACGGAGGAGCGATGAAGGTGCAGTGCCTGAAAGGGTTCCGGGATTACCTGCCCGAGGAGATGCTGCAGAAGGACCGGATGATTCATGCGGTCCAGCGCGTCTTCGAGAGGCATGGGTATCCGCCTCTGATGACTCCCGCTCTCGAGTACTCCGAGATCCTGCTCGGCAAGTATGGCGATGAAAGCGAGATGCTGCTCTATCGTTTCCGCGACAATGGAGATCGTGATGTGGCGTTGCGTTATGACCTGACGGTTCCTCTGGCGCGAGTCCTTGCCGAGCACGGTGAAATCACCATGCCGTTTCGCAGATACCAGATCGCTCCGGTGTGGCGAGCTGAGAAACCTGCAAGGGGCCGATTTCGAGAATTCATGCAGTGTGATGTGGATCTGATCGGTGCCGATTCGGTAGCGGCAGATGCCGAGATGCTGGTCATCGGTGCCGCGGTGATGAAAGAACTGGGTATCGATGGCTACCGGCTGCGCATCAATCACCGTGGCATCCTGAGTGCTCTGTGCCGGTTGGCGGGACTGGGCACGGATGGGGAAGCAGACTTCCTGAGATTGCTGGATAAGCTCGACAAGATCGGAGCGGATTCCTTTCGCGATCAGGTGGCAAAGCTTCCGGGCATCGATACTGGCGGAGTCGAGAAGGTGCTGGAAGCGGTGCTCGCAGAGGGAGGGGATTCGAGGAAAATGTTGCAGATGTTGCAGCAAGCACTCGATACCGATTCAGAGGCGCAGTCCTCGATCGAACGGTTGAGTGGAGTTCTCGATCTCGTGGAAGCAGCGGGTGTCGGTGATGACTGCCATGTCGATCCATCCATCGCGCGAGGACTCAGTTATTACACGGGACTGGTCTATGAAACCTACCTCGATGCTCTGCCAGGCTTTGGGTCGGTGATGAGCGGAGGGCGTTATGATGGGCTGGTCGGTATGTTTGCCGGTAAGGACCTCCCAGCCATCGGAATCAGCCTTGGCATCGATCGTCTGTTTGCTGCGATGAAGGAGATGGATCTGCTCGAGCAGCGCAGCCATCCTGCAGAGGTGCTGGTAGTGCTCTTCTCCAACGAGCTGGCTGCGGCGAGTTTCGAGGTCGCCTCGCAGATGCGTGGAGCCGGTATCTCTGTGGTCGTTTACCCACAAGAGGCCAAGTTGAAGAAGCAGCTGCAGTTCGCTCAGAGAGCGGGAATCCCCTATGTCATCGTGATCGGAGAGGAAGAGCATCGACAGGGAACTGTTGGACTCCGTTCGATGGATCAAGGGAGCCAGCAGGAAATTTCTGTTGCCGAGGCGATCGAATTGATCCGTTCGGACCTGCAACCGGATGGCCGCTGATGGCGACCATTTCCCGTGACTTCGAGGTGCACCTCGAGGACGACCGAGTCGTCCGTGTTTCTGTCGATGAGCCAGGCGATGGGCCGGTTGATTCTCCCACTGTTGTTTTCATTCCAGGTTTCAAGGGATTCAAGGACTGGGGTGGTTGGCCATGGTTCTGTCGAGAACTTGCCGCAGCAGGGCACCGTGTGGCTCGCATCAACCCATCGATGTGTGGAGTGGGTGCAGGTCTCGACGTCTTTGACGAGCCCGAACGATTTGCCCGGCAGACGCTCGCACATGATGTCGAAGATGTCGTCACGCTGCTTCAGCACCCTGAGCTGTCAGATTCAAGGACTCTCTTGCTCGGACACTCTCGCGGTGGTCTGGTCGCTGCGCTGACAGCAAACAGTTGTTCAGGAGTGGATGGAGTCATCACGATGGGGACTCCGGATCAACTGTTGAGATTGACAGAGGAAGAGATCAACCAGTGGTTCGAATCGGGAGTCAGGGAGATCGTCAACGCAAGAACAGGTGAGACTCTGGTCCAGGATCGAGTTGTCCTGGAGGATTTCATGAAGCAGGGAGATCGTTACAACGCACCTCTGGCGCTCTCGAAGGCGCAGGTCCCGGTGCTGTCGATACACGGGGATTCAGACCCGGCTGTCGAGTGCTCATCTTCTCTGCGTCTGCTCGAAGGAGTCGAGGAGAGATATGCGACCCGGATACTGATCGAGGGAGCAGGCCACACGTTTGGGCTGGTTCATCCATTCGCAGGTCCGCACGCACACGCACAACAGGTGATCGAAGTGATCTGCCACTGGATCGAAGAGGAATTTTCAGCGTGAAGAGAAGCGCAGCCTACGACCCTCCCGAGTACCAGGATTGGAAGCCTGACGCAGAGGTGATGGAGAGTTATCGACGCCGGATCGAGCAGCCTGAGGTGGCCGCCAGTGTCGAATCGCTCGGTCCCGGCGGCCTGGAGACTCTGTACAGAGGGCTACTGCGAGCACGTCTTCATGACATCGCGCTGAAGCGCTGGGTGCGCACAGGAGTCATCACGAAAGCCTGGCTCGGCTGCGGCGAGGAAGCCGTGACGGTGGCCGCCTGTCATGCTCTCGAAGATGGGGATGTTGTCGGCCCCATGATTCGTAACGCGGCAGCGACCTTCGAGCGAGGCATTCCCATCGAGGAGTCATTCCGTTCGTATCTCGCAACGGGTGACGGAATCACCAAGGGGCGAGATCTCCACTTCGGCGATCTCGCTCATGGTGTCGTCGCTCCCATCAGTCATGTTGGCGACCTGGTTCCCGTCTGTGCGGGCTTTGCCCTGTCATTCCAGCTGCAGAAACAGCAAAACGTTGCACTGACATGGGTGGGGGATGGCTCGACCAGAACCGGAGCAGTCCATGAAGGACTCTCCTTCGCATCCAGTCGCTCACTGCCGTTGATCGTCGTGGTCGAGGACAACGCAGTCGCACTCGGAACACCACGGGATGAAAGTCTATCCGCTTCTCTGGTGAACATGGCAGCGGCCTACGATGCCGTCGGAATTGAGTGTGATGGCAATCACATACTGGATGTTCACGCCGCGGTGACACGCGCCAGGGCCATCTGTCTGGAGGGAGAGGGGCCCGTGATCATCCTGGCCCGTACCTTTCGGTTTGGTGGTCACGCCACACATGATGAGGCGGAGGCACGTGATCTGTTCTCACAGGAGATCTTCGATCACTGGGCCAAGAGGGAGCCGATCGGGTGCTTCGAGGAGTGGCTCAGCGATCAGCAGCAACGGATGGGCCGGGATCCACATGCAGCGATGGCGGAGTGGGAAGAGCAGGTGGCAGAAGAGGTGGAGCGGGCGGCAGAAAGAGCTCTGGTCAGCCGTCGAGATGCGATTCCAGATATCGATGCGATGCTCGGCGATGTGTTTGCAGGCTGAGATGCGGTTACGGAGTCGTCGAATCCTTCTCGGCTGCGTCCTCGATGCTGAACGAGGTGCCACATCCGCAGGCTCCACTGGCATTGGGATTTTCGAAGACAAACCCCCGCCCCATCAGTGACTCCTTGAAATCGACGGTGGTTCCATTGAGAAACAGCCACGACTTGGGATCGATGATCACTCGCACTCCCTCGACCTCGAAGACGCGATCCTTATCTCCCGGTTCCTCGACGATCTCCATGCCGTAGGACATACCTGCACAGCCTCCACCTTGTACATACAGGCGTAGACCACCCTTTTCCCGGGCTGATTTTTCACTGGTGAGGCGGGCGATTTCCGCTCCAGCTGCTTCGGTGACATGAATCATCGTGACGATCTTCCAATGGGGTACGCTGACGGACTTCTGTCACCAATTTACCTCTGATGGGGTGTCAACTCCAGCGATCCGGTGCTGTTTCCGCGCGCTCCGATCGGTGATATCTTCGACCCGAGGAGCAGCAATTGAATCGAATCCCCGGATCCCTGTCACAGTTATTCCTCTGGCTTGTACTGAGGATCCTCTCACTCCTGTTCGGTTTCCTGCCGATCTCCTTTGCCAGGAGTCTCGGTCGGTCTCTGGGCAGATGGGGGTGGCGACTACGACGTGGGGATCGACAACTGGCCTGTCAAAACCTGGCCCACCTGGATGCTTCGCTGGGCGAGCGTACCAGAGCGCGAATCGCACGCAGGTGTTTCGAGCAGATGGGGGAAACGATCCTCGAACTGATTTCACTCGGCGGCAAGGATTTTGATCGGTTGGGGACACCGCCTCGCCCCGGAGGAGTCTCCATTGCAGGACTGGTTGCATTGCGGGAGAAGATCTCTGCCCTGAGAGAAACCGGTAGGGGAGTGATCCCCATCTCCGGGCACATCGGAAGCTGGGAACTCGCCGGATCCATCATCGGGAGAGAGTTTCCCCACGACAGTCTGTTCGTGGCTCGCAGGTATGAGAATCCTGTCGAGCAACAGTATGTGGATCATCTACGACACCGACTGGGCGCTCGTCTTGTCTATCAGGATGAATCGCTACTACGCTCGGTCAGGTTACTTCACGGAGGTGGCATCTTGGCGATGCTGACAGATCTGGACATCAAGAAGATGGACGGAATTCATGTCCCGTTTTTTGGCGAGGTGGCTCATACAACCACCGTCCCGGCGAGACTCGCCATGAAAACCGATTCCATTCTTTTTCCGTTCTTCATCATCCGGGATTCCCAGGGATATCACCTGGAATTTGATGATCCGATCGAGCCAGCCCAATTTCAGGGAGATGATGAGGAGCAGATCCGGGCCATCACCATCGCGACGAATGAAGCCATCGAGAGAGCGATTCGGCGCCATCCAACGCAGTGGCCCTGGATGCATGCAAGATGGCATTCGACTCCTGAGGTGGTCGCACGTCGGAAACTACGACACACCAGCCGCTCGCTTGAGGGAGAGGTGCGGGGCGCCTAACATGGTGTTCCCCATCGGCGACTCGATGACGCTGCGATGTGTATGCAGATGATCCCGAGATGGCCACAGGAAGGGAAGGAGTCCAGATGACGATGCCAGTATTCCATGTGCACTCACGACTGATGTGGCTAGTGGTCCTGTTACTGATGCCGATGTGGCTACTGCAAGGCCAGGATTCGCCCGAGTTGACCTGGAAGAAAACTGCCGGGGCGGAGGCCTTTGCCGAGGCGAAGACCGCGTACGAGGCTGGCGACTACAAGACCGCATACGGCAAGTTCAAGGATGCTCGCAAGCAGGCAAAGAATCGCGATACCCGGGCACATGTCGATGTCTGGTTGGCTTCCACGGAAGGTGCGAACGAACTGGCAGCGCTGAAGCGGCAGGCGGAAGGAGGTAAGGAGAAAGCGGCTTATCGAATTGCTGATAAGAACTATTCGAAATTTGCAGCCACTCCCATCGGTGCCGAATACAAGCAGTTCATCACCGAACTCCAGAAGAAGTTGTTCCATGTACTGGAGGATTTTGAGCGAGTCTCCCGCAGGTACTCAGAGAAGTATGGCAAGAAATTCATCGATGAAGCGGGACTTGTGCAGGAGGGGCAGCGAGCACTGAGGTGGGATGTCGCCTCGGGAAAGACCGAACTGAAGATCAAGGGGCTACCTGCGAACCTGAGTGGCTTCAAGTCGATTGCATTTTACCTCGATATGCCAAAGGGCGGGGCACCGTATCAACTTGTTTTCGTCGTCCCTGGAAAATCAATCGCAGGGGTGACCCAGGCACAACTGGTGAAGAACGCTTACATCATGCAGATGAAATCGCACAAGGGTCTCAAGCGAATCGAAGTACCGCTGCGTAATTTCAAGGGGCAAGGCGATGTCTCCTGGGATCGTGTCCAGGATTTCAGAATCCAGTTCCTGGGATCCAAGAGATTCACTGCCTATGTGGATTTCGTTGCGCTGCTAAAGTGAGACCAGACCGACCCAGAGGCGAGGTTCCGCAGCCCTGACGCCAGAGGCGTTCGAAATCGCCCTCCGCTGCCTCGGAGGCATCGTTGAGCGCTCGCTGAAATTGACTCGCAGCCGCTGCATCGCCCTTGCGCTCGGTTGCCGGTGAGATCGCTTCCCCGACCACGATCACTGCCTTACCCCACGGTGCAGGCAGGAGCATTCGATCCCAGGTTCCGAGGCGGATCGATCGGTCGACGGCAAATCCGAGTGGGATCATGGGTATGCCGACGCGTCTTGCCAGTGCCGCAGCACCTTCCTTGGCGACCCGGGCAGGCCCCTTGGGGCCATCGACGGCGAACACCGGCGAGTGCCCCTCTCGCACCAGCGTTTCTAACCTCTGAAATCCAGGCAATCCGCCACGGCTACTCGATCCTAGAGCGAGAGCGACATCGAGAAAGTAAAGCGCGGATCCAAGGCGAGCTCCATCGTGATGCTGGCTGGTGATGGCTGCAAACCCGTTGGATCGAAGGGTATAGCTGAGAGGTAATACCCACTCGTGCCAGAATCCTACGACCAGGTTTCCATGCTGTCGCAACGCATCGGTCGCGTGGTGACCACCCCACCAGCGCAGGTCGAGGGATTCATACATGGCAGGAAGCAGCACGGAGAGTGCCCTGCCTGCCATCGGATAGGGTGGCAGCGTCGACTGGGTATCCATGGTGACAGGATGAGGCCTCCGGTCGTGTGTCGTCAATGCGGCGTTGCCTCAGCATCGAGCAGTTCTCGCAAGGAAGCCTCGACATCGTTGACCGAGATGGCAGCCATGCAGAAGGAATGGTCGCATCGGCGAAGTGTGCAGGGGGAACAGGGTACGGCGCTTCGGACGACCCGGGTCCAGCGATCCCTCGGTGCATGGACCGCTGGATCCTTGGGTCCATAGAGCCCGATCGACGGAACTCCACGGATGGCCGCGAGATGAAGCACTCCCGTATCCGCTGCCACGACAGCACGACAGCAGCCCAGCAATCCTGCCAGGTGCTTCAGGCTCGAGGTGACGGGTGCAGCGACGGCACAATTCCCGGTCGCTTCCACCATTGTTTCCACGGCATGGCGATCTTCGGGAGCTCCAGAGATCCAGACGGGCAGCCCTTGACCTGACAGTGATCGGGCCAGTTCAGTCCATCGATGGGCAGGCCACTCCTTGAAGCGGCCGAAGTCACTGACGAAGGGGTGCAGAAGGACGGGAGCACCGATCGCATCGACCCGATCAAGATCCACTCCTTCGAGGGAATCGTCGACATCTCCAAGTCTTCCAGCGGGCGCATCTCCATGCCAGCCGAGGCTGCGGACAACATGCAGCGCTCGTTCGCTGCGGTGAACATATCCGGCAGCAGTGGCAGGTCGGTAGCCTGGCCACCAACGTGGTAATTCTCCTCCGTCATCTGGATGGATACCGAGAACGATGTTGGCGCGAGCCAGCCCCCTGACGAGCGCCGAACGATAATTGGACTGCCAGTCGATCAGCAGATCGTAGCGCTCGCTCCTCAACTCGCGGCAAAATTGATCGAAGAGCGACCATGTCATCGATCGGCGATGAGGTTGTCGCCAGCACTTCTTCATCTCCGAACGGGGAAGGCGGATCACACGTCGAAGTGCCGGGTGACCCTCAAGAATGCCACTTGAGAGTGATTCAGTCACGGCATCGATGGAGGCCCCGGGGAACCGTGCTGACACGGCATCGAGGGCAGGGAGCACCTGAATCAGATCTCCCAGTGCGCTCAGGCGAACGACAAGGATCGATCTCGGAGATAGTGGTTTGCTGGGAAGAGGTCTCACGTCAGGTAGAATGATCTCCCCGGGGCTTCGAGGGAAGTCCCCTTCGCGCCTTGAGGGGTGATTCCCCTGAAAGTGAGCCGATGAGCGTTCTTCTTGGTATCGAATTGCACGGCAACTGCATCCGGCTACAGGCGGTCGATCGCAGGGGGACCCGTCTCGCGCTGCTGGAAGAGCCGGTCAGTGTTCCGTTTGAGCGCTGGTGGGGGACTCATCCTGACGAGAGAGTTCGGTCGGTGCGGGCGCTCCTCCAGCATGCACTACAGGAGGGGCACATTCGCCCTGCATCGATCGCTGCCGTGGGAATCTCCTGCGAGCCATCGCTGGTCCTCGTCGATGCGGAGATGGAACCGATTCCGCCGCGGGCGCTCGACTGGCAGCACCTCGATCGACACGACTCGAGCCCCGAGCAGGTGCTGCGAAGCACACTGGAGCGATTCCCATCGATCCTGCGCGGACTGCATTCGGTGATGGACCTGCAGGACTGGCTCCGATACCGATGGACCGGTGCGGTCGCCACCTCGAGCACCTTCGCCTGGCACTCCGGGCTCTCGAGCAGCAGCAGTCCCGCACAACGCTTCGATCCGGTGGCACTGCAGAAGGTGGGCCTCGAATCGGGTCAGGTTCCGCCGCTGATGCCGGGTCCTCACAGGGTCGGTACCTTGCAGGAGGATCTGGTCACCGACACGGGCCTGCCGAGAGGTACCTGGGTATGTGCTGGTACTTCTCCCCGTGCTGCTCGGCTGTGGTTGGCTGCGGAGCCAAGACCCGGTCAGGGAATAGTGCTACTGGAGCCAGAGGGAGCGACCCTCTGGCGAGTCGGGGCAGCGCCGGATGCCAGCGCCAGCTGCGAGGATGTGATCCCGGCTCCACAGGGGGATCACTGGTATCATCGAGAAGCGATCGAGGTCGCCGACCCCCGTCAAGGAGAGACTCCGCTTTCCGATGTGGTTCACGATGCTGCTGAAATTGATCCAACTCAGTCATGGAGTGTTGATCCAGATTCGATGATCGTGTCAGCAGACTTCGGTGTCGCCTCGCGCGCTCCTGCATTGCTGGCCGGGGTAGGACTCGGCTGGTATCGCGACCTGAGACCGCTGTGGCGAAAGAGGTGCAAGACAGTTGCCCTCCAGCAGTGGATGGATCAGTGTGCCGCATCCAGCGGAAGTTCCGATGTGGAGACGAGAGAACAGACGTGAAGAGCACCACGACACTGAAGGATCAACTACCATCTCGCTTCCGAGGTACCCTCCAGGGTGCTGCGATCGGCAGCGCACTCGGTTTTCCCCACTCCGGTTCATCACGTACCTTCATGCGTGCGCTCGGCTCCGAGGTGCTGCAGGGCTATCTCCGCCATCGAAATGGCTACTTTCCCGAGGGACAGCACGGCGCAGGGGTTCAGTTGCTCTCGCTCGCTGCAGAAGCGATTGCACAGGCGGGTTCCGTGGATCCGGAGCAGATCGTCGCTCACTGGATTCCTCTCTGGAGAGAGAACCGGATCATCGAACGGCTGCCGGATGTCGATGTTGCGATGTCGCGCTGGCTCAGACGTGGAGCAGAGGCGCGGGGGTGTGCTTGCGGACCGGGCGAGGACGGCAGCGGATCGCTGGTTTGCAGCGTACTGATCGGGTTGTGGGATCATGACTCACCCGATGTTCTCGTCGATGACTGCGAAAGACTGATCGGTATCACTCATGAGGACACCGAGGTGAGAGCGGTGTGCGCTGCACTCGCCAGCATCATCGGACACAATCTCACGCATCATGATGTTGTGCTGGGAGATGTGATCGACGGCGCAACCACTGCTGCAGCAAGAATCGACACTTCGGTACCGAAGCGAATCCAGGAAATACCGATGTTGCTGGCCGCTTCCGAAGCCGAGGCATTCGAGAAACTGGCTGGACCTGAGGAGGGGATCTCCGATGTAGACCACTCGGGGGTTGAAAATCGAGCTCTTCCCATCTTTCTTGTCGCTCTTCACAGCTGGCTGCGCAGTCCTTCAGATCCGATGGAAGTGATCGGCTCCTGCCTTCACGCCGGCGGGGCAGTGGAGATGACGGCGGCTGTTGGAGGAGCACTGGTCGGCTCATGCGTGGGCGAGGAGTGCTTTCCTTCACCGCTGCTCGATGGATTACTCGAGAAAGATGAAATCACTTCCAGTGCAGACCTCCTCTATCAGAGACAGGTTCAGGAGAGGCGTCGTCGCAACGCCTAGTACAGTGGCGATGATGGCAAGTCAGGGTTATCGTTATCTCCATGTAACCCAGTTCTGGATCACGCCGGCTTCACGATCTTCTGCCGGTGGGAGCGACCGGTGTACAGGAGGAACCATGTCTGGCGACACCCGATTATTTGGCGAGGTCGCCTTCGAGATGCAACGCATCACCACTGCTCACCTCTACGAAGCGCTGGCACTACAGGCTCGAGATGAGGTCAGTGGGGCACCGCACCGTTTCCTCGGTCAGATCCTGATCGATCTTGGATACATGACCGACAAGCAGGTACTCGAGGTACTCGAAGTCCTTCACGGCAGCCCCAGCCAGCGTCAACGAAAGAGCTGATCCAGCCCGTGGAACCGATCCTGCCCTGGCCCCGTCCGATACTGAGCCTGCTCGAGGCGTGCTGGAGAGGTGTGATCGGTATCGACCGCTGGCGTCATCAGCGACGAGAACGATCCGGCGAATGGCCGTTGAAATTACCGGTGCCGGTGGTGAGTATCGGCAACATCGCGGTCGGGGGAACCGGCAAGACACCGATCACCGAGGCACTGGCTCGTCACTGGCTCCAGCGAGGGGGGCGACCCGGCATCGTCAGTCGAGGGTACCGAGGTGGTCCAGAAGGAAACGACGAGTTCGCGATGCTTCGCAGAGCCTTACCCGAGGTCCCGCACCAGCAGCACCGTTGTCGTCACGCTGCGGGCACACGATTACTGGAGGAGCACCCCGACACCGATCTGATCCTCGTCGACGACGGATTTCAACACCGACGTCTCCATCGAGACGTGGATCTGGTGCTCCTCGATGCGCTCGAGCCTCTGGCGGGAGGCCACTGTCTGCCGCTGGGTAGGTTGCGAGAGCCATGGCGGCAACTCGCTCGAGCCGACCACCTGATCCTGACCGGGGCGCAGCGCTGTGTGGATGTTCAGCTATCACAATCGGTGGGGTTTCTTCGTCAGTGGTTTCCCGGCATTCCCCGATCCCTCGCCAGCACCCGGCTGGCAGATGTGAGGGTGCTCTGCGGCGAGGACCGAACAACTCCCGATCCAGCGATTCCGGTGCTCGGCTTCTGTGGCATCGGCACTCCAGACTCCTTCCGCGACAGCCTGGTCGAGGGTGGCTGGAACCTGTGTGCGTGGAGGTCGCTGGCAGACCACCATCGCTACTCGACGCGGGATCTGGAGCGTCTCAGCCGTGCGGCGATCAGTGCTGGAGCCCAGGCACTGGTGTGTACTGCCAAGGATGCACCGAAGATCGAGCGTCTGCTCGCCTCTGGATACAACTGCCAGTTGCCGATCCTGGTCCAGGAGATGCAGATATCACTCGATGTGGGGCCGATTCTCGCCGGAATTGATGCATCGACTGCCTCGGGGACGCGTGAAACGAGTGCCCCTTCCTGCTAGCATCCAGACAACTCGCTGGAGAAATGGAGAGTCCTTGTCCCCCGATCCACGATGGCAGCCGCTCGATCTCGATGATGTGAAGCCGAGTCCCCTCGGTGATCGCATCAATATCGTCCACAGGGAGCAGTTTCGCGACCTGTGCGATCCGCACGGCTCGATCGAGCAGTTCATCGATTCCTTGCCCGATATCCTCGCCGCCAGTGAACTGCGGTCTGCCGTGGCTGCGGTGGTCCATTCGATGGAGTGTGAGGCTCCCGTGGTGGCGGCTCTCGGTGGCCATGTCGCCAAGGTGGGCATGGGACCCGTCATCAACGACCTGATGGAGCGAGGCGTGATCTCTGCCATCGCCATGAACGGGGCGACAGCGATCCATGACCTGGAACTGGCGATGATCGGTCAGACTTCCGAGGATGTGGCGACCAGTGTCGCCGATGGGTCATTTGGCATGTCGAGGGAAACTGCCAGCGCATTTCGAGATGCCAGCGCCGATGGATCCGGAGGCGGAGGACTCGGTGCAGCGCTCGGAGAATGGATCGTTTCGACGGGGCAACCCCATGCCGAGATCTCGATGCTGGCCAGGGCCAGGCAACTGGGAATCCCTGCCACGGTGCATGTGGCCATCGGCACTGACATTGTTCATATGCATCCCGGTGTGGCAGGAGCAGCGATGGGCGAAGCGACTGCCATCGATTTTCGTCTGCTGGCTGCGGTGGTCAGTGACCTGGCCAAGGGTTGCTGGCTCAACATCGGTTCTGCGGTGGTGATGCCGGAGGTGTTTCTCAAGGTCGTCAACATCGCTCGCAATCTGGGGAAACCTCTCGATGGGGTGACCGCCATCAACTTTGACATGATGCCGCACTACCGCACCAGCAGGAATGTTCTCGAACGTCCTGTGGAGCGTGGCATCTCGTTGATTGGACATCACGAGATCAACTTGCCGCTGTTTCGGGTGGCACTTCTGCAGCGTCTCCAGTCGACCAGGGGAGCAGGGCGAAATGATTCCTGAACTCGATTCCCTGGGAGAAGTTCGAATTCTCGTGGTCGGCGATCTGATGGTCGATGAGTACGTGTACGGCGACATCGAAAGGATCTCTCCGGAAGCGCCTGTCGCAGTGGTGCAGGGGAAGCACCACGAAATGCGTGTAGGTGGCGCTGGAAGTGTGGTCACCAATCTCGCCGCGCTCGGTATCGAGAGTTCCGTCATCGGGCTCGTTGGCGATGACGAGGGGGGCGGGTTCATCCGGCAAGCGTTGCATGAGGCAGGGTGCTCGGTCGACGGGCTGGTTGTTTCGCAAAGTCGGCCGACCAGCCGCAAGACGCGAATCCTGGCAGGGGTCCAGCACTCGGGACGCGGCCAGCAGCAGGTGCTTCGTCTCGACAGGGAAGAACTACGAGCCACCGACGAAACCGAGCAGGCGGCACTGATCGGTGCCGTCGGGGAAGCACTCGAGGAGGCGCCAGATGTGGTGCTGATCTCGGACTACGAGAAGGGGCTTCTGGGAGAAGAGATCCTCAAACTGCTGATCGAATCCGCACGTTCCCGCTCGATTCCAGTTCTGGTCGATCCAGGTCGTTCCGGCAACTGGACCTCCTATCGTGGTGCGACGCTGATCTGTCCGAACCGCTACGAGGCGAGTAGTGCCAGCGGTATCGACCTATCGAGTTCGGTAGAGAGACAACTGGAAGCGGGGAAATTGTTGCTCGATGATCTCGATCTGGAACATTGCATCCTGACTCTCGATCGAGACGGCATCACGAGAATCTCACGCGGAGGAGAGAATCGGCGCCATCCCACCGTGATTCATGGAATCACCGATGTGGCCGGTGCTGGTGACATGGTGCTGAGCCTGCTGGGATTGGCTCTGGCGAGCGGCTGGAACATCGATGACGCCTGTCAACTCGCCAATCTCGGCGCGGGGATCGAGGTTCAGAAGGTCGGGGTTCAGCCGGTCGAAAGGTGGGAACTGGAAGCTGCCAGGAAATCGCTGATCGGAGAATCTCCCGATCCGCTGCGAAGTCGCGAGCAGATACGCGAGATCGCAGAGAGGTCGAGGGCCGCAGCTCAGGTGGTCGTTTTCACGAACGGATGTTTCGATCTGCTCCACGCTGGTCATCTGCAACTGCTGGAAGCGGCGAGAGCCTTCGGTGATCTGCTGGTGGTCGGAATCAACTCGGATGAATCGGTGCAGCGACTCAAGGGACCCGAGAGGCCGATCATGCCAGTGGAGGATCGTGCCAGATTGCTCGGGGGGCTCGCCTGTGTCGACCATGTGGTGATGTTCGAGGAGGATACTCCCGAGCAACTGATCCGCGAATTGCTGCCGGATGTGCTGGTCAAGGGATCGGACTATCAGGCCAGTGATGTCGTGGGAAGAGAGGTCGTGGAAGCAGCAGGCGGCAGGATCGAGAGGGTCACCCTGGTTCAGGGAGCCTCCACCACGGGACTCATCGAGAGGATTCGCACGGGGACTCGAACTTGCCCCCCGACGCCGGAAGGCTAGGATGCAGTCTCCACGCCGCGGGTGTGGTCAGCGTCTGATCCGGAGAGCCCATTCCGGACCTCACCCTGCGGGGTGCCCATCGGACGATTTCATTTTCCGGAGCCCACTCCAGGGGACTCATTCGCTCGAACCGGGAGCTTGCCATGACTGATGAGACGAAGGAGGGGACCGCCGATCGGCCCTCCAACGCAGCGTCCCTATTTGGCCGCATCGTCCTCAAGAATCGATTGGTAGAGGAATCTGACCTGCGCAAGGTGATGTCGACACTCGCTTCCGGCGCAGATCTGGGGGCGGCGCTCGTCTCGGCAGGACTGATCTCCGAGAAACACGCCGAGGCGATTTCTAAAAAGGTATCAGAACGCAACTCCTCCGCTGACCAGCAGCCGTCAGGAGCCAGCAGCGCTGCCAGCAGGGAAGGAGCGATCTCCGTTGCAGAAGTCGAACGGATGGATTTCAGTTCGCTGCACGGAAAGCCGCTGGTGGAGTACCTCCGCAAGGCACGAGAACTGGGCTGCGCTGATTTCCACTTCCAGGTCGATTCGCCACCGTTGGTCAGACTTCACGGTCATCTCTTGCGATGGAAACATCCTGTACTGACTGCAGAGGACACGGCCAAGACCATCAAGGAATTCCTCGATGAGAAACAATGGAAACACCTGGAAGCGGAGCTCGATCTCGACTTCTGTCTCGAGGATGAAGAGGGAGGCCGTTACAGGACCAACTGTTTCAAGCAGCGAAAGGGTCTGGAAGCGGTCTTTCGAATCATTCCCGATGTGGTTCCTTCATTTGATGATCTGCATCTCCCTGACACGCTGACCAGATTCACCCAGTACAGCCAGGGCATCGTGCTGGTCACGGGGCCGGCAGGTTGCGGCAAGTCCGCGACACTGGCTGCGATCGTCGAGCGGATCAATCAGGAAAGAAATGACCACATCGTGACGGTTGAGGATCCGATCGAGTACATCTTCACGCCCGCTGGCTGTAACATCAATCAGCGGCATGTTCATCACCACACTGAAACCAATTACACGGCATTGAGATCTGCCATGAGGGCGGATCCGGATGTGATCATGGTCGGTGAGATGCGCGATGTTGAAACGATATCGATGGCGATCACTGCTGCGGAGACAGGGCACCTGGTCCTGGCGACACTTCACACGACCAACGCAGTACGATCGATCGATCGATTGATCGATGTGTTCCCTCCTCGGGAGCAGGAGCAGATCAGGGCGATGGTGTCAGAATCGATGCGAGGTGTGATTTCTCAGCAGTTGCTGCCCAGAAAAGACGGGACCGGTGTGGAACCCGCTTTCGAGATCATGTTCTCCACTCCTGCGGTGGGAAACCTGATCAGGGAGGGGAAAACATACCAGCTCGCCTCGGTGCTCCAGACGGGACGGAAGCAGGGCATGATCACCATGGATGATTCGATCCGCGTTCTGCTCAGAAATGGGATCGTCACCCCGGAATCGGCACGGTTCCATGCGGAGGACCCCTCCGCGATGGCTGGTTAGGAGTAGGGATGGCCAACGAACAACTGGAAAAACTGCTCCGTAAGATCCGTGAGGTGGAAGGATCCGACCTTCACCTCAGTGCCGGCATGCCGCCAAAAATCCGCGTGCACGGTCACCTGCGACCTATTTCCAAGGAGCCGCTCACAAACAAGCAAGTCGAGGACCTGCTACTGCCTTCCCTCGATGAGAAGCGACGAAAGACCTTTGACGACAAGAATGACCTCGACTGGGCCTATGCGATTCCAGGAATGGCGAGGTTTCGCTGCAGTTTCTTTCGTCAGCAACATGGAATGTCGGGGGTTTTCAGACTGATCCCTGAAGAGATCAAGACGGTACAGGAACTGGGGATTCCCTCACACATCGAGGACTTCTGCAAACTTCGAAACGGACTGATCCTGTGCACCGGGCCGACCGGCAGCGGCAAGTCGACGACGCTGGCTGCGCTGATCGACTTCATCAATCGCAATCAGTCGCGCCATATCGTGACCATCGAGGAGCCGATCGAGTTTGTTCACCAGAACAAGCAGTCCCAGATCACCCAGCGCGAGGTGGGGATCGATACGGACTCATTTGCGAGGGCATTGCGTTCAGTGAGCCGGCAGGATCCGGATGTGATTCTGGTTGGAGAACTACGAGATCTTGAGACGATTGGACTCGCCATCACTGCAGCCGAAATGGGGTACCTGGTCTTTGCGACGCTGCACACCAACAGTGCCGCCAAGACCATCGACCGGATCATCGACGTGTTTCCGGAGGATCAGCAGAACCAGGTCAGAACAATGCTCTCCTCCTCCCTCAAGGGGATCATCGCTCAGTTGCTGATTCCAAGGAGTGACGGTAAAGGGCGTGTTGCGGTCAACGAGTTGTTGTTCTATGACGGGTCCTTGCCAAACATCATCCGTGAAGGTGCTGTTCACAAGATTGTGTCGCTCATCGAGGGAGGGCGAGGTAAGGGAATGCAATTGATGGACGATGCCATCATGGTTGCGCTGAAGAGTGGCCACATCAGTCCTGAGCATGCTTTCCGTTGGGCTGCCGAGAAGAAAAAATTCCAGCACTTTCAGAAGGGTTGATCCCGTGGCTGACCCAGCACGGATTCTGATCCGTATGCCGACCTGGGTCGGTGATGCAGTGATGGCTACAGGTGCACTCCGTGCTGTCCGGCGCAGCCAGCCCGATGCACATATAGCCTTGATGGGGGGGGCGCACCTCGAACCACTGCTCGATGATGCATCCCTCTTCGACGAATGGGTCCAGACATCTTCTGGATCTGCAAAAGTGTCGAAGAATGTCACTTCCATCTCAACTTTCTCAGCAGATGTAGGCCTGGTCTTTCCTCATTCATTTCGCACAGCCTGGGAGATGTGGAGAGGCGGTGTGCCCCGGCGCATCGGATTTGCTCGCCAGGGCCGAGGGTGGCTTCTGACCGATCCCCTGCTTCCGCACAGATTGTCGGCCGGGCGCCGGGCGATCCCCATGCATCACGAGTATCTGGAGGTGGTCGCTCCGCTCGGTGCTTCGGGGGATGGACACGGATCGATGCTGGCTGTTTCGGATCAGGTGGCTGCTTCCGCTTCAGAGAGGCTGTCGGCACTTTCGGTCCGATCGGATCGCCGCTGGATCGGATTTCATCCAGGGGCTGCATTTGGACCCTCGAAGATCTGGCCACTGGACAGGATGGCACAGGTGGCGAGAACCCTGCGCGACCAGGATGGCTGTGGAGTGCTCATCACCTGCGGCCCAGGAGAAGAGGCGCTGGCTTCGGAACTTCGAGGACTGATTGGCGGAGATGTGGTCGACCTCTCCGAGGATCTGTGGCCGCTCGATCAACTCAAGTACCTGATGGGGCAGCTGGCTCTGCTGGTCACCGGAGATACAGGTCCTCGCCACATCGCAGCCGGGATGGGGACGCCACAGGTGGTCCTGATGGGGCCCACGAGCCCTGACTACACCGATGCATACCTCGAGATCACGAGCGTGATTCGCAGGGAGGATGTGGATTGCAGCCCGTGCCAGATGAAGGTGTGTCCACTGGAGCATCACAACTGCATGACTCTCATCGAACCGCAGCAGGTGATCGATGAGGCGCGTCACTGGCTTCAGCGGGCATCGACTTGAACTGTCTCACACCGAAGTGGGTGGAAAATCAACCTGCAGCGACGAGGGACACGATCTGTTCGCTGGCGCTGGTCATCACCGACCCCAGTGCTCCCGTTGGATCGGAGAGCATCACAGGGGAGCCTCCATCGCAACTGAGTGCCGTCTGTGGATCGAGCGGGATCTTGCCCAGGAATGGTACCGAGTAACGCTTCGCAGCGTCTTCTCCACCGCCGCCACGAAAGATCTCCGTGACGTGCCCACAGGAGGAGCATTCGAAGCCACTCATGTTCTCGAGTATTCCCAGGATCGGTACATTGGTGCGCTGGAACATCTGGATGCCTCTTTGCACATCGAGCAGCGCCACATCCTGGGGAGTCGTGACGATCACGCCCCCTGCGAGAGCGATCGACTGAACCAGGGTCAACTGGGCATCTCCGGTTCCAGGTGGAAGATCGAGCACCAGATAATCGAGTTTGCCCCATTCTACCTGGAACAGAAACTGGCGTAGCAGCCCCGTGACCATCGGGCCGCGCCAGATCACCGGCGAGTCATCTTCGAGCAAGTACCCGATCGACATCGTCTTCAGGCCGTGTACCTCGATGGGCACGATGGTCTCCTCCTGGGTGGCTTGAGGACGAGCCTCCTCGGTACCGAGCATCTTGGGAGTCGAGGGACCATAGACATCTGCATCGAGCAATCCGATACGAAGCCCCCTGGCAGCCAGCGCCAGGGCCAGGTTGACCGCAATCGTTGATTTCCCGACACCCCCCTTGCCGCTGGCGACCGCAATCACATGACTCACTCCTGGAATATCCTGGGCGCCGACCGCGGATGGACCTGGGCCTGGCGCACCCGCAGCAGCATCGGGTGCAGCAGCGGGTGTCTCGGTACGATGCAGAAGAGTGACCTTATCGACGCCATCGATCGTACGAACTACCTCTTCGATCCGTTCGGAGATCGAACCCTCCTGGGCGGTGAGGCCCGCAGGAAACTGGATCACTACCGTCACTTCTCCCTCGTGAGCGATCACGCGCTGAATCACTCCCGCTTTCACGATGCTGCTCGACGTTCCAGGAACAGGAATCTCATTCAGCAGTTGATTCACCGTTTCGACCACGAGGTTTTTGTCAAAAGTCATCAATGCACTCCTTGGTGAGAAATGGTTCGGAATGAATGTATCCAACAGCCAGATGGAATCGATTACCGGGTGAATCCTATACAGCAACTCCTGTCTCGGCAATCGACACTGTATCCCTCACCTGTCGCAACCATCCTTTCATGCCACAGTTGTCGCAGAGAGCGTGTGCAGAGCGATCCCACTATGGCTGCGTGCTATTATTGCCTTGTTGGCAGGGAAATTGCCCATTCAGGGGAGAATCGGCAGCTGGTGGGAAGGTGAAAGATGAGTCAGTTCTTGTTCCTTGATATAGATCAATTGGATCAGAGACTCGAATCCAACGACGGTTTGATGCTGGTCCACTTCGGTTCACCGCTCGTTTCCTCCTGCGGTTTCGCTCAGAGGAGTCTGGCACTGATCGCTCCCGACTTTGTCGGACAACTACAGATCGCAACCGTGGATGTGCCCCTCCAGGATGTGAAAAAATTACAAAAGTTCTCGATCAGAACGGTACCGACTCTGGCGCTTTTTGACGGTGACCGTGAAGTGGAGAGACTCGACAAGATCCTGCTTCCTGCAGAGTTGAGATTATTCCTCCAGGATGCGCTGGCCTACTATGGTGAGGTGTTGCCAGCACCCAAGAATGAAGATCCGGGTCTATCCACCTGATCTCTCCGCGTACTGGCTGCGATCTCCAGCACATTCCGGATCGTCAGCATCCACGACTGTAGTCGAGCCCCCTGGCACCCATAAGTTTTTCGGAAGTTCAGGAACGCTCTGTCCTGCCGGGGCGTTGCTTCGGATGTGGAGCCAAGAGGGACCTCCGAGACAGGTCCACGAGTTTTCGAGACCGCTGACGCATTCCAGGCGCGCTGGAACGCAGTCAGCGATTCTCGAGGGGTGAAGCCGCCCAACAGTAGTACAACGGGATTGACAATCGGGCGTACTTCACTTACATTGAAAGTCTGAATCCCACCTTTCAGAGCCCATGAGGCGCGGCTGGTATCCTCTACCAGTTGCGCCTCTTTTTTTTCCGGGAGAGAAACTGTGGTGCCGAGCAGGCCTGGATCTTGACGCAACGAGGTCGGGATCAGCCCCTAGACTGCTCGATGTACTCGGTGAGAGTGTGGTACTGGGTTGGCAGATCGAAGACGTCCGATGCATGGGGGCTCTTGAAGAAAAGCCCACACTGACGCTGAAGCCCCGAATCACCACGCCTTCTGGCCCACTCCAGCATCCGGCACAGATCGAGTACCAGCGGAGCGGCCAGCACAGCGTCGCAGCCTTGCCAGGTGAACTGCATCGTCATCTTGTGGCCCAGGAAACCCTCGAAGTGGATCAGATCCCAGGCGGTCTTGTTATCTCCCAGGCTAGGGACATAGTCGATCGACACCTGGCTGTGAACATCGGCACCCAGAATCTGCTCGATCAGTTCCCCCTTCGAGTCGATCTTGGTCTGGCGATTGTCTGCATGGGCCAGGATTTCCCCATCTCGATCACCGAGCATGTTGTAGCCCTGCCACGACAGGACCTTGAGGGCCCTCTGGAGAAACATCGGCGCCAGCGCCGACTTGACCAGGGTCTCTCCCGTCTTTCCGTCGCTCCCTGCGTAGGCACATCCGTGCTCCTCCAGCAGTTCGCAGGTTGCCGGTAACAGTGCTCCAGGTGAGGGAGTGAAGTTGACGAAGGACGCGCCAACGTGAGCTGCGGCGATGGCGTAGAGAGTACTGGAGCTGAACGGTTCAGCCGATCCAGCTGCGAGTTGTCGCCGCATCTCTGCTGCTGTCTGGTGGCATGGGTGTGGCGCAAGGGCTGCCTCCGTCGAAGAAAGATTGACCACCACCAATCCATCGATCTGTTGATCCTCGATGAATTGTCGCAGGTCAGATTCGATCCTCTCCAGAGCAGGAGCGGGATGATCGGAGATGCAGGATCGATCGATGCCTTGTAGTGAGAGGATGGCCTCGCCAGCATTGAGCAACACTCCGGGGCGAATCTGTTGATCCGCTTGCTCCAGGTCGTCACTGACTGCCTCGATGATGTCGTGAGAGATGCTGCCGCTATCGGAGCAGATGGCTTCAGCACTCGCTCGAAGCGACCCGTCGCGAATCTCATGACCACCGATGATCAGATCCTCGATGGAAGGAAGGTCGCACTGCGCGAACAGGGAGGTCTCGGTGAGCAGTCCGATGCTCGCTGTCAGTTGCCGTTTCATCGCGGCTAGGCCCGCGATCACGGTGGTGGAGACACCACCTCGAGCACCTACCAGCCAGACTCCCGTGCGGGCCAACGTAACATCCTCCCAAAAAAACCGGGCCGGTCGTCCGATGGACGACCGGCCCGATCTTCCGACCT
>JAYZBV010000075.1:0-40021 GCA_036338595.1 Planctomycetota bacterium | reverse complement strand
TGTCAACTTTCGTGGCTTGACGGGCGGTGTGTACAAGGCTCAGGAACATATTCACCGCGGCGTAGCTGATCCGCGATTACTAGCGATTCCGACTTCATGCGGGCGAATTTCAGCCCGCAATCCGAACTTAGACCGGCTTTGTGGGATTTGCTTCACCTTGCGGCTTCGCTTCCCTCTGTACCGGCCATTGTGGGACGTGTGTAGCCCCGGACATAAAGGCCATGATGACTTGACGTCGTCCCCACCTTCCTCCGTTTTAACAACGGCAGTCTCTTTAGAGTCCCCGGCATTACCCGCTGGCAACTAAAGACAAGGGTTTCGCTCGTTAAGGGACTTAACCCGACATCTCACGACACGAGCTGACGACAGCCATGCAACACCTGTACAGGTTCCACCTTGCGGCGTCAGCTCCCTTTCAGGAGCCTAATCCCTGCATTTCAAACCCGGGTAAGGTTCTGCGCGTTGCTTCGAATTAAACCACATCCTCCACCGCTTGTGTGAGCCCCCGTCAATTCCTTTGAGTTTTAGCCTTGCGACCATACTCCCCAGGCGGGGCACTTAATACATTTGCTCCGGCAGGGACGGCATCAGAACCACCCCTACCCAGTGCCCATCGTTTACAGCTAGGACTACCAGGGTATCTAATCCTGTTTGCTCCCCTAGCTTTCGCACATCAGCGTCAGTAACGGTCCAGAGAGCCGCTTTCGCCACCGGCGTTCCTCCTGATCTCTACGCATATCACCGCTCCACCAGGAATTCCGCTCTCCCCTCCCGTACTCGAGCTTGTCAGTATCAGCTGCAGTTCCTCGGTTGAGCCGAGGGATTTCACAGTTGACTTAACAAGCCGCCTACGTGCCCTTTATGCCCAGTGATTCCGAACAACGCTTGCAGCATTCGTATTACCGCGGCTGCTGGCACGAATTTAGCCGCTGCTTCCTCCGAAGGGAGTTCAACCCGGAAAGATATTCACTCCCGGGGATTACGCCCTTCCAACAGAGCTTTACAACCCTAAGGCCTTCATCGCTCACACGGAGTTGCTCCATCACGCTTTCGCGCATTAGTGGAAGATTCTCGACTGCAGCCTCCCGTAGGAGTCTGGGCAGTGTCTCAGTCCCAGTGTGGCCGGACACCCTCTCAGGCCGGCTAGCCATCATAGTCTTGGTAGGCCGTTACCCCACCAACAAACTAATAGCACGTGGACCCCTCCTGAAGCGCCAGCCGAAGCCAGCTTTGATCCCGAAGGACCGTATGCGGTATTAGCCATCCTTTCGAATGGTTATCCCCCTCATCAGGGTAGGTCATCCACGCATTACTCACCCGTTCGCCACTCGCTCACTCCGAAGAGATCGCGCGTTCGACTTGCATGCCTAATCCATTCCGTCAGCGTACGTTCTGAGCCAGTATCAAACCCTTCAGTTTTATTCTGGCATACCGACAGTTCATCCAGTGCCCCCGCACTAAGGCGAGAACAAAGGACACCCAGCCGGCGTGTCGCGTCACTAGTTAATTACACTATTTGTCAATTCACTGAACTCGCGTTCAGGTCAGTTGCACACCACACCCGGGGAGGCATGGCATGCGACCTTCTTCGCGTCACGGGCCCGAAATTTCAAAGAGCAATCTCGAAGTTCGTTACGGGACGAGCGTCCTCAAGCGACCCATCAAACAACAAAAATCCATGCGCCGGTCGAGAAGATCTCGCTCCGGTCTGGTCTGGAGTTGCCTGGGAGTGTCCCGAAGGGCGAACCACGAGCAGACCGGGATCCTACAGATCGGATCGGTAACATCAACAGCGAATTGTCATTTTCTATCAAATACAACTCCGCTGCAATTGGGGAGTTGGATCAATTGGAGGCTCACCCTGAGGTGGGCGCTGAGGCGGCCTTCCGATCCGGGGCCGAGTGCCATAACCAGGCCCCCAGTAGCAGTGCCGGAATAGAGGCCATCTGGGCCACCGTCCATTCTCCCGGGGCCGTACCGTGATCGGACCGAATCGTCTCGATGAGGGCCCTTCCGACGGCATACAGGCACAGAAAGACGCTGAAAGTACGCCCCGGCCGCGCCGCCAGCCTCGATCCAGCTTGCCACAGCAAGAAGGCGAGGGCCGCCCCCATCAGAGAGGAATAGATCTGTGTTGGATGTAGCGTCGGACTGGGCAGACTGCCATCGCCGTGGCCGAAGGAAGGAGGGCTGCCAGGGGGGAAAACAGCCGCCAGCGGCCAATCCTCGGGGCAAACAGCACCCCAGCAACAGCCGTTGAGGAAACAACCGAGTCGCCCGAAGGCGATGCCGATCGCCAGCGCAGGCGCGATGAGGTCGAGCAAGTCACGCCAGGGCCCGTAATTTCGCCACCGTTGCATCAGCGCGAAGCCGAGCAGTCCTCCTCCGATGGCTCCATAGAGAACCAGCCCACCTCGCCACAGACGAAACGTTTCCAGCCAATCGCCACTGGCATAGACCTGCTCCCGGAATTGAATCAGGTACCAGGCTCTTCCACCGATGATTCCGAACAAGACCAGCACCACGGTCAGATCGGAAAGGGAATCCGGGTCCAGTTTGCGGCGTCGGGCACCAAGACGAAGAATCCACAGGCCCGACAGGACTCCGAGCAGCACCATCGCTCCGTATCCAAATACGGGGAAGTCTCCGAAGGGGGTCGGGATGCGAAACAGTTCTCGAAGCAGGGGCTCCTCCTCTCCCCCTTGCCTAACCGAGCGACACAGCACCATCAAGAGAGGGGCTCCAGGATGGTCCACGGAGAATGGCACTCACAGAGATGGCCAGACTCGATCGGCTCGCGCCCGAGAAGGGCCGTGTTGGATCTTCCATGCCCACGACCACGGACTTCCGTTACCCTGTCTACTGAGAGGAGACGGTCGTAGATGTTCAGCGACTCCAGTACACCCCGGCGCCGGATTGCGATACTCGGCAGCACTGGATCGATAGGCACCCAGGCTCTCGAGGTAATAGCAGAGTCCGGTGGCGTGCTGGTCCCGGTGCTACTGACCTCCGGGCGCAGGGTCGCTCCCATCCTTGAACAGGCGAGCGAGTTTGGACCTGAACGTATCGTCGTGATCGATCCAGATGAAGCGCACCTGCTCGAAGACGCAGGGTCCGATGAGATCAGTGTCATGACAGGCGAGGACTCGCAGGTGAAATCGATCGCAGAGTTGAACCTCGACCTGGTACTCAACGGGATCACCGGTGCTGCGGGACTGCGCGCCAGCCTCGCCACCCTCGAAGCGGGAATTGATCTGGCACTGGCCAACAAGGAATCGCTGGTCACGGCCGGCGTACTGCTCCGGCGAGCGGCGGAGAAATCCGGCGCTCGTATCATCCCCGTGGATTCGGAACATGGTGCCATCGGTCAATGCACATCGGGTTCCAGTAGAGATTCGATCCAGCGAATCATCCTGACCGCATCCGGCGGGCCCTTTCGAGGAATGACGCGTGACCAGCTGGCAACAGTCACACCAGAAGAAGCTCTGCGACATCCTACCTGGAAGATGGGTCCACGAATCAGCATCGACAGCGCCACGTTGTTCAATAAACTCCTCGAAGTGGTGGAAGCTCAGGAGTTGTTCGGGATGCCTCGAGGGGGCATCGAGGTGGTGATCCATCCGCAGTCGATTGTCCACGCCATCGTCGAGTTCCAGGATGGCAGTAGCCTCGCACACATGGGCGAGCCTGACATGAAGGTGCCGATCCGAGACGCCCTGCACAGGGGCCAGCGAGCGCCAGGGAGATTCCGGCCTCTCGACCTGATCGGCCACGGAGCGTTGAGTTTCGAGGCGATCGATGGCAGTGCATTTCCGGCGATGGAGATCGGAAAGGTGGTCCTGGACAACCCGGGAACCACCCTGGGGGCAGTTCTCAACGCTGCGGACGAGGAAGCGGTCGCAGCATTCCTATCCGGTAGTGTAGGATTCCTGCAGATCTACGAACTCGTGGAGAGGGCGCTCGCAGAGCACCAACCACGTCCGGTAGAGAGTCTCGAACAAGTCATCGAAGCGGATCATGTCACCCGCGAACGAGTCAGGAGCTGGAACCCTTGAATCTCTTGCTGGCCATCCTAGGCATCGGTTTTCTCATCTTTGTCCATGAACTGGGGCACTTCCTCGCAGCCAAGTTCGTGGGAGTCCGTGTCGATACATTTGCCGTCGGATTTCAACCGACCATCTTCGGCTGGAAGGCCCGATTGCTCGCCTTCAAGTATGGCGAAACAGAATATGTCATCGGCCTCGTGCCACTCGGTGGCTATGTCAAGATGGCGGGAGAAGAACCTGGCGAGGAACGAACGGACTCCGACGACGAGTTCCATAAAAAGCCGATTCCCGGTCGACTGCTGATCCTTGTCGCCGGAGCGACGATGAACCTGATCTTCGGCTTCTTGCTCTTCATCCTCGCATTCACCGTGGGAGTCAAACAGCAATCTGCAGTGGTCGGATCTGCAACTGCGCAGGGTCCAGCATGGACTGCAGGCGTCCAATCCGGAGACCTGATCAAGAAGGTCAATGGCGAGGCCTGGAACGACTATTCCAATGTCGCCACCGCCATTGCTCTTTCGGGTGGGTCAAATCCGGTCACCCTGACCATCGAACGCGACGAATACACTCGCCAATTTTCCATCGACCCGAGCTGGGATTCAGAGGCTGGCCGTTATCGCATCGGTATCGTCCCTGCCATCTCGGATCTGATCGTATCGGTCGCTCCTGACAGCCTCGCAGAGGGAGTCGGATTGCAAGCCGGGGATCGATTACGGGGCGCTCGCATTTCGATCCCAGGATTGAATGCCACCGCTTCCATCGCCTCAGGACTTTCCCCTGATCGAACCCTCTACAGTCTCTGGACCCTCAGAAACGCCACTGTCAGCGGCAAACTGAGCCTGGATATTCTCAGAGGGGATGAATCGCTGGTAGCCACCATCGACCTCACCCCACCGGTAGCCACCGTTGAGGATGAATCACAACAAGCCAGTCGAGGAATAGGCGTGGTGCCCCGATCTCGCACGGTGATGGCGATCCAGCCCGGTTCCGCAGCCGCGGATCTGTTCCGAGTCGGTGAAGAAATCGTCTCGATACAAAATCTGGAGACCCAGCAGACCCAGTCGGTCGAGATCTTCGACCTCCTCACCATCGGAATGGTGGCTGGCGACTCGGATGATGAGCTGTTGCTGACCACTCGCGATAGGAAAAACACAGCCAGGGTAAATGCCGAACAACTTCGTAGATGGCTCGACGAAGAACTGCTGATCGGCTCCGGGACACGCACGGTGGTACAGGTCGGAGATGTGGCTCGGTCGCATGGCATCGCTGTTGGTGCAGAGATCATCTCCATCGGTGGTCAACTCGTCGGTGCCGGAGATTATATCGACGAGGAAATCACCGAGGGAACAGAGATCCGCTGGATCGATGCATCCGGTAATCCCCCCGCTAATCATAGCGTTTCTTTCATGAAGCCTTCTCCCCCTCTCGGACTTGTACTCGGCACTCCTGCTCGAATCGGTCGAGTACTGTTCGGGTCTCCTGCTCAGAAAGCTGGCCTTACTGGCGGTTGCACCATCGATGATGTCAACGGCATCCGAATCGATCGCTGGAATGATCTGGTCGGCGCCATCGACTCCAACAACAAGCCATCGTTGATCACATTCACCGATCCGTCCGGCCAGCAGCGAGAGATGAGCGTGACCGCTGGAACACTGATGGAACCTCTGGGCATCATGATGTCCGCACTTCAATTCACGGAGAAGCACGCCATGAGCGAGGCAGTGGTTCAGGGCGGCCGCCAATCGTGGATCTGGGGCGGTCGGATCTTCCTCACCCTCAAGGCGCTCTTTTCAGGCGATGTTCATGGCAAGAACCTCAATGGCCCCGTGGGCATCGTAGACCTGGGTCGAAAGGTCTCGGAGGTGGGTCTCGGTAACCTGTTTTTCCTGCTCGCCCTGATCAGTATCAACCTGGGCGTCTTCAACCTGCTGCCCTTTCCGATCCTCGATGGTGGGCACATTTTCTTCCTCACCATCGAAGGAATCCGTGGCCGACCGGTTCCTGAACGCATCCAGCAATCCGTTCACATGGTGGCATTTCTGCTGCTGATCTCGCTGGCGCTGTTTGTCACCTACAACGATCTGCTGCGGCTCAGGTGAGCCCCTGGCTGCGTTTCTTCAGGCTACGTCTCGCGCCCACTGCGATCTCCAATGTCGTCGCTGGCGCTGCACTGGGAGGGTGGCAACTGGACACCTCCGAGTGGCTGGTACTGCTTGGCTGGACCCTGGCACTCTACATGGCAGGGATGGCATTCAACGATGTCGTCGATCGTGACAAGGATGCCAGCAACGCTCCACACCGGCCTCTTCCTGCTGGTGAACTCTCGGTCACGCAAGCGCACATTTCCCTGATTCTGCTATCGATCCCGATCGTCTTGCTACTGATCAAGATGCCCGCAGATGCTCGTCTGTACGCAGTCGCAGCGATTGTTTGCGTACTTCTCTACAACCTGGCCTTCAAGGAAGTGCCGGTGCTGGGAGCCGTCGTGATGGGCACAGTGCGTTTCTCCATCGTGATGGTCGGCGCCAGTTTTGCCGGCCCGGCGATGAAGGCTCTTCCCCTTGCGCTCGATGTCTTGTTCTTCACCGCAGCGGTCACCTATTTCTCCCAGGAGGAGGAGAGGGGGCGGCCCGGAGTGCTCAGGTTGCGCTTCTTGCTCACCTGCATCGTCGCTTTCGCTTCCTACACGACCTTCCAATTTCACTACCCGCTGATGCAACTGACGATCACCTTTCTGCTGCTGTGCTGGCTACTGGCGGTGGCTTCGCCCAGGCCTGGAATACCAGCGAGCCACACCACTTTCGCGATGCTACTGGCACTGCCCTTGCTTGATCTGCGAGCCACCATTACCTACCCTCAAGCAGTTGTCCCTGTGCTCGTTGTGCTGGCCTGGCTCTCGCTCCGTCCCTGGACCCTCTTTCGATCGGGCGCAGCCGCCGGGACACCACCAAGGAGGTCTGGTTGAAGATCGTAGTCATCGGTTCAGGCGGGCGTGAACACGCCATCTGCCTTTTACTCGCCCGGTCTCCCAGGGTGCATCAGGTCATCTGCTGCCCGGGAAATCCGGGAACAGAACTGCTGGGTCCACGGTGGCAGGACATCGATCCGATCAGTGAACCAGCTGGATTCATCCAGAGGTGCATCGAGGAGCAGATCGATCATGTCGTCGTCGGGCCGGAGGCACCTCTGGTGGCGGGCGTCGCGGATCGCATCCGAGAAGCAGGTCTTCCTTGCTTCGGCCCCGGAGCCGCAGCGGCCCAGCTCGAAGGTTCCAAGGCGTACTCGAAAGACTTCATGAACAGGCATCGGATTCCGACCAGTGCTCATCGAACGGTCGATGCCGTCGAAGATCTCGACGCTGCCCTCGAGGCGCTGCCCGAGCAAGTGGTCGTCAAGGCCAGTGGTCTGGCGGCGGGTAAAGGTGTCATCGTCTGCAATGATCGGTCCGAGGCTCACAGGGCGGCCAGTGAAATGCTGTCCGGGGCTTCCTTCGGTGATAGTGGCAAGACGGTCGTGATCGAGGAGCGCATGTTCGGTCCCGAGGTTTCCGTCCTGATCGTGGTGAAAGAGACGGACTACCTGGTCCTGCCGACAGCCCAGGACCACAAGCCATTGCTCGATGGCAACCTTGGTCCCAACACAGGAGGGATGGGCGCGTTTTGTCCTGGCACCATCGTCGGGCCGGTAGAGTTGACGGAGATACAGGAACAGATCATCGAACCCACTCTTGAAGGTCTTGCTGCCGATGGCATCGAGTACTCCGGAATCCTTTATGTCGGTCTGATGATGACAGAATCGGGGCCCAGAGTTCTTGAATACAACTGCCGCCTGGGAGACCCGGAGACGCAGCCTGTCCTGATGCGACTGAAGAGCGATTTCGCCGACATACTCGAGGCCACGGCCGAAGATGGTCCCTCTGCTGTTTCAGTCGAATGGGATACTCGGCCTGCATTGTGCCTGGTCCTCGCTTCCGACGGCTACCCGGCGGCACCGCGCAAGGGCCAGGTCATCGAAGGCGATCTTTACAGTTCTGTCGATGACGACATCCAGGTATTCCATGCGGGAACCGCAAATGGAGATGATGGAAGTTGCATCGTATCGGGAGGTCGGGTACTCGGAGTCACTGCACTGGCAGATTCACTGGAGGAAGCCAGGAGCCTCGCCTACGAAAGAGCTTCCCGGATCCAGTTCGATGGAAAAGTCTGTCGTGGAGACATCGGCACCTATCAGGAGAGTCTCGACAGAAGCGAGTCGATGGAGCAGCAGTAGCCTGCTGGTGAGGAGGATCACTCCTTGCCGATCGATGGAGGCTCTCCGGTGCCCAGTTCTGAGGACAGTTCCGTGTCTTCATCGCCATCCAACGTTCTTCGAAGAAACTGCCTCATCGGACGAAAGACAGCACCCAGCATCGCGAAGCGGTGCCCGGAATCCAGACCTGCATCGAGACGTGGGACCAGCCCCACCGTTTCCTCGTTGCCACCCCTGGCCTTGAACACTGGCGCCAGCAGCAGCCCATCCGGGTCTTCCGAGTGTGACTGCTGAACCTTCATCAGAACCGACCGGCTTGCGACGATGCGAGCAGGGGCCTGATCATCGGAAGAGGCCTCGGGTAAGGAGTCCGTCATGTCGATAGTTTTGACATCTCTATTTTTTGACTCTCGCACAGGCGTTCCACCGTCTTCTGGAGATTGGAGAGTCGGGTAGACCTGCAATTGATGTCGATCTTGGCCGGACTCAGATCAGCCGAATCTGGACTCAGGCCCAGTTCTCCGTAAAGACTTCTCGAACGATCAAACGACCGCTTTGCCACCGCATTGATGATCTCCACCAGATACTTCAAGTCGCGCGAGTGAGGCAACATGGTCAGCGTTTTTGAGGCGACCTTGATCTCTCCCTGCAACTTTCTGATCGGATCTCTCACATCCTTCTCACAAAAGGATTGCCAGCTCTTCGGATCGAACTTGCCGCCCTTCAGGAACCGGGTCCCTTCGATGGATGCGGTACGCGCATCTTCGAAAGTCCGTTGATGTTTCAGGCTATCCCGGATCTTGGTCAGAAAAAACTTCTTCGCCTCTACACTCACCCGCTCGATGTCCTTGGCGTTACCCAGGTCGAATTTATTTTTCCAGAAGGATTGTTTCCAGGGAGCGGTTTCGACCGGGTACTTGGCCGGTTCCTTCTCCATGGCAATCTGCACCTCGCGAGGCTGGCTTCGGGGCCTGATCTCGGAGCGCAACTGCAAGCCAGAAATCGATCCCTGCAACCCCTTCAACTGCACGATCTGGTCGATACGACGGGTTCCATCGAGTTCAACATTGAAGGAATAGACGATGTTGGTACGCCAGCGAATCTCGAAACCGATGACGGTCTTTGCCGGAAGGTCTGGAGCTTTCCCGACCAATCGCATCTGCCAGGCGTCCTTCTTCATCGTCGTCTGTATCGAGGTCAACTCGATAAATGTAGGTGGCGGTTTGGGTGGACCAGAATCGTCCTGAGCCAGCAGAGGAGCGGCAGATAGAAAGACACTCAACAGCATTGAGATCATCAGATATGGCGTTGCTAGGACTTTCATCCCTGGTTCTCCTCATTTTCGGGGGCGAGCCCGATCAACTTGTTGATTTTCATGACGAGATCGTTGAGATCTGCACTGCTCGGTACTCGACGTCCGGAACGGACCTTGATCTCGAGTTTCTCAGGCTTCACATCACTGGTCGAAGGGGTCAGACCCTGCGAGAGGTACAGTTTCTTTGATTCAGTGGTAGTTCTCTTGCCAACGGCAACCGACAATTCGAGCAAGTAGGAGAGTGCCAATCTGTGAGCAACAAATCGGGGCTCGTTGAAACCCTTGCGAATCTCCTCCTGAAAGGTCACGAGTTTCTCGATGACCTTCTTATCCATGAACTCTCGCCACTTCTTCTCGTCGAACTCCCCCCTGGAGTTGACGTACTCGGTCGCGGACTCGACCGCTTTGATACCTTTGCGTACCTTCCCGTCGATCGTGGCCATCTCCGTATATCTGCTCGTGAACCACCCCCGGGTCGCCTTGAGTGACGCCTCGATCTCTTCCTTGGTGCCCAGCAGGAACTGGTGATCGAAGTGGAACTCGGTCCATGGTGCAGCTACTGGAGGAAACAGTTCTTTTTCCTTCTCGATGGCTGTCTTCACTTTTTTTGTCTGTTTCTTGGGGTCGATCACGGTTCGAAACATGTACTTGTCCGCAGTCGGCTCGAGCGGTTTCACGGCCAGGCGTTCACGAAATCGTTTATTGCCAGGTACTGTCATGGTGAAGGTCTGGATCAACTGACTGCGCCAGGTCAACAGCAGGTCAATCTTTGTTCCTGCAGGGATCCTCGGGGTCTTGCCCTGCACGATCAGAGAATAGCGGCCTGACTTCTCATCTTTGGTCGCTTCGATACCCGTGAACTCTACCAGTCGCAGATCCGTTCCTCCCGGCCCCCTGCCTTCTCCTTGAGCGAGAATCTCGGATGGCATCCACGACATCAGCATCACCAGCACCCAACCGATCGATAGCGATCGCCTGAGAACCGATCCCGAAATGCATTGCTCGCTCGTTGTCATCGCAGATCTCCCTGCTTGGTCCATCAGTCCATCACCTCCGTCAGTAGATACTCAGCAGACGGAAGATAAACCGACAGAGTCACATCGTCGAGAGCAGGTGTTACCAGCGCCTTGCCCGCAAAGGAACCGATTCCTGTTCCAGCGCGCATCCTGAGCTCGTATGCGAGAAATCCAATATTGAAGCGGCCAATGAAATCCGGGCTTCCCGTCGGGTACAACCAGCCCCCAGCGATCATCTGGTTATTGCGGCCACCATCGCCACGGATCCCGCCTCCGGCGTCTCCCAGCTGGCGAGCACTCTGCTGGCCATTGACGTTGATGACACTCATCGTCTCGTCATTCCAATCGACCCTCTGTTGTGCGTACAGCTTTGGGGAGTACATCGTCCAGGTCATGTTTCTCAGACGCATGCGCTGAATACCATCGGGGAAGGGCACCATGAATGCTCCGGTGTAGATCCCTTCCTGGTCGGTGTAATAGCCCTTCTGACGGCTGTCATCCTGCGTGTACTGCCCAAGGTACACGCGAAACTCATCGATGGTTGCGTTCGCCAGTACTCTCTTGACCGAGGCTCCCTTGAGCAATCCGGTAGTCGTGTAGTTGGTTCCAAACTTGAACAGGCCCTCGGTGGCCACTGCCTGATCGCGGTGAAACCCAGCGACCTGGATCTGGTCCTTGGGTGCCTCTTCATTGAGAGCGCAGAACATCCCCTCACCGATGTTGTGGTTCACTGCATCGACGGTTGTATGATCGACCCAGACACGGATGCCATTGGTGGGAGAGTTGTCATCATAGGCCACCGCCAGATGGTGCCACTCATGCGCCCGCCACTTCGAGATATCCACTGCCACATCACTGCGAGCCCAGAACTTTTGAGAATCTGTCTCCGCTTCGTTGCCCTCCTCGACCTCATCCTGATTGCCAATCAGGGGGATTGCCTGGGCAGTGTATCCCTTGGCAAAAGCCTGGTGATAGTAGAGGCGAGAGACTCGAAGTTGCCCCTCCGTGTTCTTCCAGATCCAGAATTGAGAGCCCTCTGAATCGGTAACTTGCTGACCCACATCCGTCTGAACCTGGGTCGCTCCGATGAGTCCAGAAAAAGTAGGATCGTCTCCGTTGAACTCCATCTTGACCCAGAAAGAGACGGCCCCGTTGTAGTAGGGTAGATTTCCGATGTCGTTATTGTAGTTGCGGTTCACCGCACCCTGATCTCCAGGATTCTGGCGATAGCGCTGTGCTGGAAGACGCAGAAACCGCCCCCCGAGAGCGGAAGTCCGGAACATGCTGCTATTGATGCCATCGGGCATCAGATCTGAATTCTGGGACGCTTCATCGACGAAGGGCTCGCCGATGTTCTCTTCCTCCACGGCACTATCAGCAGCTCCCCAGACTGACTGAGAGTATCGCTGACGGTAGATGGTGCCCTTCTGACTGTACGTGGCATCGAGCACCTTGCCCAGTTCCTTGATCTTGGCATTCGGATTGGAATTGGTACGCATCAGGTTACCCAGCTGGCGAAGTGACTCCTCATCACGGAAACGAAATGTGTGAGCAAGCCGTAGCGTTGCATCCCCGGACCACCGAGCAAGCCTCGCACTGGGAGCAGAAACCTGCATCTGCGCATCGATCGCCCCGGAGAGTTCCACTCGGCCGTCCTGCCTCGATCCGGTGAAGAAGTCCGGGTGCAGGGCGTCCATCGGATCCGGCCATGTGGTGATGTATTCCCTCGCCCCCCCTCTGACATTACTGGTGCGCCCGACTGCCCTGAACGGCTCCTCGAATTGTTCCTGGGTGGTATGATGGTACACATCAAATACCTTCACGATGCTACGCTGTTTCGACTCCGAAAAGACTTCGTTGCTCGAGTTTCCAGCTCCGGTGATCTCCGCAAGGCTGGTGATCTCGTAGATCCCCTTGCTGTCGAAGCAGAACTCGGTCGTGTGCCCCATTCTGACATCGCTTCGGTCGCGACCGGGAGGAAACTTGACGAGGTTCGATTTGTCGACCGCACGGTAAGCAGGGAAGTTTGAATTGACCTTATTGATTCGAGTATTGGGATTGAAATTGGCAATCAAGATCGAACGCATCATCTCGTAGTACCAGGCGTTATTCCGATCTGCAGGCAAGCCCATATCCGCGCGAAGACCTTGTTCCACCTGTGGAACACCCCGAGACCACAACTCGCGAGAACCCACATCATTGACGATCTTGGCGTAATTGTTGTCCGTGTTGGTCGATTGAGGGTTGATCACCCAGGCATTCTCAGCACTGGGGAAGGGGAATGTGTCCGGGGAAAGTCTATTGATGTAGTCCTCGAAGCCGATTTCTCCGCTGCCGACCGGCGAGGTCCAGGATTTGAAGGCTCTTTGCTTGCGCTGCCCGATGATTCCGCGCGCGATCTTCCTGGCCACATCGTAGGTGAGAGGCTGAGAATAGACCCAGACCGGAGTCTGCTGAATGCTCAGTTCCTCCCGAACCGGGGCCAAGGTACCTCCACCAAAATCGATGGCACCGGCATTGCCACTCTCCAGCGATTGCGAGTTGATACTCATGTATGGGAAGGCTCGTCGCCCCCCCACTCCCTGCAATGCGGCGATCAGGATCGGTTCCGGGGCTGTATTGATATTGATAGGAGCGCGCGGCTCCCCGACGACCTGAGCTGCGCCAGTGACGGTCTGATTGCGCGGATCCTGGGGGAGATTTCGAGACACTCCCGTGGCTCCCGCATTCTGGCCCTGATTCGCCTGGCCGCCGACACGATTGTTGACCTCTCGCCCGGCACCCGATCGTTGCGTGTAGGGATTGACCCAGGCATGCGCAGTGATGAAGTCCGAGAGAAGGGCCAGGTTTTCGCGCCCGATCAGGGCTGATAGTTCGGACTTGGAACTGAACAGGCCACCGGGAAGTCGATTACGAAACGCGATCACATCCTCGCCAAAGAGCTGCCGACCCGTTTCCTTCGGTCCGCTCCACAATGGATTGGTTCCGTAGCGAGTATCTTTCTCCAGGGCAGCCGCAAGATTGGTCAGCATCTGGGCGAGCGTATCCTGCCTGCCATTGATGTAGAGTTGCGCCGAGGTGTCGATCAACTTGACCCGGTAGCGGTCCTTGCCGTCCACTCCCCCGGCGACACCCGGGTAAGAACCCCGTGTCAGGTTGTCTCCCAGCGAGGTCTCATCGGGTGGGGCCTGACGCAGATCCAGAATACCGCCGATTCGAGTCTCGCCATCGCCACCGGTGATACCGTAGATCCAGGGAGCCCGGGCACGGCTGGAAACGACATAGCCCTCCCAGAAGGGACGACTCCTGAGCATCGAGATCACCTCGGACTCGGCGGAAGCGGACAGCAACTGGGCCTTGTTCTGATCGCGAAAATTCTCGGTTGCTTTCAACTCAAGGCGCATCAGAGCCACGAAGGTGACTGCGATGATCGAGAGCAGTGTCAGCACAGCCAGTGCGATGAGCAACATCGATCCGCGCTCGCTACTGGCGGGGCCATTCACCTCGGGCGTCTCTGGAAACATGGTTTCCCTTTCCCTCTCCTCGGGCAATCCCCGTGAAGCACCGATGGCGCTCCACCAGGCCACTGCGATCGATCTAGGCTTCCACCTCTGCCGGCGCAGTTTTCTTATCACCGGTCTTATCACCGGTCTCGTCACCATCTCCAAAGAAGCGCTGGCGTAGTTCGGTATCGAGACGGCCGGAGAGTTCTGGATGATCCCTCAGGAACTGGACGGCGCGCTCACGCCCCTGCCCGATCCGCTCCTTGCCGAGCGAGTACCAGGTTCCCGCCCTGTTCACCAGTCCCTCCTCCACACCAAGGTCGAGCAAGTCTCCGTGATAGGAGATCCCGACATTGAATATGATGTCGAACTCGGCCTTCCGGAATGGCGGGGCCATCTTGTTCTTGACGACCTTGACGACGGTACGGTTCCCACTCACATCGCCATCGGTCTTGATGGCACCGATACGGCGGATATCAAGACGAACCGACGAGTAGAACTTCAGCGCTCGTCCACCGGAGGTGGTCTCAGGACTGCCAAACATGACACCGATCTTCTCGCGGATCTGATTGATGAAGACCACGGTGGTCTTGGAACGATGGATGACGCCAGTCAACTTTCGCAGCGCCTGACTCATCAGGCGTGCCTGCAAGCCAATATGCGAATCCCCCATCGATCCTTCCAGTTCAGCACGCGGAACCAGCGCTGCCACCGAATCGATGACGACGATATCCACGGCACTCGAGGCCACCAGCATCTCGGCGATCTCGAGCGCCTGCTCACCACTGTCGGGTTGTGAGACGAGCAGGTGTTCCAGATCGACGCCGAGTTTCTCTGCATAGGTGGGATCGAGCGCATGTTCGGCATCGATGAAGGCTGCCACGCCACCATTCTTCTGGGCATTGGCGATGGCGTGCAGGGTCAGGGTCGTCTTTCCGGAGGATTCCGGTCCATACACCTCGACCACTCTCGCACGAGGCAGACCACCGATCCCCAGAGCTTTGTCGAGAGATAGTGATCCCGTATTGATCACATCGACCCTTCTCGACTCCTTGTCCCCCAGCATCATGATCGAACCCTGGCCACATTTCTTGTGGATCTGCTGCAGAGCGAAGTCGAGCGCTTGCTTGCGCTGTGCGTCGAGTCCCTTGATTGAATCGGTCAGCGAAGATTCAGCAGCATCGGTCGATTTTTTGCTCGCTGAAGCGCGCGTCTTGCGTTGTCTGTCCACCATCTCATTCCTCCATCCTGGCCTGTGATTCCGGGTCTCGCCGGTGGCCTTCATTCCCCCTGGAAATGTTCTCGCCTGTTGTTCGTATCATCATTTTCATCGAATTCATGGGTTCTCAAGACCCCCGGGGTGGCTCAGCTGGAACCGTCCTCCCCCGTTTCTTCTTGTTGCAACGCATCGCGTGCCGCGTCCATCACTCTGGGCCTGCCGAGTACGCGATGTCGTTGGAACTCTTCGCTTCCGGCTCGGCTGGAATTGCCTCGCTCCAGCAGCCGCTGTCGTGTCAGGTCCATCTCGGACCCGGCGTTCCAGGGAATCTGCTGGATCAGATGCAATTGCTCAGGAGTCAGATCGCCACCCCGTGTACGAAGCCACTGCACCTGTGCCCGTGCGTGCTGGGCAGGTGTCTTCCCGTTCGGTTGTGGAGCGGCTCGGTGATACGATGGCTGATGTGCACCGGCACAGCCACTCGCCAATAGCGGCAGAATCAGCATCGTCACGCCACACGCGAACGATACCCATATCGCCCTGGCACTCCTCGCCCTGGCACTCCTCGCCCTGGCACTCCAATTTGACCCCGGATCGGATGTCAGACGCTTCACGCTGTATCCACTCCATTCCTGGAAAAACTGGACCCGTCGATTCCATGGTCACAAGCAATGGTCACAAGCAGACGCGATCGAAACCCGATCACGCAGATCCATCCTTGCGCCTGGCCATCTCCACGCAGTACCAGTCCCACGCAGTACCAGCCCAGCGCCACGAGAGCGCTGATTCATCGCGGATGACGAGGCTCGATCTCCCGACCAAACCACCGGCATCAGAGGTACCTACAGGGAGCAATCGAGGCTCTCGGGTGGATCCAGGGGACACCGGCTCCAGCCCCATTTTGCACTGCCTTGGGGTCGCTGTCAAAGCAGCGTATCGGGGCGATGGATGGGGGCCAGTGACCTCTGGGGCCGGAAGCGGTCAGACCCCGCCAGGTCAGCCCCTGGATGGATAGAGGTGGCCAGGTGGCTGGAGGCTCGCCAGAGGGTGCTAGAAGCGTCTCGGAAACAGGTTCGATCCACCACCATAGGCGTGAGCGATGCGAAGAATCGCGTCCATCACCTGCTCCTCGATCGCTTCGAGGGTACGCAGGCCCGTCTCGGTATCGAGGCCGATCGCCTCATCGATCTGCTCGGAGAGCTGCCCCGCTGTATCAAAGAGCTGGATGATGAACTGGAGGCTGGTCGGGCGGTCGATCTGATCGGGGATGCACTCGATCAACTGCTCCAGATCCCCTGCCGTGACCTTTTCGGCGGAGGCGGAGGCAGCGAGTCCGGGTCGATGGATCGCCACCGTCAGACCGCGAAGAGGGAGTCCGGAGCGATTGAGGATGGAATGGGGAGTACCGGCGGGAACCACCACGGCATTGCCAGGCAGTAGATCGACCCGCTGCTCGCGCAATTGCACCAGTCCATGCCCCTCCAGCGAGATCACCATCTCCTCCTGGGAAGCATGCTCAAGCAGCGGCGTACTCTCGCCGTGCTGAAGGGTCACTTCCCACAGTTCCAGGACACGGCTCGGGGAAGTGGCGGTAGGGTCGTCGAGGCGCTTCCAGGGTCGAATCTTCATGGCGTACTCCCTCCGGAGAATCTGTCCGGAGAAGAATCCGATGCCATCGGGCTCTTGGTCCACCCCCGGAGCCGATGGAGGTCACCTCTGGGCAGCCGAGATCGGCCCCAATCGCCTCAGGAAGGCCTCATGAGCACCTTCAACACTCCCTTCTCTGCTGCCCGCGAGAGCGCTGCAGGGCCCTCTCCCAGGTCGCGCACCTCGTCGATCAGATCGCGTGGGTCGATGCTGCCATCCGCCAGTGCCGACAGCGCCGGAGCGAAGGGTCCGCAACGAGAACCGACCAGTTCGATCTCATCGACCACCAGTGCCGATGCGTCGCACTGCAACTGACCGGCATAGGTGCTCTTCATCACCAGCGTCCCCATCGGCCGAAGTGCCCGCCGGGCGGCCTCGAATCCCGTGGAGTTGCCGCTACACTCGATCGCCACATCGAACTGCCCCCCATCGATGGCCCGGGCATCGAGCGTCGTTTCGATACCGAGCCGGGCCAGCAGGGCCATTTTGCGCTCGTGACGTCCCAGCACCGTCAGCGCCACGCCGTGCCTCGACAGTACCCGCGCCACCAGTTGCCCCAATCTACCATCGCCCACCACCAGGCAGCGCACGGACGGCGTCAGTTCGATCTGTTCCGGGATCCGCATCGCCGCGGCCAGCGGCTCGGTGAAGACGCTGCATTCATCGGGCACACCATCGGGAACCTCCAGCAGATTCCTCGCCGGCAGCAGAAAGGAGTCGGCAAAGCATCCGTGGCGACCCACGATGCCGAGTACGGTGCGCTCCGGGCAGTGGTTTCGACGGCCCGCCTGGCACGGCAGACAGTGACCACAGGAGGCGTTGATCTCGCCCACCACCTTCTTGCCACGCCACCGATCCGGCCCCTCCTCGACGATGCCGACGAACTCGTGGCCGATCACCCCGATGAAGGGATAGTAGCCCGCCATCAGTTCCAGATCGGTGCGGCACACCCCCAGCAGTGTCGGACGGATCCGTACCTCGTCATCGCAGACATCCCCCCGTGGCAGGTCATCGCGCAGGGTGACCCTTCCTTGATCCAGGTAGATACCGCGCATGGTGAGATCCTTCCGACAGTACGAGCGCAACATCCTGACCGCTCACCCACTCATCGCCAACAGGAATTGCCACGCACCCATCCCGCCGGGACCATCACAATCCCTCACAGGGAAGGACCCTTCCCCACCCGAGATGGATGATTACAAGTCGAAGGACTCATCATCCCATGAGTCTTCGCCGAGACAACGGGTCAGCACCTCCTTGATATCGTCGATGCGGATCGGCTTCTGCAGAAAACCGTCGATCAACTCGCTGCGTTGATCCAGATCAATACCATCGGCTTCGAAGTACCCCGACATCAGGATGAGCGGCCCCTCAAACCCTTCCGCCCTCAGGCGCGGAGCCAGTTCATTCCCCGTGAGAATGGGCATCATGACATCACTGATCACGGCGGAAATCACGTCACGATGGAGCTCGAAGACCTCCAGAGCCTGCTCGCCATTCGATGCGGTCAAGGTTTGATAGCCGAGGGTATTGAGGATCCACTCGACGGTTTCCAGCACTTCTTGCTGATCCTCGACCACCAGAATGGTCAACTGTTCATCATCGGAAGAAATCGATGTGGCTCGCGGTAGATTCGCACGCTGCTCCGAGTGGTCCTCTTTACTCGCCGGCAAGAGTAGCCTAACTGACGTGCCGCTACCGGGCTCACTCTCGACCTTCACCTCTCCACCATTGCGGGTCACCAGTCCGTACACCTGTGAAAGTCCCAGTCCAGTACCTTTACCGACGGGCTTCGTGGTGAAGAACGGCTCGAAAATTCGATCCTTGATTTCGGACGCCATACCGATTCCCGAATCTTCGATGCTGAGAATGACCCGACTGTCTCCAGGAAGGGTGGACGCTGCTGGATCCACAGGGTCATCACGCCTCCGGGTCTGTATGGTGATGGTGCCTCCCGAGGGCATCGCGTCGACGGAGTTGAGAAGCAAGTTCGCCAGTATTTGCTGAAACTTGGTCGGATTGAAATCGATGCAACAGCCATCCGCCTTCACGTCCTGTTTGATCTCGATCGAACTGGGGACGAGTTTGTCCAGCAGTTTCATGGCGGCCGGAATGTACTCACTGAGATCGATCCGTTCCTGCTGTGCATCGACCTTCCTGCTGAAATCGAGGAACTGACGGACGAGGTCGGCGGCTCGCTCCCCCTGCAAGAGCACATTTGCCATGTTTTCTCGAACTCTCTCGGGCAGCGTGTCGGAGCGCAGCGTGAGTTCGGTGTAACCGATGATGACGGTGAGGATGTTATTGAAATCATGTGCGATGCCTGCGGCAAGTTGGCCAACCGCGGCGAGCCGCTCATGCTCCTGTAATTCCTGCTGTGTCTCGCGCTCGATGGTGACATCTCGTAGCACCAGGACCCACTCGTTGGCTTCGCTTTGCTGGTTGGGGACCATCGTCGTGGTGAGTTCAAAGGAGTGTTGCCTCGAATCCACTGAACACTCGATCTCGAACGCTGCCCGGCCGCTGGGGACGAGCACCTGTCCCGGCTCCAGGTCGGGGAATCGCAGCGGTGAATCGATCTCTACCTTCGAGTTCCCCAGCATGGCTAGTTGCTCACGCGCAGCTGGATTCGCGAACAGCAGTCTGTGCTGATCGTCGATCAGGCACACACCCTCGAGAAGCGACGCCACCAGTCCGTCCAGCCGTTGCTGGCTCGAACGATAGAGCGTTTCACTCTGCTGCAGTTCGTGATAGGAATCCTGAACGCGCCGGGACATGTCGTTGAAACTGCGGATGGTGCGAGCGATCTCGTCTGTTCCTGCCACCTCCACCTGATGTCCCAGTGCTCCGCTGGCCACGGTTCGTGCAGCATCCTCGAGTCGCGCCAGTTCGCGGGTCAGGTACTGCCCCAGCATCAGTGAAAACATCGCCACCAGGATCATCTCGATGCCGGCGATCAGACCGAGCCGTTGTAGCGACTGCTCACGGATACTCTCCAGTTCGGCAGTGGAGATTCCCAGTTCGATCAATCCGATCGGCGTCACTGACTCGAGCAACACTTCTTTCAGGTCATAGACTTCGTCATCGACATCCGAGGCTCGTATATCCTCTTCTCGCACCTGGGAGAGTAATTCCTCATCTCCTGCACTGGCGAGTTCTACATCATCAAGACCACTGATGCGCGCGTAGACAAACCCCTCGTTTTCCACCACAGCCCTGACGAAATCGAGCAGGGTCGCGACATTTTTTGTCAGGATGTCGTCTCGGGCGGTGGTCGCCAGCAACTTCAGCGCCGTCGCTCCGCGCTTATCGAGTTCCTTCTGGGTCGATTCCTCAAGGGTACTGCTACTGCTCCAGACAAGGACCAGCAGCAGGAAACCTTCGATGGCCGCAATTCCAATGACGGTCTTGAGGCGAAAAGACATATCACTCTCTTTCAGACGCTGGTAGAGAGTTCACTCAATCCTCGAAATTGATCGGATCCATATTCAGATCCCGGACGTCCTGCCACTCGCTGTCCTCGGCAGCCTCGATGCCGTCAAACTTGATACCTGCCAGCAACGCACGCCCTTCCTCTGAATCCCCGAGACCGATCAACGCCTGTGCGATGCGTTTCCTCGTCTCGGCATCGACGTCGGGATGGATGGCGAAGGCATGAGGAGTGTACTTGTCCGTGTCCATGATCACTTCGAGCTGGGCGGAGACCGACGATTCGACATTGTTGAAGGTACGCCGGATGCCGCCGCCTGCGATGTACAGCCCCTGGGCAACGCCCCGGTACACCGAATCATGGGAAGAGACATATTCCGGTTTGACCTCTATCTTCGGTTTCATTGCCCCCAGCTCGCGGGTCGGAATTTTCGTGGCAGCAAATGCATCGGGTGCGGGAAAGGCCAGCGTCTTCCCATTCAAGTCGGTGAGATTCTCCCTCAAACCGCTACCCTTTCGAGCGACCAGGATGCCCTGGATCAATTTGCCCTCTTGCTTGGCGACCGCATGGTAGCCGGGATCCTCATGGAACTGTGTGTAGTGAAAAGGATTCATGTAGGCAACCTTGTAATCCCCATCTCTGCAACGCTTCTCGAATTCTGGAATATCCTTGGCTGTCTGGAACACCAGTTTCACTCCTGCATCCTCGCCCACTTTCTGCATGATCGGGATCCACAGGCGTGCGAGCTTGCTGGCGGATTGCTGGGGAACGATGCCGAAGGTGAGCGACTCGAGTTGCTCCACAGGTGCCTTCGGTGTCACGGCATCCGCAGCAGGATCGCCCGGCGATTTGCCGATATCACAGCCGAAGATGCATACCAGCGCACAGAGATTCACCAGCAGGAGATCGCTGACTATCGATCGATTCATGTTGAGGTTCCTAATCATCCAGGGATACGCCACACCATTCATGTGCATTCGGGCGGGCAGCAGTCGGTAGTGTACCCTGAAGCCGCACACAGTTGACACAATCTGGACCGGTTCCATGCCATCTGGATCGGCACACGAGAGACTTGTGGCCTGCTGGTAGGAGCGTACCTCCTTGAAAGGACGAAAATGGCTAGGTGTTGTCACTGGCACCGTCGAGATGGTCGTCGGTGAAACCACGCCGCGAGTGAGCAATGCAAGAAAGTGTGGGTCCTGCAGGATCGCTCTGCTGGCGACGCAGGATGTTTGTCACTCCCTGATGGGAGTGGTGAAAAAAGTGTGGGTCCTGCAGGACTCGAACCTGCGACCAACGGATTATGAGTCCGTCGCTCTAACCAGCTGAGCTAAGGACCCACCGATCCTTCATCGCTCCAGTTCCATCATGATCCAGTGCCGCCACCTCGATGCGGCCAGCAGCACAGGATGGCGTTTTGACGGCGGCGGAACAAGGGCAGGTTGGACACTTCGGGACCGATCCCTCCGATGTCAGGCCTCGAGCCGGATGCGCCCCAGCGATTCCTCCAGCGTCGCCACCACCTCGTCGATCTGGGCCGGCTTCAATCGCGGATGCAGCGGCAACGCGAGCATCCTCGGCGAGATCTGATCGGTGACGGGAAGCGCTGCCGCGGGAGCCTCGTCGTAGGGAGTAAAGGTGGCGATGGAGGGGAAGTAGAGACCGGTCTCGATGCCGTGCTTGGCCATCGCATCGCGTAACGGAGTCCGCCAGCGAGAATCTTCGAGCAGCACGACGAAGGCGAACCAGCTGCGGCGGTCCCCCTCATCGATGCGGGTCGGTGCCGGTGCAGGAATGACTCCCGGGATCGCCTCGATCCGCTCCAGGTACAACTGGGCCAGATGCTGCCGTCGCTCGATCAGAGCGTCGAGGCGAAGCCACTGGCTGGCACCGAGCGCCGCCTGCATCTCGGTCAGGCGGAAGTTGTAGCCCTCCCCCTCGAAGCAGAAGCCGGCCCCGGTGCGACCTTGATTGGCCAGTTGCCGCACGCGATCAGCGAGAGCCTGATCGCGACAGCTGACCAGCCCACCCTCGCCCATCGTGATGATCTTGTTGGGGTAAAAGCCAAACACGGCGGCGTCGGCGGTGGCACCGCAGGGACGGTCGCCGTGCCGAGAACCGAGCGCTTCACAGGCATCTTCAATGACCGGGACCGTGCGATGCTTCGCCCACTCGACGATGCCATCGATGGGCACCTGGACTCCGAGCAGATCGACCGGAATCACGGCGCTGACCTCTTCACTCCACGCCGCTTCCAGCTGCTCGACTCCAGCACAGAGCGTCTCGGGGTCGACATCGCAGAAGCGAGGCGTGGCGCCGACGGCACGGATGGCGTGGGCCGTGGCGATGAATCCGAGCGCCGGAGTGATCACCTCTCCCCCTGAAATATCGAGAGCACGCAATGCCAGGATCAGGCCTGCGGTGCCACTGCTGCAGGAGACGGTCGGTCGGCCAAAGGTGTCGGAGGCGAGTTGTTCCAGTTGCTCGGTGGCAGGACCTCCAGCGAGTCGGCCGCTACACAGCACTCGATCGACGGCAGCACGATCGTCATGATCGATGTCAGGAGATGAGAGAGAGATGCGCCAGCGGTCAACCACGCCCTCGCGGGCGGATCCCACGGCCGTGGGATCGGTGGGAATCGAGGTGGGGTCCTCGATCGGCATCACCGGCTAGGGCGCCGGAGCCGAGGGGGCATCGGGGAAGCCGGGCTCGGGTGGAGTGGCTTCAGGCTTTGGAGTCGGCTGCATCTTTTCCTTCATCATGCGGCCTGCCTTGAACTTCACCGTGACTTTTTCGGGCACCTGGATGCGAGCACCGGTGCGCGGATTGCGGGCGGTACGAGGCGCCTTCGCCTTCGGCTCGAAGACCCCGAAATCACGAAACTCGAGACGATTCCCAGAGGCGAGTTCGGCGATGATCTCGTCGAGGAAACCCTGGATGACTTCCTTCGCCTTCTGCTGCTGGACCTTGGTGTTCTCCGAGATCCGCTGTACAAGATCGCGCTTGGTGATGGTGTTCATGGCGCGCGCTCCTTCCCGATCTGGCTTCCGTAATCTCGATCTTTCGATCAAGCGTCACCGAAATCGAGGATCCACCTGTAGATCCCGGTGCCACACGGGTTTGTGACAATCGAGGCTATCACGGGGAACCGGGTGCCGCAACAGCCCCATTTGCCCTTTCCCCTTCCAAGGACAGGACTTACCGATTTTGGGCAGGTTTATCAAAAAACCACCCCTCTGAGCCGAAATGGCGCCGTTTGGCTGCCACGACCCAGAGGGGAGGCGGGGATGGATGCTGGGTGAGGGGCTAGGAAGCCACCTTCTTGGTGGCGGTCTTGCCGGAGACAGCCTTCTTGGCTGCTGCGGCCTTCCTGGCGGGCTTGATCGGGGCGGCGGCGCAACGCGCAGACCCTGCACGAGCCTGAACCGGGCGGTTGTAGCCCAGTTTCTTGACGATGCTGAGTACTTCCGTCCAGGACAGGAACAGTTTGTCGTTCTTCTTCTTGTACTGCTCGATGGCACGCACGAACTCGAGTTCTTCTTGATTGAGCGACTTGGCCACGGGGTCTCCTGACTGATCTTCTGAGGTGGTTCTTCTCTACACCTTCCTCTTCGGCATTCAGGAGAAAAATCTGAAGGGTCAGATGGCAGTATCTGGCTCGGGAATCGTCAGCGAGAGACGCTCGATCAGTTCCTGACACAGATCCTCGATCTCTCCTGCCGCCGGGCCGCTCGGATCATGGCCGAAGATGGAGAGACCAAACGATGGCGCCTCCGCCACCTTGACCCGTGACGGGATCTGCGTACGGGTCAACTGATCGGGGAAATGTCGTCTGAGTTCCTCGACCACCTCTCGCGAGAGTCGTGTGCGAGGATCGACCATCGTCGGCACCACCGCATTCCACTTCAGGCCCGGATGGAGGCGCTCCTGGACCAGCGTGATGACCTTCATCAACTGGGCCATGCCCTGCAATGCCAGGTACTCCGCCTGCACCGGCACGACCACCTCGTCTGCCGCAGCGAGGGCGTTGAGTGACAGCAGACCCAGCGATGGAGGGCAATCGAGAAGCACCAGATCGAAGCGGTCATCGAGGGTGTCGAGAGCATCGCGCAGCAACAATTCACGACCCAGTTCCTGCGAGAGTTCTCCTTCGGCACCGGAGAGGTCGATATGGGAAGGAACCAGCGACACATTTTCGGCAGGAACCTCGAAGATACACTCCGTCAGCGGCTTCTCGCGACGCAAGGCAGCTTCGATGGTGCTGTTCTCGATCCGCTCGAAGCTGGCGTCGGTCAATGAATCGCCGAGGGAGAGAGTCAGGTGCGCCTGTGGGTCGAGGTCGATCATCAGCACACGAAAGCCGAGTCTCGCCCACCCCACAGCACAGTTGAGGGCGAGCGTCGTCTTGCCGACACCACCCTTCTGATTGATGAACGCGATCCGGACATCGCTGCGATCATTCACGAACCGTTCCCCCTTCAGTTTGGCGCAACCCTCAAGGAGCATGAAGCTCCGTTCAAGGAGCGTCGCCGTTGGCTCCGTCACAACTGGGACAGGCCTGCCAATCACGGTAGAAATCGAGAAAGATATCCGGGCCCTCTTCCGACTGGAACTGGTACAGCAACCCCATCCCCTTCTTTCTCATCTCCTTCAACGACAAGGTCAGGGCATCTCGCTGCTGATCATCGAATCCCGAAGTGGCGATCCTCTCATCGACCCACCGATCGATCAACTGCTGCAGTGCGTCGCGACGCTGCTGGCTGTCATCGGAGAGAAGTCTGGCCTCAATTGCAGGATCGAGGCCGGCGCCAAAGGTATCGCGCCCGATCTTGTCACGGTAGAAACCTGGACGCGCGGCATAGACGCGAAACGCATCGAGGGCGGGCATGCAGATGGGACAGCCATAGACGAAGTGTTGAGGAATCCCTTCCGGTTCATCGATGGTGGCGATGACGCTGGCGATGCGGGTCTCGACACCATCGCTGTATAGCCCCTCGAGGACGGCGAAAAAGATCAGTTGCTGCACCTGCTCATGGGGAAGCGACCTGCCCACCTGGACGGTGGTTTCTTCCTGCCGATGGTCAGCAATCGGCTGGCAGGCGACGAGAATCAGCGGCAACCAGAGCGGCATCTTCAGCATCGATCACTCCTCCCCTGCCATCCACGAGCAGCAGTCCGATCATCGCTCCCCGATGCCAGCAAGTCCAGCGCACACCGTCTCGACCGATGCGCTGTCGGATCTGCGATGACTGGATGGATGGGATCCGAGTCTCTACCCTCCGGTCATGGAGATTCTCCCCTGCTGCCACCTCTCCTTCGCTCTCGCCGCTCCCGAGCGGCTCGATCCTCGCATCGCCCTCGAGAGAGCCCTCGGTAAGTGCCCGCTGGCCGAGGTGGAAGAGGCGATCCTGCAATCGATTCCCTACAGCGGCTTCCCGGCGGCGGTCGAGTCTCTCGGTTGGTTACGCGAACTGCACCCCGATGTGGCGCCCTTCCCCCGCAACGAAACGAGCCAGCCCGAGAGTTTCTTCGGGCAGATTTACGGCGACGGTCAGGAGAAGGTCCGAACATCCCTGCGAGAACGCCACGGGGATCTGGAGAGATGGATCATCGAGTTCGCCTACGGCACGGTGATGGAATCCTCCTGGCTTTCCAGTGATGCCATCGAGGCGCTGGCCGTCTCATCGTTGATCGGCCAGGCACGTCTGCGACCGCTGCATTCCCACCTGCGAGGCGCACTGAGGACCGGGCACTCCAGGAAATCGTTGACGCTGCTGCTCGATTCGCTGCACAAGGTGGCCGATCCGGAGGTGTTGCGCGCTGCCGCCAAGATGCTCGAACGAGAGTGCTCCAGCGACTAGCCGAGGCGCAGATGCTCGGCGATGGCGGCCGCGATCCGCTCGCTCTCTTCCCAGGTAGCGACCATCGAGAGTCGGACATACTGTTCGTCAGGTCCATGTTGGGATGGATCCCCCAGCAGCGCCGCCGATGGGATCGTCACGGCGAGAATCTTCTCGTCGAGCAGTGCCTCGGCGAGCGCCGTGCTGGTCACACCCTCAGGCGCCTGCTGCCACACATACAGGCTCGCCTCCGGTTCACTGCGAGGCAGACCCGCGGCTTCAAATGCGGATACGAACAGATCGCGTCGTTTCCGGTAGCCATCCCTCATCTCGGCGACATGACTCTCATCCGAATAAGCGGCCATCGCTGCCTCCTGGATGAACCAGGGTGTGCCGGTATCGATGTTGGCCTTCAGCTTTCGATACAGTGCGATGATCCGTGCATCGCCTGCAACCCAGCCGACTCGATAGCCGGTCATGGCCGATCGCTTGGAGAGAGAGTTGAAGACCAGCACTCCCTCCTTGCCCTGCTGCAGAGCCGAAGGCGGTGGCTGGTCGAAGTAGATCTCGGAGTACGCCTCGTCACTACAGGCGACGATATTCCGGTCGCGGCACCACTGGACCCAGCTCCTGAGAAACTCCGATGATGCGATGCGACCCGAAGGGCTCGATGGTGTCGTGAGCCAGAAGATGCGCGCCCGTTCTGCGATGGAGTCTGGAATCGAATCGAGATCGGGAAGGAAGTCGGTGCGCTTCTGGATGGGAAGATAATACGGTTCCCCCTCGGCGAACATCGTTCCCCCACCGTAGGGGGGATAGCCAGGATCGGGACAGATCACCACATCACCGGGATCGATCAACGCCTCTGGAAGGTGGAAGATCGATTCCTTCGAACCGACCGAAGAGACGATTTCCGTGTCCGGGTCGATGGCGACACCGAAGCGGCCATCGATCCAGTTGACGACCGCCTGGCGAAAGGGAGCACTACCTGCGAAGGGTGGGTAGCCGCTGGCCGCGTGACGCTCGATCCCCTCGGCACAGGCTCTGCGGATGAACTCGGGGGTCGGAGCGGAAGGATCCCCCATGCCAAAATCGACGGGAGAAAGGCCTCTGGCTCGCAACGCCTCTGTGCGCTCACGCACGGCGGCCATCGCATAGGTGCCGATCTGTGCGATCCTGTTCGATCCGACCACGCTCGCTTCCTTTCCATTCCGTGCCATCGCCTGGCTACTGGCACCATCTCGCTGCTGGCACCATCTCGCTACTGGCACCATGAATCGTCATCTCGAAGCCGTTCTCTGGCAAGAGGCTCGGCGACGATTCTCGCCGCTCGAAATGTTCATTCTCGAAGCGAGTTCGAATGCCATACGACCAGCCCACGCAACAGGTGACAGCCATCTCCGAAGGCCCGTTCCCAGGTGCCGCTATCGCTCTCCTGCGTCTCGCCAGAGAGCAGAATCCCGGAGGGGTCCACCTCCTCGACCATCCTGATCTTGACCTGACTCGCCGCAGCGAGGCAACTTTCTGCGGCCTCGGCGACCTGCTTCTTCGACAACAGATCGAGTGCCCGGCAGCGTCCCAGTAGATCGAGGCCATGGCCCGCCAGTTTCATGCGTGCGAGCACGGCATGCCGGGCCGCACGACGCGGGGATGCCCCCACCGCCAGCGCCCTCTGCTCCTCGTCGAGTCGAAACTGCAACTCCCAGGGAAGGCGCCTGGTCAGCAGCAACAGGCTCCCGATCACGCGATCTCGATCCGATTCCTGCAGATATCCAGCAGCGACCGATTCCGCCAGTGCTGAAAGGATGTGCATGCCCCCGCAGGTGTAGGCCCAGGTGCCGGCGATGGCAGGACCCTGCATCCCATCGGGACGCTGATCGCCCTCTTCGAGGCATCTCTGGACGACCTGATCCGATTCCTCGATCGCCGCCACCAGGATCCTCGCCAGCGATGCCAGATCTCCATCCACGGTCGGGGTCGTTGCGGCCAGTTTCAGCACCGCCGCCGCCTCGATCAGCCACGCAAGATCATTGATCTGCTGCCAGTTTGCCGGCCTTCTCGTGCGGGCGAGGGCGCGCTCGATTCGATCCTTCAGGTGCGGTGTGTGAGTCGATGGCAGCACCCAGGCTGCGGTGCGAAGCATCAGATGCGGATGTTGCTCTCCCCGATTCCCGTCCTCGCCATGGAGTGGGATCCGGGCCGTGTCGTCCTGGATCAGGTCGATCCATCGGGACCTCAGGCTGGCGAGCCGATCGGCACCGGGGAACGCCAGCATCAGGTGGGCAGCGGCCCATGGATCGGAACTGTCCAGTCCGGCATCCAGGATCCGTGCCGAAAAGACCGCCTCCGGCTGCACAGGGATCATCGAAGTGCAGCCAGTCATCCACAGTAGCAGCGGTACACAGCAGAACAGCCGCAGCGACGGCCGCAGTGCCAAACCCGCTGGTGGGGATCGATGTGGTGCCGCCAAGTCGCGCCTCCCTCGTGCTGGCATCAGATCGTATCGAGATCGATGGGGCAAGGATCCTTGCCCGCACCGCCGTCACGGGGCACTCTCTTGCCGGAAGGAGTGCGGATGAATCCGTCCCTGATGCTGGCGACACAGTCGCTGCCATTGCTCGATGACCTGCTGCTCCTGCTGCTGGGAGCGATGCTGGTGGCGCTGGTCACGCGCAGACTTCGGATCCCGTATACCGTGGGTCTCGTCGTCGCCGGGACCGCGATCGGGTTTCTGCGCCACCAGGGTATCCTGCCAAGTGGAGCCGGGCATTTCGAGTTGACCCAAGAGGTCATCCTACTGATCCTGTTACCGCCGCTGCTCTTCGACGGCGCCATGAACACTCCCTTCGCCAAACTACGAGAAAATGGCACCCTGATCGGCACCATGGCGATGCTCGGCACATTCGGCTGCATCCTGATCACCACCGCAGCGATCCGTTCACTGACCGGATGGGACTGGGATGTGTCGTTGCTGCTGGGCGCGATGGTGAGTCCCACCGATCCGGTCAGCGTGATCGCCATCTTTCGCGAGCAGGGGGTAGAAAAGCGACTCTCCACCATCGTCGAGGGTGAATCGCTCTTCAACGACGGCCTCGTGGTCGTGATGTACATCCTTCTGATGCGTGGCATGGATCAGGGCTGGGATGACATCACTGTCAGTGAAGGAGTTCTGACCTTCCTGCGCATGATCGGCATCGGAGCCTTCATCGGCCTGTCACTGGGAGCTCTCGTCAACTGGCTGATCGAGCGCATCCATGAACACCTGGTCGAGGTGCTCTTCTCGATACTGCTGGCGTACGGCTCCTATCAGCTGGCGGAGTATCTGGAAGCTTCAGGAGTGATCGCCGTGGTCTTTGCCGGCTTGATGGTGGGAAATGTCGGTCGCCGTTCATCGATGAGTGCCACTGCCATCTTGAGCCTGGGCCTGACCTGGGAAGTGATCGCCTTTGTCGCCAACTCGCTCGCCTTCATCGCCCTCGGATTCGCCGTCGATCCGATGCTGGTGGTCGAGAACTTCCCCACGGTGGTCATGGTCTGGCTCGCCAGCACTGCAGCCAGGGCCTTGATGACGTACGCCATCGGAGGCGCGGATCAGGCGATTCGCGGCGCCTACCCCCGCTCGTGGCTACACATCATCCACTGGGGAGGTCTCAAGGGCACGGTGCCCGTCGCTCTCGCCCTCGGTATCGCTGAGTCGACATCCCTGTTCGAGATCGCTCCGAGGATCCAGGCGATCGTCGCAGGTGTTGTGATGCTCTCGATGTTGATCCAGGGCACCACCGTCAAGCCGCTTCTGAGGCTCTTGAAGATCGTCAGGCCACGCGAAGCCAGGCGGCGCTGGGAAAGACATCAGGCCCGCTCCATCGCAGTCGAGACCGCACTCGAAGAACTCGCCGATGCGGTTTCGAGCACCGAGATAGACCCCGATCGGGTGGCATCCCTGCGGGAACGGCTGCTGACGATCCGGGATACGATCCACCAGGACCTCAACCAGGTGCTCGAAGATCATCCCGAGTTTGCTGCCGAGCAGGTTCGAGATGTGGTGATCCGCCTGCTGCACCGTCAACGGAGCGCGGTCGAGGATGCATACCGCGAGGGGATCCTGTCCGATGAAGCGCTGCAAGATGTTCAGGCAGAGATCGACATCTTGCTGCTGGAAGATTTTCCGGATCCGGTACCTGGAGCCCACGGAGAGGAGTCGACGCCTTGACCGAACTGGAGTGGATCGAGAACTTCATCATTCCTCGAAGTGGCGCGCATGAGGATGGACAGCTGGGACCCGGCGATGATGCGGCACTCTCTCCTTCACTCGGTGATGACCGTGCAGTGCTCACCGTCGATGCCCTGATCGAGGGACAGCACTATCTCGACCACTGGCTCGATGATCAGACACTGGCGAGACGAGTGATCCGATCCAGCGTCAGCGACCTGGCAGCGATGGGTGCTACCCCCGTTGGTTTTCTTCTCTCTGTCGAGAGTGCGAAGTTGCCAGGGCGACTCGGCGACCCGTTCTGGCTCGCCATCGATGAAGAATGCCGTGACCTGGATGTCCAGTTGCTCGGTGGCAATGTGACTCGCAGCGAAGGCCCTCTTTCGATCCACTGCACCTTTCTCGGCAGGGTTGCCGCCGGGCGAGAATGGCGCCGAAGCGGTGCGCAAACGGGAGACCTGCTGGTCGTGACGGGCAATCCGGGCCACGCCTCGAGGGCCAGGCAAGAGATCTCATGGGGTGTACAACCTGTCGCCGAAGACCGCTGGAGCGAACCCATCCCCAGAGTCGATCTTTCTGCTGCTCTCGCCGCGGTGCCCCCACCAGACCGCATCGTCACCGCCGCCATCGACATCAGTGATGGGTTACTGCTCGATCTTCGCCGACTCTGTCAGGCCAGCGGGTGTGCGGCAAACATCGATATCGATGCCCTGGTGACGGAGGACATCTCCAAGGAGATGGTCCTGGCAGGGGGTGAGGATTACGAGTTACTGCTCGCCATCGACGCTACCTCGATGGCGCACTTCGAGGCGATCGCCAGCGAACAGGGAACGGACTGGCATCTGCTCGGAATCATCGAGGAGGGCACAACTGGCGAGGTCGACGTGAAGATCGGCGGACAATCGCTGGCAACGGATGAACTCGGTACAGAGGTCTGCGGAGGGTGGGATCCATTCGACCTGCAGCGCTGAAGGTGTAACTCTCAGGCGTCAGCGCCCTCGATGGCGGGAGCCTCTTCACCCGCTTCCAGGATGGCGTCCTCGATGGCACTGCCCACTTCTGGTTTCATCAGGGGAAACAACACCACATCGCGAAGGTTCTCGGCACCACACAGGAGTGCCACCATCCGATCGATCCCCATCCCCCAGCCAGAGATGGGTGGCATGCCATGCTCCATCGCCAGCAGGTAATCCTCATCCATCACCATCGCCTCGCTGTCACCTTCGGCATTCAATGCAGCCTGCTCTTCAAGACGACCGCGCTGATCGAGTGGGTCGACCAGTTCTGAATAGGCGTTGATCACTTCCCAACCATGGATCACCAGTTGAAAACGATCCGAGATGTTTGATTCATCATCGTTTCGACGCGCCAGGGGTGACAGATCGACCGGGTGAGAGGTGACAAAGGTGGGCGATGTGATGCGGGGGCGAACCGTCTTCTTGTACAACTGGTCGATGAGCGCTCCCCGGCCAAACTTCTCCGCGCCATCGATGGTGATCCCGGCGCCGTCGAGGGCGCTGCGGAGTGAATCTGCATCGGGACAAGCACTGACATCGATTCCGGAGTGTTCCTCGATGAGCTCGAGCAAGGGTCGACGAGGCCACTCCCCCGAGAAATCGATCTCGCCTGCTGCATGAGTCACCTGCAAGGAGCCGGTCGATGCTTCTATCGCCTGGCGCAGCAATCTCTCGGTGAAGTCCATGTTGTCGATGTAGTTCCAGTACGACGCGTAATACTCGAGCATCGTGAAGTCCTGCAGATGTGAAGGATCCATACCCTCGTTGCGGAAGACGCGAGCAAACTCGTAGACACGGTCGAATCCTGCCACAACACAGCGCTTGAGATAGGTTTCTGGAGCGATCCTGAGATAGACCGGCATATCGAGTGCAGCATGATGCGTCTCGAAGGGTCTTGCGAGCGCGCCCGATGGCTTGGTCTGCAGCACCGGAGTCTCGACCTCGTCAAATCCCGCCTCGTCCAGTCCCTTACGCAGAGCGCGTATGAAATCGTGGCGCAGTTTAAATCGTGCGCGCGAGTCGGCATCGGAAATCAGATCGAGATATCTTCGTCGATATCGAATTTCCCGATCGGAGATGGCATGAAACTTCTCCGGCATGGGGCGCAACATCTTGCCCAGAATTTGCCAGCTCGATCCACGTACCGTCAGCTGACCGATCTTGGTGTGATAGGTCTCGCCCTCGATCCCGACGAAATCGCCGACATCGACCAGCTTGATGAAATCGGTGTAGGATTCCTTGCCCAGATCATCCCGCTGCAGCGAGCATTGCATGCGCCCACCGACATCCTGCAGGTCGAAGAAGGTCAACTTACCGAAGTCGCGACGGCTGACGATCCGCCCACAAACTCGAACACCGCCGACTCCCGCTTCCAGCTGTGAAGCCTGGCCCGGCGTGTGCGTACGCTGCCAGCGCTCCGGATAGGGCTGGAGGCCCTGGTCACGCAATTTCTGGATCTTCTCGATCTTGATCTCGCGGATCCGGTCCTCGGCCACGATTCCCCCCACTCCGGCGCAGGCAAGCCGTTGCTGTGCTTCTGCGTACTCGTATCCTTGAGTCGGTGCCACCGGAAGGGGGGCGCCGACTGCCAGGCTCGCCGGGATCCTAGCCCGCACCGGCTCAGCGGTCAAAGAGACCTGAGCGGGTTCGTTGACTTGTGCGCTGCAGGGATTTACCCTTCTTCCTTCCTCCTGACGCCTGAATGGGTGCCAGAGGAGCCTCGGAAGGAAAACCCGCTGCAGCCAGGATCCTTGAGCAGATCCTGCCTCCGGCAACCAGAGAGAAAGTGGGAGGGACCATGAGTCCAAACTCCAAACGTCGAGCCATCCGTACATTTGCCATGCTTCTTTGTCTGAGTCTGGCACTTGCGATGTCTGGCTGTGCCACTGGACCAAAGAGCACCGTTGCATCGAGCCTCTACTGGAAGCGCGTCTTCCGTCAGATGGGCGATGATCTTCGGGCGGCTCGCACTGACATCGATCGCATCGTCTGGGATCTCGACGATCGTCCCATCGAGCAGTACTAGTCTCGACCACTTCATCGGTCGGGCCTCGTAACAAGGGGATGGTCCAACCAGGTCCGGCTGCCAACGGCGGTCGGACCTGTTTTGCATCCTTATCAATTCTGGTTTGTACGAGGATCGTCCGTGGTCAGAGTTTCTGCTGAAGTGCCAGTCTCGAATCGTCTGCTTCTGCAATCGCATCTCCAGCGATGACAGCTTCATGCGCCTTCCGAACTCGATCGAGTGCAAGCTGCTGCTGGTCGGGCGAGTACCACTCGATCGGTAGTTTGCGCGCCCATGCCAGTTGAGAGCGAACCAGTGCACGAGTTCGAGCCTGGATCGTCTCGATCTGATCGGCGGGATCGGTACCGTCCACCAGCGCCTGTGCAATCTGCTGGTAGCCGATGGACTGTCTGGCCGTGACACTCCAGGGAGGATCATGATCCGCAAGAAGTTGCTTCACTTCATCCACCCAACCCGCCTCGAACATTCGCAGTACCCTGTGCTCGATTCTCTGGTGCATCTCATCGCGCGGTCGAAAAACACCGAGTAACACGGTTCGCCTGGGATCGAGAATCGGAACCCTCCTTCGATGCCAGAGCGTGATGGGCTCGCCACTGATCTCGAAGACCTCAAGTGCCCTGATGATGCGCTTGGTGTTATTTGGATGGATTTCCGCTGCTGCTTTTTGATCGACCGTTGCAAGTCGCCGATGAAGTGCACCCTCCGGCAACTCGCTGGCGAGCGCAGAGAGGCGCTGACGAATAAGAGGATCGGCACCGGGTCCGGCAAAGATCCCCTCCAGTAGCGCATGAAGGTAGAAACTGGTGCCCCCACACAGGAGCCAGGGCTGCCGGGAAGATGTCGCCTCGGCGAGCGCTGCGAGCCAGTCGACGACCGTGAACTCCTGCCATGGATCGACGAGATCGACCAATGAGAAGGGATTTCCTCGCCTCAGTTCAGGTGCGGGCTTGGCGGTCCCTATGTTCATCTTGCGATAGACCTTCATCGAATCCATCACCTGGATTGGCCAGCCCATCTGCTCGGCAATCCTGGTCGCCAATTGGGACTTTCCACCGCAGGTTGGCCCTGCGATGACCACCGCCAGTGGCGGCGCAGCAATCATTGTCATGTCTGCTCCAGGTATCGCACTTCCATCTCACCGTCCTCGATGAAGAGGTGAGCACCTCGGTCCTCAAATGCTTCCAGAATTGTGAAGGAACCGGTTCCCCCCGGCTGATCCAGTTTTTCCTCGAAGGCTCTGTGATAATGTCCGCAAACGACTCGATCGAAGCCGTCCTTCAGTAACTCTCCGACAACTGTTCGGTCCGGCTCCATCAGAACCTGTGCCTTCTTTGCGAGAGATCGTCTTGAACCGCGCCGCAGAAAACGGGCCAACCCCTTGCATAGAAACAGTGGTAGGTGCCTGACCACGAACCGAAACAAACCACTCCGAAGAACCGCACGCAATCGCTGGTATCCGCGGTCGGCCGTGCCGAATAGATCGCCATGAGAAAGATGCCACCTCTGGCCGCCTGTCTCCAGCAACAGATGGTCTCCGCCGACAGCCACACCTGTAGCCTCTTCGAAACTGGAATCGAGAAGGAAATCTCGATTGCCAGGAATCACCACGACATCGATTTCTGAGTCGCAGGCGTGACGTAACGCCTCGACCTCGCGGCGAGTCCGGGGCAAGGAAAGCTGGCCGGGTCCGAGCCAGACATCGAACAGATCGCCGAGCAGATAGCAGTCGGCATCATTCTCCTGGCAACTGCGAAGCAATGCCTCGAGCATTGCGAGACGGCGAGCAGATCCATCGCAATGCAGGTCGGCAGCTATGATGCACCGTTTCGATGGTGAAACGCTCCTCATATCATCCGTGCCTGGCTGGCTCATGCTTCCGGAATCGTCCAGTCATCCGGATCGAATTGGGTCTCGGAGGACTTCTTCTCGGTCCTGGGTGCTGGTGTTTCAGATCGATCCCTCTTTGCCGGACGCTCCTTGACCGCCGGTGGGCTGGGTCTGGACTCCTTCTTCACCTCTGGCGGCGCTGCTGGTGGTGGCGGCGCTGCTAGTGGTTGCTGCGCTTCTGGTGGGGGCGGCGCTTCCCGTGGGGGCGGCGCTTCCCGTGGGGGCGGACTCGGCGGCTTTCTCTTGACCGGCGGCACCGGCTTACGTGCTGGTGGAGCCTGTGATCTGCGCCCCTCGGGCGATGCGGACCTGCTGGCTTCCTGTCGTCGCGGACGGCGTGGAGCCGGAGCAGGCTTGTCTTTTTTCGGGGACCTTCGAGGCGAAGAAGGCAACACCTGAGAAGGCTCCCGACTCGGAGCCGAGACCTCTGGCAACGACATATCCTCGAGGTCGATCTCGAGTCGATCCACGCCCTGATCGGTCTCGATCAAGAGATCAAAACTCATGCGAGCAGCGGGGTCGAGGTCTGGATGCGCAACGATCACCTGGGAAAGTTCCTCGCTCAACCGAGGCAGCGATTGCAGTGTGCGCAATACCCTCTCTCGATCCATGGCAGGGAAGGGTTCGTCGAGGAACAGGAACTGGGGAGCTCCCGTCACCGCCCTGACAAAGGCCTGAGCGAAGGCGAGGCGAAAACCGAAGGACAATCCCTGCAAGGTTCCACCCGACAACTCATGCGTCTGGAGAAAATCACTCTTCTCTCCCGTGAAGAGTCGAATCTCGAAGTCCGGGGTCACCTGCGCATCTCGATAACGGCCACCGGTCAGATGCGGAAGCAGGCGACAGAGCCCTTTTCCGAGGCTGGGGCCAGCACGCATTCGAACCGACTCGATGGTTTCATCGAGCAGTTCCAGTAGTAGCCGGTGAACATCCATCTCGTCACGGATCGCCAGGGACTTCTTTCGTCGGCCATCGGAAACTTCTTCGAGGGCACGGCGACGGCCCTCCTGATTCTGGTACTCACGAATCTCTGACTGGATTCGGTCCCGCTTGGAGCGAAGTCGCTTGACCGAATCGTTGGCCTCATCGAGCGATTTGCGCCGTTCCTTCATCGTCTGTCGAACACGGTCGAGTGGACTCTTCAACTTCTGAGACAGAAACTCGCCGGGCTTGTCGCCCAATTTCGTGTGAATCTCACGGCGTGCATTCCGCAGCAACTCCAGTTTTTCCTGAACACCACGAACTCGACATTCTCCGATGTCGTCACCAGGATCCAGCCCCCCCGAGGAGCGAGACAGGTGAGCGATCGCCGCCTCCAGTGAACTGGTCCCGACATCCTTCTCCATCTGCAATCTCGACAGGGTTCCCTCCGCATCGAAGATCTGTTGACGACAGTGAGAGGCTCGCGACGAGAGCCAGCATCCGAGTCCGAACAACGCTGCTCCGCAGGCTGCAACCAGGTACCCCGTTCCCGGCTCCTGAGAGATCTGTGCAAGAAGTGGAATTTGCGCTCCAAATCCCCACCCCTGTTCATGATCGATTCCCAGCACCATTCCCAGGAGCCCGACCAGGAAGATCACCAGTGCCCCCGCACGATTTCGCAACCGGGAAGCCGTGGCGATGTTGAGGATTCGTTCCTGTTCTCCTACTTCCGATTGAATCGAGCCATCGTCTTCGCTCTCGATGCGCCGCTTCAACTGATCCTTCGCCTCCTGCGTGACTTCCTCGAGAGAGAGACGGATCTTGCACGCCTGTGAGACCTGAGCGAGACCGTCTCGAATGGGCGTGGTGATGGAAGCCTGATCACGCAGTGGCTCCGGGCTCAGATCCGCCTGGAGAAGTCCAATCAGTCCATCGCATGTGCGCATCGTTTCGGCAGCGTCACTGGAATCGATCGACCGCAGTTCCTGCTGGAACTTTTGTACCTCGTCGCGCTTCTTCTGCTCGAGTTCCACCTGGCGCTGCATCTGGCTACCACGAGACCTCGCCTCATCGACCTTGTCGTCCCGGTTTTTCAGTTCTTCCTCGAGGTCCGGAATCTTATCGATATTGGGTTGAAGCCGAGAGATGTGCATGTCGTTTCGCTGAATCTCCTCCTGTACCCCGGTGAAATCGATCTCCAGAGCATCGAGAGCCTGACTCGCTGTTCGTCTCGCCCCTTGCAACACATCGATTCCCGCAACCCTGTCGAGGAAAGTGCGGAACTGTTCCGGAGTGGTCACCGACTCCCGTTCAGCGAGATAGAAGGAATGCATCGTTTCGCTGGCGCCCAGGTGAAAGCGCCTCTGAACCTCGCGTTGCACCTGCAAGGCCCCGGATGCGATCTCCTCTCCGGGTGGTCCTCCTGATTTCTCGATTCGAACCAGCCGCGCGAAGGCGGTACCGAACCGGTCCATCTCGCGCCAGATTCGATACCCTTCACCGGCATGTTCGAAATCGAGTTCCACCACGCAATGGTCATCGTCCCAGTGGATCAGATCGGTGATGGAGCCACGAACCATGTGCTGGGTGGAGCCGAACAGGGCGAACTGGAACAACTGTCCGATACTCGACTTGCCACTCTCATTGGGGCCGACGATCCCGATCAGCGCCCTTCGCGGAAAGTTCTCGATACGGAGTTTCCTGAACTTCAGAAACCCCTCGGCGCGAAGGCTACGTATCAGCAAGGGTCCCCCCCTTGCTGGCTGCCCTGATCGTAGCTTTCATCGGAGATGAACTGCTCGCCGAGACGACGAGCCATCTCATACTTGCGCAGGCTTTCGGCATCCACCTTGCCCTCGAAGGCGCGCTTCTTCATCTCGAAGAGGCGACGAAACTCCTCCAGGGGCGGCCGGATGGCTAACCCATCGAGGAGCCAACCGTCCTCATCGGACTCAGGCGTCGGCTCACTGTCGTTTCCGCGCTGGCGGTTTCTGGACATCTTGGCTCGATCCAGCCCGGGTCATGGATCCAACGGGAACCGGGCACAATGATTGTGAAGCCCACGGGCTTGCTTTCAAGTTCTTCAAGAAACGATCGCAGCGCGAAATGCCAGATGGACCGGGTCATCCGAGTCCTTGCCGATGACCTGGATCTGGCCCATCCGCACTCCATCTGCTTCATGAGACAGATCGATTCGAAGGCGCCGATCGGGCAGGATCGCCTCGACACGATCGGCCCATTCGACCGCGATCACCCCCCCCTGGTGCCACTCGTGCCATCCGTGCAGTTCCAGCTCATTCGGATCATCGAGACGATAAGCATCGACATGGAGCAACGGCAGCGCTCCAGGATGCAACGAAGCGACGGTGAAGGTGGGACTGCGAACCCTTCCCTCGACACCCATTCCCCGGGCCAGTCCACGGACCAGTGCTGTTTTTCCGGCGCCCAGTTCGCCTCGCAGACCGATCACCAGACCCGCCATCGCAGCGGCGCCGATGCGCTCCCCCAGAGCTTCCGTCTCGGCCATCGAGGCCAATTTCAGCGTAGCAGAGGTGGTTCTGGGTGCTGACACGCGCTTCGCCTTTCCGAACAGGCGAGCCTATCGGGCACCTGGAAGGGGTACAACCCTGCTGGCGAAGGGGCCATCTGGACGCGAAGATGGAGTGCTCACTGCTGGTCTGGCCACTATCGGCCAAATCAGGGTGCCTCGTGAAAGTTCGGAGTTCGATTTTGAGACGACCATTGCTGATCCTGGCCCCACTACTGTTGCTGTCGCTGACCCTCTTCGGCGCAGATCCCAAGGAATATGAACTGCCCGGTCCTCCAGCCGCGGGGCCAGGCCGCATTCCCCATCACGTCGGCGCCATCGACTCCCTCGCCGCCATCGCCGAACTCTCCAGGCAGAACAGTTCAGCGGCAGCCAGGTTGCTGCGTCAGTGGCTCGAGACGCGCGATGGGCTGCTGGTACTGCCCCCCTCTGGAGTCTCGGTGGGCAGCCGCGGAACGGTTCGTATCGAGCCTGCTCATCGACAGTTGATGCGCTTCGCCGGGTCGCTCCCCGATGATTTTCTCGACCTCGCCCTGGATCGGTTGGATCCGATCCCCATCGATGGAGTGCATCCATGGGTGTGGCAACCGACACTGCTTCCCCAGGCCAGGAACGCATTGCACGAGGCGCTCGAGCGCGCCGACCGAGCGGCTGCATGGGCACTGCTGGAGCGACCGGGGATCACCGTCGGGATCGATCCTGAGCTGCTCGACTGGCTCGGTGGCCAGGATTTGCCTGACGGGCCGTGGCACCGAAGCGATGGCCCTCTCACCGAGGAGCCGCAACAAACAGCGCGAGGTTCTGTCGAGGGAGCGTTGGCGATCCCGATGCGCAGGACCGGACCCGAACGCAAGCGAAGAAGCAACGGTAGGGTTCAGTTGACGCGGCGCCATCCGCTCTCCGATCTATTCCCGCTGATCGCCGACCGGATGGCATTGCTCGGAAACGGTGACAGGGTCATCGCCATCGACATCGATGACCCAGCGCTGGAAGCGTGGCAATGGTCGATTCATCGCCCCGATATCGAAACGACCAGCAAGATTCCTGAAAGGCAGCTACCTCTGATCAGCGTGCCCGAGATCCCCATCAGTAGTGGCGACCGGTGCGTTTTCTTGCTGCGAACCCCGCGAAAATACCAACGCCCCTCGA
>JAYZBV010000074.1:0-23799 GCA_036338595.1 Planctomycetota bacterium | reverse complement strand
GGCAGTCCAGAGTCTGCGGCAGGAGCCGGGGACGGCTCCTCGCCAGAGGCGGATCCGATGTTTCCAGCCCTCGTCCAGCAGATCGCCTACCCTGCATTGATGGCACTGGGACAGATTCCTGATCCCAGGAGTGGCGAGCGGATGCTGGATCTCGACCTTGCCAAGGAAACCATCAACCTGCTGGCTGTCCTGGAAAAGAAAACTGCGGGGAATCGAGACCCTGAAGAGGACAAGATGATCCGCGACCTGCTGAGGGATTTGCAGATGGCGTATACCCAGACCGCTCAGGCTGCCGCGCAACAAGCGGCCGCCGATCAGGCTTCAGGCAATCCGGCAGAATGAGGGATCTCCCTGGGGGATAGACCGATGAATTCGCGCAGAGTTCTCATCACGGCGGCATTGCCGTACGCCAATAACCATCCTCATCTCGGCCATGTCGCGGGAGTCTATCTTCCTGCCGACAGCTACAATCGGTATCTGCGGCTGACCGGAGTCGAGACGATTTTCATCTGCGGCAGCGATGATCATGGTGCTGCCATCACCATCTCCGCGCAGAAAGAAAACAGCACTCCGCAGCAGGTAGTGAAACGATACCGCACCATCCAGGAGCAAGTCTTTTCCTCTCTCGCCATCGAGTTCGATCACTACAGCGGTACGTCCACCTGCGAAGGCCACTACGAACTGGCCCAGGAGTTTTTTCTCAAGATCAAGGAATGCGGGGATATCGAGGAACGAGTCTCCGATCAATTCCGTTGCGCAGGCTGCGAGATGTTCTTGCCGGATCGCTATGTCGAGGGAACCTGCCCACTGTGTGGAGCCAGTAATGCCAGAGGTGATCAATGCGATTCCTGTGGCGGCGGATTTGAACAGGATCAACTGATCGACCCGACCTGTGCAAATTGTGGAGCAAGCCCTCAACTCACTCCGACGAAGCACTGGTTCTTCCGACTCGATCGCTACGAGGATCGTCTCGAGGAGTGGCTCGGTAGTCGTGAGGGCTGGCGTGACAATGTTCGCAACTTCTCCCGAGCGATCGTGAAGACAGGACTTCCAGCCAGGAGCATCACACGCGATCTCGAGTGGGGAGTGCCCGTGCCACTGGAAGAGGCGGGCGAAAAGGTGCTCTATGTCTGGTTTGATGCACCGATCGGCTACATCTCCTTCACCCGAGAGATGTTCAAGGCCAGGGGCAGGGAAGATGAGTGGCGATCGTGGTGGAGCGACGAAGATGTGGAGATCGTCCATTTCCTGGGGAAGGACAACATCCTGTTCCATGCGGTGATCTGGCCAGCGATGTTGATGGGCCAGGAGGAATTCCAGTTGCCAGCAAATATCCCGGCCAACGAATTCCTCAACTTCAAGGGAGAGAAGTTCTCGAAGTCGAGGGGCGTGGGTGTGACAGCAGAACAGATCCTGGAGAAATTCGACACCGACCGGGTTCGTTACTACTTGACGGCCATCGCACCCGAGGGGAAGGACACTGCCTTCACCTGGGAAGATTTCATCCAGAGAAACAATGACGAACTCTCCGATGTAATCGGAAATTTCGCTCATCGAGTGTTCACTTTTACAGAGAAGAACTACGAGTCGAAAGTACCTGAAGGAGCAGCAAGCTCTCCCTTCGAGACTGAAGTTCTGCAGGTGATTGAGAATGCACGCAAGGGTTGGGCAAGCGCTCTCGAACGAAAGAGATTTCGCGAAGCCCTCGACACGGTCGTGACTCTGGCAAGGAACGGCAACCGCATCTTCGATGCGGCCCAACCATGGAAGAGCAGGAAAGAAGACCCGGTCGCTTGCGGCGCCGACCTCGCAGCTTTGCTCGAGTTGGTCCATGCAGTGGCGGTGCTGCTACTGCCATTTTTGCCAGACAGTGCGAGCAAATTGGCAGCGGCCTTCGAAAAAGCGGCACCTCCTGCTGGTGAATGTGTCAGCTGTCTTGGAGAACAACGGGTGTTGCAAGCCGGCGCAGAGGTGGCGAGCCCCGGGATCCTCTATCCTCGGCTGGAGTTGTCCGATGATGAGGAAGATCCGGCGACGTAACTTCGTTTTGCCCAGTCAAACCAGGTGAGTTGGCTAGTGTCGCTCGATCCTCTCAGCGAAGTTTCAAATAGTTGTCTCACCTGCTTGCGCTTGATCCTGCCTTCGACCATTCCGGTGTATATCTTCTCGCCCATTCGATAACCGATGGCGTGTGCGGTTCCAGATGAAATGTCGGGGTCTCGGTTGGCTATCAACTGAGTGGCAGGGAGGTTCCCGTGTCCAGAGAGCCAGCTGGTTTCGGCTTCGATGTGCCCCAGGGTGTCTCGCACCGTCAATAGGGTCGCAGACAGCAGCGGATCCTGAGCATCGGCTTCCAGTTCTCTTGCGAGTGATTCGAGTTGCTCGACATCCAGGCAACTTCGCTTGTGATCGATGATCTTGGTCCCGATGTAACCGATGGCTTCCCGCATGGCGATTTCATAGAAATGTTCGATGGGGTCATTGGCTCGCCCTGAATCCGCACAGAGTACTGAATTGATGTGATGGGCAGCTTCCTCTGCTGCATGCCGGATGGAGAGATTGCCGAGAACGATGATCTGAACCTGAGAGAGATAACAGGATTCTTCTCGTTGCAGCTGGGCATTGACAAGATCCATCTGCAAATCGTCGAGTTTGTGAGCTGTTCTGAGATTGTCCAGCAGGTCGAGGTTACGTCCCGTATGAACCGTGTATCCATCGAGTCCATCGGTCGGGATTTCAAGGTATCCGCAGATCGTTTCGATCAACATCCAGACCTGGTCCGACATGATCGAGGATGAGATGGCAGGAAGTTGCTGCAACCCCTTCGACTCTTCGAGGACATCCTCATTCAATTGCCAGTTGAGGTACGACTGGTGCTTGACCAGGGGCGTCGTGTTGACCATGCAGTATCGGTCGTCGCCGATTCGAACTGCGGAGACCTGCTGTTCGAGACCCTGAGATGCGAGTTCCCAGTAAATTCGATCGATGTTCTGAAAGACGGTTGCCTGCTTCGGAACTCGATGGCCTGCGCGATTCGCCATGTCGCTGACACTGCTGGGAAGATGTTGTGCCGCCACATGTAGATCTCCGAAGATCACCGCGAGAAGAGCACCCTCGTGATCCCTGAGGGCCTCGACGATCCTCATCGCTGCGATCTTTTCACGTGCCTCGAAGGAATCACCGACGACGGTGGGCTCGGAATTGAGCGAGATGATCGGAAGCCCTCTGTCGCGGAAGAACTCCATCTGCATCGAGTAATTTCGCCAGGGGAATCCCCACCTCTGCTCCCAGCTGGATTCTGAGAGCAGTTGCTCTTCATCGATCTCACGATTCCACCAGCGGTCGATCACATCCTGAGAATCGATGTGGAAGGCCTCGGTTGCGAGAACGACCCTGGTGCCCCCTTCGAGCAACTTCTCGATCACTCTCAGCGGACCCTTCTGGGATTCCCTGAGGGTGTGGTAATCACCGAAATGAACCACATCGGAGTCGGAGAGTTCGTTGACGAGTTGATCGATGGAGATGGGAGTGATGGGCCCCTCGGTTGCCTTCTGGTAGGTCGCTCGCCAGCGAGGTAGGGCACCGGAAGGGTCAATGATCGAAGCGTCGATCTCACTGCGAGTTTCGTCGGAGAGCTGCTTTTGCAGTGCCATCAGCCGGGATCGGGCGGGTACCGGTGCAGGTGTCAAGAATCGGTCTCCAGTGAGTCCAGGTCTGCTGGCGAGTTGAGATTCTGGAAGGGTCGAGACGGCGAATCATCTGGTTGCTGCGGGAAATCTACAGGCCACCGGAGGAGCCGTGTCCGGGCTCTTCTGACCCAGGCGAGCAACGCAAGGTCTCCGTCATCCGGCTCGAGCACTTCCAGTGCCGCAGGGTCCCACACCGCAGCCAGTGGCTGGGGGCGGTCCTGGTCGATCGGAATCACCGAGATCCCGGAGCTGTGATGAGAACAGATGGTGGTCACTATCGACCTGGTGAGTTGCGGCAGATCCACCGCTGCGATGAAAACAGGGCCATTCACTCGTGTGATGATGGAGCCGAGAACATCGAGCAGGCTGCGGCTATCCGGGGGATCGATCAGGACCTGGTGCCAGTTAAGTGGGTCGAGCTGATCGATCAGTTGGTCATTCTTGAGGGAGATGGATGTGCGGGGGAATAGAGCCGAAAGCGACTCGAACTGGTGCTTCAGAAGCGTTTCTCCCCCCATCTCGAGGAGGGCCTTGGGACCTCCCATGCGAACCCCCGAGCCGCCTGCCAGAATCACGCAATCCGTGATCGGTTGCTGCTGCTTTGATTCCAACCGGTGGCCCCTCTCCTGTGCAGGAGGAATAACTCGCCACGACGTGACGGTCAACGGTACAGATTCAGGCTCGTGACCAGCGGCGCAATTGGCGCAAGGCTGCCGACAGGTCCTTGGGTGGCGAGGACGATATCGTCATCGGATCGTCGGTGACCGGGTGACGCACCGTGATCGAGAGTGCGTGAAGGCCGAGACGGCCCAGCAGTGGCCTCTCCTCGGCGTCTCGTCCCTTTCGGTAACCTCTCTTGAATGAGGAAAGAAACAGTGGTTGCCCATCTCCATACAGAGGATCGCAGATGCATGGAGTTCCCAGCTTCGCCATCGCCATCCGGACCTGGTGGGTTCTTCCCGTCTTCGGCCGTGCTTCGACCCAGCAGTGATCTCGATACGCTTCCAAAACCTGATACTCGGTGATGCACTCCTTGCCGTTGGATTGAAATCTCATCGATCCGGGGCGAGCGGGATTTTCGGCAACCTGAAAGACACTGGTTCCCCGGGGTGGATCCGGTAGATCCTTGACCAGCGCCCCGTAACTTTTCATCACTTCACGTTCCATGAACTGATTTCTCAACTTCGATTGTGCATCTGCATTTCTGGCGAACAGGATGACCCCGGTTGTCTCCTTGTCGAGGCGGTGGACAACATGTGGCCTGGGAGACTCGGAGTCCGATTGCTTCCAGTGAGACCAGAGAAGGTCGATGAGACAGATCCGATCGTGGTCCCATCGTTCGCTGACTGTCGAGTAGCCTGCTGGCTTTGAAACAGCACAGAAGGAGTCGTCGTCGTGGAGAATTTCAAGGCGAGGGTAGCGGCGGTTGTTCACAGGTCTTGTGACTAGTTTGCAGTCAGTCGCCTGGCGGCGGTTTCCAGCTGCTGGATGCCAAGCAGGGCATCGCCGTGCTCTTTTTCTCCTTGCTTGACGATCTGAGTGAAGGCACCGATCACCTTCAGGAATCGATCGTAGGAACTCGTGTCGCCACTTCGCCAGCGCGCGAATTCAAGCCAGCCAGTGGCGATGTTGATGGAAAATGAAGATTGCGGGCCCGCTTCAGTACTTTCATCAGATTCCCTGGCGGATTGCTTGGCTGCCTCCAGCGACATCTCGAACGCTTCCGATGCTCCACTCCAGTCCGACAACCCGCAGCGGTGGGCACCCATCGCCCACCAGGCCATGCTGAAGGGTACTGGCCCCTTGTTCAGTTCCTCTCGCCAACGCAGGCAATCATCGGCACAGCGGATTCCCTCCTGGTAATGTTCCAGCGTTCGGGGTTCGTCATCTTCGGGCCAGCAGGGTGCGAGGTCAGCAGCGAGGTTGTAGGAGAGTATGTTGGCCCCGTCGAGGCGTCTCGATTTTTCGTCCGGGTCAGTTTCAAGTTCTGCCTGTGTGGAGAACTCCTCGATAGCTGCTCTCGAGATGGCCACGATGTCATCGAGGGACCTGGATAGATCCTGACCGCTGGAAATCCTCTGGCTTGCCATCAGAAACAGGCCTCTGCGCTCCATCAGTGGCTCTCTTGAACGGATGAAATCGATCAAGGCAGAGACGCCATCAGCACGATAGACCTCGCTGAGTTGTGGCCACATGCTCTCGAAGGGGTTGCCGTTTTGATTCATCAAATCTCCTCAAGCAAAATTTGATCGAACCAGACCGTACCGGATTGTCCCTTCAGATAACAGGCAATGTATGTGGTTCGACTGGTTCCTGGCATCCAGTCGAATGAGATCCGAACCCAATCGGTATCTTTTCGCAGCGGTTTCGATCGAGAATTCCACGACCCGATCCTGCCAGTGAAAAATCCAATCAAGGCTTCGCCCTTGAAATCAGCGGCCTTGATCAGGGCTGTCACGCGGTACTTCTTGCCAGGAGTCACAACGATGCGCTGGATGATGCCACCGGCTCCAGGTTCTCGAATCTCGGCACGGAGCGCACGATCCCCTGTGACGAGCTTCTCTGTATCAGCCGAAAATCGTATCGATCCTCCTGGATCTATTTCACCCGTGATCCAGCCGTCGAGCATCCCCGTGGCATCGAAGTCGCCATTGACCAGCGGCTGATGCGTTTCGATGCGAACGACCTCATCTGACAGGTCCTCTCCCTCCGGACCTTCATCGAGGATTCCCACGGGGACAGGTTTGCCTTCAGGAGTCATCAATTCGAGTCGGAAGCCGCGTGTGCCGACCAGTTGAGTGGTGGCCACTTCGATGATGTTTTCTCCCTTGAGTAATTGAATCGGAAATGGCTTCTTCTGATTCAACATCAATTCGTCATGCATCGGCTGGCTCATCTGGGCACTGGCATCCATGAAGCCGATGGGTGAGCCGTTGAGGCGAACCTGCAACTTCACATCTGCTGCTACCGTGAGGCGAGCTTCGACATCCTGGCTCACGGCGATTCGTCGAAACAACAGCCACCGTCTGTCGCGAATCCCTGGCTCCTGCCCTGCAGAGAGGTCGGTAAATGCTGTCGGCCAGACCACTCTCTTCCACGCAGCCGGCGCTTGCTCCTTCTTGCGAGCGAGTTTTTCCACCGGTCCCAGCACCCACCAACCGTTGATCACCGTTCCATCCAGCCGATTGTAATTGAGTTGTTTCGGATGATTGCGGGCAAATTTGACGGAGGATCCGCCCAGGTCGACCCTGTCGTCAAATACGGGCCAGCCGTTGGCGCGAAAAATCCAGGCGACATTCTTTCCCAGTGCAAGAGAATAGAGTGCGGCGATTCTCTCGATACTGGAAAGACCATGAAGTCGCAGTGTTTGCTCAGATGAACGGCGCTCGGTGAACATCTTGTGATGTACGCCGGCGCCATGAATGAACCGAAGTGCTGCGAACACGGATGGGTTTGGTTGCCAGGCGGCTTTCACATCACTTCGCCGATCGAGTAACCACTTGATCGTGTTCTGGAACGTCGTCGCATTGAGCAATCGATATCCCAGTTCACCGTAGATACCTTCGTCGACTCCGCAATCAGCCAGCAACATGTATGGATCGTGGCCAAAACCGATGTTGTGGCCCAGTTCATGAATGTAGGCACCGGGTAGCAGATCGCCCTGGCCGGTATATTCGTGCATCACTGCAGCATCGAGCACGATCACGCCGCCACCACCCAGTCCACCCACTCCAGGCGGCAAGAAGATGTCAAAGTCCATCAGTAGACGCTGAACTCCATCTGCACATCCCAGGTGGTCCTTGCAGCCCTGCAGACTGCGAGCAACTTCAGGCATCATCGCCTTCATTCTGGCCTTGAAGATGCTCGGGCCGGTCGCACTGGAACCCGCATCGTTGACGGTGATGGGGGTCTCCGCCTGGGCGATCCCACGGATGGCGCTATCACCGAAGGGGACATCGATCTGGATGCTTACCTTGTCGAGGTCGACCCTCTGAAGTGTTTCAGGCTCTTGCCATCGCATCGGCCCCAGATCTCGTTCGATCAGGATGCTGCCAGATCGATCGACGGTAGCGAGAGATCCCGCTTTCCCGGGGACGCCGTCGAGCACCCTTCCACTCGCATCCGAGATGGAGAGCCGCATCTGCAGAACCTTGCCCTTGCGCTCGTAATGAAGGATCGGTGTCCACGGTGCTCTCGGCTCCATGTCGTGTTTTTGACCGGAAGCGAGAAGGGTCCTGTAAGGAAGGAACCTTGCCGTCTTCCCTCCCGGCAAATGACTGAGTACATCGAGCCTGTAGGTGCCCGGCATCACCCAGGCGCGCCGAGCCTCTGATGTGTCGAAGTTGAATCTCTCACGGAACCCATCGATCGAGATCACCTCGACGGTTGCATCGCTGGCGCCGCCGAAGGCCGATTCCGAGCTGTACTCCAGTCTGCTCAACTTTGACAGATTGAGCAGAATGGGAACTTCGTCCCGATCTCCTCCGGTTCTCGCACGCAACAGTGCGGGTTCATTTTCGGCGGTTCGACAGAGCACGCAGACATCCACGGGCAGCCCCGACAGCAGCAATCGGAAGCGTCCCGACGGTACCGCACGAGCAGACTCCAGGCGAGCTCGAGCTCCTACCTGCAGGGCGACTCTCTCCGTGGTGAATGCAGGTGCAACAGGTTCGGGAGTGATCCAGACCTTTTCTATCGCAACCCCTTTTTCCTGCTGATCGCTGACCGAGATCACAGTTTCCTTCCGGGGTGCCATCGTCAAACTGGAGTCGCTAGCTGCCAGCGTGTCCTGGAGCAGGAATAACCTCTGCAATCTCGTTACAGCAGTGGGGGCATCTGGATCGACGTCATCTTCGATCTCGCCTTGAGCGATGACACTCCAGGAACCAGGAACCACCATCGCACTCCAGCTACCATCTAACCCGGTCCGTCCTTCGATCACTGCTAGGCTTTCATTGGAGAGGAGCAGCAGTCGGGCGCCTTCCACCGGTCTCGAGGCATCGTCGAGGACGGTGACGGAGATGGGCCGCAGCCTGAACTGCTCTCGCACCCACTCCTCGCGCTCCCTCTCCATGGCAATTGCGAGCGCCTGCTCGACCGATTCGGTTTTCCTCCCCGGCGCGATGACGCGCTCTACGGAATCCATCGGCTCTCCATCGCCATCGAACATCTCGACCAGTATCGCCTGGTTTCCGGGGTCCTCGATGGCGATGAATCGACGCAAACTCCTGCCGGGATCGATGCGAAATCGCATCTCGAGATCCTTGCGCAGTGGGGTTTTCAGTTGCACCAGTTTCTTGCTGGAAGTTGTGTTCGTGACCTCCAGCGCGATGACCCGGTAGCCCTTTCTATTTCCTGAACCACGCCGTTCCAGTTCCTTTCCCCTGCGATCGATGAATGACGGACCTCCGTGGTGGTCCTTCTGATGAAACTCGTAGGCGATGATCCGGTCCGAAGGGGGCCAGGCGTCATCGAGGATTCGCAGGCTCACTGCACCGGCGGAACTCTCGGTGATGATTTGCGCATCGGGCTTCTGGTCATCGACATCCACTACGATCGGTCTGGGTGCCTCGTCGAAAGGAATATCGAAATTCGCATCCGGATCGAATCCATTTTCTACCGGTCTGATCATTGCGACTGCGGGGCCATCGGAGACGGCATCTCGTTGTTCAACGGGCAAGATCGGGTCAGGACGCGGGACAGAGGTGGCAGTGGCATCATCACCTTGCTGTGAACTCGGTGGATTGCCCTCCCCCGGGGTTGAATTGACCACGAGTTCGGTGTCGGTAGCAGAAGGTTGGAAAAACTGGCTCAGAGTAAATGCGATGGCGATGACGGTGAGCCCAAGCAGTATCAAGTTACCGGAAGGGCTCTCCTGTTTGCGCTGCACTCGGGTCGGGCGTGGAGCGCTTCGGGGTCTGCTCTTCTTCTCTGATTTTCTGGTGTCGCCAGAAACTGGAGAAACTTCTGAACTGTCCTTCTTGATCGGGAGACGGCCGACACCGGGACCTCTCTGGCCGCTCCTTCGTGCGATGGTTGCCTCTCCGAACTGCAACTGAGAGCCGCGCGGGAAGGGAGCCGTTCCCTCGATCGACCTGCCATCGATGCGGGTCCCGTTGGAACTGCCGAGATCTTCGACCACCAACCCTTGGGGAGATCTGCGCAGCACAGCGTGGCGCCGTGAGGCCCGATCATCGGAGATGACCACCTCGCATGCAGCATCGCGGCCGATGATCCATGGTCCATCCCCATCGAGAGAGATGTTCCGCTTACCAGCGGAGTCGCAGATCCGTAGCAGAATTCCAGCATCTTCACTCATCGGTTCACGCCTCTTCTTCTGCCAATGACCAGTACAGCACTCGATCTCCAGGCTGAAGAGTCTGTGCCGTGGGTGGTATTTTCACCAGACAGTTCGCTCGGGCAAATCCTGTCAGCAGATGAGATCCCTGTCCCGAGGGGATCTCGATCACATCGGGTCCTCCAGCAGGATCAGGAGATGCCCTGCCACGCAGCAGCCGCAGGCGATCTCCACAGGGCAACGACCTCTCTGTCTTCAAAACCCCGCTACGCTCCGGAAGTAGCCCATCCGTTCTACCCTCCATGAGGGCCAGAGCAGGCCTGACAAAAACCTCGAAGGAAACGAGGCATGCTCCTGGATTTCCCGGCAGGCCGAAGAAGGGTACGCCACCGATCAGGCCGTCGACGAGCGGTTTGCCAGGCTTCATGGCGACCTTGCGGATCTGGACATCGTCACCCATCTCACGAGCGATCTCACGGATGTGATCGAGGTCGCCAGCACTGATCCCTCCGGTGGTGACGATCGCATCCGGCGCCAGTTCGAGGGTCTCTTGAAGACCGATCCGGATCGCCTCACGATCATCGCGCAGAATTGGCCGAGGTATGGCGATGGCACCCCAACTCTCGATCCGAGCGCACAGCGAAAAGAGATTGGAGTTTCGTATCTGACCCGGTTTCAGCGGAGCATCGATGGCGACCAGTTCATTTCCGCTCGAATGCACTGCAACGAGTGGGCGGCGAAATACTGGAACGGAGTCTGCTCCAATACTGGCCAGTAAACCCACTGCTGCAGGTGTGATGCGGGCTCCCGCCTCGAGAACGGAGGCTCCAACCGACACATCCTCACCCAGCCTCCGGATATGAGTTCCCACGGTCACCGGGGAATGAATCATTACCGACTCCGGATCGTGACGTAGGCAGTGTTCGAATGGAACGATGGCGTCACCACCCGATGGGATCACCGCGCCCGTATAGATTCGCATCGCCTGCCCCTGCTCGAGGGGCGTCGTTGCAGGTGTACCAGCCTCGATGGTACTGACGACCGGCAGCGTGATGGGATGATCACTACTGGCTTGCCTTGTGTCTTCAGCTCGAAGCACGAATCCATCCATGGCAGTATTGTCAAAGGGAGGAATCGGATCTCTTGTCGGCACCTCTTGTGAAATTATTCTCCCCGCGGCCTCGGCCAGGGGAACCGTCTCGGATCCCAGCGGAACGATCCTGTCGAGGATTTGCTGACGCGCTTCTTCCAGTTCAATCAATTGGGCTCCTGCCCCGTGCACATCTCTTCAACCCACTTCAGATATCGCCCCAGGCCAGTCACAACAGGCACCACGATCACCTCCGGGCACTCGAATGGATGTCGCTCGGCGATGATCTCTATGAGCCTCTCGATCGGGTCGATGGCTGACTTGATGAAGAGCATCACTTCCTGTTCGTCGCAAGTCTTGCCCTCCCAGCGATAGATCGATCTCGCCCCGGGAAGGATGTTGACGCATGCAGCAAGCCCCTCCTCGACCAGGCCTCGGGCCAGATCTTCAGCGGCAACGGTGGGGTGAGATACCAGTATCAACTGCAATGCAGATCTTCCTTGAGTCACCATCCTGAGAGTCTTCTGGCCATGGTCATGGCCATCACCGATCGACGGCCAGCATATTATCACGCCGATGGCGCACCTCGACAGGGAACCATCCGCCTGCTCACCTCGGCAGTGGTTGCCGTGTTCAATGGATCAGGGCAACATCACCGTCATGAACTGGCTAGAAATCGTTGACGAGATCGGTTCCCGCCATGAAATCCCTGAATCCGGGGATTTCATCATCGGGCGTGCTCCAGGCTGTTCCCTCAGGATCCTGGAGCCAGGGGTCTCCAGGACTCACGCTGCCATCGAGCGGAGAGATGCGACTGACTGGATCCGGGACCTCTCTTCCAGTAATGGCACCTGGCTACTCGGTGACCAGGCGGCTGCCAGGAAGGTCACGGACGAGACCTCGCTTCGTTCAGGAGATCGCATCCGTATAGGGTCAGTCGAACTGATCTATCATCGATCTCAGGAGGAATCGCTAGACGATGGGCGCTGGTCCGAAGTCAACAAGATCGGATCGGGTGGTATGGGGGAAGTGCTGCGCGCATTTGATCGAGATCTCGGCTGCCTGGTCGCAGTCAAGAAGATGCGGAGTGCACACGGGGACCGGGCCGAGTTGCTTCAGCGACTTCATGCCAGAGAGGCTGCCATCGGCCGCGGCATCGATCACCCCAATGTCGTGCGAGTTCTGGATGATGGAGTCGTCGAGGGAGCTTCTGTTCAGGTGATGGAGTGGGTGGGTGGTGGAGACCTGTCCGGGTCGATCCAGCAGTTATCACGAGAACCCAGGCGAGCACTCGAGGTCATCCGTCAGGTTGCGCTTGGGCTGTGCGCTGCTCATGAGAGCGGTGTTGTCCATGCTGATCTGAAGCCAGGTAACATCCTTCAGGTGCTGGAGAAGCCGTCGACGGATGCGGGTCAGATCCTGTTCGAGGGGGCGCAGGATGAACCGACCGACCCGGTACGAGAAGCGAAGGATCTCGAACGATATCAGGAGCAGGTCCTGGCAAGGGTCCAGCAGCCGCCATTTGTCTCCAGAAGTGGTGAACTGGCGCTGATCGAGGAGGCGATGCTCGATGGCAGTCGCTGGTGGATCCCCATCTTCGGTGAACGAGGAGTGGGAAGGCGTCGCCTCGCTCTCGAGGCGAGAGAACGTCATGGCGATCGGATCCATGTCGGGGATGAGTTCGCCATCCCACCGGAGGACTTCGAGGGAGTCTGGCTGACACCGATGCCTGCGGAGTGGCCCGATGAATCGACCTGGATCGAGGTACTGAACGATGCGAAGAAGAACGGGTGGCTGCTTGAAATCCACCTTCGCCCACTGTTGCCCGGCCCTGCAGCGCGCTGGGTCGAGTTGCTGGTCGAGGGGCGTGTCGGTGAAGGGGCGCATTTCATGTCGGAAATCGATGCCACGGATGGAGCAGACGGGCATCCGGCACGGTTACTGAAGGGGATGGAGAAGAGTATCGAGCGTGGTGCGTGGAGGTTGCAAGACGGGCAGGCGATCTTGAATCCGATGCGTCTGAGAGAGAGCGCTCGTGAAGAAGCGAATCGCCTCGCATCGGTTCTCGACGGGGTATCTGCGATGCTCCGGCAGGCTCTCGAACGGATCGCACTCTTCGAGGGCAGCCTGACCGGCGAGCAGGTGTCAACATTGCTGAGACAGGACCGCGCCATCTTGCACTCATTGATCAGCGAGTCGATCGAACTGGGATTGCTGGAAAAGTGTGGCGATGGGACGCTGGTACTGGTCAACGAGGGGTTGGCTCAGGCGCTTGCCGGTCAAGTTTCTGATCGGGAGCGAACTCCTCTGATCAGTGCTGCTGCAGATCTGATCGAGGATGAACCACCTGTGACAGCAGAAGATCCGCTGCCATGGCTGAAGCGTGGTCGATTGCTCGGCCACGCAGGCCGATATCAGGCGTCGATCGAGGCCCACCTGATTGCAGCGAAAGCTGCGCGATCGAAATACTCACGGTCTACCTTCATCGATGCTCTCGATGAGGCCAGGGCGGTGATCAGGGAAGCTGCTGCTGCCGGGGAGAGGCGAGCCATCGATGCCGCTGAGCGCAGCGTAGTGGGAGGAGATCCCAGAGGTCTTGTCGCCATCGAGAGGCTCAGAAAATTGCCGATAGATGTGCTCGTCAAGATTGCAGACTTTGGCATCGCTCGAGTCGCTGGGGAACGCAAGGTCGCCGCGGGACTCGCGTGGGGGACGCCGCGATACATGTCGCCGGAACAGGCGCGCCAGGAGGAGTTGACCCCTGCCAGCGACATCTACTCGCTCGGGCTCGTGGCAAGGGAGATCACCGAAGGAGCGCATCCACTCGGAAAGCTGCGCGGTGCCGATGCCATCAAACGACTTGCCCGTGGAGAATTGCAGGAACAGGTGGCCGACGTGATCCAGGATGGTCGGTGGCGAGACCTTCTCCATCGGATGCTCTCTTTTTCGGCGGAGACCAGGCCTTGCGCATCCGTGGTGGTTTCCGAGATTGCTGCCATCCAGGCCCGTTATTAGCGCGGGCTTCCCGCCTGCAGGTCATGTAGACTGGATCTTCGGAAGGAAATGTCCCCTTGCTGCCTGAATCATCCTGGCGGGGCCTGATCCTGTGGGGTTACTCCTCGCGGGGCAGTCGCTGCTGTACCCTCCTGATCCTCTGCTTCTGTATCCTGGCCACTGCTGGATTGCAGGCACATTCTGGCGATGCACTGGCCGCCTCCGGGAGTGCAGATCCGGCAGAATCGAGTGGTTCAGCCTCGAAGCAGGATGAGATTCTGGAAGAGGTACGCTTCTTCCTCTTCGGCAGAGAGCGTCAAGAACTCGCTCAGGTCCATCTACTGGAAGATGGTTTCCAGCTGACTCTCTTCAACGACACCCTCGCTACCTACTACAAGGTCAAGATCACCAGCGATGACCTGATCTTGACCACTGCCGTCGATGCGGAAAAATCGAGTCAGATCATGCAGCACCGTGCGGATCTGGTGGCTGCCAGGGAGCGGCTGCGGATGGCACGCAGGGAAGCCAGGAGAGATCGCAAGAGTGGCCGTCAACTTCCCACCCGCCCTGAAGCAGGATCCACGCCCACTTCATCGGTCACTGCCCGCAAGGAGACATCGCCATCTTCTGCTTCATCGTCACTGCTGGCCCCCGTCCCTTCCAGCCGCACCATCGTGCAGGGCCAGGCGATCCTGGATCAATTCCGCCTGGTGGGCGAGGAGCTCTTGCAGCGGTCTGAACAGTTGGCAGCGATCGGCAGTGAATGTCAGGAGAAGTTGAAGGACTGGAATCGGAAGAGCCAGCAGGGCAGCCCCCTGTCTTCACGGCTTCGTCAGGAAACCTATCACCTCGTTGAGCAGGCCGAGTCGATCGAGCAGCGGATTCAGTCCCGCCTCAAGGAGATCGATCGTTGTACTGCGGGGCTTCAGGATGGTGATTTGCGAGCTCGAGATATTTCCGAGATCACCGATCGAATTCGTCGCAGGCTGCTGCAGTGCGAACAAAAGGTCGATTCGATTGAAGCGCTGCTGAGTGCCTGCTCCGACGGGGTGGATCGACTTGGCGATCCGATCGTACTGGCTACAGCCAGCGAAGATGTGCCGCCAGCGACATCTGGTCCTCGACATGCCACTGCATCTGTGAAAGCGGCCACGCCTCGAAGTGCCTCGGTAAAGGTCGATGATCTGCCGACGATGAAGAGGGAGACCGCAGCAGGAGTGACCACTCCTGCCGATGGACCTGCTCGAGACCCGCGCGTCCGGAAAACCGAAGAGACGATTCCCGGCGAACATCCCACCGAGGAATCCACGGATGCGCAGGAGTTGGAGACCTCATCCGAGATTCGTGAAGATTCGACCCGAACCCTGCTGCTGGGGGCCATCCTCGGTGCTCTGCTGGTCCTTGCCATCGCTCAGTTGATCAAGCGGCTCGGTCTTCCCTAGGGGCAACTTCCTGGCTGTTCGCACGTCAACGTGTCGTCAGTCGGATCCTGTCCGCAATCGGGACCGGTAGGCGGCGGAGGCGGCGCAGACCCCGGGATGAAAAGGCTCGACAGGAGAAACACAGCGTCTGCCACGTTCATTCCACCGTCGTCGTTACAATCCCCGGCATCGACGCAGGCTACTGGAGCACTTCCCGGCACGAACAAACTGGCCAGCAGGAATACGGCATCCGCTACATTTCGACCCCCATCGCCGTTGGTATCACCGCGCAGGAAGAGAGGCGAGGAAGGTTGCCCTGAGCCCTCGAGGGCGGCCATGTACAGCGGAAGCAACAGGAACAGATCGGCACCGTATCCACCCAGTTCCCATGACTGGCTGATCACAGGTGCGATGGTGCTGTTGTAGTAGACGCCCACGCCGTAGTCGACGAACGCATCCGACCCTTGCCAGATCATGCCGGCCTGATTTCCACCCAGATCCGGATTCTGATCGCATGGGATCAATCTGTCGGTGTAGTCATTGCCCGTCGAATCCTGGGAGTAGGGGGCATCGAGAGCGGTCAGGTCGAGGCCCATGCCGGAATCGAGGCCGACAAGATTCACCAGCGAGTCGTCACCATTCTCAACATTACCAAAGGCCTGGTCCTCGACCCCATCGAACTGGGCGAACAGGGTCGGGTCGTCGTAGGCCCAGGCATCGTTGCTCTCGATGTAGATCGAGACCTCGTCGCGCTCCTGGGTCCCGTCGAGTCCACTGTCTCCGGTGTGAATCTCGGAAAGCACGACACCATCATCGGGAGTGAGTTCGTAGCGTTCAGGATATGTACCGAGGCAGCACCAGAGAATGTCGGGAACACCTGTGCTATCGAGAAGCGATGGATCCAGTGTGTCGACCGTCATCACCGTCCGCCCGAGCTGGGTCAGGTTGTCGGCTAGAATCAGGCCACTGAGGATGTTGCCACCGGTTTCTCCGATCCAGACCACATCGGTGATGGATACTCCGGCGCTGGCGGGGAGGCTGGTATTGCTGCAGCCGAGTGCAAAATCAAATCCGATGAGACGGTACTCATGGGCGCCGGCGAAAGGGATATCGATGAAGGAGGTGGCTGTGCCGGGTAATCCTGTCGCAACGACGACTCCATCGCGCATCACCTGGATCTCGTCGTAATCCAGGGGGTTGATCCACTCCAGCGTGATGTCGGTGCCATTGCTCGTTGCCGAGACATCCTGAGGCGGAAGCACCTGGCAGCCGCCATCGATCAGCAAGCACCAGCGATCAAAGGTGGCAACATTTCCGGGATACACATCTTCTATCGACATCACCCAGGGACCCTGGGTGCTGGTGTTGACGAAATCCTGCATCGAGCCGGGCCCGCTCGCATCCATCGAACAACCACAATCATATGGCGGAGCATTGGCGGCGGCACCGTTGCTGTACAGGACGCTCATGTCGGAGTCTGCACCACCGAGTAGATCGTGCAGCCGAACTTCGATTCCCGAGGGGGAGTTCAGGTCGACGATCAGATCACCGACAAACGGATGGCGGACATCGAGCAGGACATCAATATCTCCGATGAGAGTGTTGCTGGTCATCAGAATGAAGTCAGTCACCGGGCTGGTCGCCTGGTTGATGGGGCTGCCCGGCTCGCGGCAGACCATCAAATCTCTCGCCACCATCAGCGGCACATTTCTGCAGACCAGTTCCGCAACATTGCCATTTTGAAATGCTTCGACACAAACGACCGCAGTGCCTGGCACTGGCCGGGGCCCACCTGTCCAGCTGGAGACGGTGCCTGCCACGGCTCCCTCCTGACCGCCATCGACATAGATTCTCACCTCGTCGTAGACGGAAGCATTGGTCCAGCTCACCTCCAGTTCACCGGTCCCCGGCACTGAACTCGCGACGAGATCGGAGATCGGCTGTACCAGGTAGTCGACGGTGCAACAATTGGATGGGATCACTTCTCCCACCAGTTGCGGCGTGACGCAGTAAAGAATCGATGACGGGATCGTTTGTGGCGTGGTGGTGTAACTGGTTGCCGATCCGTTATCGATGATCGCTTCCAGCACACCGTCGGCGTAGATCTCGAAGGAGTCGTAGCCTTGAGGATTGGTCCATGTCAGTTCAGCGGTGATCGAGCCGGAAGCTGCCGAGCAGTTGAGATCGGTGACACTGCCCTGCTCGAAGGCGCGGATACACCAGGAATCGAGCGATCCTATTCTTGGACCACCTCCGGTGAACACGTCCTCGATGATGAGACTCCAGTCACCGAGACTCGTTGTGCCTTGATAATCCGCGAGAACTCCAGGGCCAGTGGGCTGGAGCGGGCAGCCACAGTTGATGGGAGTCGTGCCCGGGGCTGCACCGAGGTCCCAGAATATCGCCTCGATGGTCGTGGCTGCACCGCCATTCTCGTTGTGCAGCCTCACCGTGGTGCCACCGTGGACCAGATCGATGACCAGATCCCCGATGAACGGGTGATTCAGGTCGACCTGCACCTGCAGATCTCCAATCGTGATGTCGTCACCGATGGTGATCACATCGACGGTCTGCGGCACCGTGTTCCCCACCACCGACGCGGGCGTGCGGCATTCCTGCACGGATGGAGCCATCGGCTGTGTAGTGATGGAACAGCATTCAGATTCACAGGGCCCAGCACCCAGAGAAGTGGGGAGCAGGCACACTTCCATGGTGGAGCCGATACCACTTCCGATGGCAGAGTAGAAGGTCGAGTCTCCGGGGAGCGTGTCGACGAGTACACCGCCGATATAGACCTGGATCTCGTCATAGGTCATCGGGTTGCTCCAGGTGATATCGGCATTCCCTGTTCCACCGACATCGAGGCAGAGCAGATTATCGACCGAGAGGACCGACGTGGATGTGCCCGAATCGAAGGTGAAGAGACACCAATCGTTCAGCGCACCGGTGGCTCCTCCGCTGTAACTATCGAGGCAGCGAACGGTCCAGTTCCCTGCAGAACCGGTGCCTGTAAGATCGGCCAGTGTGCCGGGTCCAGAGGGCTGCATCCGGCAGCCTGAATCCCATGGGATCGATCCGTTGGGTGGGCCCTGATCGTCAAAGACGACATTGATGAAGTCGTTTGACCCGCCCCCCTGGTCGTGGACACGCACCGTGGTTCCCGTCGGCGAGATGACATCGACAGAAACATCGTCGATGTAGTCGTGGGTGATGTCGATATAGATGTCGACATCCAGGACCGCCTCATCGGTGGTGATGCCGATGGTGACCTCGGTCGGATTGGCAGCGTCCTCCGAGATGGGAACCGGTGAGGTCAGCCCGGAACAGGCCGTGATATCTGCATGTACAGTCATTGTTCCGGTAAGCAGCAGGCAGGACGCGATGAAACATCGGCCCCAGTGGTTCGGGGACAGCTGCATCTGAGAATTGCTCATCAAGGCGAACACCTTTCGGTCGGGGGACCGTCGCATTCTGGATGTACCGATTCTGCGCTCCATCGGTCGAGTCGCCAGGTCGGACCAGGATCGAATGTCAGGGAGCGGAGACCATTACCCTCCATCATACCGCCCCCCGAAGTGGGTTGGGAACGGATCCTGTGCCAATTCTGGATCTTCTGGATCTGTCGGCAGTCGGCTCGCAGTGGCCTGCGGATTGGCTAGAATGCCCCATCGAGTCGGGTCCACACCGAGGAGGGGAGAGCCCAGCGTGACACCGGGTGATACGACGACTTCAACTGGGCGGATGCCTTCCGATTCTGCGGACGGCCGTGAAACTCCGATGATGCGTCAATTCCATGCCGCCAAGACCCAGCACCCCGATGAAGTGGTGTTCTTTCGCATGGGTGATTTTTACGAGATGTTCTTTGATGATGCTCGTCTCGTCTCCGAGGTCCTCGGGATCACTCTCACCTCTCGGTCGAAGGACCGAAGTGGCGAGCGAATCCCGATGGCGGGTGTGCCGGTCAAGAGTGTGGACGGCTACATCCGTCGCCTGATCGAAGCGGGACATCGCGTGGCGATCTGCGAACAGGTCGAGGATCCGAGAAGTGCCAAGGGAATCGTCGATCGAGAAGTGGTCAGAGTGGTCACGCCTGGAACCTTCATCGAGGAGGATTCGCTCGATGCCCACCGTCCGCTGCACCTGGCTGCTCTGCGGCCGTCCAGCTCGGGATCAGCAGGACTCGCCTGGGTAGATCTCTCTACTGGTCGTTTCCATTGCGAGGATCTGTTGCCGGGTGAGGGCACCGAGACGCTTCTGGCCGTGGCTCCCACCGAGATGTTGATCCCCGAAGGTTTCGACATCGATACCGATCCTCACATCCAGTGGTTGCAGACCCATTTCCCCTCCTGCGCACTGACGCGCTGGCCGGAGTGGCATTTCGAGCCGGAACCGGCGCGTGAGAAGTTACTTGCGCATTTTTCGACCAGTTCCCTCGACGGATTTGGTGTCGAGCACCTTCGAGCAGGGGTCGCCTCTGCCGGGGCTCTGATCGAGTACCTCCGCCAGACACAGCGCCTCGCTTTACCTCACATCACTGCTCTTCGAGCTGGAAGTGTCGGTCATCGGCTGGGGTTGGATGCAGCGAGTCATCGATCCCTCGACCTGGTCGAGGTCGCTCGTACCGGGGAACGGAGTGGATCTCTGCTGGGCTTGCTCGATCACACTCGTACCGCCATGGGCGCGAGGATGATGCGGGAGTGGGTGCAGTCTCCGTTGGTCGAGATGGCGCCGATTCTTGCCAGGCAGGCAGCGGTGGCTGCCCTGGTCCGTAACGATGACCTGAGAACGGATGTCAGTACGACGCTGAGAGAGGTGAGGGACATCGAGCGACTCGCGTCTCGATTGACTCTGGGCCGGGTCAACGGCAGGGATCTCCGGGCCCTGGCAACCTCCCTTCGCGCAGTTCCAGTGCTCAAGCGGTTGCTCGCCAACCTGGAGGCGAGACGATTGTGTGAACTGACTCTCGATCTGGATGACGAGAGTTTGGAACATCTTGCGATTCGCATCGCAGATACGATCGTGGATGAGCCTCCACTGGCGATTACCGAGGGAGACCTGATCCGAGACGGGTATGACCCGACCCTCGATGAATTACGTGCGATCTCACGCGATGGAGTGTCCTGGATCGCCAGTTTCCAGCAACAGGAGCAACAACGCACAGGCATTTCAACTCTGAAGGTCGGATACAACCGCGTGTTTGGCTACTACATCGAGGTCACCCACGCCCAGCGAGACCGGGTTCCCGCTGAATACACGCGCAAGCAGACGCTCAAGAACGCAGAACGGTACATCACCGAGGATCTCAAGCAGATGGAGCAGAAGGTGCTGGGATCCCGCGAGCGAGCGGACGCTCTGGAAGAACAGATATTCAAGACACTGAGAGACTCGCTGACCGACAGTATCCTGCTGCTGCAGGGAGCTGCTGCAGCGATCGCCGAGATCGATGTACTGGTCTCGTTGGCTGTGGTGGCATTTCAGGAGCAATGGACCGCCCCCGATCTGGTCGAACAGCCGATCCTCGAGGTGAAGGGTGCCATTCACCCTGTAGTGGGGGGTGGCACTGCGAGGGCTGATTTCACCCCTAACGATCTGACGCTGGGGGCGGAGCATGGAACGCTGGCGGTGATCACAGGTCCGAACATGGCAGGCAAGTCGACCTACATCCGGCAGGCGGCGCTGATTTCGATCCTGGCGCAGATGGGCTCATTTGTGCCGGCGCAGAAGGCGACGATAGGCATCGCGGATCGCATCTTTACGCGCATTGGAGCCGCCGACGATCTGTTGAAGGGCCAATCGACTTTCATGGTCGAGATGATCGAGACCGCTCGAATCTTGCACAACGCAACCGAGAGATCCCTGGTCATCCTGGATGAAGTGGGAAGAGGAACCAGTACCCACGATGGAATCTCCATCGCATGGGCGATTGCAGAGCAACTGGCGATGAAGATCAAGGCAAGAACTCTCTTCGCAACGCACTACCACGAACTGGTGGCACTCGCAGATGAGATTCCTCTGCAGGTTCATAATCTGAACGTCGAGGTGAAGGAGTGGAAGGACGAGATCGTTTTCTTGCATCACATCGTTCCCGGCAGCGCAGACAAGTCATACGGGATTCATGTCGCGCGACTCGCAGGGATTCCGACAGCTGTTCTGAATCGTTCCCGGCAGATTCTCGATCAACTGGAAACGGCAACTGCAGTGGCGACAGGGGGAAGAGCTGTCGAAGGATCGAACCCGCAAGCAGACACCGTGGTTCAGCCGGATCTATTCGCGACACCCGAAGAACCTCTGGCAAGGTGGATCGCCGATGTCGACCCTGACCAGTTGACCCCGCGTGAGGCCCAGGACCTGATCTACAAGATGTGTGAAATGCTGAGGCCGCCAGATTCTCCTCGATGATGGGCACTGCACAGGCCCTTGAAACTCCGATTCGGCCAGGTGGAAGCGTCTATTTCGAATCCTGCTGCTCGAATTCGACCTCTGACGGGCAATCCGGTCCTCTCCATCCAGGTCGAAGAGGGATCCAAGTCGGCCGATGCTGGCCTATCGGCTGAAGGGTTGATTCTCTCCAGGACCTGTGGGAATATCGGACCTTGTGCGGACCGTTCCTGTATTACCTGTCATCTCAGAGGAGATGAGGGGAGTGCTGGTGTCTCCTGCAATGAAGTGACTGAAAGCGCAGGGAGCAACACTCAAGGGCGCGATGCACCGATTATGGCTCGAGCGAGGTGGGTGTGTAGTTCGATGCGGACCGCCGTCCTGGCGGTGGAATCGGACGATCGGAAGTCGGCCGATATTTATCGCCCAACTTCCCTTTCCCCCTTGTTCCTGTCGTAGTTGACAATCGTACTGGTGTAAACAATCGTGATTGACTAGTTGGGTTTAAACCCAGAGAATCGACTTTGTAAAGATATGATTTCTTTTGATACGGCAACAGAGGGGTGTTTGGACGCATCCACGCATGGGTTTGTTAACAATAAATTATAGCGAACTGGGTGCTCGAAATGCCGTCCTCATGAGGGGACTGCGTTGAGGGTCCCGGTGATCAGTTTGAATTTCATCCAATTGAGGGGTGCCTGGGACCATCGCCAGGCGTTCATGAGGAGGGTTAGCCATGAGAAACGGACCGTCCCGTATTCTCCAGTGTGTCGCCAGAAGTTTGGCGACAGTTATTCTTTGTCTGGGTATCTGTACCGGAGCGAATGCCAGCGCAGCGACATTCATGATTCCGTTGATCCCCAACTTCCCACTCGTCGACTGCAACACCAATGGAGTTGAAGACACGATCGACATCACGAATGGGACCAGTGCCGACTGCAACACCAATGGAATTCCCGATGAGTGTGATCTCGATTCGGGATTCTCGCTGGACTGCAATGGAAACAGCATTCCCGATACCTGTGATATCACTGCTGGCACTGCCAAGGACTGCAACGGGAACAACATTCCCGACACCTGCGAGATCCTTGCCGGTGGAAGCGACTGTAACGGCAATAACATCATCGACTCCTGTGAGGTTCTTCTCCTCGGGGCCGATGACTGCAATGGCAACCTCGTGCCTGACGAATGCGACACCGATTGCGATAGCAACGGAGTCATCGACGACTGCGAGATCGATGCAGATCCTACCAAGGACTGTGATGTCGATGGGGCCCTGGACCTCTGTCAGTACTCCTCAGAATACGGAGGAGTCGATGCCCTCGATTGCGACGAGAACCTCGTTCTTGACTCCTGCCAGATCACTGCCAATGCAGCTCTGGACTGCGACACCGATGGCATCCTCGATTCCTGTGAGACGGACACGGACTCGGATGGAATCATCGATGATTGCGACCCCGACGACGACAATGACGGGGTAGCGGACGGCGACGACAGTGCGCCGCTCGTCAACACCCAGTGTCGTGACGTCGATACTGACGGTTGCGACGACTGTTCCAGTGGCACCGACGATGTCTCCAACGACGGCACCGACACCGATGGTGACGGTCAGTGCGATGTTGGTGACACGGACGATGACAACGATGGCATCCTCGACGGTGCAGATACCGATAGCACCAACCCGAACATCTGTGCCGATGCGGATGGTGACGGATGTGACGACTGTGCGGTTGGAGTTGATGGTTTCGGTCCCCTTGCGGATAACGACGTCAACAATGACGGAACCGATACAGATGGAGATGGAGCCTGTGACGCCTCCGATCCCGACGACGATGGTGACGGCGTTGCCGACGGCGACGACAGTGCACCGCTCGATCCCAACGTTTGTCGTGACGCCGACAATGACGGCTGTGACGACTGCTCCAGCGG
>JAYZBV010000073.1:0-78634 GCA_036338595.1 Planctomycetota bacterium | reverse complement strand
CAATCCATCCCCACCAGAAGATGCTCCTCTGCTGTTTCCATTTCTGTTCATCACGATCGCCTGTGGCGCTGTCAGCGGGTTCCATTGCATGGTCGCCAGCGGCACGACTTCCAAGCAACTCGCCAGCGAAAAGGACGCCCGCAGCATCGGTTTCGGTGCCATGGTGCTCGAGGGAGGGCTGGCGGTGATTGTGATCCTGTGTTGCGTCTCGGCTGCGGGATTCGCCAACGGCGAGGAGTGGGCATCGAAGTACTCGTCGGCGTGGGTCGGCAAGGGAGCACTGCTGCCGAGGTTGTCGGGATTCATCGAGGGCGGGGCGGCCTTCATCGGTGCAGCACTGCCCTTCTTTTCGCCGGCATTCCTGGCCACCGTGATCACCGTCGTGATCATCTCGTTCGCAGCGACGACGATGGACAGCGCGACACGGATACAGCGCTATGTCATCGAGGAACTCGCCCGCGCAACCGGCCCCAGGCTGCTCGCTAACAGGCATATCGCCACCGCACTGGCAGTGACCTCGGCAGCGGCGCTGGCGCTGATGGCAGACCAGGGCGGAAAAGGGGGGCTGGTACTGTGGCCCATCTTCGGCGTCACGAATCAACTGCTGGCCAGCCTGACGCTGGTCGTGTTGACCACCTGGCAGGCCCGGAGGGGCCGACCGATCTTGCCAACGCTGATCCCGCTGATCTTTCTCACCGTCACCGTGGGGTGGGCAGCCATCAGCAAGATGGGCGATCTACTGCAGGCAACTAGCATCCAGTGGCCCCAGGTGATCGTGCTCGGCTTCGGCATGATGCTGCAGTTGTGGATGCTCGTCGAAGGGATGCTGTGCATGCAACGATCAACCCGCAAGGGACAGGACGACCGCATCGATGCCCTGGGGGTGGTTCATCTGGATTGAGCCAGAAGACGGCTGGAGTTCAATGTGAGCAAAAGCCCCGGTGCTTCTGGTAGTAGTGCTGGTGGTGCTCCTCCGCCCGCCAGAAGGTTGGCGCCGGCGAGATGACCTGGGTCACGATGGGTCTCTCACCGTATGTGCCGGAATCGATCTGTTTCTGCATCCCTTCCTCGACCTGCTCGACTTCTTGTGGCTCATCGCAAAACACCACGGATCGATACTGGCTGCCCCTGTTTGGCCCCTGTCGATCTGCAGTTGTCGGGTCGTGGACCTCGAAGAAGAGTTGAACCAGGTCTCGGTAGCTGACCACTTCAGGATCGTAGTGAACTTCCACAGCTTCTGCGTGACCGGTCTCGCCAGTACAGACCTGTTCGTAGGTGGGGTCGTCCTGCTCGCCTCCCATGTAACCGGTGATGACATCGACGACGCCATCGAGGCTCGCAAAGCGATCCTCCACTCCCCAGAATCAGCCGCCACCAAACCAGGCACGTGCTTTCGGAATCGAATTTTCTCCCGGCCGTGGGGCTTCACGGGGAATCTCTTGCCCCTCGCTGACGAAACGAAGTGAGGCCGAATTGAGGCAGTGGCGAACACCCGTCGGTGGCGGGCCATCCGAAAACTGATGGCCCAGATGCGCATCGCAGCGCCCGCAGGTGATCTCGATGCGCTCCATTCCTTGGCTACCGTCTGGCTTCTGACATACATGGTCCGGGTCAAAGGTGTCAAAGAAGGAGGGCCAACCTGTTCCCGAATCAAACTTCTGATCGGAGCGAAACAGCGGCAGATGACAGACCACACAACCGTATATTCCGGCAGTCTTCTCCGCCAGGAAGCCGCCACAGAAGGGCGCCTCGGTGCCCGACTTCTGCGTCACCTGGTGCTGCTCGGGTGTCAACTGCTCGACCAACTGGCTCAGATGCTCGGCATCGATGGGAAGCAGCGAATAGCCACTTCCAGAATGCTCAGGTCGTGCCACCAATGCTGACTCCTCTCCCTACAGTCCTGCGTCGATAAGTCATCGGGCATCTACTTCGATTCTCAGACGCATCTCATCGTGTCCCTGACGATGGTACCCTCGTCACAGATCGTTCCCAACCATCGTTCAGGAACTGCCGGAGGACCCTTGGAAGAAACGGATGGCACCGAATCGGAAGCTCTGGATCGGCTCCCCTGGGAACCGTTCCGTGACCGATTCATCCAGGCACTCGGTCCCTTCGCGCCAGGATTCGCCAGAGAGCAGCTGGCACGTCACGCCTTCCTGGTGCGAGAGAAGAACCAGGTCATGAATTTGACACGGGTCACCGACCCGGAAGCGATGGCGATCCGTCACACGGCGGATTCTCTCGCTGCACTGCCGCTGCTGGCGGAGGGCGGAGAGCAACTGTTCCGGCACATTCTCGATGTGGGAACCGGCGCCGGCTGGCCCGGCCTCTCCATCGCCATCGCCTGCCCCCACCTGAAGGTGACGCTGCTCGATTCGACACGGAAAAAGGTCGATTTCCTGCAGTCGATCGTCGAGGAACTGGGGCTACAGGATCGTGTCACCTGTGTCTGGGCCAGATTCGAGGAGTGGATCCGAGATCACCGCAAGGAGGTCGATCTGATCACCGTGCGTGCAGTGGGACCGACGGAGCGCTTGCTGGGCTGGTGTACCAACAGTTACTTCGGTCCGATGTTGCTGTGGAAGGGTCCCGCTGCAGACAAGGAGTTGAAGTCTGTAGAAGGGCTGATGTGGAAGCGTCGCCTCTTCGTCGCACTCGACGAGAGTTACCAGATCCCGGGTGACGACGCAGTTCGACGATTGATCCTCATCGACCACCAGCGCAACTAGGCCAGTTTCAGGCGCGAGTCAGTTCTGGTCCTCATCGACGCGCCGAAACTGTGCTCCTGGCGGCTCGCTCCGGCTGGAGCGTGATTTCAGTGAAGAGATGATCGCCGAGGCCCCGGAGACCACCAGCACTGCTGCCAGGGCATACTGAATGATGTCGGGGAACTTGAAGATCATCAGTCCCGAACAGAGGAGAAAAATTCCCAGCATTAGTCTGCCATTCACCACCATCATCGACATAGCCTTTCAGGCGCGATCCCCGGACAATTCAGGCACCGTGAACATCGATCTCGAGCGCAAGCCCCATGCCACCACTGATGCAAAGCGTCGCGAGTCCCTTGCCACCTCCGCGCCGCCTCAGTTCGTGCAACAACGTGGTGGTGATTCGGGCACCGGTGGCTCCGATGGGGTGCCCGAGGGCGATGGAACCGCCGTTGACATTGAGCCGTTCCCTGTCGATCGGGAGTTCTCTGAGACAGGCAATCACCTGGGCGGCGAACGCTTCGTTCAACTCGACCAGATCAAAATCCTCGATCTTACGACCCGTCTTTTCCAGTAACTTTCGGATCGCAGGCACCGGCCCGATACCCATTCTCTGGGGCTCGACGCCGGCACGTGCCGATGCACCCAGGGTGGCGAGTATCGGCCAGCCCTCCTTCTGGGCCAGTTCTTTCTCAGCGATGACAACGGCGCAAGCGCCATCGGTGATCCCCGATGAATTTCCGGCGTGAATCGAGCCATCTTTCTTGAACACCGGCTTGAGACGCCCGAGTCCTTCGAGTGTGGCGCCATCTCGCGGGTGCTCATCGGCTTCCACCATCGTCGGCCCCTTGCGACCAGAGATTTCCACGGCAGCGATCTCATCGGAAAAGACGCCCGCTTCACGAGCTCGCTGGCAGCGCAACTGGCTCTCGACTGCGTAGGCATCCTGCTCGTCACGACCGATGGAAAACTCTTCAGCGAGATTCTCCGCCGTCGCACCCATCAACTGATCTGCCATCGGACAGTGAAAGCCATCTCGGTACATTCCATCGACCATCTCCCCCTGCCCGAGGCGATAGCCCTTGCGAGCACCGAGGATGTAGAAGGGCAATTGGGACATACTCTCGGTGCCACCGGCCACCATCACCTGGGCATCGCCACGCTCGATCGCATCTCGCGCCTCGATGATGGCCTGTAATCCCGATCCGCAGGCCATGTTGACGGTCACCGCCGTCGACTCGATCGGAATGCCCGATCTCACGGCGACCTGGCGGGCAACATTGGGGCCTGAGCCCGCCTGACGTCCACATCCGAATCGCAGTTCTTCGACCCTGTCAGGCGAAATACCCGCCTTCTCGAGAGCCGGTTTGACAGCAGCCACACCGAGATCAGCGGCAGAGAGTGTCGAGAGACCACCCAGAAAACGACCGATGGGCGTCCGGATGGCGGAACAGATCACTGCCTTGCTCATGAACGAACTCCCGTCAGTGAACGAGAGATGAGTATCTTCTGCAGATCTTCTCCGCCTCCGAAGGGCACGGCAGTCTGCACATCACGATAACTTCGCTCGACCGGATACTCGCGACTGTAGCCATTGCCACCGAGCACCTGCACGGCGTCCCTGGTCGCACGGTAAGAAGCCTGCTTGGCAGCCAGGTTCGCCATCGATGCCTCGCGCGCTGCAGATTTCCCCGAATCGTAGAGGCCAGCAGCACGCCACAGCAAGAGGCGGGCACTTTCGACTCCTGTCGCTGCTTCTGCGAGCATCTCCCGGATGGAACCAAACCGGTCGATCGACCGGCCGAAAGCGACCCTCTGGGATGCATAGTTGAGTGCGTGACCGATCGCGCCTCGAGCGACCCCGAGGATCACCGCTGCAGCACCGAGTCTCGACATCTCCACCACCCGGGTCACACCCTGCCAGCCCGTATCATCTCGATTGAGGTAAGAGGTCGCATCGATGCGGACTCCATCGAACAGAATGTCGCAAAATCCGCTGCCGCGTAATCCAAGCACATCCTTGAGGGGTTCTCGACGGCAACCTTCGGTCGAGGGATCGACGACATACGCACCCAGATCCTGCAACTGGTCCTCACCATTCCTCGCCACCACCGTGACCAGCCCGGCCATCTCCCCCGCGATGACCCAGGTCTTCTTGCCGTGAAGCGAATATCCATCCGGTTCCTGGCCTACGGCACAGGTGATCCCCGAAGCATCCGATTCCGCTTCCACTTCTGCCAGGGCGAAGGTGGCCAGCGTCTCGCCGCTGGCCATCTTGGGCAACCACCTCTGATGCCCCGCGTCATCGGCCAGATTCATGATGGCGGCGGTGCCCTCGAAGAGGTGCGTCGCCAGCACCACACCGGTGGAGCCGCAGCATCTGGAGATCTCCTCGACGACGAGACAGGCGGAGAGCAGATCGAGATCTGCCCCACCATGCTGCTCTGGAATGGTGAGCCCGAGCATCCCCAGATCTCCCAGCTGGGAGATGGTATCTGCTGGCAGACCCTGCGACTCGTCGAGGTGCTCCGCCCTGGGTGCAATCTCGTTATCGGCAAAGTCGGCGATCATCTGGCGAATTTCCTGATGGTGATCCTCGAAGCGAATCAAGATTTCTACCTTTCCTTGCTGCCGCACTGCGAGATCGACTCAGCGGTCCCGACCGCCATCGTGGGGGTCGGGGAGAATCGACGCCAGTGCCTGGCGCACCGACATCTCGTTTCTGCACACTCGATCTGCCAGTTGCTCGAAGATCTCCGATCCTCCAGCACTCTCAACAGCTCTCTTGAGCCATTCCTTCTCCGCTCTTCGACGAATACGACGAACCATGCGGGCCTTCGTCCGCTGATCATCGGGAGAACTTCTGTGGCTACTGGCCGCATCGATGATGGCCTCTGCAACTTCTTCGATTCCATCTCCATGCTCGCTGCTGACCGCGATGGGATCGGCCAGACCCTGATCTCTTGCGGAATCCCTGGCCCAACGCATCAGGTCATCCGATCCAGGTCGATCACTTTTGTGAACCACCACTCGCTGCGCCACTTCGAGTAAACCACCTTTTAGCAGCTGAATGGCATCTCCAGATTCAGGAGAGAGCAACAACCATGCCTGGTCGGTTTCCTCCGTGATTTCCACCTCGAGTTGACCGACTCCAACCGTTTCGATGATGACGATTCCGAAACCAGCACGAGCGAGGATCTCCGCGATGAGATCGGTGCAGCCTGCGATCCCACTGGTCGCCCCTCGACTGGCGATGCTCCTGAACCACAGTTCGTCTCCATGATCGGTGGTGAGTCTCACCCTGTCGCCGAGAACAGCACCGCCCGAGATGGGGCTGGTCGGATCCACTGCCAGAACAGCCACCCGCTCGCCTCGTTTCAGCAGATACGGTATCAACTTCGAGATCAGTGTCGATTTGCCGACCCCGGGTGCGCCGGTGATTCCGACTCGAAACGTACCGGAAACCACGGGCAAGGCCGCCAGCAGCTCATCCGATACCGATTCATCATCCTCCACGGCAGTGATGGCGCGGCCGAGTTCCCGACGAGAACCCCGGGCAATCCCCTCGACCAGTTGCTCGATCTCGTTAGCGTCCAGTGTTACCCCCGATCCGGGCGCACGTGCCGCGAGATGACCAGCCGCTGTATCTGGCTGGTACCTTCATAGATCTCGGTGATCTTGGCGTCGCGAAAGAGACGCTCGACGGGATTCTGGCGACCCAGTCCCGCTCCCCCGTGCACTTCGAGTGCCATCCTGGCTGCATCATTTGCGATTTCCGACGCGAACAACTTGGCCATCGATGCCTCGCGTGAATGCGGCAAGCCAGCGTCCTTGAGCATTGCAGCGCGATAGGTCAGCAGTCTCGCCGCTTCGGTGCGCGTCGCCATCTCTGCGATCTTGTTCGAGGCGAGTTGATTGTCGGCGAGCTTTCTACCGAACATCTCGTGATGCTCCGCAAATTTGACCGTCGCATCGAGACACGCCTGGGCGATCCCCACCGCCTGCGTAGCGATTCCTATCCGCCCACCATCGAGAGTATGCATGGCAATCTTGAAGCCTTGCCCCTCCTCGCCCAGCAGGTTCGCTGCTGGAACCCGCATCTCCTCGAATACGAGCTGGACGGTATCCGAGGCGCGAATCCCCAGCTTCTTCTCCTTTTTACCGACCGAGAAACCGGGCATCGAACTCTCGACGACGAAAGCGTTGATCCCCTTCGACCGAAGCGATGGGTCAACGGTGGCAAAGGTGATGACGATGCCAGCATGGGATCCATTGGTGATCCATGCCTTGGTACCGTTGAGTATCCAATCATCTCCATCACGCCGACAGGTCGTCTTGATCGAAACCGCATCCGAGCCATGATTTGGCTCGGTGATGGCATAAGCTCCCAGCGCTTCTCCGCTGGCGAGCCTCGGAAAGAAGTTCTGCTGCTGTTCCTCGGTTCCAAAATGAAGCAGAGGACTGGAAAGTAGCGAGTTGTGGACCGAGAGAGTGACGCCGGTGGAAGCGCAACCGCGGTTGATCTCCTCCAGCGCGATGGTCAGGCCGAGGTTGTCCATTTCCATGCCGCCGAATCTTTTCGGCGCCAGGATTCCCATCAGCCCGAGGTTTGCCAATCTATCGACAATCTTTGCCGGGTAGGACTCTTCACGATCGTGAAGATCCGCGGATGGGATCAATACCTCGTCGGCAAATTCTCGACAGATCTGTTGCAGCTTGGCGTGAGCCGGGGGAAGCGAGGTGCCGAGCATCGCTCCGAGACGATCGTCGATCTCTGAACTCGTATCCGATTCGAGCATCGATTTCCTCTTCCGCTCAGGAATAGTCGTAGAACCCGCGCCCGCTCTTTCGACCCAGATCTCCTGCTGCGACCATCCTGCGAAGCAATGGACAGGGGCGATACTTGGGGTCTCCCAGTTCCTTTTGTAACAACTCCAGGATGTTGAGACACACATCGAGACCGATGAAATCGGCCAGTGCGAGCGGGCCCATCGGGTGACCCATCCCTAGTTTCATCACCTCGTCTATCGACTCCCTGGTCGCAACACCCTCCATCAGGGCATAGAAGGCTTCGTTGAGCATCGGAGCGAGAATCCTGTTGGCGACGAATCCCGGGTAATCCTGTGCTTCCCACGGTTCCTTGCCGAGTCGACGTGAGAGTTCAATAGTTGCCTCGACAACGGTATCGGATGTCTTGTGCCCTCGAATCACCTCGACCAACTTCATCATCGGGACCGGATTCATGAAGTGCATTCCGACGAAGCACTCCGGCCGTTTGCTGAAGTTAGCAAGCCTTGTGATGGAGATGGAAGACGTGTTACTCGCGATCACACCACCCTCGGAGATCTGCTCGTCGAGGGATGAGATCACGGATTCCTTGAGCGCCTCGTCCTCAGGAACCGCCTCGATGCCCCATCGGGCTCCTGCGGCAGCGTCGATTCCGGCCTCGAAGGTGATCCGACCAAGAACTGCCTCTGCCTCTTCTGCGGTCATCTTCTCCTTCTTGACCATCCTGCCGAGGCTGTTCTCGATGGTGCCTCTGGCACGCTCGAGTGCTCCCTCGAAGGGATCGATGATCACAACACCGTAACTGGATTGAGCGAACACCTGTGCGATGCCGTTGCCCATCGTTCCAGCTCCCACCACCGCAACTCGATCGATCGAGTCAACCAGGGTCTGGGCTGCCTCTGAGACTGGAGAGGTCATGTTGCAATTCCGCCTTCCGGGATGTGGGGTCGCCCCTGAGACCGGTGTCGAGCAGGGGTGATATCAGTAGATAGATCGTAGGAGCCAGCGTTGCGGTGGGCAAGCGGACCGAATGTGCCCGGATCATGGGATGGATGAAAAACGGGCCCCGTAGCGCTTGCGCTACGGGGCCCGAAGTCGATGTTCCCTGAGAGTGGTCAACTACAACTGTCGTAGAGGACGCAATCGAGGGAATCCGCCGTCGGATCGGCACCACAGGCACCATGAGGGGCCGGTGGCAATGGCCCGCCACTGAACTGAGAACCGAGGCCAAATACCGGATCCGCAACATTGACCAGACCATCGTCATTGATGTCACAGGCATCGACACAGGAGAAGGATCCCCCGACGAAGAGACCATTGAGAGAATGAATGATGTCGGCGATATCAAACGAACCGTCGACATTGCAATCTCCGCGGTCGAACCCACCGGCAGCTACCGGGGATAGGACCACCACGCCGTCGATCGGGTCAGGTGCATAAGCAGCTCCACCCACGACAACCAGGTTATCCACCGAACTGGTTCCGATGGTGCTCGTCCACTGAAGTGAAGATGCGACGGCAACCGTCGAACCAGCGATGGCACCAGCATTGGTGTCGTAGCCGATGATGAGGACTTCTGTCTCATTCGAAAAAGCCAGAGTCTCTTGGCCAGAAAAACTATAGACCACCCCAACCGTGATGCCGCCAGGCAGCATCGCTTCTGTCATGAAGTCAGGTCCAGAGGAGCCATTCATGCCAGCCAGAGCAGGGGCCGCCGCCAGGGAAACACTCACCAGTACAGAAGGATCGTGTGCCAGTGACATCGAGAAGCCCTGAGTGTCGTTCGGGAAGCCAGGATTGTTGGACTCTTCACCGATGGACACCGAAGCCTCCACCGACCCGACACCGCTGAGTTCGTCGAACTCACCGATGACCTGCGGAGCGACGAACAGGTATCCCGCCGGCATCTGAACCTGGACATCGCACAGAGCGGAGGATTGAGAGCCGCCGCAGAATCCGGTCACGACATAGGTGCGTGGCCCCAGAGGTGCGGACGGATCGGTGTAGTTCGAGGCTGTTCCCGGCAAATTGACCACCAGAGAACCGTCACGTGTGATCTGGATCTGGTCGTAGGATTCTCCGTTGGTCCAACCGAGTGAGACCTCGAGGCCATTACCCTGGATGCAGGTGAGTGCGGTGATCGGATCACAGGTGCACGCAGGATCTGCAGCGCAGTCCGGATCGAGGCAGTCGACCAGGCTATCGAGGTCGTCGTCTACACCGTTGCTACAGTCTTCAGGAGTCGGCAACACCATGTCGATCTGAATCGTTCCGGTTCCACCGACACCTGCACTGGCTGCGCCGAGGCGGATCTTTAACTGTTCACCACCGCTGACATTCATCACCACCTCGGAGGCCAGACCACATGAATCTCCGTCACAGGCGACCTGGGTCAGTGCCCCACAGTTTCCCTGATAGACGATCAGACTCGAATCGAAGCCCAGCGTTCCGCAAGTTGAAATGATGAGGATGCCACTGGACGGCGGTTGATAGCTGAACCAGACATCCTGACTCATCGAGCCGATGAAGGAACCGCTACAGGGCCCCACAGAATCAGCACTATCTGTCGCACCGGAAGTATCCACCGCATTTGAACCGAGGTTAGCTGCGATGGCCGTGTTGCACTCATCCGCAGGGAATGGAATGCACGAAGGATCTGCCGAGCAGTCCGGGTCCTCACAATCAGTGAGTCCGTCGAGATCGTCATCGACCCCGTTGGTGCAGTTCTCGGAGGTGCCACTGACCAGGGTCAGATCCAGAGTGCCGGTGCCATTTGCGGAAGAATTCCAGCCGCCGATGCGGATCGTGTACTCGATTCCAGCAGTCACCGGCACATCACTGAGTAACGAGGTGAAACCAGCACAGCCGGCTCCGTCACCGTTACAGCCGATCTGATCGAGCGCCCCGCAACCACCGACGTAGATCGCTACATCGGAATCGAAGTCGACGCTATTGCAGAGGCTCAGCGTCAGTAGCCCGTCACTGGCTGGAGTGAAGCTGTACCAGATGTCCTGAAAGAAGTCTCCGAGGAAGGTTCCAGAGCACTGGGTGGCATCCGAGGGTTCGGTCGAGTTGGTGGCGCCCACGGTGTTGACCGCATTGGCACCGAGCGAAGCGAGGATCGCATCGACGCACTCGTCCCCATCTGCCGCTACGACGCAGGCCGGATCTCCAACACAATCCGGGTCGGCACAATCGACGGCCCCGTCTCCATCGTCATCCACTCCATTGGAGCAATCTTCTGCTGGAGTCGAAGTACACGCTGGATCTGCAGCACAATCAGCATCTGCACAGTCGATGGCTCCATCACCATCATCATCGACACCGTTGTTGCAGACCTCGATGGGAGTTCCCCCACCGGGAGTGAAGGTGATATCGATCTCTCCAGATCCGCCACTGCTACCAAAACTACCGATTCGGATCAGGTAGTTGGTCCCACCTGTCAGTGCCAGGTTCGAGATGGTCGATGTGAAGTTACTGCACCCTGAAGCATCTCCGTTGCATGCGATCTGATTCAGGGAACCACAACTGCCGGTATAGATCAGCAGATCAGTATCCCAGCTGGCGATGTTACAGGTCGTGAAGGTCGCCGTTCCATCCTGCGCCGGCGTGTAACTGAGCCAGATGTCCTTGGCGACCTGCCCCAGGAAGGTTCCCGAGCATTGCGTCTCATCGAAGGCAACACCACTGTCTGTTCCTCCACCGTTGTTGATGGGACTGATCCCCGCTGCCACCACCGTTGCATCGATGCAATCGTCGTTGTCTGGAGGGGGAGGCGGTGAGCAGATGCCCGCCGCATTCATCTCGACTGCGGTCAGCGCGTTCTCTACTTGCACCGCGTCATCTGAGGTGAATACCGATCCCGAAGACCCGCCAGTGCGCGGATCGTTGGGTGTCGTCCCCACCAGATCGCTGGCTGCTTGATTGAACAGGGTGAAGGCCTCGTTGAAATCGGACCCCGGTGTCAGATAGACCGTCAGTGTGCGGAACCAGACCGCTCCCGACTTGATCAGACCGATCCCCGTGACCGTCTGGCCGTTGAAACTCTTGCCGTCGGTGACCATGGCAAAAGCGTGATTGGGGACACCGGAGCCAAAATGCACTCCGCCGCCGTCAAACCCGGGATCGCAACTCGTGGCCTCGTAAATAGGATCGAGTGCACTGGGAGGATCACCCTTGCACTGTGGCGACCACATGTCGCGAATGGCCCCGAAGGAACTGTCCTCACCCATCAACCAGCGCACCGATGAATCACCGCACCCTGTGCGGCCGCTGTTGGGAGTATCGGTGCCCGATCCTGTTGGAGTGGGAGGCCAGGAAGTCCCCCCGGGTGTACCCGCTACAGAAGCATTTCCGTTCCACAGATCGACCAGTTCTCCGAACACATCCGAAAAGGACTCGTTGAGCTGTCCCGATTGGTTCTGGTAGATCAGATCTGCGGTGTAATCAGTGAGTCCATGGCCGAATTCGTGGCCGACGATATCGTCGGTGCCGAGGCCATTACAAAAGGCAGTGCCCGAGCCGTTCCAGATCGCATTGGGGCAGATTCCATCATTCCAGTTGGCAGTGGCGATCAGAGCATTGCCCGAACCATTGAGGCTGTCTCGGTTGAGGCCAGCACTGAGCAACTGATAAAAATCCCCTGTGAAATCGTAGATGGCATCGACGTTGGCGTCACCGGTGGGAGCGCCCCCTTCAGTTCTCGTGAGGATTCCCGGCAATCCACCACCGGATCCATCATAGATCTGCCGATTGATCGCTGAATGAACTGCTGGCCAGTGATCCAGTATCGATCCATCGATGGCATCGACCAGGACATGTTCTGGCAATGACTCGACTGACCCGACCACCATGTGCCAGGCGAGGTGAACTGTGCCGTCAGATGGATCTCCGTACCAACCGGGATCGACGATCACCAGCTTCTCTTCAAGCGTCTGAGGCGCTTCCATCTTCAACTCACCGGCGGCCAGAAATATCGCTTCTTCGAGAGTAAAGCGCGGCTTGGTCGCGACTCCACTGCGTAGCGGATAGAAGTCTCCGTTGACCGCCAGGAAGTTCCCCTGAGGATCCTGGTGCACGATCAACTGACCCGTGAGCACATCGATTCCACGATAGACTTGCTGGTATCGGTGATGAACATTTCCAAGATCACACAGCGAAGTACTCATTCTTCGCAATTCGGAGTTTGCATCCGTGATGCCAAAAATTCGTCCGTGTAGGGTAAAAATCGCAAGCGGGTTATCCCGATCTTCAATACCCGGAATCGGACCTCCTGCCGGCCCCGTAAGGAGGCTGGCGAGACCGGTGACCCGGGAACTCTCGATCTGGAGTCCATCGACTCCTGGCTGGCGCTCCTCGAAGGCCTGAGCCGACAAGGAAGCTCCCAGGAGGACACAGGCGGCGATTGCCGCAACAAACCTGGGGAAGGACATGACGTCCCCTTTCATTACCCCTGGACGAACCGATCCACCACTGGATGGTACCGAACAGAGAATTGCGAAGTACCCGCGAATCGGGTACTGAAATGGCGAGGTCGAATGGAAGGGTTGCCAGGGACTGCCCGGGCAGTCGCTGAGTTGGCCCCGGGTGGGTCGGGCGCAGGGTGGCTCGCACCCAGGTGTCGGGATGCAATGAGAGACCGTACCCGGATGGAATCCTGGCAACCGTCGCTCCGCCTGTGAAATCGCTTCATCATAATCGTCATCAAGTCACGGGTAGCCCACCCGTACACTTGCTTCCCATCCCAGAAAAGCCCACGGAACGCCCCGCCAGAAAATGGACCCCTGGCGGCAACCGGACGTTCCCTCAGTACCTCGATCCGGTTTCATCCGACGGTCGGACCGAGATTCTCAAAAAAAGACCCTGAAGAGCGCATCAGCGGCTAAAACGGTGATTCAGCCAGGGAGAAGCGATGATCAGAGTTCGAAATTTACGCAAGGTGTTTCGGGTACACCGAAAGGAACCGGGGCTGGCCGCCTCGGTGAAGTCGCTATTTCGTCGTGACTGGATCGAGAAGGTCGCCGTCGCCGGAGCTGACTTCGAGGTCAGCGAGGGCGAGATCGTCGGTCTGATCGGGGCCAATGGAGCCGGCAAGACGACACTGGTGAAGATGCTGTCTGGAATCATCCATCCCAGTTCCGGTGAGGCCACCGTGCTCGGACATGTGCCCTGGCAGCGAGAAGACGACTTCCGTCGCCAAATCGCACTCATCATGGGCCAGAAAGCCTCGATGTGGTGGGATCTTCCCGGTGCCGATTGCTTTGATCTGCTTCGTGAGGTTTACCAGATCCCACCCAGAGAGTACCGGGAATCACTGGAACGGCTCACCACCATGCTCGGCATCCAGGATGAACTGAACATCCAGATTCGTCGCCTATCTCTCGGTGAGCGCATGAAACTGGAACTGGTTGCAGCCTTGTTGCACTCCCCCAGGGTCGTGTACCTCGACGAGCCGACGATAGGGCTCGACATCACAGCTCAGCGAGCCGTTCGCGATTTCCTGCTCGAATATCGCCGAGAAAATGCGCCCGCAATGCTGCTCACGAGTCACTACATGGAGGACATCGAACGCCTGTGCGAACGCATCATCATCATCCGCGAGGGAGACATCGTCTACGACGGAAGTCTCGAGCGTGTCATGCAAAAGTATGCACCTTACAAAAATCTGCAGGTTCACCTGCACCGAGGCACTGAGCCCGATCGGCAGGTGCTCGAGAAGATGGGGAAGATCTCTCACTGTGATCCTGGCAACATCTGCCTGCAGGTCAGTCGCGAAAAAGTACCCGAAGTTGCAGCCGAGATATTGCGGCTATTCCCCGTCATAGATCTCTCCATCGGTGATCCAGAAATCAGCGACACCATCGAACGCATCATGGCAGGCCGCAGCGGTGACCTGGAATGAGGAGCGGGTCTTTCTTCCTGCACATGATCAGTCTTGAAGCACGTAAGTTGATGAGTTATCGGGTCGACTTCTGGATCACGATGCTGGTCAACATGGTCGCTCACCTCGTCGTGCTCTGGGCCATCTGGAATGCCCTCTTCTCGGAATCGAATCAGCAGTTCATTGGCGGTTGGGATCTGCAGGGAATACTCGCTTACGGTGTCATGGTTTTCCTGACAGGACGGATCGTCCGAGGCGGTGATCTACAGATGACCATCGCAACAGAGATCTACGATGGAACACTGAGCCGGTTCCTGGTCTACCCTCGCAACTACGTCCTCACCAAATACGCCCAGCAGCTGGGGAATGTGGCTCCGGACCTGGTTCAATCATTGCTGATGGCGATGGTGGCCATTCCAGCACTGGGTCTCTCTACCACTGCGATCGTTTCTCCGGCATCGGTGGCGATGGCAGTGCCATCGATCATGGTCGCTCACCTGCTCTTCTTCTTGATGAGCCTTCCTCCGCAATTCGTCGCCTTCTGGGCTGACAATGTCTGGAGTCTTTCGGTGCTGCTTCGCTTTGTCAGCATGCTGCTGGGCGGGGCATTGCTGCCACTGTCACTGTTTCCCGAACCGATGCAGCAGCTTCTCTCGTGGCTCCCCTTTGTTTACCTGTACCAGTTCCCGACGCTGGTACTACTCGGGAAGGTGGGAGTGGCCGAGTGGGCAACCGGAATCGGTAGTTGCCTCATCTGGTGCATCGTCATGGGATTTTTGGCCGTTCCCTTCTGGAAGCGTGGTGGCTTGCGGTACACCGGAGTAGGCATCTGATGGCCCGATACCTGAAGCTCTATCTCCAGTTCCTGAAGTTCTCCTTCAGCAGATCTCTGGAGTACCGGATGGACTTCTGGTTCCGAATCGTCATGGACTGTGTCTTCTATGCCGTCGAACTTGCCTTCTTCACCATCCTCTACCAGCACACGGATCTGCTGGGGGGCTGGAACTATGACCAGATCCTGATCTTTGTCTCCGGATATCTGGTGATCGATGCCATCCACATGACCGTCTTCAGTAACAACATGTGGTGGATGCCGATCTATGTGAACAAGGGCGATCTCGATTACTACATCGTTCGCCCGGTCTCATCTTTGTTTTTCCTGAGCCTGAGAGATTTCGCTGCAAATTCATTTCTGAACCTGATCATCGCAGGTGGCATCCTTGCATGGTCGTTGATGAGGTATCCCGGTGAACTGGGACTCGACAACCTGATATGGTTCCTGTTCCTGCTCCTCAACGGCAGTCTTCTTCACTACATCATGCAGATGTATTTCCAGATCCCGGTGTTCTGGATTCACACCAACCGTGGCCTGGTAAACGCTTTCTTTTCGGCCACGAAACTGATGGAGCGACCAGATAGGATCTATTCTGACTGGACAAGACGATTCCTCATGACGATCTTTCCAGCCTTGCTGGTGATCGCACTTCCCGCTCATGTCCTGTTCGATGGGCCCGACCCGCTCATCATAGGCCAGATTCTGGGTGTCACTGCCGTCGCATTCCTGGGCATGCGCTCCTTCTGGAATTTTGCGCTTCGACACTACTCCAGCGCCTCATCCTAGTGGACGCTGCGCTGCTCTGCTAACGACAGGGCTTCGACGATCTTGGCATTGACGAGCGCTGCCAGTTTTTTCCGGCCTTCCGGTTTGAAGTGGACATCTCCCGGAGCCCTGAACAACTCCCCGGGGAAACCAGCACTGGCTGCATGAAGATCGTTGATGACGATCCGATGTTTCTTCATCAACTTCCTGGCGACCTCGTTGTAGCGTAGATCATCGCCCATCTTTCGACCTGTTTCACCTTCCGGGACGAAGGTGGTGCTGGCCCAGATCAATTTGGCACCGGTCTTCTTGAGCCGGATGATCAATTTTTCAAGGTTCTTCTGGTACTGATCCAACTCGATCGAGACTCGACCATTCTTTTTCCCGCGCTTGAGTGATCCTGGAGGATCGCGGTAGCACAGATCCCACAGCCCCCAGTTGAAGTGGATCACATCCCAGCTTTCATTCCCGAGCCACTCATCTATTTTTTTCAACCCGGTGCCGGTGTGCTGGGCATTTCCAGGATTATGGCTCACAGTCACGCGGCCCTTGAGTTCCTCCTTCACGAACGGTGTGTAGCCGATGGAGATGGAATCCCCGATGATCAACACCCTTGGCAGTCTTGTCTCTTCATGCTGATTGCCGGGAGGCTGCTGGCATGTCATCGCAGGCGTCATGGTACCGACCAGTATCAGAATCGAGCACAGCATCACTCGCATCGAGAGTCTCCTTTCGGGTCGCTCCGCAGATCAGGATAACGCAGGATCGATCGATGAAAAAAGGCCCTCGTAACTGCTGTCACGAGGGCCCCGCGGATCGCCGGTACCCCAGCTGGGGCACCGCCTGATGCCTGTTGAATCGCTAACTGAACTTGGTGGTGCCCGGACGAGCGATTTCCACCACAGGTGCCGGCCCGAACTCGTATGCGGGCGGACTCAGGTCCAGTTCGCTTTTGACCATCTCATCCCAGGTGATGGTCTTTCCTGTGTACGCCGCCGTGCGGCCCAGAATCGAGGCGAGCGTGCTGTTACACATGTACTCGCCGTTGTTGATCCGATCCCGTTCACCCTTGACCGAACGAAACAGTTCAACCCATTCGGCATCGTACATGTCATTGGGAGATCCATCGAATCGCCAGTTGACCTCACCATCGACTCGGTGGCGCTGGATTGCGGCCGTCCCCCTGGTACCGAATACATAGTCACTGACATCGCCGTCGGCACCACTCCATTGACGGCAGGAGTGGAACAACTTTGTACCGTTATCCCACTCGAACACACAGTTGAAGTGATCGTAGATGTCGCCCCACTTCTCATCTGTTCGACAGGCCCGACCACCACTCGCTGTACACTTGGCGGGAGGCGCATCCTTCATCGCCCACATCATCTTGTCGATGCTGTGAATGCTTTGTTCTGTGATGTGATCGCCACTGAGCCAGTTGAAGTAGTACCAGTTTCTGATCTGGTACTCCATCTCACTCCACTCATCCTTGCGGCCTCGATGCCACAGGCCACCAGTGTTGTATGTACACTGCAGAGTGACGATGTCACCGATGGATCCATCATGAATACGATCAATCGTCTCCCGCTTCGAATCCTGGTAGCGATAGCAGAGTCCACTGACGAGGGTGAGCCCTTTCTGGTCGGCGATGCGGGCAGCCTCACGAACCCTGGCCACTCCTGGGGCATCGGTTGCGATCGGCTTCTCTGCGAAAATGTGCTTCCCCGCAGCCACCGCCTTTTCGATCTGCTCTGGACGGAAGTGCGGTGTGGTAGCCAGGATCACGACATCACAATTGTCGATCACCTTCTCGAAATTGTCCCAGCCAGAGAACCGCATCTCCTCGGGAACATCGACACGATCAGCGTGATCGCCATCGAGAAGATTCTTGTGAGAACTCTCGAGCCGATCGGCAAAGATGTCTCCCAGAGCAACAATTTTCACTCTCGGTTCCACATTCAGGGCATTGACAGCGGCACCCGTTCCTCGACCCCCGCATCCGACCAGACCGACGCGAATCGTCTCATCGGACGAGTTGTGTACCATCGAGGGGAATGCATCGAGTGCCGTAGTTCCGATCGCCGCCGCAGCCAGCGCGCCGCCTGAAGCACTGAGGAAGGTCCTCCGGTCAATACTCGACGGAGGTTGAGCAGATGTATCCTGTGATCCTGGGTCCACGAATACCCCATTTCATTGAGCTGATCTCCTGAGCCTGGGAGACAGCCTTCATGGTACTGACCAGAAGGACGCTTCTCCAGAGGTGGTTCTGCTGTGAATGAAGGTCGCCGGGATCTCTCCCAGCACCTGAAGAGTCCCATCCAGGGGATTCACCAGCAGCGCTGAAGAACCGGGAAAGTCACGGATCAGTTTTTCAGCGGCAGCGGGCTCGAGTACGGAGATCGCAGTGGCAAGAGCGTCTGCGGTGGCACCATCCTCGGAAAAAACCGTGGCAGCGTGGGGTCCCTCGATGCCAACTCCGGTAACCGGATCAAGGATATGGCTGTATCGCCGATCTCCGATATGGATGAATCGACTCGCATCTCCACTGGTCGCGATGGCGCCGCGACCGTGGACAAGTAGCCGAAGTGGTCGAGCCGTTTCCGATTCCTGATCTGCAGACGCTGCGATCTCGATCCGCCAACCATCCCGCCCAGGCGGAGGATCTCCGAGTACCAGGTCTCCGCCACCATCGATGATCAGATGACAGATGCCTGCCCTCTCCATCTCATCGAACGCTTCAGCCACCGCAAATCCCTTGGCAATCCCGCCGAGGTCGATGGCGATTCCCTTGCGTAACAGTTGTACGGTTCCACCAGCCCTATCGATCACGATGCCATCGATACCCATTCCCTCCCTTGCTCGCTCCAGTTCATGTTCGCGCGGGAGCCGCCCCGCCTGGTGGCACCTGCGCCATAACCTGACGAGAGAACCAACGGTCGGGTCAAATGCGCCGTTGCTCGCCTTCGAGATCGCCACCGACCGCGCCAGAACCTCGAGCAAATCATCACTGACAGCCACCGGTTCTCCGTGAGGGGCAGATCGACACAGCCTTCTCAATTCGCTGCTGGAATCCCAGTCCGAGCAGGACTTCTCGATCTGGTCGATCCTGGCCACCGCCAATCGGGACACCTCTTCGACGGTGTCACGATCTCGATGAAATGCCGTGATCCGGAAGCGGGTACCCATGGCACCGTGATCGATCTGCACCCTGTGCAGGGGAGCCTGACAGCCACAGCAGAGGATCAGGAGCCACAACAGCAGGGGATGACGATTCCTCCTGATCAGCGAAATGAGTTCTGCTGCGCCAGGTCGTGACATCTGGACGGGAGCGAGGTAGTGAGACATCATGCGTGCCTTGTACCCGCCTGCGGAGTCCGTGGGCACCTACCAACTGGCATCTGCCGGGCAGGTAGAGCGATCGATCACCGGAAGGACACCCTTGAACCTGCTCTTCTCGACCCTGTTATCCACTGCACTTCAGACGCTGCCTTCAGCCCCTGCCGAGGCCCATCCGGTTCTGGAAGTTGCCGACGAGACGCTCGTGAAAACGCAGACACAGCAGATTCCCGGCTCGAAGGTCGAGATCACCTGGGTATCGATTCCGGTCGGCAAGGATGGCTATCCCACAACGATCCAGATCGGTTCACCGGCGAGTGAAAAGGGACGCACGAAAGATGAGGGACCGACCTGGACCGTCACGGTGGAACCCTTCTCGATCATGAAGTGCGAGGTGACCTGGGATGCCTTCGACCTGTTCCGGCAGCAGTACGGGATTCTCCAGGATGGTCGAATCCCAGGTGATCGATCCAGTGAATCGGTGTGGGCCGATGCCGTCAGTATCCCGACCCCTCTCTGGGAACAGGACTCGCGGCCCATCCTCGATGGCCTGGGTACCTCGGGCGGTTACCCGGTCGCAGATGTGACTCAGTTCGCCGCCATGCAATTTTCCAAGTGGCTGTCAAAGAAGACGGGACAGTTCATTCGGCTGCCGACGGAAGCGGAGTGGGAGTATGCGGCTCGCTGCGGTCAGCAGAGCGCCTACTCCTTCGGCGATGATGCCAGTCAACTGGACAGATACGCCTGGTACTTCGACAACAGTGAGTACGAGGATCCCGATTCGGGATACCCGGGTCTGGGAGCGGGATACCGGAGGGTCGGCACCCTGGCTCCCAATCGATGGGGTGTCCACGATCTCTACGGCAATGTGTCCGAATGGACCCTCGATGCCTATTCTGAAGAAGGCTACAGCGAACTGAGCGGTCAGAAGTTGCTCTACTCGGATGCGGTGAACTGGCCGATAAAAATCTGGCCTGCTGTGGTCAGGGGAGGCTCCTGGCAGGACGACCCCGAACGATGTCGCTCAGCGTCCAGAGCATCGTCGACTCGGAAGTGGCAGAAGCGAGATCCACAGATCCCGAAGAGTCTCTGGTGGTGCACCGATGCCTTCCATGTCGGCTTTCGCCTCGTTCGTCCGGAAAAACCACCTGCCGCATCGGAGCAAGCTCGCTGGTGGGATCCAGGGGTCGAGTCGATTCAGCGCCAGTTGAAAGAGGGATACAAGGAACTGAGAGCCCCCATCGAAAAGCAAGAGCCCGACCAGGATGATTAGGTCAGCGTTTTCACTGCTGCTGTTGATGTCGCTGTTGTGCTGCAGCATCGATGCTCAGGAAGCGACATGGAAACGCACCGATTCCGATGATCCATACCTGCATCGGATCACTCTTCGAGACGCTACCGGACGTGAGATCGATCCCTTCGATCCCGATGCAACCACCCCCGATCTCGCCAGAAGTTGCGCCCCCTGTCACGATGTCGAGGCCGCTTCTGGAGGGCTGCATGGCAAGGAGGGTCCCGATGGCAGGGCGGGTGAACCGTGGTTCCTCGTCGACCCCCGCAGCGCCACCAGACTGCCCGTTCATCAGCGCTCCTGGCCAGGATATCAGCATCCGGATGCTCTCGGGATGGACGCTACCAGTTGGAGTCGCACCTTCGGACGCCATGACACAACCCTCGGCTCCGCTTCTGATTGCCTCGTTTGCCATCTCGCAGAGGGCTACAGCTTCTCGAAGCGAATAGAAAAGATCGATTCCGGTGATGTGAATCTCGCACCATTTCATGCGGTCGGGATTCTCGATCCTGACGGAAAATACGACCCACGAGAGTTCGATTCAAAGGGTCAGGTCGAATGGAAACTGCTCTCCGATGCGGGGAATGAAACCTGTTTTCGTTGCCATACCGTCAGGGATCTGGACAGCGACGGCGGTCGAGGCTGGCTCCACGAGCAGGACGTGCATCTGGCAGCAGGTCTCACCTGTGTCGACTGCCACCGATCTGGTATCGATCACCACATGGTGCGTGGCTTCGAGGAGGAGGTGCACCCTTCCGGACGGGATGTCTCCGCTCTCAGTTGTCGCGGCTGCCATCTCGACCCGGACGGTGGCGGCCTGGGGGCCCCGATCCCGCAGCACCGTGGCTTGCCACCGTTCCATCTCGATGAAATTCACTGCACCGCTTGCCACTCGGGTCCATCACCGACTGTGAGCCCCATCCAGCAGTGGACATCCAGAGCGCACCGCCTCGGTGAACCGAGCCAACTACGGCTCCCCAACACACCTCCACGGATCATCGCAAACGGGCTGCTCAGAGATGAGGCGGGCATCATCGGTCCCGTTCGAACCAGTTGGCCCAACGGCTGGGGCGTCCTCGATGCAGCGGGGGAGTTCTCATTTCTCTCCCCAGCAGATTTACGCAGACCACTTCGCAGGGCCCTGCGTGTGCGCGCAGATCTGGTCGCTGAGGTCTCTGAAGAACTGTCGGGCGAAAGCGCATCGGCCCACCTCGACAGGGCGCTGCAGCAACTTCAGTCTCCTCTTGCAGACGGGCAAACCGCTGTCCTCATCAGCGGAGGTCTGGCGCATCGATCGAGCGGCGATGGGAAGTTGGAGTCCTTCTCATCGACCGCTGCATCTCCGGTTCACTGGGCCATCTCTCATCCGGTCCGCCCGGCCCGCACTGCCGTGGGCGCTCAGGGGTGTACCGATTGTCATTCGGTCGCCAGTCGTTGGATCGACAGCGCCATCGGCGCCACGACACTGCTGCCCATCGACTCAGTTGTGGTCGCCCGCTCACCTCTCGACCAGGGAATCGTGGATCGAAATCTATGGCAGCGATGGGCGCTCTTGTTCACCGGTAGAGACCTGGGCAAGATTTACTTCACCATCTGCGCATCACTCGCCATCTTTGGCGGACTCCTGTCACTGTGGAAATCCATCGACAGGGAATCGTCATGAGATTAAAGATCTCCAGACTCTCACTGGTACTGGTCGTGGTGGCAGCCATCACCGCCATCCCGGGCCTTCCGCTCGATGTAGATCTTCGAGGCAACTGGTTACTGCTTCATCTACTCATCGCCTCGCCGCTGGCTGCCTTGCTTGTCGTCATGAGTTGGTTCGTCAGGGGCCGTGGGGAAGTCATCTCGACACTCGCATGGCTGTGCCTATCGATCGCCATGGGGGTCATATTGATTCCGATGCTGGGACTCACCTCAGCCGAGACATCTCACAACTGGATCACTGGGCACGGCTGGCTGTCGTTTCTTGGCTTCGTTCTACTCGGATGGTCTGCTGCAAGAAGGAGAAATGCCGGCTGATCGCTAGCGTTCTGGATCACATATTTCTTCTGTAACGCCCGCCGACATCATAGAGCGCCCGCGTGATCTGACCGAGGCTTGCCACGCGAACCGTGGCGATGAGTTCCCTGAAGATGTTTCCTCCGGTCAGGGCCACCTCCTTCAATCTCTCCAGCGCTGGAGACACTGCATCGGCATGCACCTCATGGAAGTTCTCCAGATCGACCAGACGCTGCTGCTTCTGCTCGGGAGTAGCACGGCGAAGTTCGATCTTGCGCGGCTGCTTCAGTTCCTGCTCGGGTCTGAGAAATGTATTGATGCCGACGATCGGCAGGTCTCCGGATTGCTTCCGGTGCTCATACAGGAGCGACTCCTCCTGGATCCTCGATCGCTGGTACTGACGCTCCATCGCACCCAGCACTCCACCTCTCTCATGCAAACGACGGAACTCATCGAGCACCGCTGCCTCGACGAGTTCAGTCAACTCATCGGTGATGAAGGCGCCCTGAATAGGATTGTCATTCTGAGCCAGCCCCAGTTCCTTGGCCACGATGAGCTGGATCGCCATCGCCCTTCGGACTGAATCCTGAGTGGGGGTCGTGATCGCTTCATCAAATGCGTTCGTGTGTAGCGAATTGCACTGATCGTAGTAGGCCATCAATGCCTGTAACGTCGTTCGGATGTCGTTGAAGTCGATCTCCATGGCGTGCAGCGAGCGGCCGGACGTTTGAATGTGATACTTCAACTTCTGGCTTCGTTCATTTGCACCATAAACATCTCGCATCGCAATGGCCCAGATTCTGCGTGCAACCCTGCCGAGAACTGCGTATTCCGCATCGAGTCCGTTGGAGAAGAAAAAGGACAGGTTCCTGGCGAAGTCATCGATTTCCATGCCACGGGAGAGGTAGTACTCGACATAGGTAAACCCATTGGCGAGGGTGAACGCCAGTTGAGAGATGGGGTTCGCCCCGGCCTCAGCGATATGATATCCACTGATGGAAACGGAATAGTAATTCCTGACCTGCTCCTCGATGAAGAACTGCTGGATGTCTCCCATCATTCGAAGTGCAAAATCGGTGCTGAAGATGCAAGTGTTCTGCGCCTGATCCTCCTTGAGGATATCTGCCTGCACTGTCCCCCTGACGCTGCGTAGGACATGGCGCTGTATCTCTATCAACTGCTCCTGAGATGGCTCTGTGCCATTTTTCTGTCGGAACTGGTCGATCTGCTGATCGAAGGCGGCATTGAAATACATCGCGAGAATCATCGGGGCTGGCCCATTGATCGTCATCGAGACCGAAGTGCTCGGGGAGCAAAGATCAAATCCATCATAGAGTTTCTTCATGTCGTCAAGATTGCAGATGCTGACGCCACTTTCTCCGACCTTGCCATAGATGTCAGGGCGAAGATCAGGATCCTCTCCATACAGAGTGACCGAATCGAAAGCGGTGGAGAGTCGATGTACATCTTCACCTTCACACAGATAATGGAACCTCTCGTTTGTCTTCTCTGGCGGTCCTTCACCAGCAAACATTCGCTTCGGATGTTCATCGCGCCTGCGGAATGGAAACACTCCTGCCGTGAAGGGGAAATGTCCCGGCAGGTTTTCCTTCAACAGCCAGCGGGTGAGATCTCCCTGACCCTGCAGCCGAGGAAGCGCCACCCTTGAGATCTTGTTTCCCGACAGCGATTCGAAGTGTAGAGGTTCTCGGATCTCTTTGTCTCTGACGCCGAAGACCAGTTCCTCTTCACGATATGCAGCAGCCACTTCTGGCCAGGCCTCCAGGATTTTCAGAACTCTGGGATCGATCGAGCCCTTGATCGTGAACGCCATCTCCTTGAGACGTTCACCCGCCTCCGGATTCTGCGCTTCAATCAACTCTGCGCTGCGCAGTAGCGCCTGGGCATCAGAGGCTATCCTGGCAGAGTCCTCGACACCTCGGTGGTACTCCGCGATTCCACTGACGATCTCAAGCAGGTATCCCGCTCGCTCGGAAGGAATCGGGGCGGGGCGATCTGCGCCATCGACTGAAACTCTATCGTTTTGTATCAGCCAGTTCTCACCGTCGGCCTCACTCAAGGTGGCGAGCAGATGGCCGTAAAACTTCTCGACGCCGGCATCATTGAAGTGACTTGCGGTGGTCCCGAACACTGCCAGATCTTCATCTTTTACCTCAGGATCGAAGATCCCACGGCTCCTGCGAAATTGCTTTCGAACATCCCTGATCGCATCCCGGGCTCCTGGTCGATCGAACTTGTTGAGGATGACGATGTCTGCAAAATCAATCATGTCGATCTTCTCGAGTTGAGAAGCTGCCCCGTACTCAGGAGTCATGACATAGACGGAGAGATCCGCCAGGTCGGTGATGCGGCTATCGCCCTGACCGATGCCGGAGGTCTCCAGCAGCACCAGATCAAATCCTTCAGATTGAACCTGCTCCACTGCGCCACGGATCGTCTCGGGAACTTCTACTCCACTCGAACGTGTCGCCAGAGATCGAACATATGCGCGAGGATTGTCAGCGCTGTTGATGCGAATCCGATCCCCCAGCAGTGCGCCTCCTGTGCGTCTCTTGGTTGGATCAACAGTGATCACTGCGAATCTTCGTTCGGGAAAGTCCTGCAGAAATCTCCTGAGGACTTCATCAGTGAGCGAAGACTTACCTGCACCTCCAGTTCCCGTCAATCCAACAACGGGCACCTGCTTTTTATTGGGCTCGAAAACTTCTCCCAGCTCAACAAGCGTGATCCTCTGCGGTAGCGCATCCCCACGCTCCGCCATCCCATTGACCGATCCGACTCGCTTGAGCATGTCGCGAATCATTCCTTCGAGGCCCATTTCACGGCCATCTGCGGGGGAGTAGATACGATCGATCCCGTAATCGTGGAGTGCGTTGATCTCATCCTCGATGATTACTCCGCCACCACCTCCAAAGATGCGAATCCACGGCGACCCTTTCTCGACCAGTAGATCCCTCATGTAACGAAAGAACTCGTTATGCCCGCCCTGGTAGGAAGAGACGGCGATGGCATCGGCGTCCTCCTGGATTGCCGTGTCTACGATTTCCTCTGCGCTTCGGTTGTGGCCCAGATGGATGACCTCTGCTCCCTGATCCTGGAGAACCCTGCGCATGATGTTGATGGATGCATCGTGGCCGTCGAAAAGACTAGCTGCGGTGACGAACCGTGCCGGACGCATCGGAACTCCTGGCCAGGGGATCAATGACGCAGGAAGGAGGCGATCCCCGCTGGCAGCCTCCTACGCATTGCATCATCGAAGAGATGGCTTCGAGATTCAAGTCGAGCCGTCCAGAAGGGTATGGTTTATAGGTGGATTACCGCCACTCGGGCACCCGTGACGCCTCCCAGGGGCAATTACACGTTGGTTCGCTCATCGTGACGAGAACCATTGTATCCGAGGATCTTGGTCTTTCCGTCGACCTGCGTCTCGATGTGAACCGGCCGGCCCCAGATCCGATATAAATTCTCCAGGGTTCTGCGCGCATAATCGAGTTTCAACGGGGTTCCCGACCAGACATGCTGAAGGAGCAGTTCTCCCCTGTTGCAGTAATTTCCATCCTCGACATGTATCCGGGGCCTACCACAATTGGAGAGTTGATCGAGGAACGTGCTCTTGATGGTCGCAAAGTCCCTGCCGTCTAGAACATATTGTCCCAACTGGCGATCAAACTTGTAGTTGAACAGCCGGTGCTGATCGCAAAACTCCTCGGTAAGAAACTCATCGATGAACGTGATGTCGTTGTGACTGCGTCGCACCTCGAAGATCTTATCCAGACCACTGTGCTTTCCATCATCCCAGTCGGTCTTGCCATGCAAGTCCTCGCATGTATCCCATTCCTTGCCATGGCGACCGGAATCCCAGCGCTGCTCGATATCCCGGAACAATTCAATACCCAGTTTGTATGGATTTATTGACCCTGGGTTACAGCACAGCGTACCTGAGTGATGATCCGCATAGTCAATCACTTCCGATGAATCGAGGATCTTTGTCGTCATCATCCTGGAGTGCCAGAACGATGCCCAACCCTCATTCATGATCTTTGTCATCCCCTGAGGTATGAAGTAGTAGGCCTCTTCCCTGATAATCGAGAGCACGTCACGCTGCCAACTTCTCAACTGTCCGTGATGCAGCAAGAAGCGAAGGACATCGCGCTCCTCATGTTCTGGAAACTTATGTGAGGCATCGATCCGATTGAGGACTTCCTCTTTTTCCCTTGCGAGAACTTCGGGTGGATTGACGAATTCTTCCATGTAAGGCATCGTCAAGAATCGTGCTGGCGATGTGCCATTACTCGCTTCCTCATGATTTTCTTGGGAACTGGCATCCGGGGAGGAGAAGTAGGGCAGGTGTGGATCTATCAGGTTTTCAAGCGACAGACAGACATCGATGAATTCCTCGACGGCATCTTGACCGTGTTCGTCGATGTGCCTGCGGATTCTGACCGCATGGTTGGAGATCGTGTCCACCATCTTGCGGTTGGTATGAGTGAACCAGCAATTATTCTTGAAGAAGTCGCTGTGCCCATATACATGGGCCATCACCAGTTTCTGGTCGACCAGAGGGTTGCAGCGCATCAGGTACGCGTAGCAGGGGTCGTTATTGATCACAAGTTCGTAGATCTTCGCCAGACCATACGAGTACTGTTTCTGCAATTCCTCGAACTGCATCCCCCAGCGCCAGTGCGGGTAACGCACCGGAAAGCCACCGTAAGCTGCAATCATGTTCATCTCGTCGTAATCAACCAGTTCATAGAGAACCTCGAAAAAATCGAGGCCACAGTCGGTCGCATGCTGACGGATGATACCGCGCCATTCCTCGATCTCCGGTGTGAGAGCACTATTCTGCAGCATCTCAACAGCCCTTTCCGAGGAAAGTTTTTATCGAAGGTAAGATCTCATCACGAGAGTTGATCTCGGACAGCAACATCTTGTCGTTTTGCCCCACTCCCTCTCGCAGGTCCTTGATGAACTGTCCGCTTCCGTACGCGCTCTTGACCTGGCCGTAACAGAAAACATTACTTGCAGGGATCAGATCTTCCTCGAGCAGCTTGAGGCAATGAGCTGTGTCATCGCCTCCCCAGTTGTCTCCATCGGAGAAGTGGAACGGGTAAATATTCCATTCCTGAGGAGAGAACTCCTTCTGGATCAGTTCCTTCGCCAGGTTGTAAGCACTGGAGATCTTCGTTCCACCAGACTCACGGACATGGAAAAACGTGTGCGAATCAACAAGTTTTGCCTGGGCATCGTGGATGATGTATCTCGTCTCAAGATTCTCGTACTGGCTTCGGAGCCAGGTATCGAGCCAGAATGATTCGATCCTCACGATGTCCTTCTGTTCATTCCCCATCGAACCGGACACATCCATCATGTAGATGATCACGGCATTCGACTGGGGAACCTTCTTGGTGTTCCAGGAGCGGTATCTTCGATCCTCACGAATTGGAACGACATTTGGGTTTTTCACATCGTATGAGCCGCTGGCTATCTGGCGCCTCAATGCTGCCTTGAAGGTGCGGCGGAAGTGGCGAAGTGACTCGGGTCCCGTGCGGTTGATTCCGGTGTAGCGGTCCTTCTCGACCTCGATCGATTCGGTACCGCGTGGCTCGATCCTCGGTAGTTCCAGTTCCTCACCGAGAATCTCGGCGAGTTCCTCGAGAGATACGTCCACTTCCAGGATGTGTTCTCCTGGCTGGTCTCCCGCCTCCGGGCCCGGCAGCGCTTGCTCGCCACCGATCGGCTGCCCCTCCTCGCCCTCTCCAAGTCCAACTCCATCTTGATCGGCTGAGCCGAACCTGAAGTTGGGGATATCGATTTGCGGCAAGGGAACGCTCACAATACTCTTACCCTGGCGAGCAAGCAGCTCGCCCTGAGAGATGTACTGTTTCAGATTTTCCCTGATCTTGCCGCGAACGATGTTCCGAAACCGATTGGTATCTGGATCTATCTTTCGCACGATGGATCCCCCCAGCCTATTCGATACCCTTTGTGTCACCGCGGGCAAAGATGCTGGCCACATAGTTCAGGACATCTGTAGAACTGTCTTCGTTGTATCCGAATTGTTCTATCAGGCGTGTCTTCACGACATCAATCTTCGCCTGGGAGTCCTTGTCCACCACGTCAGAGATGACCGAGGTCAGCTTGATGGTGTCTTTCTTGTCCTCGAACAGCTTCATCTCGAGGGCTTTTTGCAACCTTGCGTTGGTTGTGTAATCAAACTGTTTCTGGTCGACTGCCAGTGCACCGATGTAATTCATGATCTCTCTGCGAAAGTCATCCTTGCGGCTCTCCGGGATTTCAATCTTCTCCTCGATGGAGCGTAACAATCGCTCATCAGGATCTTCCGACTGGCCGGTGTAGGGATTGCGCACCTTTTCTCGCTGTGTGTACGCCTTGACATTATCGATGTAGTTGGAGCAGAGCTTCTGAATCGCTTCTTCGTCGGCGCTGATGGCCCTCTGAACCTCGTTTTTCACGATGTCCTCGTACTCTGACTTGACCACCGAAAGAATCTCTCTGTATCGAGATCTGGTCTCTTCACTCGATATCAGACTGTGGTGCTTCAGCCCCTCGTCGATCTCATTGAGGACCATGAACGGGTTTACATAGTTGTAATCGGAAACCAGCGCATTGGAGATCTTGTCCTGGATGTAACGAGGGGAGATCCCTTCGAGACCTTCACGCACCGACTCGTCGCGCAGTTCCTTGACGTTTTCTTCCGTGAACCCCGACACATTCTTGCCGTCGTAGAGGCTCATCTTCTGCGCCAGTGTGATCTGAGCGTTCTTCGGCTCTTCGAGGCGTGTCAGGACAGCCCACATCGCGCACACCTCGAGGGTGTGGGGGGCGATATGCTTTGTCATCTTTTCCCGCGAGTAATCCTTGCGGTATATGCGCACCTCGTCCTGGAGCGTCGTGTTGTATGGAATGTCGATTTTCACGGTTCGATCGCGGAACGCTTCCATCAATTCGTTGCTCTGAAGCTTGCGGTACTCGGGCTCATTGGTATGCCCGATGATCACCTCGTCTATCGAGGTTTGCGCAAAGCGCTTCGGCTTGATGCTCTGCTCCTGACTGGCCCCAAGCAGGTCGTACAGGAAGGCAACGTCCAGTTTCAAGACCTCGATGAACTCGATGATGCCACGGTTGGCGACATTGAACTCACCGTCGAAGTTGAATGCGCGAGGATCTGATTCCGATCCATATTCGGCTATTTTTCGGTAGTTGATATCACCGGTGAGTTCGGTCGAATCCTGGTTCTTCTCATCTTTGGGCTGGAAGGTGCCAATCCCGACACGGTCTTCCTCACTCATGACAACACGACGAACCCGCACATGGTTGATCACCTTGTGCCAATCTCCATCGTACTTCTTCATGTAGTGGTTGTAGTACCAGCGGCTGAATGGGCACAGGCTGCCATGCAACTGAATGGGGTAATTGCCTTTTCCGGTGGCCTGGATGCTCTCTATCAATTCTGGGCGCGCTTCTTCAGGAACCAGGTAGATGGGATCCTCGTTCATCGGAGAATCGACCCAATCGCCCTTCTCATCTTGCCACTGGAACGTGTACAGGATTCCTTCAGGGGTGCGCGAGTACCTCTCGAGTCCACGCTTCAACAGGCTAACGATGGTGCTCTTCGCCGAGCCTACCGGGCCATGGAGCAGTAGCACTCGTTTCTCCGTGCCATAGCCCTGGGCTGCTGACTTGAAGAAACTGACGAGTTGATGAAGCGGAAGATCGAGTCCAAAGACTGCGTTCTTTCCCTCGCCCACTGGATCGTCAAAGAACTTCCAGTGAACGGTGTCTCTGACATCGAGTTGAGAAGAAGCTTCACTACCCGCTGCGCGGATCATGTCGAATACGCGCTGGAAGGAGCTCCGGAGAACATCCGGGTTCTCATAGGCAATCTGGAGATAGTCATGAAAACTACCGGTCCAGTTGAGTTCCCGGTAACGATCGGATTCGAGATTCTTCGAGATCAACTCGAACAAATTGATGTGTTGGTTCATCTGGTCCTCCACCACTGTTCTTCGGCTTCCTGGACTCGGTTCTTTAGGAAAGAAGTTCTGGCCGGTAATCTGGCCTTGAACCTGCCGATACGGCCGTCTGTGGCTTCATCTGAGATGCTGGCGGGTCTTCCGGAAGGAGCCGATGAGGCGCGGGGACCGATCGCTCCCTCTAGTATCGACGAATCACGCCCCTCATCAGTTCCTCGATGAAAAAGCGGCGCAGGCCATCGAATAGCCTGCGCCGCCCGGGATGTTTCTGTCGTCAGCGTGGAAGAACTAGTCCTCCTTGACGGTGAAGTTGGCGTCCACGACCGGCTCATCGCCATCTGCAGCAGGCCCGGAGGCCGCCTCGGGGGCACCCTCAGCTGGCTGGCTGCTGGCAGCGTCTCCCCCATCCGCCGAGGCCTGTTCGTAGATCCGGCGGGCCAGATCATGAGATGCCTCGTTGAGGGCGTCGAGAGCAGTCCGGATCGACTCTTGCGTGGCATCGGGAGCACCCTTGGCGTCCTTCAGATCAGCGAGCGCCTTCTCGATCTTCTCGACCTCGTCCTTCTCCATCTTGTCCGAATGATCCTTGAGGCTCGATTCCGTGGCGTAACACGCCTGATCCGCCTCATTCCGGATCTCGACCAGTTCTCTGGTCGTTTTATCCTCGTCCGCGAATCGCTCCGCATCCTGCCTCATCGACTCGACCTCTTCCTCACTGAGGCCAGAAGAGGACTGGATCTTGATGCTGTGCTCCTTGCCGGTACCCAGGTCCTTGGCAGAGACCTCCAGGATTCCGTTGGCATCGATATCGAAAGAAACCTCGATCTGAGGAACACCCCTTGGTGAGGCGGGAATCCCATCGAGTTGAAACTTTCCAAGTGTGCGATTGTCGGTTGCCAGCTCTCTCTCCCCCTGAAGAACATGGATGTCGACTGCAGGTTGGTTGTCCGCTGCCGTCGAGAAAACCTGTTTCTTCTGGTGAGGGATCGTGGTGTTCCGTTCGATCAGTTTCGTCGTCACTCCGCCGAGGGTCTCGATTCCCAGCGACAGTGGAGTCACATCGAGCAACAGCACGTCATTCAACTTCTCATCGCCAGCGAGAATGCCGCCCTGGATCGCAGCTCCCATGGCAACGACCTCGTCTGGATTCACCGAGCGGTTCGGCTCCTTGCCAAAGATGGAGATCACGACCTCCTGGATCGCGGGGATTCTCGTGGAACCACCGACCAGGATCACGGTATCGACCTGGCTTGGACTCAGACCCGCATCGGAGAGAGCCTGTTCACAGGGGCGCTGTGTCCGCTCGATCAGTTCCCTCGCCTTTTCCTCGAATGTGGCGCGGGTGATCGACATCTGAAGGTGCTTGGGACCGCTGGCATCCGCCGTGATGAAGGGCAGATTCAACTCAGTTTCGGCGCGGTTGGAAAGTTCGCACTTCGCCTTCTCCGCCGCCTCCTTCAGGCGCTGCAACGCCATCAGATCCTTGCGAAGATCGATGCCTTGCTCCTTCTGGAACTCATCGGCGATGTGATGGATCAGGATCTCGTCGAAGTCGTCACCGCCGAGTAGCGTATCTCCATTGGTGGAGAGGACCTTGAAGATCCCATCGTCCACTTCAAGTATCGACACATCAAAGGTACCTCCACCCAGATCGTAAATCACGATCTTCTCGGACCCCTTCTTTTCGAGACCGTAACCCAGCGATGCTGCAGTTGGTTCGTTGATGATGCGTTTCACATCCAGGCCAGCAATCCGGCCCGCGTCCTTGGTAGCCTGGCGCTGACTGTCATTGAAGTATGCAGGTACCGTGATGACCGCTTCCGTGACCTCGACCCCGAGGTAGTCCTCGGCAGTGCTCTTGAGATCCTGGAGGATCAACGCAGAGAGTTCTGGTGGCGTGTACTCCTTGCCCATCAATTTGACCTTGACAAGGTCTTCGTCTCCTCCGGTGAGCTCGTACGGGATCATCATCTCGTTCTTGCCCAGCTCGCCGTGACGACGGCCCATGAAGCGCTTGATGGAGAAAACCGTATTTTCAGGATTCGTCACCGCCTGGCGCTTGGCGGTCTGCCCCACGAGACGGTCTCCAGACTCGGTGAAGGCCACAACCGATGGCGTCACTCGATTGCCATCGCGGTTCGGGATGACGGTGGGCTCTCCACCCTCCATCACCGACACCACCGAGTTGGTGGTCCCGAGGTCGATTCCGATGATCTTGCTCATTTCTTCTTCTCCCTTCGCAAGCCCGGCCCTGTTCTGGACCGAGGAAGCCGGCCTGGCTCCACTGGAGAAATCGCAAACCCTGTTCCAATTGTATGAGACACACCCCAATTTATCGCAATTATGGCAGGAATTGGTGATTTACCCGGGTCTTGGTGGCGACTCACCGGCGAGCAATCTGCCAGGATGACACCCAGGCTGTGGAAAATTGACAAAAACTGCCTATTTGGCAGCCTCCTCCTCCGAGGGGCGGAGTCCATATTCCTGAATCTTGCGGTAGAGGGTTCGCTCACCGATCCCCAGCGATTTCGCCGCCTTGCGCCGATTGCCCTGCACGAACTCGAGAGTCGAGCAGATCAGATCGCGTTCCATCTCCTGGATGGTGGTCCCTACCGCCACGGCATGAGTGGTCGCCATCGATTCCCTCGGGTAGATATGCCCCGGTAAATCGACCACCTCGAGCACCGATCCATGCGAGGTGACCACCATGTTCTCGACGGCATTCTTCAACTCACGGACATTTCCTGGCCATTGATATGTCGTCAGCACACGCAGCGCCTCGCGCGAGATGCCATCGATCGATTTGTCGTGAATACGGGAATAATCCTCGAGAAAGTGACTGACCAGCAGAGGAATATCAACGGTTCGATCCCTCAGAGGTGGAATCTCTATCGTGACCACGTTGATACGATAGAACAGATCCTCTCGGAACTTCTCCTCCGTTATCCGCTCGCGTAGATTGCGATGAGTGGCACAGATCAGTCTCACATCGGTAGGCACAGGATCATTGGATCCCATCCGAACCACTTCACCTTCCTCGAGTACCCGAAGTAGTTTTACCTGGACCGAGGGAGGAATATCTCCAACTTCGTCGAGGAACAGCGTGCCAGAATCCGCATGTTCGAATCGCCCTTTTCGAAGAGACGAGGCGCCAGTGAACGCACCTCGCTCGTGGCCAAAGAGTTCGCTTTCCAGAACACCTTCACCAAGTGCCGCGCAGTTGAGCGGGACAAAGACATTTCCCTTGCGCCGACTATTGGCGTGAATCGCCTTTGCGAAGAGTTCCTTGCCTGTTCCGCTCTCTCCCAGGATCAGGATCGATGCGTCGGTCTGCGCAACCTGCTGCATCTTCTGGACGATGGCATGCATGCCGTGACTGGAGCCGATGATTCCTTCAAAACCAAACCGATCATCGATCGCTCTTTCCAGTTCATCCGCTCGACGTCTGAGGGCTGCGCCTTCTAGCGCGCGCTCGACTCGGATTCTGAGTCCGGTCAGATCAACCGGCTTGCGCAGATAATCAACGGCTCCCAGTTGCATCGCCTCGACTGCTGTTTCGACCGTGCCATGCCCAGTGACCACAACTACGGCGATGAAGGGATCAATCGATTGCGCCTCTCGTATCAGATCGAGCCCATCCCGATCGCCGAGGACGAGGTCAGTGATGACGATATCAACGGTCTCCTTGCGGAGCTGGTCCTTCGCCGCATCAGCACTGGTTGCAACGATGCACTGATGTCCGACAGAGACGAGCGCTTCCGCCAGTATCTCGGCATGGGCAGCCTGATCATCGACGACGAGGATCTTCGCCGGCGTCTCATCTCGAGGGGCTCCCTCGCGCTGCATCGTGTTGCCCTTCAACTGACTGAACCCTGCGTCGGCAGAACCACGGAGAATCGGCTCCCTTGTCCCTCTTCGCTCTCGACCAGGATCGTACCCCCATGGAGGCGGATGATCCGCAATGTAGTGGGAAGACCAAGCCCGGTTCCGCCTTCGGTGGTCGAAACATAGGGACGAAAAATCCTCGGAATCGCATCCTTGGAGATTCCAACGCCGGTATCGGTCACCTCAACGACGACTGCATCCCCACCGCGGTAGTTCGATTCGAGCACACGGATGAACAGTTCTCCACCATCTGGCATCGCAGAACGCCCGTTGAGGATCAGGTTCAAGATCGCCTGATGGAGCAACGTCTCGTCTCCTGCGACCCGAGAAGTCTCCTGCGGTTGAAACAGGATACTGACCCCTTCCAGTTCGATCGCCTCTCGATTACGTGAAATGACATTTTCGACCAGACGAGAGATGTCCACTGAATCACGCTGCATCTGCTGAGGTCGGGTCAACTGGAGAAACGAGGAGATGATGTGTTCAATCCGCTGGATCTCCGATTTCATCATCTCGAGGCGGCGAAGAGTCCTTTGCTGGCGTGGAGACTCCGCATCTCCCAGTTCCTCGAGGAGCAACTGGGAGGAAATATTCAGAGTCGAGAGTGGATTCTTTACCTCATGGACAAGCATGCCCGCGAGACTGGCGACATCCTGCTCCCAGTTACCTAGTTGGCTGGCATCGAAGGCGGTCACCGCGGTGCGGCTACCCTTCCGTATCGTCCTCCGCCCCATCCTCTGGCGCTTCTTCCTCGCCGGGGACAGGTCGAAAGACTTTGTAACGGATGTTGCGAAGGCGGACCGAGTCATCTGGTTTCAAGAGGACTGCGATCCCTCCCGCAGGAAAGTATGGACGCGTGTCTTCGTCGAGGCGTTCCAGGCTATCGAGATCAGTCAAACGGATGAGACCTTCCTTGAGTTCGATCCGGATCCGCAGCCACTCTTCCTCCTCGGCATCGAAACTGTGAACATCGTAATTTTTGATCCCAGCACCAGGACGCATACCCGCAGTGATCCCGAGATTGATCGAGTCACCGGAAATGAGCTGGATCTCCATCTCGACCGAATATTCCTCCCAGCTGTCCTCACCGATCTCCAGTTGAGCCAGTCCAGTGCTGGTGTTGTTCCCGATCGCCTCTCCCCCCTCCGCTGACCATGCAGTGGCATCTGGATCGGATGTAGAGGCTCGAAATGACGACAGATACTGGTCGATGGGGAGGTCGATCCATTCGATCGAAAGTTGCTCCTGCTGTGCAGCTCGAGCCACCTCATACTCAGCGAGGTACTCTGCTATCGTCACGACCACCTCGTCATACTCCTTGGTTCCCTTGTACTCATCGGAGAAGGACTCGAGCAGGCCAATCGCTTCAGCCAGTTCCTCCTGGCGACGATAGGCGCGCGCCCTGCGGGTGATGCGGTCGAAATCGACCTCTGCGCGCTGGCGAATGGCCACTTGCTCCTGGAGATCCTTCCAACCCTGGTGGGCTGCAGTCTTCTCATAGGTGCCATCTGGATCGAACTCCTCGAGGATCCGTTCTGCTGCCAGTGGATCCCCTTCTGCGATGAGGCTCTCGACCCTGGCGGCCAAGAGGTCGAGGCTCTTCTTGCCCTCGTCCTCGCGATACTGCAATTGCTGATCGAGCAGATTCTTGGCCTTGATCTCGACCTTGGTTCCCTCCGAGGCGTAGATCAGGTCCTCGAGGTGGCCGATCCAATCATCGAACTGATCTGGATTGGTGCGGATCGCCTTGGAGATTCCATCGTAACGGGTCTGGTAACCGGCCTGACGGATCTGTTCCAGTTCCCTGGCAATCTGCTCGGGAGACTTCTGAGGAGCAACATCGACAACTTCCGGTTCTGCGGGTGGAGTGCAACCAGGAAGGCTACTCAGCAACAGCATCAGGATCGCGGTGCGATTCAGCAGATCTGAACTCATTCTTTACCGCACCCCTTCTTCCGTCCGTTCTCCAGTGAGATCTCAGACCGGTCCGCCGACACCCAGGGTCTTGCGGCACTCTGCCAGCAATCTTGAAAGAATCTGCTCCTCGGTACCTTCGAGGCGGCATCCCGCCGCTTTTGCATGACCTCCACCGTCGAAATGAGAGGCGATGGTATGCACCGAAAACTCGCCCCTCGACCGAAGGGATACTTTATATCTCCCACGACCAACTTCAACGACGAGGATCACGATCTCACTGCCTCCGACCTGTCCCAGAGAGTCGACAAAGCCATCCAGATCCTCCAGATCCACTCCTCGCTTGCGGCGCATCGGCTCCGACAGCACCGAATAGACGATCTTGTTCCCTTCCTGCGATTCCAGCCCCGCCAGCAGGTCACCGAGCAGGAGCGTTCTTTGCATCGAAAAGGACTGGAAGATTCTTTGAAATATGGGCTCCGGATCGACGCCAAGTTCAACCAGCCGGGCAGCGTATCTGTACGCCACCGATCCCGAGTTTGAATATCGAAACCAGCCAGTATCTGTCGCGATGGCGACAAAGAGCGATTCAGCTGTGGTGGAGAGCAGTTCGCACTCGAGTGCCTCGATCACCTCGAGAACCAGGTTGCCCGTCGAAGGGGAGCCGGGTTCACACCAGATCTCGGAAAAGAAATCGGTATCGCCATCGAGATGATGATCGATGCAGACCCTGGGAGCATCACTCGACTCGATGGCGCCCTTCATGTGGCCCAGTCGGTCTCGCGCCGAGGTATCGACGACGAGGATCAGATCTGCTTTCCTCACTACATCGAGCTGCTCCGGATTCGGTTCCCCGTCGAGCAGTTCCGCCACGGAATCATGATCGATGAAACTCAGTTTCTCGGGTACCGGATGAGTCAAGATCGTCCGGGGACGGGCTCCCAGTTGTTCCAGCGCCCTGTGCATCGAGACTGCAGATCCCAGTGCATCTCCATCGGGGTAAATGTGGGTCAGGATCAGCGGCAGCTTCGACTTGCGAAGCGCTGCCAGCAGCCCAGGTGGAACCGGCCCCGGCTCCCATAGTTGGATTCCACTCGACATCAAATGCCTCTCTTGCGGCAATTGCGTTTTCGCAATACCATGAACGCCTGCGGGTCGCGGTCGGCGCATCCCCGGACCGCTTCCGCAGCCTTGACTCTGTTTTTACATCGACGATGTAGCGGGAACCACCTGAATGGTGAATCGTTCCTGCCTCCTCATCGCAGAGAGGCGCTGAATTACTATGCAGATCGGCCGAAAGATCATGAATCTCCGCAAGGATCTGGGCGTTGCCCAGAGTTCTCTCGCCGCAATGACCTCTGTCACCCCGAGTGCGCTGTCACGGATCGAGGCAGGGATTCATCAGCCCCGAGGCCCCGTCGCTCTGAGAATCGCCAGGGAACTGGGAGTCACTTCGGATTACATCCTCGATGAAGAGGCGCCATATCCTCCACCACGATCCGCTTTGCTCGAAAATTTGCAATCGGTCTCCAGACGTGAAACCAGAAGCCGCTCCATCAAGGTAAGCCTGAAGGAAAAACGCATGATCGAAGCGATGCGTAGCCTCGGTGATGAGGAACGAAAACTGCTCGAAGCCACGCTGACCGCCAGCGGACAGGATCTGAGGCTTGCACTCTTTGCTCTCGGCCGTGCCGACCTGCTCGATCAGCACGATGCCGATGAGAAGAAACTCTTCCAGCAGATGCTCAGCCGTCGTCTGTGAGTCGGATCCGGACTCAGGCCAGACTCAACATCTGAGCGACCTCACCCTGTCCCTCATGCACACTGGACGCCGATGACCTGAGTGCATCCAGTTCAGTTTCGTTCAGATCTACTTCGAGTACCTTCTCGACTCCGGCAGCACCGAGTACTGCGGGAACTCCTACCCACGTGTCGTCTATTCCATACTGGCCGTCGAGGAGTGTGCAGCAGGGTAGAACCCGTTTCTGGTCGAGCAGGATCGACTCTGCCATCGCCACTGCTGCGGCACTGGGTGCGTAGTAGGCACTTCCCGTCTTCAACAGATTGACGATCTCTGCTCCTCCGTGACGCGTCCGGTTCACCAACTCTTCCAGCCGCTCCTGGGAGATCAATTGCGAGACGGGAATCCCGCTGACGGATGCAGTGGATGTAAGCGGTACCATGCTGTCACCGTGCCCCCCCAACACCATCGCCTGAATATCCTTGTGGGAACAACCGAGTTCCATCGCAATGAAGGTGCGGTAGCGAGCGGTATCGAGCACTCCCGCCATCCCCACGACCTTGCTTCTGGGCAGTCCCGAAACCTGATGAGCAACGAAGCACATCACATCGAGTGGATTGGAGACGATGACAAGAGTCGCTTCGGGAGCGACCTCCATGATTCCAGTGACCACCTTTTGCTGGATCTCACCGTTGACCCGAAGCAGGTCGGAACGATCCATGCCTGGCTTACGTGGCATTCCAGCGGTGATGATCACCAGTTCCGCACCATCCAGGCTTGCGTAATCATTCGCCCCGGTGACGCAGGAGTCGTATCCGCAGACAGGAGCTGCCTGGGCCAGATCGAGAGCCTTGCCCTGCGGCATTCCCTCCAGGATATCGACCAGAACCACATCCCCGAGTTCCTTCTCTGCCAACCGTTGAGCTGTGGTTGAACCGACGAATCCCCCGCCGATCACTCCGATCTTTCGTCGCGCCATGATTGCATCCTCTCGTGACCCCAGGGGAGCCACTGGTACTTTACGACCTCAGGGGCCTAGTTCTGTGCTGCCAGTAATTCCGAAAGCGTGGTACCAATTCCCGCCGGGGAATCAGCGACCATCGCTCCTGCTCGTTCCAGTGCCTTGATCTTGTCTTCCGCAGTCCCTTTGCCTCCACTGACGATGGCACCTGCGTGACCCATTCGGCGGCCAGGAGGTGCTGTTCTGCCAGCGATGAACCCGACCACCGGTTTATTGACCTCCGAAGCGATGAAATCCGCCGCCTCTTCTTCCGCAGTGCCGCCAATTTCCCCGACCATCACGATGGACTCCGTTGCCGGGTCATCGTTGAAGAGTTTCAGTACATCCAGGAATGTGGTCCCGATGATGGGATCTCCACCAATTCCCACGCAGGTACTCTGACCCAGGCCCATCTGCGTGACCTGGTGAACTGCTTCGTATGTGAGGGTTCCACTGCGACTGACAACTCCCACGGTTCCTGGCCGATGAATGAACCCAGGCATGATCCCCGCCTTGCACTCACCGGGGGTGATGATACCTGGACAATTCGCACCGAGCAGTCTGGCTCCGTTGGCGCTCACCGCATCCTTGGCTCGAATCATGTCGAGGGTCGGAGTACCTTCAGTGATACAGACGATGAAGGCGATTCCTGCCTCCGCTGCCTCGATCACTGCCGCGGCTGCGAAGCGTGCCGGCACATAGATGATGCTGGCATTGGCATCGGTCTCACTCCTGGCAGTGACCACATCATCGAAGACGGGGAGATCGAGGTGGCGAGACCCTCCCTTCCCGGGAGTCACTCCCCCCACGACATTGGTGCCATATTCGATCATCTGCTCGCTGTGTAGGGTTCCGTTACGTCCGGTGATACCCTGTACGATCATGCGCGTATCGGAGTTGACGAGAATGCTCATCCTCTTCCTCCGTCCGCAGCGGCCACGGCCTTGCGGGCTGCATCTTCCAGGTCATCTGCTGAGATGACATTTATTCCGGAACTCTCCAGGAGGGCGTGCCCCTCTGCGACTGAATTTCCCTCAAGCCGAACCACCAGAGGAACCTGAAGCTGGATCTGCGTTGCAGCCTGAACGATTCCCTCGGCAATCAGATCGCACCGGATGATCCCCCCGAAGATGTTGACGAGAATCGCTGCCACATCGGGATCCTCGAGGATGATCTTGAATGCCTCAGTGACCCTGTCTGCAGTCGCTGTCCCACCCACATCAAGAAAGTTTGCGGGCTCTCCGCCGTGCAACTTGATGATGTCCATCGTTGCCATGGCTAGCCCGGCCCCATTGACCATGCATCCGATGGTTCCATCCATCCCCACATAGGAAAGATCCCACTCCGAAGCGCGAGTTTCCCTCGGATCTTCCTCTGCCAGGTCCCTGAGCTCTGCATGCTCTGGATGACGGAACTCGGCGTTGTCATCGAAATTGATCTTGGCGTCGAGTGCGACCACATCTCCGTCAGTTGTGACAACCATCGGGTTAATTTCTGCAAGAGAGCAATCCTGCTCGACAAATACTCTGGCCAGTTTGCATACCACATCGACAAACTGATCCATCGTCTTTCCCTCGAGGTCTAGCCTTTCAGCCACCGAACGAGCAGCCTCCTCGGAGAGACCGTTGTCGAGGTCGATTTCTTCGAAGAAGATGGCATCTGGACGCGTCGCCGCGACCTCCTCGATATCCATGCCACCCTCGGCGCTGGCCATCAACACTGGCTTTTCCCTGGCCCGGTCGATCACCATTCCGCAGTAAATCTCTCGTGCGATATCACACCCTTCTTCGATGAGGATGGTATTCACCTGCTGTCCTGCTGCTCCGGTTTGATGGGTCACCAGTTGCATTCCCAGGATCGCTTCGATCGCCTCCCTGCACTCCTCCATCGTCTGCGTGACGCGGACCCCACCACCCTTACCGCGACCGCCAGCATGGATCTGCGCCTTGACTACCCAGGGCCCATCCCCCAGTTCCTGAGCAGCAGCGAGCGCTTGCTCGACATTCACGGCCATCACGCCACGAGGCACTGGAATCTGATGCTGCTTCAGCAGTTGCTTTGCCTGGTACTCATGGATCTTCACACCGGATTCCTTTCCCTGTTGAGTGACCTGATCTCCGGAACAAACCGGGACGCGCGAGAGAAATCAGGAGACATCACCCGATTCTGGCTCCGTAGAACCGGGAGTCGACGGGACAGATTATCGTGCCAGGGGATGCGGTGCAACGAGACCCGGGGTGGAACTGGGTTCAGTGTTCGCCATCATCTTCCCCGGTAGATCCTCCGGTGGGGACGGGTTCCACAGGTGGTTCAGATTGGGACTCGAGAATCTTGCGTGCAGAGACGACCAGTTTCTCCAGTTCCTCGCTCATCGAGCCCTCTGAACGAGCGGCCCGGTGCTCCTGGATCACCCTTCGCGGATCTCCCAGAACCAGCGATATCGCTGAGATGCGACCTCGAAAGCGTCCCAGTTCCTCCAGGATTCTGGCCCTCAACTCTCGCAGCGTTCGATTGTGATCCCTGGTCGAGAAAGGCAGCGCACTATCGAAAGGAAGGTTGGTTCGGTCGACCACCACCAGTCCCTCTCGATATCGTGCCAGCGCCTCGATTCCGCTGCGGAAGGTGTCGCGGGCAATTTCCAGAAGTTCCCTTCTCTCGTCGATTCCACCACGAGCCAGAAGTGCTTCTTCGTATTGAATTTTTCCTAGCTCGTACCAGGCAGCGGCATAGTTTCTATCGAGGCTGACAGCCTTCAACAGTGCTCCGCGGGCACGATCAAAGTCGAGACCAAACTGGTAGATTCGTCCGATGTGGAAGTAGCAGATCTTTTCGTTTGCTCCGTCACCCAGCCCCGCTTCGCGGCCGATGGCACGGCGAAAGGATTCGAGAGCCCCTTCGTAGTCGGCATTATACTGGTACTGAAGAATCCCCAGGCTGACAAAGGGCCCCATGGCGGTGGGATCGATCTTGATCGCCTCACGGTAGATTCGCTCCGCCACCTCATATCTCTTCTCTGCCTCTGCTTCGATCCCCTGTCGCCAGAGATCGGACGCCTTGCGCCGTTCCATGCTGAGATCTTTTCCATCGAGAACGGAAATGGCAATCGACTCGACGCGCATGCGATTCTGCTTCCACCAGGCGCGCCACTGTCGGATCGATTCGGCGCGGCCGTCTGGATCTCCATCGGCTTCGTAGCCAAACAGTTCGCCGGTGTACTCGAGTAGTTTTTTTGCTGCAATGGCGCGTGCAGCACTCTCTTCCAGTGCCAATGCATCGATCAGGGTAGAGATTCCGAGATGGATTCCGTTCTCGCCGAGCGCGATGGCCAGTACCAGTTGAGCCTGCCCCTCGGACCGTTCCCAGGCAGTGACCAGCTCACGGATACTGTGTGTTCTCTGCAGCACATCTACCGAGAATGTGCGAACCCGAGCGCTCTGCGCATCATCGAGCAACAACAATCCGAGCAGGGGGTAAAGATCGGATCCATGCTCCTGGAGTGCTTCCCTCAGAACTTCCACCTGTTCCGATGCGGACCCCTGGGTGATCTGTTTCAAGAAACCAGGCCTGGTTTCAGTGATCCCTGCCGGAAGAGCGGTACGAAGTTGCTCTTCCAGTTGCAGTCGACGAAGGATCGGATGATGGGACTTTTGGAGCGCTTCCTCCAGATATCTGACACTGAAGAAACCAGCAGATCGGATGAACTGGGCACCCTCTTCCCTTTCGAAAGGGGCGCCATTGATCACGCCATTGATCGCTAGATGAATCCGATCCTCGAACCCGATCCGAAGTGTGAAGCGATCATCGCTACAGACCCCATTCGGTTGGATGGTGCGACTGACATCTGAATCCGGGTATCTGGCGCTTCCCAGTTCAAGATCAACTACCCATTCTAGTGTGTCAGTGTCGAAGCGAACATTCCCTCCCACCTCGTGACCTTCTTCGAGAACGAGCAAGATACCCTTGGGCTCGGCTTTCTGCTTTTCCAGCAAACTCCAGCTGGCAACGTCTCGCTTGAGCACGATCGTGGATCCGAGCCTTCGGCTCAATTCCAGGTATTCACTTCCGAGGTCGTACACTCTTCCTTCCAGCTTCCCCCCTCCGACCATGCGAAGCCTCACATCCGCCGCTGAGGCTGAACCGGGGAGCATGATCAAGATGGCCAGGCCAGCCAGGACGAGGCGAAGTCGCGCCAAGAAGTTGCCACTGAGGGCCAAAGGAGCCTCCCATCGAGGTGATCGGTATCGAGTCCAGAGTCTCGATCTTGCCGTATCCACAAGTTGCTGCAAGTCCCGTCAGGGGTTGCGAGGCGACCTGGAAGCGTGGAGACTCACCAGAATGTCAGGAATCGACCGGGGAAGCAGATCCTCGACCTGAAAAATCGCTCCAGAAAACCGATGGGGGGTCCCTTTGGACCAGCGCAGCCTCGACTCGATCACCAGTGGAGACCGCCTCGAGGGGATCTTTCTCGTCGAGGGAGCCAATCTGAAGACCGCTCGCAACGGCAAGTTCTTCATCCCGATGACTCTCAGGGATCACACTGCGGGAGTGAAGGCAGTGCGCTGGGAGAGCAGCCAGGAAGAGTTCAAGGAAATCGACCGGAACCCGTTTCTGCGTATCAATGGTCGAGTCGAAGAGTACCAGGGAAACCTGCAGATCATCATCGATACCCTTGAGCCAGTCTCTGCCAGTGAAGCTGGCCTTCAGGCAGCTGAATTTCTGCCTCGTACTCCGTGTGACATCGAAACACTGGAGAGAGAGCTGGAACAACGAATAGTGAGCATCCAGAACGAGAGTCTTCGCAATCTGGTCGTGACCATCCTTGAGCGACCGGGTCTTCGAGATCAGCTGAGAGTCTCACCTGCAGGAAAGTCGATGCACCACGCATATATTGGCGGACTGCTCGAGCACATCGTCTCGTTGCTGAAACTTGCAGATTATGTCTGTGATCACTACCCATGGCTCGACCGGGACATCCTCATCAGTGGAGTCATCCTTCACGACATCGCAAAAACAACAGAACTCGGCATTGAAAACGGTTTCAGTTACACCGATGAAGGCCAGCTACTTGGCCACATCGTGCTGTGCTGCAACTGGATTGACGAAGCTTCACGGGAAGTGGGCGATATCGACAGAGAATTGCTGCTCCAGATCCAGCATGTGGTCGCCAGTCACCACGGGCAATTGGAGTTCGGATCACCCAAGAAGCCGATGACCGCTGAGGCGTTGGCAATGCACTACATCGACAACCTCGATGCAAAATTGATGGGCTACATGGAACTATTCAGGAACGCAAAGCCAGGTCCTGAAGATTCAAGGTTCGGATCTCACGCCTACATGCTCGATGTTCGGCCCTACTTTCCTCGCAATCTCGATTATCAGGGCACTGCAGGATTCACGACACCACCGAGTACGCCTTCGAGACCATCTGGAGGTAGGGACGCAGCTGGTCCAGCGGATGCGGCATCCGGAGAAGGGGATCTGCCCTTCTGACGAGCAGGTCCCGATGCGATCCTCAGGCACTGGCAGTGATGCCGAGTGAACCCTCTCGCATCGCTGCCTGCTCGATTCGATCGATCCAGCACTTCGCATCCAGTTCCTTCTTCGCCTCGACGAGGATCCGCAGCAGCGGTTCCGTACCGGAGTATCTGACCAGAATCCTGCCGCTACTTCCGAGCGCAGTTGTGGCTGCCGTCATCACTTCGGACAGGTGCTGCAAATCATCGAATGGTGGGCGAGCCTGGATTCGAAGCGTTTTCTGTTCCTGGGGGAAACGCGTGATCCCATCACACAGTCGAGAAAGGGGCTGTCCTGATTCGACGATACAGCGAGCGATGGCCAACCCTGTCCTGATTCCATCTCCGGTAGCCGCCTCACTATGATGGATGATGTGCCCGGATGGTTCGCCACCCAGAGCGCCACCGGACTCCCTGAGTGCATCGGCAACGGCTCGATCTCCTACCCCCGTACGCACCACCTCGATCCCGTGCCTTCTCAAGCAATCCTCGACACCAACGTTTGACATGACGGTCAACGCTACCAGTGATGGGTCCAGCAGACCTTGTTCCAGGAGAGATCGTGCCCAGATGACGATCACATCATCCCCGTCCACATATTGACCCGTTTCATCCGAGAAGAGAGCGCGATCGGCATCTCCATCGAATGCGATTCCGAGCACCGAGTTGGTTCGTTTGACCTCGTCGCCCAGAAACTCTGGATGCAGCGACCCGCACCCCACATTGATCCTCGCGCCGTCAGGCTCGCCGTGAACCACGGTCACATCTGCACCTGCGCGACGAAATGCTTCAGGGCCCCAGTGGCAAGCAGCACCACGTGCGCAATCGAGCACCACCTTCAGGCCAGCGAGGAAGGGGCCCTTCGGAAAGGATGAGAGCAGCCTGTCGAGATATTGAACGCCCAGGTCCTCGACCACCTCCATCTGCTGCTCGGATTCGGGCTGCCCTTCGAGGTGATCGTAATTTTCCGAGATGGATTGTTCCTGATCCTCCGCCAGTTTCGCCCCCGAGGAATCAAGGATCTTGATACCGTTAAATTCGGGTGGGTTATGAGATGCTGAGATCACGAGTCCCAGATCTGCCACCCCATCCATCAACAGCAATGAGACCGCAGGCGTGGGCAGCACTCCCGCATGGATCGTCGTACATCCACAGCGTCTGAGGGCTCCTGCCAGCAGGCTCTCGATCTCGCCACCGGTAACTCTCGTATCTCTGGCAACCAGAACACTTCCACCAGGTGCACCTTCGCGAGCGAGATGAGCGACGACCGCTTGCCCGATTCGATCGATGGAATCGGGGGTCAACAGCCCCGTACCCGGGATGTCCCGTACTCCGTCGGTTCCAAAGATCACTTCTGTTGATCCTCTCCCGGCGCATCATGAGGTTTTGCGCTGTAGAGAATGATCCGTTCCAGTTTCACCTGATCTCTCGAGATTCCTGCTGGGAGGCTCCCGTCGATCCAGCGAACATCCTCTTCAGAGACATTCCGGCTCTCGCCACCGGTATCGGACACCTTCACGAGCAGATAGAAGTTGCCCTGCTCGACACTTTTCTGCCACTCCTTCACCGCTTCTTCGACACCCGAGACGTTGACCTTGATGCTGCGATCGCCTCGGATATCCAGATCGACATCCTCGTCCACTATGTAGCGGACGGACACTTCAGCTTGCACCTGCATCAGATTCTGCTGAAGTTCGATCCGAACCACTGCTTCCTCTGGGAAACCAGGGGCAATGGTAACCAGCCCCGTATCATCCCCTGTGATCACCAGTGGGACTGTCAACTCCCGCTGAGAGGTGGCCATTCCTTCGATATCGATCGCCTCGGTCAAGACGCCCACGGTATCGTCACCTAGCAACGATTCTGGGCCTTCGATCGTCACCGTTGCAGGATCCGCCTTGATCCCCCCCGGAAAACTCACGAACCCCGGGCCCGGAGTTCCGCTGACCGACGCACGTACATCTCTCTCCGCTCTCACCACCTGCTCCACGACAATTTGAAGCACTGAGGGCTCGACGGACTGGACCGACAACCCCGCCGGGAGAGTAAAGATCCCATCCTCCCTCAGATCAAAGCGTCCAGATCTTTCGACCTTCAGCTCCCCTTTGGGCTCTGGATTTGATTCGAGAAACCGGGTCAGAACAGCTCGAGTGCCGGTCAGGGTTACCTTGCAATCCCCCTCGAATTTTTTCCCGATCTTACTGCCCACTCCCGACTGTGGGATATCCTGTGAGACCACGACATGAGTCTCTGCAGCCGCCTCGACGAGCAGGGTCGCATCAAAGATCTCCTCGTGCCCAGTGTTTCCGAAGGCAAACGCCCACACGACCACTGCCAGAACAAGGCTGGTCAACTTGTTGCGGGTGTTCCCGATCAGGATCTCGATGACCCGGACCCTCCATGAGGCCTTCATGCTGCCTCCCCATCGCTGCTCGGCTTTTCTTCGTCAGGCTTCTGCTGCTGGGCGGCTTCATCTGTTTTTGTGTAGTAACTACGTAACTTGTGTGCGAGTTCTTCTCTATCCAGATCCCTGAACACCTCTCCGCGTACACACAGCGAAATCAAACCGGTTTCCTCACTGACCACAACCGTCACCGCATCGGATTCCTCGGTGAGCCCCACGGCAGCCCTGTGACGAGTGCCCGCCCAGGATCCCAGTTGCTCATTTTCCGAAAGAGGGAGGAGACAACCAGCCGCAGCGATCCTGCCCTTCTGGATCACGACCGCACCGTCGTGAAGTGAAGTACCAGGATAAAAGATCGTCGTGAGGATCTCGGACGAGACTTCCGCATCAAGAATTGTACCGCGGTCGACCCATGGATTGAGGGACTGATCCCTCTCGATGGCAAAGAGCGCCCCCACCCTCGTTTTTGACAGTGAAACGCAGGCTCGAACCACGACCACCACGAGTTCCTGCTCATCCCTGATAAGTTCTCCGAAGATGGGCGCCTGGCTCAGCCTGACCAGTCCCCGCCGCAATTCAGGCTGAAGGATCACTATGATGGCGAAGAATGCCACAGGAGTCACGACCGACAGCAGGAAGCCAATCCGTTCCAGATCGAGGACTTCAACGCCCAGCCTTGTCGCCGCGACGGTGATGATCACCGTCAATACCAGACCCTTCAGCACACCCGCACCCCGGGTGCCCTCGCAGAAGATGATGAAGCCGTAGATCAGAAGGTAGATGACGGTCACCTCGAAGATGACGCGCAGGGGTCCGATCGCCTCGACGGCGGTCCAGATCGCCTCGAATTCGTTCAACTGGACCCCTCCCCGACGAGTAGAGGATCATCGATGGCAGCCATCGCTCTCAAGAATGTCACCGTTTCCGCAACATCATGTACGCGCACCCATTCCACTGCGAGTTCCCGCGCCCTGGCGACAAATGCCAGCGAAGCGGGCAAGCGCTGTTCTGGTGGAGAGTCGTCAAACACTCCCGTGAAGGACTTCCTCGAAGCTCCCAGCAGTAGTGGAACAGAAAGGGAACGGAAAAACTCGATACCCCTGGCAATTTCGTAGTTGTCTGCGACTCGCTTGCCAAACCCGAGGCCAGGATCGACCACAATTCGATCGCGGGCAATCCCCGCAGCAACTGCAAACTCGATCCGATCCCCGAGAAAGCAGTGAATCTCGGCCAGCACATCTTCATATACCGGATCGCTCTGCATCGAATCCGGCGACCCCTTCCGATGCATCAGAATCACGGTCAACTGATGCTGGGCGATCACTCGACTCAATTCTGCATCGTCTTGCAAGGCGGAAGTGTCGTTGACGATCGAGACCCCATGAGAGAGGGCCTCTCGAACCACCTCGGCCCTCCGGGTGTCGATGCTGATGGGTATTTCAATTTCACCACTGATCGCCTCGAGGACAGGGATGACTCGCTCAAGTTCTTCATCGATCGATATTTCCAACGATCCGGGCCTTGTTGATTCGCCACCGACATCGATCGCATCTGCCCCTTGGCGGACCATCTCCATCACCCGCAACCTCGCATCGTCGACGCTTCTGAATCGCCCCCCATCACTGAAGGAGTCAGGCGTGACATTCAGGATGCCGAGTACCTTGGGTGTCACGGAGTTGTTCCTCTCCTTCTGATCAGTTGGCCCGGCCCGAACTGCGGCTCTCGTCGTACCAGGGTTCCATCTCTGCAATGATCCTGCGGGCGATCTCTCGGACCGTCTCACTGACCGCGGTCTCGATCGACTCTCCTGCCGGTACCGAATAGGACACCAGATCCTCGACCACTCGCTCCAGTAGCACGCGCTGATCTCTCACCCGCTCGAGACGCATCCCGACCTTGACCCCGATTCCCTGCTCCTGGATGGAGCCGTCAGCACTCTCGACCAGCACTCCCTCTCGAAACTGGATCACGGTACCCCTCAGGATCGCATCGGCATGCTCTTCCGCGACCAGATCAACCTCTGTACGAAGCTGAAATTCTCGCTTGACCGCTCTCGTGAGTTCGAACTCGATGTCCCTCCGGAAGGGGATCGTCTCGTTGCGAAATACAGGAACTGAAATGCTCTGGACACCTCTCGGCAGGCGATACCCGGGTGTGTATCCACAGCCGACCAGAAGTACCAGCACTAGCATGAAGGCGGAGAATCGCATCATTTCTCCTCTGCGGGAACCGGAGGAAGGCTTTCGAGAAGACGAGCCGCCTCGGCAGCGGTGTCACTCGCTGGAACAGCAAGTATGACCTTCTCCAGATAGATTCTGGCAGAGTTGTGCTTCTCGATGCGAATGTAGAACTGAGCGATCAGCAGCCGACGCTGTGCACGCATCAAATCGATCTGCTCGAGAGCATTTCTCGCTCGCTGAGATTCCCCATGGTCGGGGAACAAGCGCAGGTAGCGACGGTAATGTCGCTCAGCAACTGCCAGCGGTCCCATGTCGTATTCGACCCCCTTGAGTTGCGCAAGCACAGCATCACCGGCAAGGATCTGGGTCGCAGAGGACCAACTGCTCTCGGGATACTCCCTGAGTAACCGCTCAAAATATCTTTCCGCATCCTCTGGCAAATTGTTTCTCAGGTACCAGTTGGCGCAGTGAAAGATGGCGTCATCGCTGAACGGCTGGAATGGATAGCGCTGAACCAGATCACTGAGTACTGCAAGACCCTTTCTTTCAGCATTGACCTCGAGCCCGAGCAGCCTCCTTGTCGCCCCGCTGAGGTACGACAGCCCAATCTCGTATCGGATCTCCAGCGCACGATCTAGCGTTTCAGGACCTGGATCCGAATCGAAGATGTCTTCAGTGACTCGCAGTGCATCATCGTTATTTCTCATCGCTCGAAGTCCCTCTGCCAGACCCAGGCGAAGTCTTGCTAGCAGTGGACCCGGTGCGCGTTCCTGGTCATCTCCGTAGAGCACCAGCTCGATGGCATCCTCATACAGAGCCACCGCTTCCGGATAGAGACCCTGTTCCAGGGAGTCGCTGGCCTGGATCAACATTTCGGGAAGTGGGTCTGCCTGCTGGAACGATGTCACCAGGATCAGCAAAGCCAGAGTACTGTTCACAGCGATCTCCCTTCCCACTCTGACCCCCCTTCCGGGGAGCCATCAGACGCGCAGGTATCTTAGCGACCTGGGCGGGCGCTCCAAGTGATGCAAGAGAAGCGATCTGAGCAGATCCCAACCGGCCTGCACTTCTTCCGGTGGAACCTCCCAGGAGGGCACCAGACCCCATTCTCTCGCCCCATCACAGGCAAGGTAGTTCCTGGTAGTGGCATCGACTCGATGCAGCGACGGAGAACTGGAGCAGCCAGGGCAGACCAGTCCGGAGGGAATGATGACCTCCGCAGCGCTCTCGATCACTGCCTCGCACTCGATACAGCGGCTCCAGTCCGGTAATACCCCGCTGGCACCGAGCAAGGATTGCAGATAGTGGTTTCTCAGGCGTCTGCGGCCGAGGCCATGGCCGAGCAGTTTCAGGTACTGTAGCGATTCCTTCAACAGTTCTGGATGAGGATCGCCGGGGCTGAACAGAGTACGAAGAAGATCGAGGGCAAATACAGCATCGAGCCAGACATCGATGTTTCCTCGCAGGTGATCAAATCCCTCGACGAGCCGAGCTTCGGTGGCCAGATGCAACTGGGTGGACCGGATGCGGAAGTTGAGGTCATACCAGCCAGCCAGATCGAAGGGGGCCGGGAATGAGGACGAAGCTCGAGCCGGCCTCCGGGATCCCTTCGCCAGAACATCGATGATGCCGTGGTCCCTGGTGAAAACCCTGACGATCTGGGAAGTCTCGGAAAAATCAGTGCAGTGGAGAACAAGGCCCCGAGTCCGGAAGGCCCCCTTCATCTACGAACCGTTCCTGTGAACCTTGTGAACCAGGGCACGGACACGCTTGATCTTCCTGTCGTCGGCTCTCGTAACCTTGAACAGAACCCTCTGGGTTCCCAGTTCTTCCCCTTCCCTTGGAACATGTCCCAGGGCAGAAAAGAGGAATCCGGCCACTGTTTCGTAATCATCGCTCTCCGGTATCCGGGCGTCCAACGATCTGTTGACCTCAAGAATGCTGGTGCGACCGTCAAGGTCCCAGGTGACTTCATCGACACGTCGGATCTGATCGCGACCAGCGGTATCATACTCATCTTCGATCTCTCCGACGATCTCCTCGATGATATCCTCGATCGTGACCAGGCCAGAAGTGCCACCATACTCATCCAGCACCACTGCTATGTGGAATCTCTCTGCCCTGAACTCTCCTAGCAACTCCTGTAGTTTCTTTGTTTCAGGTACAAAGTGAATCTTTCGAACCACCTTTTCGATCGCCATCGATCTGAGACCGTCATCCGCTGCATGACGCAGCATGTCCTTGACATACAGAACCCCGATGATGTCATCAAAATTCTTGCGGTAGATCGGTATTCGGGAGTGCCCACAGGCGATCGCCTTCGGAATCGCCTGCTCGATGGTGTCAGATGCCTCCAGGCAGACCATGTCGGTCCGGGGGGTCATCACCTCGATCACATCCGAGTCGCGAAACTCCAGAACTGACTCGATCATCGTCTTTTCGCCCTTTTCGAGCAGTCCCTCGCGCTCACCCAGTTCCACTGCTGCGCGGATACCCGCCTCTGCAAGATCCTGATCGCTACGATCTGCTCTGCCGCCGATCAAACGGAGCAGACCACGGCGAGTCCCTCGAAAGGTCGCTGTCAGGGGAGAGATCAACTTTTCGAAGGCAACGAGTACAGGAAGCAGTGCGACTGCGATCTTATCGCCAATCCAGATGGTGATCGCTTCGGGAATCAGTTCGAGCACGACGAGGCCCAAAAATACGACCTCAATCGCAAGCCAAAGCGGCCACCACTGGTGCAAGAAATTGGCACCATCTCCAGGGAGGTACCAGGCAACACCCTGAGCGCGAGTCATCGCCAGAGCTGAGATCCAGGTCCCCCGGAACAGCAGCAAGACCATCACCAGCATCACATCGATGCGATGGATTCGCTCCGGCTCGTCGGATTCCTGCTGATCCTGAAAAAACTCGTGATATTCACCCGTCGATGTGGTTCGGAAACACCGCCTCACCAGCGAGGCTAACATCGCCAGTGCGAGTGCAATCCAGGTGGTCGGGATCAGTATCTCCGGGTCAGGCAACATCAATATGCCTGTCTCGCTCGAACTCGTGATCCCATCTCTTCATCATCTCCATCATTGCTTTCATTGTTTCCGGCTTACAGCTATCAAACTGAATCCTGCTGCCCATCAGCGGTCGTAAAGCGGCAAGTATCCCAGGGGAAGTTCCAGGATCAGCAGCGCCATCGCCGTGCCATACTCATCTCCAAAACGGCTTTCCCAGGCCCCGTCTGCTTTTTGAAGTTCGAGCAGCCGTGGCCATACCGATCGGGTCCAACGATCCCATGTCGCTCCACGAGATTGTTGGAGCACCTGACCGGTGTAGAAGTTGCCGTAGAAGGGAAAATTCCTTGCCGCCTGGAATGCGCCCTTCTTGCTACGACCGGCGCTCTCAATTGATCGCCGAAGAAATGCGAGTCCACGCTTTCTCTCATCCAGTTCAAACTCGCCAGCGGCATCCATCGTCGACAACGCAGCGGCAGTCATCTCGAAAGAGGTCCTGGTAGTTCCTCGAGTAAGCGAGTACCGAAATGAACCATCCTCTGAACAACACTCCTTGAGATACTTCATCGCTCGTGCGATCGGATCGACTGGAACGGCAATCCCCGCTTCCTTTGCTGCTCGTAACGCCTGCAGGCAACAGACCGTCAGTGAAGCCTCGTCGAGCGGATCGTCCGGTTCATAACCCCATCCGCCTCGCTGGGTCTGACAGGAGAGCATCAGATCCACTCCTGAACGGATGACCCCTCGAAGCCGGCGCTCTCGCTGAGGTGTTGGAAGTTGCCCTGTCACCTGCGAAAGAAACAGGATGGCGTAGGAATGGCCATGCATCCGCGATCTGGTCGCACCACGATCCTGCAAATACCCGCGCTCATCTGCACGCACGGCGGCAGTCAGGTAATCGACTGCTCGTTCCAGCGCTTCTCCCTCTTTCCCCACCCCGAACTCTGTTCCACCGCCGAGCAGAGCCATTCCACCTAGCGATGTGACCGCCAACGGATAGGAACTGGAGAATGCGCCAACGCCATTTTGACGCTTCACCAGCAGCGAGATGCCGCGACGGATGGCGAGTTCACTGCGAGAGTCGTGGGGAACCCCTAGTGTCACGGCACTGGAACTTGAACCGCTTTTTGTATCGTCAGTTGGATGGGGTTCAGGTGATGATGCTTCAGCGATCTGCATCGTTGCAAACCACATCAGTAGAACAAGAACGAGCCAGCGATGGAGTCTCCCGATAGAGGGAGGATCCTCTGGATTCGATTCGTCGTGGCATTCTGGTGCTATAGGTGCAGGGTCTTCGTTCAACGCGGGGAACGCTCCGGCAGTTTTCTGAAGTAATCCTCAAGCAAGATACGGTATTTCTCGGGCAACTGCCTTCTGCCGTTGTCATACATCCGTTGGATCACAGTTTTCGGCAACCTACCCCAACGGCCAGCACCCCTCTGATCACGCAACTCTCCCACCTCGGAAGGTGGAAGTTCGCCATCTGTGGTGCGGTCATTACGAACCTGCTCGCTACCGTCCTTTGGCTCTCCTGCACTTTGCTCCTTCGAGGACTGCTTCTGCTCGCCCCCGTCTTTTTGTGAGGCGACGTTCTTTTGACGACCTGACTGCTTCTGAACGGATTCAGATTTTGAAGACCCAGCATTCCTTGAGGGGCTCCCCGACGGGGAGCCGCCGTTCTGTCACGTCCCGGTGAGACGCTGCACCTCTGTAATCAGTTCATCAATTCTGCTGAGAGTTTGCTGCTGAACCGACTGGTTCCCCTCACTGGTGTCGTCTTCCTCGAGGAGGCTCTCGATCTCCTTCATGTTTCGGGAGATCTCATCCACGAGAGAGCCGACTTTGCCGAGCGGATCTGCTGAATCGAGGATGTCGAGCGGGTCGATATCGACAGGAAACTCATCGTCTGGTGTATCGGCGGGGTCGGACTCCGGCACTTCAACGGCAGGCCCGGTGGAGTCAGTCTCGGGTTTTCCATCCTCCTGGGCCATCACTGGAACGGTCAGCAACAGCAACAGGAAGGCGCATCCGAAGACGGAAACATGCATGGTGAACTTCTTCATCGATCCAATCCTTCCACCGCAAACCATTCCCCGCTCCCGATCATCGAACAGGATGCGTCCAGGGAAGCACACTTGCGGCTCTTCCTCATTATACCCCGAATCTCCGATGGATGTATCGGCCATCAGTCGTCCCCCTTCGATCCGCCAGGCTCCCCTTTTGTCTCAGAATCGGTCTCAGGGGCCTCTTCCTGGACCATCGGAGGCTGCATCTGCTTGCGCAGATCCTCGGCGATCTGCTCGGTGAGTTCTATGATGCTGCCCTGTCTCTGCACCAGCCTCTCCAGAACTCGCTCCTCGAGAGCATCGAACTCGCCTTCCTCACCCCGCATTCCATCGAGCCTTCGTGTCCTGCGCAGGACTTCCTCCTGCATTCGCTTGAGCGCCAACAACTCTGCCGCTGGCGGTACCAGTTGTTGCTGTTGAGGCTGCTGCTGGGGCGGCTGCTGTTGCTGGGGCTGTTGCTGCTGTTGATTACGCCGACGAAGTTCCTCTTCGAGCGAATCCCTCAACTTGCGCAGAGCGTCGAGTGCCTCGGCGAGTAGAAGCTGGGTATCGGAACCTGCATCGCTTCGAGGGCTCAATCCTTCCCTCGCCTCGGCAAGATCAGAGAGAAGATCCCTCACGATGTAGGAGAATACCCTCACGCCCTCCCGTTCAAGAGCTGCGAGCACTTCATTTCCTGAATCTTCCACATCTGCGACACGAGCTGAAAGCCGCTTCATTCGCGCTCGCTGAGCCCTGCCTGGACGAGCATCCCCCAGCGCTTCAGCGATGGTCCTTGTCTCCGATAGAATCGAATCGACTTCCTCTGCCATGTCGGTGATGGTTCCGATCAGGTCGATCAGTTCCTGTTCCACCTTCAGATCGACCAGTTCTCGCTCCTCTTGTTGCAGCGCGTCCATTTCCTGCTGCAATTGCTCGAGCGCCTCGTCCTGTTTCTCTCGCGCTTGTGAGGAATCTCCGCCTTCGAGACTATCAGAAGCCTCATCCATCGCCTGGGCTGCGCCCTCGAGCCCCTCGGAAGCCTCGGGGTCCGATTCTTCCGATTCCTCGGCTCGCTTGCGAGTGAGCCGTTCCAGTTCGTCCTGCTCAGGGGCCAGTTCGGGTGTCTCTTGCTGCTGTCTTCGCAATCGCTCGAGTGCATCCTGATCTGAACCTTCGAGAGCATCCTTCGCTCTCTCCAGGGCATCCTGCGCAGCCTGCTGCGCCGATTCTGCAGACTCACCGCCACTCATCCGCTCGGCAGCCCCCTGCATCGCTGAACGAGCACTCCTGAGTGCCTGGCGAGCCTCGCCAACCTTCTTGCGCAACTTTTCATCTTCCTCGGGGGAGAGGCTCTGATCTGCAGCTAGCTTTTTCTCGAGGCGGTCGAGCTTGTCTTCCAGTTCGCTGGTCTGTTCCGCAAGCGATTGCTGCTGCGAAGAAGGACGGTCCTGCGCCGAGTCTTCTGCAAGAGATGATAGTTTCTCTGCCGCGTCTTGCGCCTTCTCGGCAGCATCCTGCATCTGCTCGATGCGTTCCTGTTGACTCGACTGCTCGCCCGACTGCTGGCCGGACTGCTCACCCGACTGCTCACCCGATTGCTGGCCGGACTGCTCACCCGATTGCTCACCCGACTGCTCACCCGACTGCTCGCCCGATTGCTGGCCGGACTGCTCACCCGACTGCTCGCCCGACTGCTCGCCAGACTGCTCGCCAGACTGCTCGCCAGATTGCTCGCCAGATTGCTCGCCAGATTGCTCGCCCGATTGCTCGCCCGATTGCTCGCCTGACTGCTGACCGGATTGCTGACCGGACTGCTGACCGGACTGCTGGCCTGATTGCTGACCGGACTGCTGACCAGACTGCTGGCCCGACTGCTGGCCCGACTGCTGGCCCGATTGCTGGGCCCGATCCAGTGCCCCGGATGCTGCTTCCAGATCCTCTGCGGCAGATTGTGCCTTGTTGTCAAGACCTGACCCACCGCCTTCTTGCTGCCGCTGTCTCCATCGGTCGAGTCGTTCGCGCAACTGTTCTAGCCGCTGCTGTATCGCCCCCGCTCGCTCTCCGTTCGAATCGGCAGCCTCGCGCAGCGCCTTGCTCGCCTCGTCGAGCGCCTCGCCTTGCTCATCGCGAAGAGTCGAGGCGTCCCCTGGACGAGCATCATCAGGGCTTGCGATGCCGTTGGCTGCGCTCTCCGATCGCTCCAGTGCCTCGCCGGCCCTGTCGAGAGCTTCCAGCGACGCAGAGGCATTTTCGTCCCCGTCTTCCGCATCTGCAGCCGCTTCGCGGCGCAACGCATCTACACTCTGCTGGGCTTGGCGGATCTTCGCACTCTGCTCGCTGGCACGGCGCGCCAAACGCTGCATCGCGGCGCTCGTCTCCGAGTTCTGCTCCGATCCCAGATTTTCGCTTTCGCGTGCATCTTGTCGCACTTCATTGCGGATCTGATCGACCCTGCGAGCCAGCGCTTCGATTCCTTGCTGACGGCGCGCTTCCCGGGACAGGTCATCGGCAACCCGACGAGCCTCATTGGAGATCTCCTGCGCCTGCCCCATCTCTGCTTCGTCTTCCGACGAGTTTTCGCTTCCGAGAAGTTCTTGCTGTTGTGCGGCGATCTCATCGATCGCTTGACTCACATCCCTGAGATCTTGCACATCCTGTTGCGCCGATTCTGCAGTAGCAGTGCGATCTCGAAGGGATCGCTGCGCATCCGCAATCTCACCGATTTGCTTCAATCTCTGGGCAACCTGCTCCAGTCGACTCTCAACCTGTTCCGGATCGATATTGCGATCCTCCAGGATCGCCAGCACCAGTTCCAGGTTTGACCGAACCTTGCGTACCGTGTCGAGGGCAACGATGTAGTCCTCAGTCTCGAGCGCTACGGCAATTGAACGCATATCATCTTCAAGCAGGTCCCTGACAATCCGTTCCCTTGCATTTCTGAGACGAGTTGAATCCTCTGGTTGTTCGCTCTCGATCCGCTCCGCGAGTGACTCCATCTGGACTTGCAACGACCTGAGGTATTCTCTGGCCTCTTCCTGCAACCGAGCGAGGCGATTACCCGTCTGTGCGGATAACAGCGATGGGACAACTGCCAGGAGGAGGATCAACAACAGGAGTAGCGGCCCCCTCTGCTTGGTCATCATCATCGATTTTCTCCTTCCGTGCTGTCTCCTCCGAGAGACTCTCTGACCTTCTCTTCGATCCGATGTTCAAGGTCCTTCTCCGACCGAAGCAATTCCTCAAGTTTACGAATCACCGTGCGCAGGTCGCCCCACTCCTGAAGATCAGCAACCACATCCGCGAGTCCACGTTCGACGCGACGAACTGCATCGAGCGCCTCATCCGTTTCCTCAACGGTCGCTTCTCCTGCTGCCGAGCGAGCAGCCAACTTCTCCAGTTGCTCCCTTGCAGGTGTGATCGTTTCGGATCCCAGTGCATCGATGCGATCCTTCAACTCTTGAATCCACGCAAGCTCGGATGCGTCACTCATCCTGTTTCGAAGCAATCTCTCTGCGATGGTGGCAAGCCTCTCTGCAGCATCCTCCACCCGGGTTGAAACCCGATCCTGTCCACCACGAGCATGGCGGGCCAGCGGAGCCTGATCGATCGCCGCTTCGCCTGAATTCAACGCTTCGCGCACGTCTTCGAGTTCCCTCCGAACCTCTCTCTGGACACTGAAGGTCTCCTCCAGCCTCTCCTTGAGCAGCGTCAGTTCGTCCTGGGTCACTCGTTCCAGCTCTTCCTCGCTGAGAACGCTCAGTATCCAGGTCCTGCTGGTACCCAGTTGTTCGAGTGCATCCGTGGCAGTGGCTCGATACTGAACACGCTGACCCGCGCTCAGTTGCCATGTTGCCAGGTCGATCTGAAGCGTCTGGGATCCATCTGCGTGCAGGCCCTCGGCAGTTCCTATCTCATCGAGCGGGATCACCCTCGGTTCCCATTCTCCCTCCAGTTCCGGTTCGAAGATCAGATTTCCGGACTGGACTCCGTAATCATCTCGAACGAGCACCGAAAGATCCAACAGCGCCCGGGGGGTGATCTCGATGTTCTGACCCGGTTCATCGATGGACACCTCCGGTGCCCTGTCGGGGATGACCGCGATACGCCAGATGATCGGATTGTCGTTAGTGAATCCCTGTTCAGAGTCGAGGGAAATCCACCAGCGTGCATCCGCTTCTGCAATGAAATCTCCCCGGAGTGTGTTTCCATCCTCGACCGTTATCGTCGACTCGGTCACGATTTCACCATCACCACTGGGTCGGGCTTCCATTCGAACCGCACTCTTCACATCTATGCTGGTGCGTGCGACAAAGTTGACACGCGTGCCGGTCGGGGCCTTGACGTGCCCACTCCCGGATCGCGAGTCTTCGCCTTCTGAAGAGAGTCCCGTGTATTCTGGAAATTCGTACTGAAGTGCCATCTCCTCGATTCGAGGCCTGGCCCGAACCTGGATGGAATACCACTGGCCACTGAAATCTCCGCATTCCACCCGGAACTGGATGTCTCTCTGAAGATTTTGAAAGACATGGCGAAACCCAGCTGTTCCCTTGCGGTCGAGTGCGAGTTCCTCTTTCATTTCCCTTCGCCCCTCGACTGCAGGGAAGACCACATCCAGGAATGCACGGGCATTTCCTCCACGAGTCTTGAGTACATCGATCACCAATGATGTCCCCTTTGCCACCACTAGATCTGTATCTTTCGGGCTCGTCACCACCAGATCATAGGCACGGGGCCAGGGGTCATTTCCGAGCAATAGATCGCGCTCGACGAAGGTGTGAAGAAGATCAGGCCGCAGCCAACCACCGATGATGGCAGGAAAGAGCAGCAGAGACAGCAGGCCGATCGTCGACAAGGCACGGCTCCAGGATAGCAATCGTCCTGGCCGCATGTTGGCCATTCGGCTCTCTGCGATCTTGACGGTCTCTTCGATGAGTTCCGGATTGTAGAGATGGCGCCGAGGATTCTCAGGGTCTGTCAATTGAACTGCTGTGATCAGAGCGTCTTCGAGTTCACTGGATGCTTTTTCTACCATGGAGGCGAGTTGATCCTCTGTCGCAGGAGTCCTCGCTGCCAACAAGATGGCACGAAAGGTAATCAGTAGCAGCGTGACGGTCGCTGCGATCTGCCCGACCCTGAGTGCCATCGGAAGATCTGCAAACCAATCGAGCAAGAACATCAGCCAGACGCATGCAATCACCACCACCAACCAGCGGAATCCTCCGGTGATGGATCGCATCAACCGTCTACGCCCTCGCAACTCCCGGATCTTCTGGAGTGCCAGGCGAGGTCTCTCGATCGAGGCTGTTTCCATCGGATCGATCACGATCACCTCTCGAATATCGGCAGGTACTGGAACGGAATCTCAAGGATGATACACGCCATCGCAGTCGCATAATTGGGTCCCACAAGATCTTGCCACGACCCATCCGGATTCTGCAGAGATAGGATGTCGCGCCATGTGTCCCTGTGCCATGAAGTCCAGAACTCGCCGCCACGCTGGAAAGCGGCCTGGGTTGCGTAGTACATCCCGTAGTAGTAGTCGAAGGTATTGAGAGCTTCGTATCTTCTCGGCCGATGGTGGCGCAGATAGATCAACCCACGATCGATGATGCGGTCCTCATAAACCCCAGCACCGTAGAGCGCAGTGATCCCCGCAGCGGTGAGAGGAAAAGTGGTCCTCGATCTTTGCACCCGTCCAGTGGGTCCGACCTCATGCTGGTACATGAACCCGCCACTTTCTATGTTCGAGGAATCTCGCACGTACTTGATGGCGGCATCTACCACCTCCTTCGGCACGTGGATACCAGCGTTTCTGGCAGCTCTCAATGCCATCACCTGACAGACGGTGATACTCATGTCCGCATCATCCGCTCCCGGCTGGTAGCGCCAACCACCCGTGTCATTCTGCGCCTGGATGATCAGCCCTGCAGCGCTCTTTAGCTTCTCCTTGACCTTCTCCATTCCGGTCATGCCGTAGACCTCGGCAAGGAATAGAGTGGCGAAGGCGTGGCTGTACATCCTTGACTCATCGGTGGAGATGAATCCGTTGGTCTGAACCGTCCTCAGGATGAAGTCGAGGCCCTTCTCAACCTGTTCGCCGTACTTTCCTCGACCCGGGAGACTCCCCTGGGCGAGAAACGCAAGGCAGGCGAGCGAGGTCACCCCGACGTGCTTGCCAAGTCTTCCACGGTACTCGTAATGGACCTTCCGACCGATCTTGTCGGTCCAGGACCCATCCGCATTCTGGGTCTGTTTGAGAAATTCAAGACCCCTCTCTGCGGCAAGGCGTGCTCGCTCTTGCAACTTCAAATCGATGATTCGAGTCGGCTCATCATCGTCTACGGCAAAGGTCAGAGCACTTGGTGCCGGAAAAACGAGCAACACGGACATCACCAGTATTAGCCACCTGGTTCCGGTGTTCATCACTTATCCTCCCAGATCGCCAGTCGCTGGGTCAGGCACGTGGCCTGGATGAGATTGGTGAGGATGATGCGATCACCGACAACATCCACTCGCCCACCGATGGAACTTTCCGCGCGGAAGACGCCGATGCCGGGGCGCTGCTTCGGGCCGTCGGAGAGGGATGCGATCACTCTTGTCGCATGAGTGTGGTCCAGTGCTTGCTGATACAACGCAGATTCATTGACGCTGATGTAGATCACTCCACCTTCTACCAGGGCTGGCCTGGCGGTGGCTGGGGATCGAGTGAGAGCCTGATTCCACTGTTCGGATCTCCCGATATCGCTCACCATCATCGAGGTGAGAAGATCACCAAACAGAACCAGCCTTCCATCGGTCACACCGAGCATATGAGGACCCAGTCCCTTACCCTCGACTTGCGAGATGATGGAACCGGTTTCGGCATTGATGGCATGGAGTTGACTCGAATCGAGAGGCGTCACGAACAACTTTCCGTCATGCAATACAAGTGGATTCGGCGCCCAGACTCTGCCCCTTCGAGGCTGACGGTAACGACTTCGGTAACTTCGCTTGGATTGACGATCGTATTCGGCTATCCACTGCACCTGCCCATCCCATGCGCGCATCGCGGCAATCACACCGAGGTTGGAACAGCAATAAACCATGCCGTCTGCGAGGAGTACCGACCCCAGAATCGGCTCTCGTGCCGGTTCACCGAACATCGTCAGTTCCACCTGGTTACCGACAATCGGTCGAGACCAGATCTTCTTTCCTGTTCTCGCATCCAGGCACCAGAGAGTCACATCGATGTAGCCGCTCTTCCTCCAACCGAGTGCCCAGACCTTGCCGTCCTTGATCACCGGGGTCGAGTTGAACGAACTTTTTCTGAGCATCGCATCGCCGTTTGACCGATCCGATGTGTCCCAGAGCAGCCTTCCATCACCGTTCACATCCCAGCACTTCATGGCACGCGACGGGAGAGAGACCTGGATGTCGAATCCCAGGTAATCTTCACGGCGACTGGCCCAGGCGACGTAACTGGAGATCAGTAATGAACCGTCGGTCGCCGCCCACAGGCGAGAATCCGGATCCTGCTCCTCGAAGTACGGCGCTCCAGAATGGAGGTTATCGTTGGCTACCAGTTTTCCGGTACGAAGGTCATAACGAAGGAGGCGCCTCGAAGTTGCGATGGCTACCCAGTCCTGGCCGATCCCGGGTGTCAGGATCGAACCCGTCAGGTCGGGATAGTAACTTCTTCCTCGCCCGGTACCGTAGGCAACATGCTGCGAGTAGTTGTGCGTCTTCCAGGCGATCACACCCTCTTCGATGGGATTTTCCGGAACATGCGCCTGATCGGAAGGCATTGAAGTGATGGAACTCTCTTCGAAGGGTTGCCCCTGGTCACCCGCCTCGCTTCTCAGTTTTTCTGCTCGCTGCGATTTCCCTGCCCGCATCAGTGCCAGCCACAGACGAGGCTTCAAGGAGATGGATAACTCATCACTGCGAGCGGCATTCTGGTCGCCAATTGCCAGTTCAAGCAGTACTAGATCCCAGGCACCGACCGCCAGTTGAGGCTGGTCTCGCTCGAGGAAAAGGTCGCCTGCTGCGACCAGCGCTTCGATCCGCGCATCGGTCAAAGGGTAGATATCTGCCGCTCTCAGGAGCGCTTCCGGGTCCATGTCGGACAGTGCTCTATCGAGCACGGAGCGAGCTTGAATGTCGAACTCCTTGCGATACATCTGCTGGTGCTCAGGAGGCAGTGCTCGCAATCTTTCGATGATTCGAGTTGAAAGTGGCCTGACGACTCGCCAGTTATCGGAGGAATCGGCCTCCATCTGGGGGTTGTTCCCCCACACGGTTTCATGAAGAACCTGGATCTTGCGGATTCCCTTGAGGACTTCCCCTGAATCGATGTGAGACACCGCATTCCGATACTCCTGGATGACCCCGTCGGCCCCGACCAGCAAGGGGATCAAGGCTGAGCCGATATCCGCTCGGAGAGTGCCATTGACAGAAAACAGCAGCAACGAGGTCAGCAGTAGAGGACGAAACGCTGATCGCTGTTTCAAATGGCTGGAGTCAGTGGAGGTGAGGAATTTCTTCAAGGGAGCCGGACTACCTTTCGCAGTATCCATTCTACAGTCAGCAGCAGCGTAAAGAGGGCCAGAACCCAGCGATGATCCCAGAGAGGCTCTCGCTCGGCGGAAATCGGCACTTCTCTCTCCAGCGCTTCCACCTCCTCGGCAACATTTGCGGCGTCCGTCACCTCATGATATTTGCCACCGGAGAGGGTTGCAATCTGCTGGAGGCGCGTTCTGTCCATCCTCGGATCCGCATACTCCAGTTGGGGTACAACGACCCTGTACACGGTACTGGCGACCTCCTCCTCGCGATCGATGAGGGAGATTCTGTGCTCACCCAGAGCTCGCGCCTCGATGGAGGCCTCGTAGTACTCCGGCCGTGCAGGGTTTCGGACCGCCTGAATTTCCAGCGCCCGGCCATCTGAATCCTCGACTCGCTCCATCCTCAGCAGGGCTTCCTCTTCCGAGGTCGGCTTGAAATCGGGTCCCAGCATCCTGGCCAGTATCTTGACCTCATTTCCGAGTACCACTTCCCTCGGATCTACACTCACCGAAAACCGCTTCGAGGGACCCAGCAACCGGGCAGCTCCGACGAATCGAGTGACCTGACCCCAGAAGCGATAGAACCAGCGGTTCCCGACCAACCTCCTCAGCCTCCATGTGTCATCGGTCAGGGAGATGAAGGTACGACCTCGACCGAAGTACTGGAACGCGAAGATCGGTCTCGGTCCATAGGTGAAGTGCTCATCAGACTCATGAACCGCAAGCGCCACGGCACCCTTTCGGAGTTTCTTGACTCGCTGGTACCAGAAGAAACCCGGCATCGTTTGATCGCTGCGGCCCTGCCACTGCCAGAGTTCTTTGTTTTTTTCACCGTCCGATACCAGTTGCATCACGGGATGCTCCAGCCCTTCGGGAGTCAGTTGGACATGAAATGGTTCCACCAGGTCCCTCGACATCGATCCACGATCATCTGCTTCTTCGAGTTCCACCGGCAGAACTCGCTCGAGTGGATCGCCTCTGAACCTCCTTGGCATGAACCACTGGCCGGCGATGAACACCAGGCCACCACCATGATCATCCACAAACTCTACTATCCACTCCTTCTGATTCACCGACAGAGCGTCAGGACGGATATCTCCAAGTATCAAGACATCGTATTGAAACAACTCTTCTCGAGTGCGAGGAAATTCTCTGAGTGGAGCAACCCCTGGCGATGACTCCTGGGGAAACTCCGGGTCTGCTTCGAGCAACAGGCATTGAGTTTCCATCGTCGGGTCTCTGATCAACGAATTTTTCAGGTACCGGTAGTCGTATCGGGGAGGCCCTTCCACGTAGAGTACCTTGATCTTCCTTGCGACAACGGTGACCGGACGTTCCAGTGCGTTATTCTCGCTGAACAATTCTCCAGGTTGATGATCAATCTCGACTCGACAGAGGTACTTGCCAGGAGATCGAGGTGTGAACTCAAGACGGTGAGGGACGACCTGCCCGTCCTTACCGATTCGAGGGTAGTAAGGAACACGTTGTTCGATTCCCCCGTCCTCCCGCAACAGTTGTAGCTCTGCCCGGACGTCGACACCCTCATATCCTTCTGCAGCGATTCGGAAGTCGACCGGAACCCTGTCTCCCTCCAGTACGACATCCGCGATATCCATGTCTATCAGGCGAATATCACGGGGTTCCTCGGCATTACCGATCCCGATGACATGGATGGGGATTTCCCGCGCACCAAACCGACGTGCCACTTCCTCTGGAGTTACTGCGCCGCCACTGTCTCTTCCGTCACTCAGGAGAACCATTGCAGCGACGGTCTTCCCTCGCGCATCATCGAGGGTATCCCCCATCGCATCGCCGATCCTGCTCACGCGCCCCCGCAGTTCGATCTTGCTGGCGTCGAAGGAAACCTCGTCGGTGGTCGGTGATTCACCACCCTGGCGCTTCGGAAGATCTGCAATGCCACGGACTCCATCGGATCCGGCCACGATTCGCACATCTGCATTCTGTCGCAGGCGCTCCACCAGGTCAGAGGTCCCCCCGGTCAATACACCACGAGCGATATCCAGCCTGGTCGTTTGCTCGACGATGGGAACGCCCGATACGGATGTGATCGCAGGAGGAATCGATGGATCGGACCATCTGTCCTGGATCCCCATCGAGAATGAATCGTCGACAACGATCAACACCGTCGATGATTCGGTCTGAACTCGCTCCTTCGTGAGGGTCGGGCGAAACAGGATCAGAACCACGAGCAGGAGCGCAAGAAAGCGAAGCGATCCCAGCATGAATCTCGTTGTGCCTCCGAGTCTCCCCTGATCCCCCCTGTACCCCCAGGCGCTGAGGCCGATCAGCAGCGGCAGGATGACCACGGCGATGATCCATGGCTCTGGTGCTGCAAGCCATTCGATCCGGGTTTCGAGACGAGTCTCTGAAAGCGCCAGAACAAGGGACATCATTCGCCTCTCCTTCTTGCGCGGCCAAAGAAGTAGGCGAGACAGGTTTCCGCCACAAGCAACGCCAGTACGACCCAGAACAGTGGATACCAGAGATCTCCCAGAACCGAGCTGCGCTGATTGTCATCCTCTAAATTCATCTGAGAGTCGTCGTGGACAACTGCAGGATAAATCGTTGCGATCTCCTCGGGGTCTGCAAAAACCAGAGCACCCTCCGATGCCTTCGCATTGACGGCGAAGGAATCGCTGCGCACCTCGCCCGTGTCCTTCTCGAAACGAACCTCGTACACGCCAGGAACCCAGCGACCGGCAACATTGAGATCGAAGGAGCGTCGGTCATCTGTTTCGCGAAGCGCCAGAGGCACCGCTCCGCCGTCGGGAGTCAACATGGTGACTCGAGTCGCATAATCCTCAGAGGAGATCTTCTGGATCCACGGCTGCCCGAGCGCCAGATTGCGCCCACCTCCATCGCGCAAGGTGAGCCAAGGCATCGCTTCATGCAGGAAGCAAACATAGGCCGGCGTGATGGGAAAGTTACTCCAGTCTCGATCAGCACCGGTCCCGAATACAAGTACGACTCCGCCGCCCCAGGCCTTCTGGACCAGGATCGGTGTCGACTCGAAATTGTCCAGGGACATCAGGACATCTGCCTCAGGAACCGGAGTCAACGGAGGCCTGTGTCCATTGATGGCGACATCCCCTAGCCCTGCCTCGGGGAAACCGGACAGGTATTCCAGCACGGGGTGCTCGGGCGCATCGATCTGCCAGTGATAGAAGATCTGCCGTCTCTTGTCCTCGATGGCGGGCCCCGCCTCGTACGGGAACCAGCCATCCCCGTTTCGCCAGGCATTTCTCGTCCAACTGTCTGATTTCATCCGGGCTCCGGTGAAGACCAGTACGCCACCACCTTGCTGCAGGAATTCATCGATCTTACTCGAGAACTCCTCTTCCATGTTGGCGACATCCGCCAGCACCAGGACTCGTGCAGAGGCGAGATCCGCAGACAGAAGACGATCCTCCGGAACCACCTCGACCCTGTATGGGGAAAGGCGTACTCCGGTGGGTCCAACCTCGTCGTCGCCCAGAGCCGCAACCAACCAATCGGACTCGGAAGACTCCTCTACCGGATCCCAGCCGCCATCTGCGACCAGAATATCTACAGCCTCCAGGACTTCGGCGGCGAAGTACCTCACATCGTCTCGATCCAGATCATCACTTCGAAGTCGTACCTCGACCCGGGCCACCCCTGGCATCCGAAAGATGTAAGGGAATGAGATGGTTCGGCCCTCACCTCCATCGATGTCTATCCTGCGGCTACCCTGAACCTGGCCATCCACGAGGAACTCGACCTCTATTCCCGGTACCAATTCGATGCCGGCATTCTCAATCACCGCCTGGAACGCAATCGGAACATCCGAACTGATCAGACCTGTGGATGGACGAAGTGATGAAAGCGTGACATTGCGCGGCCGCTCCGGTCCGACCTGATGCAATATCAACTGTGCACCAGTAGCTTCCAGTCTCGCCAGTGATTCCCTCACTGCTGGAAGTTCCGCTCCGTCCTCCGAGAGCCAATCGCCTCGCTGAAAATCGGAGTAGATGTGAAAGTTCCAGGCACCTCCCTGTTCGACCACCATCGATGCAGCATCCGAGATGAGCACCTCAGGGGTGAGGGTGAGCCAGCCGGGTGCCAGTTGTTCCAGATCGCCGAGAATTCCTGGAGGACCCGCGTCTCCCACCATCTCCGGACGAGGGATCGGAGTTTCCGAAGGAGGTAATCCCCCGACGAGTAATGTAGCCTGGTCGCCCTTCTCCAGACCCAGTAGCAACTGACGAGCTTGATCCCGGGCAGTTTCCATCGAGGTACGGCTGGTCATCCTCGCTGCTGAACTTCCCGATGCATCGATGATCACACCCTCTCTGCGAACCTGCTGACCCAGGATCGGCAATGCGTCCGTGGAGACTGTCGGACGCGCCATCGCCATCACGAATAGAAGTAAAGCCACTGTTCTTAGCAGTAGCAGCAGGAGATTCTCGAGCCTGAGACGTCGTCTGTGTCTCTTCATCGCTCTCAGCAGGAACTCCATCGCCGCCCATGGGCGCCGACGGTATCGCTGTCGGTTGATCAGATAGATCACGATGGGAATCAGTCCCAGAGCAAGGAATCCAAGCAGTGCAGGATTGGCAAAGTTCATTTCCGCCCGCCTACCCTACGAACCAGTGCCTCACGAAGCACCTGGTCAAACCCGAGTGAACAATCCGCCAACTGGTACTGGATGCCACTGTTGCGAAAATCTCTGCGCAGATTTCGCATGAACTCACGCACTTCGACCAGATAGGCCTCGCGCACAGCATCCGGATCTGCCAGTTGAACAGGCAGATCCTCTAGTCCTTCGAACAGAGTCATTCTCGTGAAGGGAAAATTCAACTCATCGGGGTCCATGATGTGAAGCACGAGGACATCGTGCCCGGCATGGCGCAGCCTGCGTAGGCCATGCACCAGGCGATCCTGATCGTCGAACAGATCAGAGAGCAGAACTATGAGGCAGCGGCGCTTCAAACGATCAGAAACATTTGCAAGAACCTGACCGATGTCGGTGGTGTCCTGTCCTGATTGCTGGGACAGGACCGTTACCAGGTCCTGAAGGTGACTTCTGCTCTGCGAGATGGGTGCTTCTGCCCGGATCTCATCATCGAAGACGAGCGCACCGACAGCATCCTGCTGACCAAGAATCAAGTAGGCGAGAGAAGCCGCGAGTGTTCTGGCGTAGTCCAACTTGGTCATCGCTCCCGAGCCGTAGGTCATTGACTCACTGGCGTCGAGCACCAGTTGAACCCGCAGATTTGTCTCCTCCTCGAACTGTTTGATGTAGAAACGATCGGAGCGGCCGAAGACTTTCCAGTCGATGTGACGGATATCGTCTCCAGCGACATACTCTCTGTGCTCCGCAAACTCGACGGACGAGCCGTGGAATGGACTTCGGTGGAGACCCGTGATCGACCCCTCGACGATCATCCGGGCACGGACGACCAGACCGGCGACTTTCGCCAGTGATGCAGGGTCGAGCAGTCGCTGCGCCTCTTCAGACGACATGCGCCGCCGTTTCTTCCAACAACTTCTCGATGATGTCGTCGGAGGTGACCCCTTCCGCTTCCGCAGCGAAATTGGTCACTATCCTGTGTCGAAGCACAGGAAGTGCCACCCGGCGAATGTCATCCCCGGTCACATGTGGGCGACCATCCAGGATCGCGCTCGCCTTCGCTCCGAGCACGAGGTATTGACCTGCCCGTGGACCTGCTCCCCACTGGACATGTCTCCGGACAAAATCGGGCGCCTCATCGGTTCGCACGCGGGTCGCTCGGGTCAACCGAAGCGCATACCTGATCAGATCATCTGCTATCGGGACGCTACGAACCAGCGCCTGCAATTCGAGGATCTTCTTACCGTCTAGAACCTGAAGCACTTCGGCATCTGTTCCCCCCGTGGTGCGCTGCATGATTTCAAGCTCTTCATCTGCGCTGGGATAGTCGACGCGAATGTTGAACATGAATCGGTCCAGTTGCGCCTCGGGAAGCGGATAGGTTCCCTCCTGCTCGATGGGATTCTGGGTTGCCAGTACAAAGAACGGCGGGTCCAGGGGGTGGCGGTTTCCACCTACGGTGACTTGTTTCTCCTGCATCGCTTCCAGGAGAGCTGCCTGAGTCTTGGGAGGTGTCCTGTTGATCTCATCGGCCAGCACAACATTTGCGAAGATAGGACCAGGAACAAATCGAAAGACTCGATCGCCGCTGGCGGTATCGGACTGGATCACCTCGGTGCCGGTGATGTCGCTGGGCATCAGATCCGGCGTGAACTGAATCCTGTTGAAGGATAGTGACAGTGCCCGCGCCAGCGTGCTGATGAGCAGCGTCTTTGCAAGACCCGGCACTCCCACCAGCAAACAGTGCCCACCGGACAGTAGTGACAGCAGCAGTTGATCGATGACCTCGTCCTGACCTACGATGATGTTACCGAGTTGACGTCGTAACTCGGAGACTGCCTCCTGAACCTGAACGATGGTGTTCGCAGTTCCCTCGGGGGGGTCTTCGGCTGGTGACTGGCTCTCATCGCTGCCATCTTGTGCCGAAGTGAACTCGTCATCGGGGTGGTCTTCTTCGCTGAACATGTGGTTTCCTCGTTCCTGGGTCTGGCTGGACAGTGAGTTCCGGGCCGGTACACGGAGCCGGGCCCGTACCTGCAAGATGTTACCGGAGGTCATCTTCTGACACCCCGGCCGGGACTGGTCCTCTTGCCCGTGAAAGATAAGGGAGGCTCCTTGCCGAGGAAACCGTCCTCGGCAGGGGAAATGGCTCCCAGCAGCACCATCGACCGTCTCGGCGGGTCTCGTTGACTTGGACCCTCCCGCCCCTAAACTCTGTCCACTGCCCCTTCCAACGAATTGTCGCCGCGGGGTGGTTCCGTCGGGATGAACCGATCGGGAACCTCCCGATTTGCCCGTATCCGGCGGATGAGCAGCCTCGAGGGGGGCTGGCTCATTTGAGGCGAAGCAAGGGGGTCCTGTGACCGACGGAATGAATGCCCGTGGACTGTTCCAGTCCAACAATAGCCTCACCTACGATGACCTCATCATCCTGCCTGGATACATCGACTTCGGGGTTCAGGAAGTAAGTCTACAGACCCGCATTACTCGCGATATCGAACTCTCTGCCCCGCTGTGCTCATCTCCGATGGACACCGTCACCGAATCCGAGATGGCGGTTCAACTGGCCCTTCTCGGCGGGATCGGATTCATTCACTACAACAACACCATCGAGCAGCAATCTCGCATGGTCAGGCGAGTCAAGCGCTACGAAAATGGTTTCATCACCGAACCCGTTGTGCTGAGCCCGACGAATTGCATCTCGGACGTCGATGAAATTCGCTCCAAACATGGATTCTCTGGCATTCCCATCACCGAGGACGGAACGCTCGCCTCGAAGTTAGTGGGCATCGTCACCAACCGGGATGTCGATTTCGAGCAGGACCGGTCGACCCTGCTGGGCGAAATGATGACGACCGACCTGATCACGGCACCAAAGGGTGTGACACTCGGAGATGCCAACAGGATGCTTCGCGATTCGAAGCGAGGAAAATTACCGATCATCGATGAGAATGGTCGTCTCACCGCACTCGTTTCCCGCACCGACATCATGAAGAATCGCGAGTTCCCGGATGCTTCCAAGAGCATCGACAAGCAACTGATGGTGGGAGCGGCTCTCTCGACCAGGCCAGAAGATCGCGATCGACTAGATGCGCTGGTCGAATCGGGAGTCGATGTAGTGGTCATCGATAGTGCGCAGGGACACTCTGTCTATCAGATCGATATGCTTCGCCATATTCGTTCAACATACCCGGACTTGCAGGTGATCGCCGGAAATGTCGTCACCCAGGACCAGTGCGCCGCCCTGATCAAGGCAGGCGCCGACGGAATTCGCGTCGGCATGGGTCCTGGTTCCATCTGTACCACTCAGGAGACGATGGCAGTCGGCCGTGGTCAGGCTGCGGCAGTTTATCATTGCGCATTACACTGCAGGGAGCAGGGAGTTCCTGTCATCGCGGATGGCGGTATCAGAGATATTGGCCACATCGTCAAGGCCTTGGCAATGGGAGCTTCGGCAGTGATGATGGGCCTGATGTTCTCGGGAACATCGGAGACCCCCGGCGAGTACTTCTACCAGAATGGGATCCGGCTCAAGCGCTACCGTGGAATGGCATCCATCGAGGCGATGGATGTCGGAGGTGGCAAGCGGTACTTCTCCGAGGATGAGACCGTGCGGGTTGCACAAGGAGTCTCCGGGATGGTGATGGACAAGGGTCCGATTCGCAATCTTGTCCCCTACCTGTGCCAGGGCTTGAAGCATGCTTTCCAGGACATCGGTGTCCGGGACATGAGCATGCTGCATTCCATCCTCGACAGTGGTGACCTCTGTTTTGAAACGCGAACCCAGTCCGCTCAGCGTGAGGGAGGAGTTCACGACATGTACTCCTACGAGAAGCCGGCACTGGGGACCCGCGAAAGGGTCGAATAGGCATCATTTTCGAGAGGAGACAGGCTTGGCTTCTGGATCGAACAACCAGTTCTGTGCGATCATCGATTTTGGATCGCAATACAGCCAGTTGATCGCCAGACGTGTGCGAGAAAATCGTGTCTACTGCGAGATCCTTCCCTGCACGACCACGGCACTGCAATTGCGAGACCTCGGAGTCCAGGGAGTGATTCTCAGTGGAGGCCCATGCGGGGTCTACGATGATGATGCGCCGACATTCGATGCTGATATTCTCGACATGGGCGTTCCGGTGCTCGGCATCTGCTATGGCATGCAGGTCGCTTGCCAGGCCACCGGTGGCCGGGTCACCGCTTCGAAAGAGCGTGAATACGGTGATACCACCATTTTCCTCAACGAGACCGACAACCCGATCTTTCACGGTTGTGATGACCGGATGCAAGTCTGGATGAGCCACGGCGATCGAGTCAACGAGATCTCCAGCGACATCGTCCCGATTGCGCATACCGAAAATACACCCCTGGCAGCGGTATACGATGCGGCCCATCAGTTCTGGGGGCTTCAGTTTCATCCTGAGGTGACCCACACCCAGGATGATGGAAAGATCCTCAATAACTTCCTGTACCGGATCTGCCGCTTCTCCGGAGACTGGGAGATCCAGGACTATGTTTCCCGTGCAGTTGCGGAGATTCAAGAAAAGGTCGGAACCGACAAGGTCGTGTGCGCACTTTCGGGCGGCGTGGATTCCTCGGTGGTCGCCATGCTGATCCACAAGGCCATCGGAGATCAGTTGACCTGCTTCTTCATCGATAATGGAGTTCTTCGCCAGGGCGAAGCGGAACAGGTGTGCGAGGTTTTCGGCAATCAGTTCGGGCTCGATTTTCGATTCATCGATGCGACCGATCGATTCCTCGAAAGGCTCTCCGGGGTGACCGACCCGGAGGCGAAGCGAAAAGCCATCGGGCACCAGTTCATCGAAGAGTTCAGTGAAGCTGCCCGCCAATTCAAAGACGCACGATTTCTCGCTCAGGGAACTCTATACCCCGATGTCATCGAGAGCGTGAGTCCATTCGAAGGCCCTTCCGCTACCATAAAGAGTCATCACAATGTTGGCGGATTGCCTGAGGATATCGACTTCGAACTGATCGAGCCGCTTCGGTTCCTGTTCAAGGACGAGGCTCGAGTCATCGGCAAGGAGGTGGGGCTTCCCGATGAGATCGTCCAACGCCAACCGTTCCCGGGACCTGGTCTCGCTATCCGTATCGTCGGCGAGGTGACCCGCGAGAGGCTGCAGATCCTCCGATCTGCCGATGCCATCGTCCAGGAGGAGTTGCTTGGCTGGAGCCGGTTCCGTGACATCTGGCAGGGATTCGCCGTACTACTTCCAGTCAGGTCGGTAGGAGTCCAGGGCGATCAGCGCACCTACGACTGCACTGCCGCTCTGAGAATCGTCGAGTCCACGGATGGCATGACCGCGAACTGGATGCTGCCTCCGCAGGAGATCCTGGCCAGGATCTCGAATCGGATCTGTAACGAGGTGCAGGGGATCAATCGAGTCGTTCTCGACATCTCCAGCAAACCGCCATCCACCATCGAGTGGGAATAGGAGTTACCAGATGAGTATCAGTGTCTCAGGCCTCCTTGTGGTCGTAGTCATCGGATTGTTGATCGTGGTAGGGATCATCCTCCTCCTGACCGCTGGCGGATCCAAACGCGACGGAACGGATTGACCCTGTGACTCCCATTCTCGAAGGATCTCACGATGGCAGCCACCTGAAGATCGCCATCGTCGTCTCTCGCTTCAGCGGAGAACCGTGCCAGAAACTTCTCGAAGGTGCGCTTGGACGCCTCGAAGAACTGGGCGTGTCCGGTTCAGATATCGATGTTGCGTGGGTTCCTGGCGCATTCGAGATCGCAGGCGCAGCGACTCGTTTTCACAAGGCAAGAAATCATGATGCCATCATCACTCTCGGCTGCGTCATCCGGGGAGAGACTCCTCACTTCGACCATGTCGCCGGACCGTGTGCGGATGCCATCTCCAGGCTCTCCTCGAAGGGCAAGATTCCCGTGATCTTTGGTGTCCTCACCACCGACAACCGCACCCAGGCGATGGAGCGATGTGGAGGCCAACGGGGTAACAAGGGAGCCGATTCGGCCCAGGCCGCCATCGAGATGATCCGTCTCTATCAGCAGATACCACGGGAAGTGAGTGAGTGATGTCCACTGCAGGAATGCGCAGAAAAGCACGGGAGCTCGCTCTTCAGTGCCTGCATCAGTGGGACCAGCAAGGCCATGAGGCTTCGATGGAAATCGCCGAAGAGGTGATGAACAGTCTCGCCGCAGAGGCCGACTCTCGCCCACACGCCCGGTCGATCCTCTCGGCCTACTGGGAGCGCCCCGCCGAGATCGATGAGTGGATCGACTCCGCCAGCAAGAACTGGCGCATGACCCGCATGGCAGTGATCGATCGAAATGTGCTGAGGATCGCAGCCACGGAACTCCGATGGATCGATGATGTCCCACCCAGAGTCGCCATCGATGAGGCGATCGAAATCGTCAGAAGATTCTCCACCGAGAAGTCTGCAGCTTTCGTCAACGGAATTCTCGACCGATTGCTGAGAGAAACGGAGCAAGCCGATGATCCTCGGTAACCTCTTCGGGAAAAAGGAATCCAATGACCCTGCTGACGAGAATGAAAAACTGGGAGCCTTCGCACGATTGCGAAGGGGTCTGGGAAAGACTCGCAGCGCACTCTCCTCCGTCTTCACACTCGGACGCAAACTCGATGATCAACTGCTCGAAGAGGTCGAGACGATCCTGATCCAGGCGGATTTCGGCCCCGTGGTTGCGATGGACCTGTGCGACGACCTGAGAGAAGCATACAGCGACCGAGAATTTTCGGCAGAAGAGGCGATCCCCTTTCTCAAGGAGCGGTTACGAAAACGACTTGGATGTGGCCATTCGATCGAGTGGGCCGAACAGGGCACCACCGTTGTTGTCGTCGCTGGAGTCAATGGTGTCGGCAAGACCACATCCATCGCCAAACTGGCCCATCAATGGTGTTCGGAAGGCCGCAGCGTTGTGCTCGCTGCAGGAGACACATTTCGTGCAGCAGCGATCGACCAGCTGGGCATCTGGAGCGAGAGACTCGGAGTCGAGATGGTCCGTGGCGAGTCGGGAGCCGACCCTGCCTCGGTCGTCTTCGATGCAGTCGAGATCGCACGCAATCAGCAGGCAGATGTCCTTCTGATCGACACTGCTGGTCGCCTCCACACCGAGAAGCCCCTGATGGACCAGCTCTCAAAGATCGGCCGTGTCATCGCCAAGCAACTCGACGGCGCACCCCATGAGGTCCTCCAGGTGCTCGATGCCACGACCGGTCAGAATGCGATTCTCCAGGCGAAGGCATTCAACGAGGCGATCGAGGTCTCGGGGCTGGTGCTCACCAAACTCGATGGAACCGCCCGCGGAGGCGTGATCTTCCCGATCCTTCAGGAGATCGGCTTGCCTGTGAAGTACATCGGAGTGGGAGAATCGATCGAGGATCTACAGCCATTCGACCCCGATAGTTTCATCGACGCTCTCTTCGAATAGAGATCCCCGATCGTGCGTCTACGGGTCAGATGAACTCTCACCTCCGCGTCGGATCCACTCCATCACTCCGTCACCATCGAGATCTGCCATGCCGTAATCTGCAATGCCGCATTCTGCAATGCCGGTGATCGGCTGATCCAGGGTACCGTCTCCATCCTCATCACCCCCGCCACCGGAGACCGAGTTCCACCTCTCCCCGGGAAGGAGCGGCCTCAATGGGGGCCCACCGATCGGGAAAACCAGAGCGTGATAGCGCGGCTTCGAATCATCGGGGTGTTGCGCCAGAACCGTATCGCCGTTACCGATCTTCCCCACCGCCAGCGGCAGGTTTCCTGACAGCGCACCCGGAAATGGGCCGATGGTCCTTTCCAGGAGCGCTCCATCCCCGAACTTGAGAATCAGTAGCCCGGACCCGTCGGTGGCACGGCCTCTTCCCAGCAACACGATCTCATCTCTACCGTCCAGATCGATATCGAAGAGATGGATACGGACCCGGTCGCGGGGAGTGAGACCCCGGATGATGGGAGCGGCGAGGTGGGGCTTCCCCTGCGGGTCGACACAGCAGATCTCCAGGTCATCGGCACCCGACGCATCGCCTCCACCATAGAGGCTGCGAACTGCCAGTAGATCCGCCTCACCAGGCGAGCCCAATGCGTCGAGAGGAACTGGCTGCATCACGGATCCCTCGACCAGGACATGGCCGAGGCCCAGCACATGCCCTGCCTCGTGCGCCATCACTGCCGGCAGGCTCGGATGGAACCTCATGCCGACATTCAAGCCAGTCCCGGATGGGGCCACCTTCACGGGAGATTTTTCGAGAGTCCAATCGACCGAGGCGTTGAGATGAATCGAGAAGGGTGTCGGATCTCCGGAGGTGGGTGCGGTGGCGATGTGAGCCACCAGTTCCGATGAGATCCCGAACCTGACGCAGGGTCGACCATGATCAGCGTCTTTCCAGCTGATCGTGAGAGTGGCTTCTTGTGTCGGCTCGGCGCGACGAAAGGAGCATGTGCCAGCCAGGTTCCAGCTCTCCATCGCCGTTTCGATCGCCTCTTCAGCCAACTCCGAATCGAGCGGACATCCGGCGGGATCCAGTTGCCAGAGGATGCCGTCGGCACCGGTGATCCTGTGCATGACCCCATATGGAAAACGATATGCGTTTCCCGAGTAGGGATCTCCACTGCTGGTCGATGGATCCAGGATGTGGCAGGAGCTTCCGATCATGAGCAGCAGGAAAGGAGCCAGGAACCGTGCCAGGGAACCACGGTTTCCCGGAGAGCGGTGCCAAACCTCGGGCTTCATCTGTGGCCTTTCAGTTGCTGTCCCTGCTGACCATCGAGTCACGCTGGAAGAATCACCGCCCGCTGAGCCAGCGATTTTCACTCTTCCACTGGCCGCGGGAGAGCTGTTTTCAGCTGCCAGCTCGTATCCAGTTGCTGCTGAAGCCGCTTCACCACTTCCGGGTGCTGAGCAGATAGATCTTCATGCTCATGAGGGTCTGCCGCCAGGTCAAACAGCAGGTGAGAGGAGGTGGTCTGGGGATGGACCGATTTGTTGCGGCCGATCGTCCCATCGTAGGTCACCAGGAACTTCCAGTTTTCCTCGATACACCAGCGATACAGCAACGTCTTTTCCGGGTCAGAAACATCGGCAATGTCGTGAGCATAACTTTCCCCCAGCAAGTGGGTACGGAGCGGTCCCCGGTTGGACGACTGGTCGACAAGGTCGATACCTTCCATCTGTGCTGGCGGTTCCAGGCCACATGCCCTCAGCACTGTGGGGGCGATGTCGATTCTGCTGGCGAGTTGCTGGCGTAATCCTGGACGCACCTTCCCCGGCCAGCGAACCATGACCGGTGTTCGAGTTCCGCCATCAAAGGGTGATTGCTTGGAACGAGGTGCAAAACTGTGCCGCCAACCCTCGGGCACTTTCGTCTCCGGCGTTCGCTGAATCCAACCGTTATCGATCACGAAGATGACTACCGTGTTGTCGCGCTGGTCCTTGTTGTCGACGTAGTCGAGCAGCTGGCCGCAGGTTTCATCAAACCACTCACACATTGCGTAATAGCGAGCCAGCTGGATCGGTCGGCCTGGTGCCTGGTATTTTCCAAGCAGCCGCTGAGGAGGATTGTGGGGAGAATGGGGCAGGAACGGGGCGTACCAGAGGAAATAAGGCTGCTCCCCTGCGTCGTCAATAAAATCGAAGACTGGCTTGAGCCCCTCTCGGCCGATTTTCAGCCCCTCGTCTCCATGCCGTCCTCCCCGGTCCGGATCACCATGTGTCATGCCGTGGGTAAAACCACCGCGAGAGAAATTTCCCTCCCACCACTTGCCACTCTGGTGACTGAGATAACCGTGCTCGGCAAGCAGTTTTGGGATCGTGGCAACCCGATCAATATTGCTGATCAACTGTGCCCGCTGCTGCCGAAAACCGGGATCCTTTCGAAGTGCTGCGCCTCCGACACCCTGCGGGGGAGACGGGTCATTCCCGGTAATCCTGTGCTGGTGCGGGTAAAGTCCCGTGATCATGGTTGCCAGCGATGGCCGACAGAGGGCCGTGGGAACATAACCGCGCACGAAGGTGGCACTTTCCCTGGCCAGCCTGTCGAGCGAGGGAGTCTGGATGACAGGGTGGCCCATGAAGCCGAAATCGGTCCAGGTCTGATCATCCGAGATGATCAGGATCACGTTGGGGCGCTCGCCTCCCAGTGCCCGGGCCAGTCGGCGTGGACGTGCCTCCCCCCGGGACTGCTGTCGATCCCCTCGCAGCGGAAATTTCTCTCGTGAGTACTCTCCCCCGTGCTTGTCCCTGAGTTCATCACAGCGAGATCGCATCGTCGCCAGCTGGCCGGAGTACTTCGAATCGGTTGCGTGGTTGACCAGCTGGTCAGGATCCTTCTCCAGGTCATGGAGAAACTCGAATGGCGGATCCTGCTCGAAGTAGCGCGCATAGACCCACCGCTCGCCGCGGACGCCCTCGTACTTGGGGATTCCACCCGGCATGTGCAGTAGGTGTTCACAGAGAAAATCTGTGCGCCAGCCGTCGGGCTTTTCACCTGCCAGCAACGGCCCCAGTCCGCGGCCCTGGTACGACTCCGGCACATCCACTCCCGCCAGTTCCACGATCGTCGCGGCAATATCGATATTCAGCGCGACCTGGTCAACCCGCTTCCCGCGCGCATCATCGCTCGCCCTCGGATCATGAATCACCAGGGGAACGCGCAGCGATTCCTCGTAGTGGGACCACTTGCCGGCAAATCCTCGTTGTCCCAGGTAGTAACCATTATCCCCTGCGTAAACGATGATCGTGTTCTCTGAAAGCCCCGCCGCCTGGAGTTGTTTCACGACACGGCCCACCACGTGATCCACCCCACTGATCATGCGGTAGTAACCACGGATATTTTTCTGGTACTTTTCGTCCGTATCCCATCGCCAGAAGTATCGCTGGCGATTCAAACCTCGCTTGAGAAACTCTGGCTGCGACTCAAAGATCTCCGGAGCCGCCATTCGAGGCGGCGCGATCGTGGAATCCTCGTATAGATGCGCGACAGCCTTCGGGAACGGGTAGTGATTCTGCTTGTCACTATCCTCGGCATGCGGAGCGTTAAAACTGACAGACAGGCAAAACGGTTTCTCTTTCACCTGCTGGGAGAGAAACTCGATGGCCAGGTCACCGGCAATCTGGCTTACATGGCGAGTCGAACCATCTGGCTGCGGCTTGTGGTACGGGTTG